>DATKDI010000026.1:0-24311 GCA_035512775.1 Actinomycetota bacterium | reverse complement strand
GTCCGGGCCGGCCGCCTCTCGATCGCCGGGCGCGACGCGGAGACGATCGCTCGTGAACACGGGACCCCGCTGTACGTCTACGACCTCGTCCGAGCCGAAGAGCAGGTCCGAGCGCTCCAGGGAGCGCTCGGACACGCCGGGCTCCGGCACAGGGTCCGGCTCGCGCTGAAGGCGCAGCGAGAGCCGGCGTTCCTCGCGTCCCTCCGAGCCCTCGGAGCTCCAGAGACGCCGGAGAGTATCGGGATGGACGTGTGCTCGCCGGGCGAGATCCGGTGGGCGGTCGATCACGGGTGGAAGGCCGAGGAGATCAGCTACACGGGGACCAACATGTCGACCCGCGACCTGGACGCCGTCCTCGAGTCCGGCGTGCACCTCAACGTGGATCTGCTCAGCCAGCTCGACCGTGTCGGCAGGCGAGCTCCCGGGTCTTCGGTCGGCGTCCGCATCAACCCACGGATCGGCGCCGCGTTCCCCGGCGGAGGTCAGACCTACGCCGGAGACCGGCCGACGAAGTTCGGGATCTACCCGGAGCGGCTCGGCGAGGCTCTGGACATCGCACGCACGCACGGCCTCATCATCGACACGGTGCACGTGCACGCGGGCTACCTCTATCTGAGCGACGCCCTTCCCGTCGTGGACGAGACGATGCGCCGCGTGGCCGCCGCCGCCCGCGTGCTGATGGACGCGGGCTGCCCGATCGTCGAGATCAACACGGGGGGTGGTCTCGGCGTGCGGTTCCGGCCGACGGATCATCCGCTGGACCTCGACGCGTGGGCGGGCGTCCTCGCGCAGCATCTGGGACCGCTCGATGTCGTCGTGGGCGCCGAGCCGGGGGAGTTCCTGGCGAAGGAAAGCGCGGTCCATCTCGCCGAGGTGGTGAGTGTGGAGGACCGTGACGGGACGACGTTCGTCGGTCTGGACACCGGCTGGAGCGTGATGAACGAGCACTTCGTCTACAAGATCCCGTTCCACCCGATCCTGTGCCGCGCCGCGGATGCCGAGCCGGTCGCGAACGTGACCGTGTCCGGTCACATCAACGAGGGCAACGACCTGTTCGCCGAAGACCATCCGATGCCGGAGGTCGAGGAGGGCGACATCGTGGCGATCCCGAACGTCGGCTCGTACAACGCCTCGATGGTGTCGGTCCACTGTCTTCGTCCCGAGCCCTCGTCCGTGTTCTTCACCGACCGACTGTGAGCGAGCTGCCGGTCGCCCAGGACTGGTTCCGAACGCAGCGCGTCACCGAGGACGTGGTGCTGCTCGTGGAGGATCATCTCGATACGTTCTTCGAGTCCAACGTGTGGCACGTTCGGGGCCGCGATCGCGACCTCGTCGTGGACACGGGCAACGGGATCGGCGACCTGCGAGTGGCGCTGGAGCCGTTCGCAGGCGATCGGCAGCTCGTGGCCGTCGTCACGCACGATCATTTCGACCACATCGGCGGGCTCCACGCCTTCGACGAGCGCTGGTGCCACGAGGCCGACGCCGGCGGGATCTGCGAACCCGAGGGGCTTGCGTTGCGACGGGAGGACTTCCGGCCGGGCCTCGAGGACGAGATCCGGTGGTACGGCTACGAGCCCCCCGAGCTCGTGATCATGGCATCGCCGCGAGCATCCTTCGACGTCGCCGGATGGCGGACACCCCCGACGGAGCCGACGCGTCTCCTGGTCGAAGGCGACGTGGTGGATCTCGGGGATCGAGCTTTCGAGGTCCTGCACGTCCCGGGGCACACGGCCGGGTCGATCGCACTCTGGGACAGGGCCGGCGGGATGCTGTTCACCGGGGACACCGCGGCGCTGGACGACCCTCTGTACGCGGAGGACGAGGGGGCCTTCGTCGCTTCGCTCGAGCGGCTCCGGGAGCTCCCCGTGGAGCTGGTCTGTGCCGGCCATTCCCGGCCGTTCGGTCGGGACGAACTCAGGTCGTTGATCGACGAGCAGCTCGAGAAGCGCGGGTAGCCGGGTCAGGCGAAGCGAACCGTGAACAAGGCGTCGGCGGTCGACCAGCCGTCGAAGCCGAGCCGGACCACGAGCGACCGACACGAGCCACCCCAGCCGGCAGCCGTCCGCCACTGTAGGAGCAGTCGTCCGTTGGTGACGTTGGCCCGCACGTTGGCGGGCCGGTCGGCTCCGATCGTCTCGCCGGTCGCGCAATCGACGGCGCGTACCAGCGGGTATCCACTCGCGAAGACGGGACCCCGGGGTCGCCCGCCCAGCTTCAGGATGATCGGGATCACGCGTCCGGCCGAGAACGAGGTCTGGTTCGTGATCGGGCCACCGATGTCGTCGAAGACGACGTACCCGTGGGTCGCGGTCCCGACGTTGCCTTCGGCGTCCGTGCCTCTGACCGTGAACCGATGCGAGCCGAGACCGTTGGGAACGACCGCTCCGTCCGACACGGGTCCCTCGCAGGTGTCCACGCCCGAGCCGCCCGACTCGTCGGTGCAGAAGTAGTCGGCGATCATGCCCTCGCCCTTGGTCAAGATCGAACCGTCGGCGGGGGAGACGATGGTGACGACGGGGGCGGTCTCGTCGGGAGCGGCCACGGGGTCGAGCCTGCCCACACGGTTGGTGCCCGGTGCGCTGAACCAGATGGCTCCGTCCGCCCCGACCGCGATACCCGTCGGCGTTGCCCCCTCGCCGAGGGGGATCTCGACGATGTCGCCACCGAGGCTCATCCGGCCCACGGCGTCGGCCGAGCTTTCCGTGAACCACAGAGCGCCGTCGAGCCCCACCGTGATGCCGTTCAGGCCGGCATCGGGAGTCGGGACGGGGTACTCGACGAACCCGCCACCGCCCGTCATGCGGACGATCGTGTTCGTGGTTCGGGCGGTGAACCACAACGCGCCGTCGGGCCCGAGGGTGATCCACTGCGGACCGTGCGCCGGATCGGAAAGCGGGATCTCGGTCATGACGCCGTCCATCGTGATCCGACCGATCGCGTTCGCCGTCGTCAAGGTGAACCAGATCGCGCCGTCGGGGCCGGTCGTGATGCCCAGTGGTGCCGCTTGCGGCGTGAGGGTCGGCCACTCGGTGAGCTCCCCGTCGAGGGTGATCCGACCGATCGCGCTGACCCCCCGCTGCGTGAACCACAGGGCACCGTCGGGACCGACCGTGATGCCGGTCGGCCTGGACCGGTCGCTGAGGAAGAATTCGGTGAGGTCGCCCGCGGCGGTGAGCCGCCCGATGCGATTCCCGTTGTGGTCGGTGAACCACATCGCGCCGTCGGGACCCTTCACGATCTCATAGGGGTCCGCGCCCGACTCCAATCCGATGGGGGCGTGCAGACCTCCCAGGTCGACGCGCTCGATCTCCGACGCGAACCGGTTCGCGACCCATGTCGTGCCGTCCGGCCCGGCCGCGAGCCCCTGCGGGAACGAGTCCGTCGCGGGGAGGTCGAACCAGGTGGGAGTGGTCGCGGCCGACGGCTGGGCGACCGCGACCAGCGACGCCAGGATCACCAAGGTCGCCACGGCTACGAGAGAGACAGGGTGCTTGCGTCGTACCACCTTTGAGGTATCGGCCGCATGGCCCCGTTCGCCTACCGGGCGAAGGTCGGTAGCATCCGCCAGAAGGGGGAGGCCGAGAGTATGCTCCGCCGATGCCTTCGGCCGAGCCAGTCGTGGTGATCGCCGGCCGCCTCGTGGACGTGGCGGCCGGCGACGTGCTCAGGGATCGGGCGCTCGTGCTGGACGGCGACCGGATCGCGGCCGTGCTTCCCGCTTCCGAGGCGCCCTCCGGAGTTCGCACGATCGACCTGTCGGACCGGACCGTCCTGCCCGGTCTGATCGACAGCCACGCACACCTCATCGGGGAGCTGGACGAGGGGCAGGGCTACGCCTACCTCGTGAACCGCTCCTCGGCCCAGGAAGCCCTCACCGGCGTGACGAACGCACTCGCGACGCTGCTCGGAGGCGTGACCACCGTGCGCGACGTGGGGACGTTCCATGCGTTCGTCGACCTCGCGCTGCGAGAGGCGATCGAGGACGGGAGGATCCCAGGTCCCCGGATGATGTGCGCCGGCGCCTATGTGACCTGCCCGGGCGGCGGCGGCGACATCACGGGTCTGCCCCCCGACGCCCCGGTGCCGGCAGAGCTCCGCGTGGGTGTCTCCACCGGCGCCGATCAGGTGCGCGCGAACGTCCGGCGCATCTTCGATGCCGGTGCCGACTTCATCAAGGTCCTCGCCACGGGAGCCGTCCTCACGTCCGGGACCGACCCCGGCAAGCCCGAGCTGACCGAGGAGGAGATGCGGGCGGCCGTCGAGGAAGCGGAGGCCAGAGGGACTCACGTCGCCGCGCATGCCCACGGCGCGGAAGGCGCGAAGCGCGCCATCCGCGCCGGCGTTCGCTCGATCGAGCACGGGTGCTTGATCGACGACGAGACGATCGATCTCATGGTCGAGCGGGGGACGTATCTGGTCGCCGACATGTTCGACGGCGATTGGATGATCCAGGAAGGTCCGCGACTCGGATACTCCGACGAGGCTCTCCGGAAGACGGAGATGACCAACGACGCGCAGCGGGAGAATTTCGCCAAGGCCGTGAAGGCGGGCGTGAGGATCGCGTTCGGAACCGACTCCGGCATCTACCCGCACGGGATGAACGCGAAGAACCTCGCCTTCCACGTGCGGTTCGGCCAGACCCCGCTGGAAGCGATCCAGAGTGCGACGCTGGTCTCCGCCGAGCTCCTGGGGTGGGAGGATCGGGTCGGGTCGCTCCAGCCCGGTCGATTCGCCGACCTGATCGCGGTCGAGGGCGATCCGATCGACGACGTCACGGTGTTGGAGGACATCCCCTTCGTGATGAAGGGCGGCGACGTCGTCAAGGGCTGATCGGTCCCCGGGAGATGCAGGCCGTGGTCTGCGATGATGGCTCCGCCCTACCGAGGAGTCGAAGCGAGGAGCGGAACGATGCCCGAAGACCGCCCGATGTCAGCCGCGGAGATCGTCGAGAAGTCGAAGCGCTACACCCTCTACGATTGGCAGGCGCAGTCGAAGGCCGCCCCGATCGCGGTCGATCGGGCCGAGGGCGTGTACTTCTGGGACGTCGACGGCAAGCGGTACCTCGACTTCAACTCCCAGCTCATGGGCGTGAACATCGGTCACGGCGACAAGCGCGTGGCCGACGCGATCGGTCGCCAGGCGGAGAAGCTCCCGTATATCTCTCCGTTCATGGCGTACGAGACCAGGGCCCGGCTCGGCGAGAAGCTCGCCACGCTCTGGCCGGGTGAGCTCGAGAAGACGTTCTTCACGCTCGGCGGCGCGGAAGCGAACGAGAACGCGATCCGTATCGCGAAGGCATATAACGGCAGACAGAAGATCCTCGCGCGCTACCGCTCGTACCACGGCGCGACCTACGCGACGATCAATCTGACCGGTGACCCCCGCCGCTGGGCGAACGAGAACCCGCCGATGCCTGGGATCGTCCACGTCCTGGATCCCTATCGCGGGACGGCGCGCGGCACGGAGGACGCGGCGACGGCGCTGGCCACGCTCGAAGAGACGATTGAGCTCGAGGGGCCGCAGACGATCGCGGCCTTCATCCTCGAGACGGTGACGGGGACGAACGGCATCCTGATCCCGCCCGACGGCTACCTCGAGGGCGTGCGCGAGCTCTGTGACCGCCACGGGATCGTGCTGATCGCGGACGAGATCATGTGCGGGTTCGGACGGACCGGCGAGTGGTTCGCCGTGAACCACTGGGGTGTCGTCCCCGACCTGATGACCGCCGCGAAGGGGCTCACGTCCTCGTACCTGCCGCTCGGCGCCGTGGCGATCAAGCCGGAGATCGCCGCGCACTTCAAGGAGCACGTGTTCTACGGCGGACTCACGTACAACTCGCATCCGCTCTCGTGCGCGGCGGCGATCGCGGCGATCGACGTACTGGAGGAGGACGACCTGATCGGGAACTCGAAGCGGCTCGATCCGGTGATGCGGCGTCACCACGAGGAGCTGATGACGAAGCACCCGAGCGTCGGCCGAGTGCGCAACATCGGACTGTTCGGGATCCTCGAGCTCGTGGAGAGCCGCGACACGATGGAGCCGCTCTCGCCCTACAACGTGGTGAACGAGACCATGCAGGCCGTGAACAAGACGTTGCTCGAACGAGGCCTGTTCACCATGATCCGCTTCAACGGGATCATGACGAACCCGCCACTGTGCATCACCGAGGAACAGCTCGAAGAAGGCTTCTCGATCATCGACGAAGCGCTGGCGATCGCGGATCGGGCCGTGACCGGCTGAGCGATGGTCAGGCGCCGATGGCGGCCCAGCGTTCGGCCCAGGTCGAGAGCCCGTCCATCACGACGGCCAGCTCCCGCCCACGGTCGCTGAGGCCGTACTCGATCAACACCGGCGTTGAAGGGGTCACTGTTCGCGTGACGACGCCCGCCTCTTCGAGCTCGCGGAGCCGCTCCGAGAGCAGGGTGTCCGAGATCTCGGGGATCGCGTCACGGACGGCGGAGTAGCGGCGGCGCCCGTCGAGGAGCACCCACACGATCTGGGGCGTCCAGCGCTTCGCGACCAACTGCGCCGCCCGCTGGAAGCTCTCGCACACCGTTCGATCCTCGTCCATCCCCGCCATCCTATCCGGAGTTTCCCACCCATCCCTAGCAACACCGGAATACTGAGTACCGCATTCCCGGGTTGGAAGGGTCGTGAAAGGGGAGATGCCAGATGGCAGAAGCGGTGAAGGAGATCGGGGGCATCCAGCTGCCGCCCGCGGGGAAGTACGAGCTGGACGTCGCGCACACGGCGGTGGAATTCGTGGCCCGGCACATCCTGACCAAGGTTCGTGGGCGGTTCACTGACTTCTCGGGCTGGATCGAGATCGCGGACAACCCGCAGGAGTCGAACGCCGAGGTCGAGATCAAGACCGCGAGCATCCAGACCAACACGGAGCAGCGGGACCAGCACCTGAAGAGCGACGATTTCCTCAACGTGGAGAAGTGGCCGCTGATGACGTTCCGGAGCACCGCGGTCCGTCACACGGGTGGAGCGAGCTTCGAGTTGGACGGCGACCTCACGATCCGCGACGTCACTCGGCCGGTCACGCTCCAGGGGGAGTACCTCGGCACGGAGACGAACCCGTACGGGGTCACCGTGCTCGCGGCGACGGCCAAGACCGAGCTCGAGCGCGAGGACTGGAACGTGAACTGGAACATGATCCTCGAGACCGGCGGTTTCCTGGTCAGCAGGAAGATCGATCTCGAGATCGAGGTTGAAGCTCTCAAGATCGGCTAAGTCCGGTCACGGTGGTGGGGCGGGGCGGCGGCGCGCAAGCGCCGCAGCCCCGCCTTTCACGACGGGACCGGGACCGGTCCCGTCGCTCCCGCCTCGTAGCCGATGAGCTCGAAGGCGCGGTCGTAACGAACCACCACGTCGCCGGCGACCCAGAGATCGCTGGTCCAACCGCTCTCCAGCGCCGTGTACCGCCATCGGTCACTCGCGAACCTGCCCACCGGCGTCTCGACCTCCTCCGAGCCGAGGAGCTCGTACCGTTGCCGGACGAGCGTCGGTTCGACGGTCACCGGCTCGAGGTAGACCACATCGATCTCGGTCGTCCCCACGAGTCGCTGCGCGGTGATCGCGTTCATCGCGGGAGTCAGGTAGTCGAGATGCATGTCCGGCCCCCAGCCGGCCTGCACCGGCTCACCGTCACGCACCCCCGCCAGTGACCGACCGCGGGGCTCGAGCATGATCGAATGCTCGCCGGTGTCGATCCGGGCACGAACGACCCGCCACTCGGCGTCGACCGCGACGTCCACGATCTCGCCGTGCGGGGTCGGCTCATCCCTGCGGATCTCGGAGAGATAGCGCCAGCCCATCGGGCCGGGAGCGCTTCGGAAATCCTCGGTGCCCACGACGGTGCCGCTTCGCCCTCGCACCGCGTAGCGGCCGCTCGGCACGCTCAGACCTGCGGTTGGAGACCGAGATCGCGAGCGATCACGAGTCGCAGGATCTCGCTGGTGCCCTCGCCGATCTCCAGCACCTTGGCGTCGCGGTACGCGCGGGCGACCGGGAACTCCTCCGTGAAGCCGTAGCCGCCGTGGACCTGGATCGCCTCGCGAGCGACGTCGACCGCGATCTCGCTCGCCCGGAGCTTCGCGATCGCGGCCTCGGTCGCGTAGGGCCGACCTTGATCCTTCAACCACGCGGCGCGGTAGGTGAGCAGGCGCGCGGAGTCGATGGTCGCTCGCATGTCGGCGAGCTTGAACGCGACGGCCTCGTAGGCGCCGATCGGGCGGCCGAACGCTTCCCGCTCCTTCGCGTAAGAGACGCTCGCATCGAGACATCCCTGCGCGAGCCCCACCGAGAGCGCCGCGATCGAGATCCTCCCGTCGTCGAGCGCGGCGAGGCACTGCGCCAGGCCCTTGCCCGCCTCGCCCAAGAGGTTCTCCTCCGGCACCCGGCAGTCCTCGAACGCCAGCTCATGGGTGTCGCTCGATCGCCACCCGAGCTTCCGGTAGGGAGGCCCGACGGTGAAGCCGGGAGCTTCGGCCGGCACGAGGATCGTGGACACACCGTTGGCCGAACCCTCGTCGGTGCGGCACGCCACGACCACGAAACCGGTGATCGGCGTCCCGCTGTTCGTGATGAACGACTTCGAGCCGTCGATCGCCCACTCGCCGCCGTCCAGACGCGCCTTCGTCCGGAGCGCGGCCGCGTCGGATCCGCTGCCGGGCTCGGTGAGGCCGAACCCCGCCAGCATCTCGCCGGCGGCGATCGGCGGTATCCATCGCTGCCGTTGCTCATGGGTCCCGTACCGGCTGACCATCCCGCCGGCCAAGCCGGAGGCGACCGAAACGGTGACCGCCACGCTCGAGTCCACCCGCCCGAGCTCCTCGATGACGAGGGCCCAGGTGATGGCGTCGGCCCCCAGCCCGCCGTACTCCTCGGGAAGCGGAACGCCGCAGATCCCCAGCTCACCCAGCTTCTTGACGATGTCCAGGGGCAGCTCCTCGTGCTCGTCGCGCTCGCCGGCGCCAGGTGCGATCTCCTGAGTGGCGAACTCACGAACGAGGTCGCGGACCTGCGTCTGCTCCTGGGTGAGCTCGAAGTCCATCCGGACGAGATTACCCCTTCAGCTATCGGCCTCCCGGTGGGAGGATGGCCTCATGACGGATGTCGTTGTCGCCGATCCGCTCCAGGCCGGACGCGAGGCCTACGGCCGCCGAGCGTGGCCGGAGGCCCATCGATTGCTGAAAGAGGCCGACGCTCGAGGCCTCCTCGACCCTGATGACCTCGAGGCCCTGGCGAAGTCCAGCTGGTGGATCGGTCTGGCCGGCGAGTCGATCGCGGTGCGCGAGCGTGCCTACGCGGCCTACCTCGATCGGGGCGATCGCGCTCGCGCAGCGTTCATGGCGCTCACCCTCCGCCGGGAACACATCGCGAAGCGAGCTGGCTCCGTTGCCCAGGGATGGCTGCACCGCGCGGAGCATCTCGTGGAGAACGAGCCGGAGTCGATTGCCCACGGGTACCTCGCGATCGCCCACGGGGAGCTCGCGCTCGACCGGGGCGAGCTCGACCATGCCGTGGCCCATTTCGATCGAGCGGTCCAGATCGCAGGCCGGCTCGATGACCCCGACCTCCCCGTCTGGGCGGCGATGCGCCGAGGCCAGGCGCTCGCGAACGCCGGGCAGCTCGATGAGGCTTGGGTCCTGATGGAGGGTGCGGCCGCGGCCGCGGTCGGGGGTGAGCTGGGACCGGTCACGACCGGCGCCGTGTTCTGCAACGTGATGGCCGCGTGCCGCGAGGCGGCCGATTACCGACGCGGGAGTGAATGGGCCGAGGTCGCGAAGCGCTGGTGCGAGCAGCAAGACATCACGGGTTTCCCGGGGATCTGCCGGGTCCACCGCGCGGAGTTCATGCGGCTCACGGGCGCATGGGCGGATGCCGAGGCCGAGGTGCGGCGCGCGGTGGACGAATTGCGCGACTTCCACCCGGCGGTCGCAGCGGCCGCGTTCCAGGAGCTCGGAGAGGTCCGTCTGCGCATGGGCGATCTCCAGGGAGCGGAGGAGGCGTTCGATCACGCTCAGGCGTTAGGTGAGCAGCCGCAGCCGGGCCGCGCCTCCCTGCTGCTCGCCCGGGGCAACGCCGACGCGGCGGCTGCCTCGCTCCGCGGCAGCCTCCAGGAGCTGACCTGGAACAAGCTCGCTCGAGCACGTCTCCTCCCAGTTCAGGCGGCCATCGCCCGCGCGCGCGGCGATGCCGGCACGGCTGACGCGGCGGCGACGGAGCTGGCCGAGATCGCAGACGAGTTCGGGACGACCGCGATCAAAGCAGCCGCCGCGGAGGCGGCCGGCGTCGCCGCGCTGCTCCGCGACCAGCCCAACGAGGCCGCCCAGAGCTTCCGCGAGTCGCGACGGCTCTGGCGTGAGATCGACGCCCCTTTCGAGGCAGCGACCGATTCCATGCTGCTTGCCGAGGCGCTCATCGCACAGGGCGACGGCGAGGGTGCCAAGCTGGAGCTCGAGGGGGCACGGAAGACGTTCGACCGGCTCGGCGCCGTTCCGGACTCAGAGCGGGCGGCCGCGTGGCTCGCCGCCCTTACGGAGACGCGGCCGTCGGCCGTGCGCAAGGTCCGAACGTTCATGTTCACAGACATCGTGGGGTCGACCGCCCTGGTCGAGGCGATAGGCGACGAGGCGTGGCACGACCTGCTCCGCTGGCACGACGAGGCGCTTCGGCTGTGCGTCGCCGACCAGGGCGGGGAGGTCGTCCAGCACACGGGCGACGGGTTCTTCGTGGCGTTCGGCGATGCGCGGACAGCGCTCGCATGCGCGGCCCAGATCCAGCGTCGGTTGGCGGACCATCGGCGTGAGCACGGTTTCGCTCCCCAGATCCGGATCGGCGTGCATGCCGCGGAGGCGACGGTGCGTGGGGGGGACTACGAGGGGGCCGGCGTGCACGCGGCCGCACGGATCGGTGCGCTCGCAAGTGGGAACGAGGTCGTCGCGAGCGTCGAGACCCTGGAGGGGATGGGAGATGTCCGGGCGGGCGAACCTCGTGAGGTCGAGCTGAAGGGTTTCGCGAAGCCGGTGCAGGTCGTCTCGGTCGACTGGCGGGCGGCCGGCTAGCCCGACGCGGGAGCGAACCCTTCGACGTCGAAGATCGATCCGGTGCGATCCTCTGCCAGGACCGCGCGGAGACGTCCCCCGATCTCCGGTGGGTCGTTCACGTCGATGAGGCGGTGGAGGAAGACCGTGTCTGCCCCGTCGAGTCGAACCAACCCGTAGGTGACCGGTTGGTCCAGCGGTCGATCATCCACGTCCACGCGCGCGACCGTCCACGACACGAGCTCGCCATCGGGTCCGCATTCCTCGCTGGGCTCGAGCTCGACGAGGCAGCGCTCGCAGAAGATGCGGGCGGGCACGTATGTCACGGCACAGTCATCGCACCGGGAACCCAGGAACACTCCGCGATCGCGGAGCGCCTCGAAGAACGCCGTGTTCCCGACACCGGGGGTGTAGCGGAACGAGACCGAGAGCTCGCCCGGGATCTTCGTCGGACTCATACGGCGGATCCCAGAGGTGTCTCGGCGGCGGCCGTGGCCACGAGCTCACGACGGACCTCCGGATCCAACGGACGGAAGTACGCGATGTCGAGGATCGAACCCGCGCGCTCACCCGCCGGCTTCCAGACCGCCTCGACCTCCATCCCGGCGTGGACGTCCTCGGGCGCCACCTCGCCGAGGAGATGCAGGAAGCCGCCTTCGCTCGTGCCGTCCAGCCGGATCACGGCCGGGATCTGCGGCTCCTCCAGCGGTCGCATGTCCCAGGTGACGTGGCAGATCGAGAACGTGTCCACGCTGCCGGTCTGTGGGACCTCGGTCCAGCCGTCGGCCGGCCGGAAGCAACGCTCGCAGAACTTGCGCGGCGGGACGAGTGTTCTGCCGCACGAGACGCAGGTCGTGGCGAGGATGCGCTGCTCGCGGAGTCCGTCGAGGAACGCACCGATCGCCTCGCCCGCATCCCAGTCGTAGAGCGTGTCCAGTCGCTGTTCCACCGCGCCGGTCGCCGAACGGAACTCCTGGTCGGAGAGCGGGGTGGCCCGCGGGCCGGGTGGCGGCGACTGCGGCGTCGGTGATCGCGTGGCCGTGGTGAGCGGCCCGCCATCATTCCCCATCACGACGACGGTCCCGACCTGCATCAGGTCACCCCAGGCCTGCGCGACGCCGCGCTCGGGAGTGCCCGGGACCTGCCGGGCGCCGGCCTCGCCCCGGAGCTGCCAGAAGAGCTCCGCGATCTTCATCAGACCCGCCGCTGCGATCGGGTTCCCGACACCGAGCAGCCCACCGGACGGGCAACAGGGGAGGTCTCCGTCACGGGCGGTGACGCCCGCCGCCGCCGCCTCGGGAGCCTTCCCGCGGTCGAACAGCAGGAGTCCCTCGAGGTGATGCAGCTCCTTGTAGTCGAAGGGGTCGTATGGCTCGGCGACATGTATCTCCTTGCGGGGTTCGTTCACTCCGGCCATCCCGTAGGCCATCCGCGCCGCGTTCTCGACGTACTCGGGGTAGGCGAGGTCGCGGTTCGTCCAGTACGTGGTGTCGAGGTTCCAGCCGACGCCTTGCACCCACACGGGGCGATCGGTGAGCCTCTTCGCAGCCTCCTCCGATGCCATCACGATGGCGACCGCGCCGTCGGAGATCGGAGAGACGTCGAGCCGCTGCACCGGCCAGGCGAGCGTCTCGCTCGCGAGGACGTCTTCCACGGTGATGTCTGTCTGACCGAGGAGGGCGGCCGGGTGGTCTGCGGCGTTGCGCTTGTTCTTCACGGCGACCTGCGCGATGTCTCGCTTGTCGAGGCCGTAGGCCTGCATGTACCGCTGCATCTCCAGCGCGAAGATCCAGAGCAGGTTGGGGCCGAGCGGCCGCTCGAGGATGTTGTCGAAGATCGTGAGGAACGCGCCCTGCGGATGAGGCTGGCAGGAGGACATCTTCTCCTCGGCCACGCACACGACCACGTCTGCCAAGCCGGAGGCCACCGTGTACCACCCTTGGATCGCGGTGAACACGCCGCTGCCCCCTCCCACGTACGTGCGCATGTAGGGCTTGGCCCACGCGCCGGCGCCGTCCGCGAGGTAGTCGCCCTTGCGGTGGACCCCGTCGAACGCGTCCGGCGCGCTCGTGAGGCACACCGTGTCGACGTCGGTGAGCTTCAGCTCGCACGACGCGAGCGCTTCGCGGGTCGCGATCCACGACAGCTCCTTGCCGGTCTCCTGCGCGCGCCGGACGAACCGGGACATGCCGGCCCCGACCACAGCGACGCGCGGGCTCATCGCCGCATCACGGCGACCGCCGCCGAGGTGGAAGGAACCCCTCGCCACGATTGGGCCAGACCCACACGGGCGTCACCCGCGCGGAGCCGTTCGATGCACGCGAGGGCGCGTGCGAGTCCGTTCGCCTCTCGGAGGTGACCCTCGCCGAGGGCTCCGCCGCTCATGTTGACCCGATCTGAGTCGAGGCCGTGCAACCCGAGCGCGTCCAGGTGCTGGAGCTGCTTGTACGCATACGTGTCGTCGACCTCCGCGACCTCGACGTCGGACGGATCGATCCCCGCTCGTTCGTACGCCGCCCGGGCGGCTCGCTCGGCGGCCGCCGCGCGATCCCACTCCCGACTCTCGACCGAGGGTGCGTCCTGGCTCCACCCGATGCCGTCGATGAACACGGCGCTCGCCGGCGCCTTCTCCTCGCTCGAGAGCACCAGGACGACGCACCCGTCCGCCGGCTCCGCGGCTTGCTCACGCGTGAGCGGGTCGAAGAGGGGCGTCGGATCACGCGTGTCGGCGTAGGACGCGCGTGGGTTGTTCCGCGCGTGATCGCGGTTGCGAGCGGCCACCTCGGCGCATTCGACCTCCGATCGACCGGCCACGTGCAGCCAGCGGCGCATCTCGAGCCCGGCGAGCGCGGTTGCGGACACGCCGAGCGGCCGGTTGAGCACCGGATCCATCGCGAACCGATCGACCCGCCCCGTCGAGACGATGTCGCTCGCTTTGGAGTGGGATTCGATCGCCACGGTGGACGCGATCCCGCTGCGGATCAGCATCACGGCCGTCGCCACTCCGAACAGCCCATCGGAGGCAACCGTCTGCACGGGGCGCTGCACCGCGCCCAACTGGTCGGGGACGTACTCGTCGAAGATGCTCGTCCCCTCCTCGAGATCCTCGGAGCAGCAGACGAACGAGTCGATCTCGCTGCGGGGGTCGAGTCCGGCGTCGGCATAGGCCTGGCGAGCGGCCTCGAACATCAGTTCCTTGTAGGAGATGCCGGCGGTCGTCGGAGAGAAACCGGACCAGCCGACACCGGCCACCACCACTCGGAGCCCCATGGGCACCATGTATATCGAAGGAGCACGGTCTCCGCATCCGTCCCTCGCGAAGGTGCGGCGAACGGCGGCGCGTATCGTGTGCGGCGTGACCGACATCATCTGGTCGCCGACCCTCGAGTACATCGAGCGCGCCAACGTGACGCGGTTCATGCGGACGCACGGGATCGAGACCTACGACGCGCTCGTGCGGCGTTCGATCGCCGACGCGGAATGGTTCTGGGACGCGGTGGTCCGCGATCTCGACATCGAGTTCTTCGAGCCGTATCAGCAGGTCCGCGACATCTCACGGGGCGTCGAATGGGCGACGTGGTTCGGGGGCGGGCGCGTGAACCTCGCACATCAGTGCGTCGATCGATGGGCCGCGAGCACCCCCGACGCGCCCGCGGTGGTCTGGGAGGGGGAAGCCGGCGACACGAGCACGTGGACCTACGGAGAGCTCCGCCGGCAGACGGATCGCCTGGCACGGGCGCTCCGGCGGCTGGGGGTCGGGCTCGGCGACGCCGTCGCGATCTTCATGCCGATGACGCCGGAGACCGTGGCGGCCGTCATGGCGTGCTCCAAGATCGGGGCGATCTGGGCCCCGATCTTCAGCGGCTTCGGGGTGGACGCCGTCGCGGTCAGGCTGAACGACGCGAACGTGAAGGTCGTCCTCACCGCGGACGCGTTCCTGCGGAAGGGGCGCGCCGTTCCGATGTCGGCGACGGCGCGGCTCGCCCGCGAGCGCGCCACGACGGTCGAGGCGACCGTCGTGCTCGCTCTCGCGGGCGAGGGCGCCATCGGCGACGAGCACGACTGGGCGGGGTTGATCGAGGCGGAGTCGGATGAGCCGCTCGAGTCCGAGCGGCTCGACCCGGAACACCCGCTCTTCATCGGCTACACGAGCGGCACCACCGGGAAGCCGAAAGGCGTGCTGCACGTCCACGGGGGGTTCCTCGTGAAGATCGCGGCCGAGGTCGCCTACCAGGTGGACATCCGGCCCGGCGACGTCCTGCATTGGGTCACCGATCTGGGCTGGATCATGGGGCCATGGGAGGTCGTCGGTGCGCTCGCTTCGGGTTCGACCGTGCTGCTCTATGACGGCGCCCCGACCCATCCCGGTCCCGATCGGCTGTGGGCGATGGTGGAGCGGCACCGCATCACGACCCTCGGCGTCTCGCCCACGCTGATACGCGCACTGATCCCCGCGGGTACCGACCGGATCCGCCGGCACGATCTCTCCTCGCTCCGGATCTTGGCGTCGACGGGTGAGCCGTGGAACCCCGACGCCTACCTGTGGCTGCATCGGGAGGTGGGGGGGTCACGACTCCCGATCATCAATCTCTCCGGCGGGACCGAGGTCGGGGCCTGCTTCCTCTCGCCGTCGCCGATCTCGGAGCTGAAGGCGTGCACCCTCGGTGGCCCCGCCCTCGGCATGGATATCGACGTCGTCGACGCAGCCGGCTCGCCCGTCGGTCCCGAAGAGGTGGGGGAGCTCGTGTGCCGCCAGCCCTGGCCGTCGATGACACGCGGCATCTGGGGCGACCCCGATCGCTACCTCGAGACGTATTGGCGACGCTTCCCCGGTGTGTGGGTGCACGGCGACTGGGCGACGAGGGACGAAGACGGCTTCTGGTTCCTACACGGGCGTTCGGACGACACGCTCTCGGTGGCAGGGAAGCGTCTCGGTCCCGCCGAGGTGGAGAGCGCGCTCGCGTCCGATCCGACGGTGGCGGAGTCTGCGGCGATCGGCGTGCCACATCGCCTCAAGGGGGAGACCATCTGGTGTTTCGTCGTGCTGAAGCCCGGAGTGGAGCCGGCGCCCGCCCTCGCGACGAAGCTTCGGAACGTCGTCGCCGAGCATCTGGGGCGCTCGTTCCTGCCGTCGAAGGTGGTGTTCGTTCCCGAGCTTCCCAAGACCCGGAGTGCGAAGATCGTCCGGCGGGTGATCCGTGCGGTCGCGTTGGCCGAGGATACGGGTGACCTCTCGAGCCTCGAGGACCCAGGTTCCCTCGACGGGATACGTCGGGCGCTCGATACTCCCTCATAGTTCCCTTTCGGTGCCTCCCCGATCGAGGCATCTACCACTTGAGCAGCGCTACTGCTCAAGCCATTTCGTACTTGAGTTCCCTCGACAGACCGATGAGCATATGCTCCTTCAGGAAACGCCTTCAGGTGCGCACTCAAGAAACACTGCTCGCCGAGATCTTCGATCACGTGGACGGGGAGGAGGGTGGGGGTGGACGACCGAGCGGAAGCCGACGTCGTCATCCCCGACGGGATGGTAGCGACCGCGATGTTGGTGGACGACCATGCCGTCGTCCGCGCGGGTATCCGATTGCTGCTCGAGTCGGAACCGGGCGTCTCCGTCGTGGCAGAAGCTTCCTCGGCCGACGAGGCGCTGCAGGTCCCAGTCGATCGTGACCCGGACCTGATCGTCACCGATCTGTCGATGGACGGTCTTCACCGTGCGGCGGTCGTCGAAGCGCTCGCGGAGCGTTTCCCGAACGCGCGGATCCTCGTGCTTTCGATGGTGGACAGTCCAACCGATATCCGACGTGCGATCGATGCGGGAGCAAGCGGCTACATGTTGAAAGGGGGCAGCTGCAGCCGAGCTCCCGGAAGCGATCGCCCGGATCCTGAACGGTGAGCGCTACGTGCAGCCGGCATTAGGGGCGATGCTCGCAGCAACGGAGGCCGGCCCCTCGACCAACTCGGATCCGCTCGCGAAGCTCACGGAGCGGGAGCGAGGGGTGTTCGACCTCTTGGTGCTCGGGCATACGAACGTCGAGATCGCCGCTCTCCTTTTCCTCTCCCCGAGAACGATCGAGACGCATCGAGCCAGCATCCTGCGCAAGCTCGGTGTCAAGAGCAGAGCCGACCTTGTGCGGTTCGCATCGGGGAGGACACGTCTCCGAGTAACGGATGCTTCGTCGAACGAGGGCGGGGCTTCGCAGTAAGAGGGCTTCGACGTCGATCCTCTGCATCTTGCCGCCCCGGATCGCCACCTACACTTCCGAGATGCGCGCAGCCGTCTGCCAGATGCGATCGGGGGAGGATCTTCCCTCGAACCTCGCTGCGGCGCAGGGGCTCCTGGAGGAGGCTGCCGACGAGGGAGCCGACATCGCGGTGCTACCGGAGTTCTTCTCCTACCTCGGGCCGGAATCCCGCATCGCCGAGGTGGCGGAGACGCTCCCCGGTGGGTCGGCATCGACGATGCTTTCCATGGTGGCGAGCGACCGGCAGATGTGGATCCTCGGCGGCAGCGTCCACGAACGAGACGGCGAGCGGATCTACAACACCGCCCCGCTCTTCGATCGCAGCGGGGAGCTCGTGGCGACGTATCGGAAGATCCATCTCTTCGACGTCGATCTCCAAGGCCAGCCGCCGTTCCGCGAGTCGGCGACCTTCACTCCGGGAACCGAGCTCGTCACCCATCCCGTCGAGGATCTGCGGATCGGCTTGTCCATCTGCTACGACCTCCGATTCCCCGAACTCTTCCGTGGGCTCATGGTGCTCGGCTCGGAGCTGTTCGTGCTCCCCGCACAGTTCCAGCATCAGACGGGAGTCGCGCACTGGGAGGCGCTGCTGCGCGCGCGAGCGATCGAGAACCAGTGCTTCGTGGCGGCGTCGGCGCAGTGGGGCGAGTTCGGATCACCCGACGAGCACCGGCGCTCCCACGGCCACTCGATGATCGTGGGTCCGTGGGGCGAGGTCCTGGTCGAAGCGCCGCAAGACGGCTCCGGCGTGTGGTTCGCCGACCTCGACATGGCCGAGCTCCGGCGGGTCCGGAACGTGCTGCCGACGCTGGAGCATCGGCGGCTGGGTCTCATCTGCTGATGCGTCGCGAGCTTGCCGGCGGCTACGAATCTGACGACGATCGCGGCCGCGTGGACGTCGACATGGTTCACCGATACCTGTCCGAAGAGGCGTACTGGGTCCGCGGGCGCGATCGGGACACCATCGAGCGTCTCGTTCGGCAGTCCACGAGGGTGATCGGCGTCTACCGCGGCGACGAGCAGGTCGGGTTCGCGCGCGTGATCTCGGACGGCGCGAGCATGGCATGGCTCGGTGACGTGTTCGTGCTCCAGGGCCATCGAGGCCACGGCCTCGGAGTGGAGCTGGTGCGGGAGGCCGTCGAGCATCCCGAGCATCGAGACCTGGTCTGGTTCCTCAACACCCGCGACGCGCATCCTCTCTACGCACGGTTCGGCTTCGAATCGCCCAGCGACCGCACGATGGTCCGCCCTCGGCGGGAGTGATCACATCGACGGCAGATCCTCCGGCCGGTCGACGTCCGGAGGCGCTCGGAAGGGGACGGCGACCTCTTCGACCCAGTCGGGATGTGACGCGATCAGTGTCCGGGCGCCGGTATCGCCGTGCAGATGTCCGGCCTCCGCGTGGACCTCGCGTGAGAGCAGCGCGGGGCCGGGCCCGTCCTCGTAGGCGATCCGCACGATCCGGCTCCGGGAACGTTCGAACGCATCGATCAACGCGCGAACCTCCGAATCGGTGACACCGGGCTGGTCGGCGAGCAGGACCACGGCGGCTTCGGTGTCGTCGGCAAGCACGTGCAGGCCCGCGGCCAATGAGGAGGACTGGCCGGTGGCGTGATCGGGATTGCGGACGAAGCGGCCCTGCGGGGGGAGCCTGAGCGCTCCCTCGACCGCGTCCGCGTCGTGGCCGGTGACCACGACGAGCTCGTCGACGCCGGCAGAAGCGAGCGCGTCGACGGCGTGCTGGGCGAGCGGCTTCCCGTGGTGCGACGCGAGCTGTTTCGTCCCGCCGAACCGGGTGCCCGAGCCGGCCGCCAGGACGATCCCGGAGATCACGACCCGGCGCGCCGTCCGAACAACCGTGAGAGGAACCCCGTGATCGCGGCCCACAGGGCACGGAGGCCCAGGCCGATGCCACCAACCGCCTTGGGTGCCGGTTTCGGCGGTGGCTCGGTCTCCGCGGTGGCGTTCGTCTCGATCGGGGTCGTCTCCGTCACGGACGCGTCGGCAGATGGCCCCTCCTCGTTCAGCTTCGCCTCCAGACAGTCGGCGAACTGCTTGGTCAAGAGCTTCGAGACCTCCGGCAGCAGTCCACGTGACATCTGCGCGGCGGCGCCGGTGATCGTGATGTCCGAGCGGATGTGCACGGTCGTGCGGTCTTCGCCGGCGGGCTCGAGCCACGACTCCACCTTCGCGTTCGCCACACCCTTGCCTCGCTGTTCGGTGCCCTTCGCCGACAGCTTCGCGCGGTGCGCCGCGTCGTCCTTGTCCTCCATCACCACGGTGCCGGAGAACGCCATCTGGACAGGGCCGAACTTCACGTGGACCTTGCCTTTCCAGGTCCTATCGTCAACGACCTCCGTCAGCTCTGCGCCGGGCATGCACGGTGCGATCCGTTCGACGTCTTGGATGAACGCCCACAGGCGATCGACCGGCGTCCGGACCGTGAAGCTGTCCTCGATCAGCATGCGTCACCTCCCACGGTGGCGTTCATCGAGGCACGGATACGTACGAAGCGGGATCGGTTTCGAATGATGCCAGGCATCCCGCCGAGCAGAAGTAGTAGGTGTGGCCGTCGAGGACGCTTCGGAACTGGGCGTTTGCCACTCCGACCGTCATCCCGCAGACGGGGTCGATCTCCTCGTGGTCCCCCGCGATCCCGTCATCGGTGGCCACTCCCTTGAGCCCTCCAGCCGCTTTGAGCTGAACGATCTCGGCGAGGATCGCGGCCGCGATCTCCTCCGAGTCGATCCGTCCCAAGTCGAGGCCGGCGGGAGCATGGACCCTGGCCAACGCGTCTTCGCTCATCCCGCGATCCCGGAGGTATCCGAGCACCCCTTCGGCGCGCGTGCGGGACGCGACGAGCCCGATGTACGCCGCTGATGTACCGAGTGCTTGCTCGAGGGCGGCCTCGTCGTAGTGACCCTGCGTCGCGACGACCACGAACGAGCGAGCGTCCACGCCCGCTCGGCCGAGGTCGAGCGTCGTGACCACGCGACCGGCGCCCGGGTGATCGGTCGGCTCGCCCCCTTGGTCGACGGCGACGCTCCGCCAACCGAGAGCGGCCGCCATCGCCGTCAGCGCGATGGCGGCCGGCGAGCGCCCGATCGTCACGAGCTGTGGCTGCGGAAGCATCGGCTCCACGTGCACCTCCATCGCTCCTTCACTCTGGCACGCGATCGGGACGGTCACGACCCCGTCGCGCTGGTGTCCGGCGAGCTCCTCCGGGGGTCCGAGGAACAGCAGCCGGGGCGTGCCTTCCTCCAACGCGCGCCGACCCTCCCGGACGACGGTCGGCTCGGCGCACGCACCTCCCAGCCAGCCCCGCACCTGCCCGTCGCTCGTGATGAGGGCGGTCGCCCCCGCCTTCCCGGATGACGGGGAGCGGCGCCACACCACCGTGGCCAGAACGAAGGGCTCGCCTCGCGCCGAGAGCTCCGCCGCCTCCGCGAGGGTCTCGGGTCTCACGACGCCGAGGTCGACTTCGCGGCTTGGATCGCCTCCCAGACCTTCGCGGACGTGAGCGGCATGTCGATGTTCTTCACGCCCAAGGGCTGAAGCGCGTCGATCACCGCGTTCACATACGCGGCGGGGGAGCCGACCGTCGCCGACTCGCCGACGCCCTTCGCGCCGATCGGGTGATGCGGCGACGGCGTCACGGTCTCTCCCAGCTCGAACTTCGGCGTCTCCCATGCCGTCGGGATCAGGTAATCCATGAAGTTCGTCCCGATCGCGTTGCCGACTTCATCGAACGTGATCAGCTGCATCGCGGCGGTGGCGTACCCCTCCGTGAGGCCACCCGTGATCTGCCCCTCGACGATCATCGGGTTGATCCGCACACCGCAGTCGTCGACGGCGACCATCCGGCGAACCTTCCACACGCCGGTGTCGGGATCGACCTCGACCGAGACGACGTACGTCCCGAACGGGAACGTGAGGTTCGGCGGGTTGTAGTAGAAGACCCCTTCGAGCCCCGCCTCCATCCCTTCCGGGTAGTTCGTGTACGCGGCGAACGCCACATCCTGGATCGTCTTGACCTGGTCGGGCGCTCCACGGACGGAGAAGTTTCCGGCCTCGTACTCGACGTCTTCCTCGGCGACCTCGAGCAGGTGCGCGGCGAGCTTCGTCGCCTTCTCTCGGACACGGCGAGCGACCATGGCCGTCGCGGCGCCCGACGTGGGCGTGGAGCGCGAGGCGTACGTGCCGAGTCCGTACGGCGTGTTGTCCGTGTCGCCGTGCATGACCTTGATGTGCTCCGGTTGGATCCCGAGCTCGCCGGCGACGATCTGCGCGAACGTCGTCTCGTGACCCTGCCCCTGCGTCTGGCAGCTGATCTTCAGGATCGCCTTCCCCGTCGGATGGATCCGGAGCTCGGCGCCGTCGTTCATCTTCACGCCGATGATGTCGTAGTCCTTCGCCGGTCCGGCGCCCACGACCTCGGTGAACGACGCCACGCCGATGCCGTAGAGCTTGCCCTCTGCGCGAGCGTCGGCTTGTTCCTTCCTGAGCTCGTCGTACACGATCATCTCCAGCGCCTTGTCCATGGCGCCGCGATAGTCGCCGGAGTCATAGACGAACCCGGTCGCGGAGGCGTACGGGAACTGCTCCTTCTCGATGAAGTTCTTCTTCCGGAGGTCGACGGGGTCCATCCCGAGCTCGTACGCGGCGTTCTGTACCAAGCGCTCGATCAGATACGACGCCTCGGTCACACGGAAGGAGCACCGGTACGCGACGCCGCCGGGCGCCTTGTTCGTGTAGGCCCCTTGCGCCGACACGTGGGCCGCCGGCAGGTCGTATGAGCCGCTCACGATGTGGAAGAGGCCGGCCTTGAACTTCGAGGGCTGGGCGTCGGCGTAGAATGCGCCCTCGTCCGCGAGCAGCGACGCTCGCAGCCCGAGCATCGTGCCGTCGGTCTTCAACGCGAGCTCACCCCGCATGTGGTAGTCGCGAGCGAACCCGGTAGAGATGAGGTTCTCGGAGCGATCCTCGATCCATTTCACCGGATGCCCCAGGAGGAGCGAGGCCGCGGTGGCGACGACGTAGCCGGGATACACCGGGACCTTGTTGCCGAAGCCCCCGCCGATGTCGGGCGACACGATCCGGATCTTGTCTTCGGGCAGGCCGGCCACCAGCGCGAACACCGTCCGGATGAGGTGCGGCGCCTGCGAAGTCATGTAGATCGTCGCCTGGCCGGTCGCGGGGCTGATGTCCGCGACGCATCCGCACGTCTCGAGCGGCGCCGGGTGGCTCCGCGGGTAGAACGTGTCGAGCGAGACGACGACGTCGGCCTGTGAGAACGCGATGTCCGTCGCCTCCTTGTTGCCGGTCTCCCACGAGTAGACGTGGTTGTTCTCCTGGCCCTCCTTGTCGGTCCGGATGAGCGGGGCGTCGTCCTCGAGCGCCTGCTGCGGGGTCGTCACCGCGTCGAGCGGGTCGTAGTCGACGTCGATCAGCTCGAGCGCGTCTTTCGCGACGTAGGGGTCGTTGGCGATAACCGCCGCGACCTCTTGTCCCTGGAACCGCACCCGGTCAGTCACCAGGACCGCCTGCGTGTCGCCCGAGAGCGTGGGCATCCACGCGAGGTTGTGCTGCGCCATCAGCTCGCCGGTGACCACCGCGACCACGCCGGGGAGCGCCTGTGCCTTCGACGCGTCGATGCCGTTCAGGTTCGCGTGGGCGTAGGGGCTCCGCAGGATGGCCATGTGCAGCATCCCGGGGAGGTGGATGTCGTCGATGTAGTTGCCGGCGCCTCGTATGAACCTGTCGTCCTCCACGCGGCGGACGTTGTGTCCGATCCCCCGGATCTCTTCGGTCTCGGTCGCCATGTCCTCAAGCTCCTTCTCGTCGAGGTCTAGACGGCAGCCGGCGTGCTCGCACCCGCTGTCGCCGCCGCCGCAGCTTGGATCGCTTTCACGATGTTCGTGTAGCCCGTGCACCGGCACATCTGCCCGGAGATCGCCCACCGGACGTCCTGTTCGCTCGGCGCCGGGTTCTGTTCGATGAGCGCTGCGGCGGTCAGCATCATGCCGGGCGTGCAGAATCCGCACTGCAAGCCGTGATGCTCCTTGAACGCGGTCTGGACCGGGTGGAGACCATCGGCTCCGGCCATACCCTCGACGGTCGTGACCGAGCGCCCATCGGCCTGGACGCCGAACATCGTGCACGACTTCACCGGCACACCGTCGAGGAGCACCGTGCACACGCCGCAGCTGGTCGTGTCGCAGCCGATGTGTGTTCCGGTGAGCTCGAACTCCTCGCGGAGCAGATGGACCAACAGTTGGCGAGGTTCCACGTCCGCCGATCGCTCGGTGCCGTTGACGTTGACCTTGACCTCCATGACACGTCTCCTCTCGGGCTCAGGCCGCGCCGGCCATCTCGGCCGCGGCCGCCAGACCTCGGCGTACGTACACGTCCACGACATGGCGCTTGTAGTCTGCGGAGCCGCGAACGTCCGTGTTGGGTTGTGCCGCCTCGGCCGCGAGTCGTCCTGCTTCCGCCCACGCGTCTTCACCGGGCGAGGCTCCGCCGAGCACCGTTTCCGCCGCTTCGGCCTTGAGGTTCGTGAGTCCGACCGACGTGAGTCCGATGCCGGCCCGGCCGATCGATCCGTTCTCGAGCGTGAGGAAGATCGCGGCGGCCACAGTGGCGAAGTCCCCAACCTTCCGTTCGAGTTTCAGGTAGGTGCCGCCGGACCGTGGCGGGGGCGAGGGGACGCGGATCTCCGTGAGCAGCTCGTTCGGGGCGAGCGAGCTCTGGAACGGTCCGTCCGCCAGGTCGGTGGCGGCGATCTCGCGCTCTCCTCCGGTGCTGCGAACGACCACCGATGCCCCCAGGGCGAGCATGACCGAGCCAAGGTCACCGGAGGGATCCGCGTGCGCGAGCGATCCACCGATCGTCCCGAGGTTCCGGACGATCGGGTCTGAGATCAGGGGCGCCGCTGCGGCGATGGTGGGATAGCGCTCCTTGATCAGGTCCGAGGCGGCGAGAGAATTGTGGCGGACGAGCGCCCCGA
>DATKDI010000025.1:0-19917 GCA_035512775.1 Actinomycetota bacterium | reverse complement strand
CTCCCTTCCGGTTTCCAGGCCATCACGGCGACCGACGCCGCCGCCGAGCAGACGGAACAGGTTCGCGAGGGCTTGGGTTTCCTCCGCACGGCGCTGCTCGTGTTCGCCTTCGTCGCGTTGTTCGTCGGAGCCTTCGTGATCTTCAACACGTTCAACATCGTGGTGACGCAGCGGACTCGGGAGCTCGGGCTCCTGCGGGCGCTGGGTGCCAGCCGCGGGCAGGTGTTCACATCCGTGGTCCTCGAGTCGCTGGTGATCGGGCTCCTGGGTTCCGCCCTCGGGCTCGCCGCGGGGATCGGACTCGCGGTCCTGCTCAAGCAGGGGCTCGAGCTGATCGGGCTCGAGCTGCCACCGACCCCGCTCGCGATCCGGCCGACGACGATCATCGCCGCGCTCCTGGTCGGTACCGTCGTGACCGTGGTGGCGTCGGTGTTCCCGGCGCGTCGTGCGTCGCGCGTCGCGCCGATCGAGGCGCTGCGCGAGGGGATCCTCGCCCCTTCCGCGTCGCTCCGTCGTCGTGCGATCGTGGGAGGGCTGCTCACGGCAGGCGGTGTGGCGGCGATCGCCGCGGGGCTGTTCGGGGACGTTCCTCAGCCCGCGGCGATCGTCGGCATCGGCGCTCAGTTCACCTTCATCGGGGTCGCGGTCCTGTCCCCGTTCGTTGCCAGGCCGCTCGCGACCGCGATCGGGGCCCCCGCCGGGCGGCTCGGGATGACCGGCCGCCTCGGGCAGGAGAACGCCAAGCGGAACCCCCGCCGGACGGCGTCCACGGCCGCGGCGCTGATGATCGGCCTCGGTCTGGTCGTGTTCGTCTCCGTCTTCATGACGACGCTGAAGGCGTCGGCGTCCGACACGCTCGACGAGACCCTGCGCGCGGACTTCATCCTCAGTTCCTCCGGATTCCAGCCCTTCAGCCCCGGGATCGCCAGCGCATTGTCGGAGCGCGATGAATTCGCCGCCGTGTCGCCGTTCCGGCAGGCCGGCGTGAAGATCGGCGGCGGGCTGACCTTCATCGCCGGCGTGGACGAGACGACGATCGACGACGTGGTGAGCGTGCCGATGGAGGCCGGGGCGTTCGCCGAGTTGGCCGAGCCGGGGACGATCCTGATCCACAAGGGTCCCGCGGGGGCCCGTGGACTGGAGATCGGCGATGAGCTCCCCGTGGGATTCGCTCGGACGGGGACGAAGCAGCTGAGGATCGTCGGCATCTACACGGACAACCGACTGCTCGGCGACTACACGATCTCGCTCGATGAGTACGAGGCCAACGTCGCGGAGCAGCTGGATTTCCTGGTCTTCGTCCGGCGGGCCGACGGCGTCTCCCTCGACCGAGCGAGAGCCGCCCTGGAAGACGTCGCGGGCGAGTTCCCGAACGTCGAGATCAACGATCAGGCGCAGTTCAAGGAGGAGCAGGATCGGCTGATCGATCAGGTCTTCGGGATCGTCCTGGTGCTCCTGGTGCTGTCGGTGATCATCTCCGCCTTCGGGATCGCGAACACCCTCGCGCTGTCGATCTACGAGCGGGTCCGCGAGCTCGGCCTCCTGCGCGCCGTCGGCATGCAGCGGGCGCAGATCGGCTGGATGATCGTGATCGAGGCCGTGATCGTGTCCCTCCTCGGCGCCGTGCTCGGGATCGGGGTCGGGCTCCTCTTCGGCTGGGCCATGCAGCAGGCGCTCTCCGACCTCGGCGTGTCGCGCCTCGCGATCCCGTGGGGACTCCTGGTCGTGTTCGCGGTGATCGCCGCGCTGCTCGGGCTCGTGGCGTCGATCGCACCGGCGATCCGGGCCTCGCGGATCAAGGTCCTGGAAGCGATCTCCTACGAATAGCGCCGGTCGGAGCGCCCCGACCCCACGGATATCATGGCGCCCGTGCCTCGACTGACCCTGCCGGACGGTGCCCACGTCGAGCTCCCCGAGGGAGAGCCCGTCGGCGCCGTGCTGCCGCCGGAAGCGATCGCGGCGCGTGTCGACGGGGCTTTGAGGGACCTCTCGTACGTGCCGGGTGCCGATGGACCCGCCGACTCGACCGTCGAGCCGGTCGAGCCGGCGACCGATGAGGGACTTCACGTCGTCCGCCACTCGACCGCCCACGTGCTGGCACAGGCCGTCTGCCGGCTGTTCCCGGGCGCGAAGTACGCGATCGGACCCCCGATCCAGGACGGCTTCTATTACGACTTCGACCTGCCTTCTCCGATCAAGGAGGAGGACCTGCCCGCGATCGAGGCCGAGATGCGGAAGATCGTGGAAGGAGACCAGCCGTTCATCCGGGAAGAGGTGGCCCGGGAGGAAGCCCTCGGCCGGCTCGAGGACCAACCGTTCAAGCGGGAGATCATCGAGGCGATCGGCACCGCCGAGGGCGAGGTGTCGGAAGGCGAGATCGTCTCCCTCTACCGGAACGACGGGTGGGTCGATCTCTGCGAGGGGCCGCACGTACCGTCGACCGGCCGCCTCGGCGCGTTCAAGCTGACCTCCACCGCGGGTGCGTACTGGCGAGGCGTCGAGACGAACCCGATGCTCACCCGCATCTACGGGACCGCGTGGGCGACCGAGGAGGATCTGGAGGCGCACCTTCATCGGCTGGAGGAGGCCGAGAAGCGTGATCACCGCCGGCTCGGTCGCGAGCTCGACCTGTTCTCGAGCCCGGACGAGCTCGGACCGGGCCTGTGGATCTGGCATCCCCGCGGCGGTGTGTTCCGGAAGGAGCTCGAAGACTGGGTCCGCAACGTTCACGTCGAGCGCGGTTACGACCTGGTCATGACCCCGCACATCGCTCGTTCGGTGCTCTGGGAGACGAGCGGCCACCTCGAGAAGTACCGGGAGAACATGTATCCGCCGATGGAGGCGGACACCGGCGACTACTACGTGAAGCCGATGAACTGCCCGTTCCACGTGCTCGTCTACAAGTCGCAGGTCCGCAGCTACCGCGACCTGCCGATGCGCCTGTCGGAGCTCGGGACGGTCTATCGCCACGAGAAAGCGGGGACCCTCCACGGCCTGCTGAGGATCCGCGGTCTCACGATGGATGACTCCCACATCATCTGCACGCCCGACCAGCTGATCGACGAGATCCTCGCCGTGTTCGACCTGACGCTCGAGGTGCATCGCACGTTCGGATTCACCGACCCCGTGGTCGAGCTCTCCACGCTTCCCGTGGCTCAGTCGATCGTGGACGACGCGACGGCGGCGCGCGCCACCGAGGCGCTGACGCAAGCGCTTGAGAAGAGCGGACTGGACTATCGGCTCGCCGAGGGCGAGGGCGCCTTCTACGGACCCAAGGTGGACTTCCACTTCCGCGACGCGATCGGGCGCCTCTGGCAGCTGACCACCGTGCAATGCGACTTCGCGCTGCCCGAGCGCTTCGACATGGAGTACACGGGCGATGACAACCAGCGCCACCGGCCCGTGATGATCCACCGCGCGATCCTCGGATCCCTCGAGCGGTTCAGCGCCGTCTTGATCGAGCACTACGGCGGCGCGTTCCCGCTCTGGCTGTCGCCGGAGCAGCTCCGCCTCGTTCCGGTGGCCGACCGACACGTGCCGAACTGCGAGGAGCTCGCCGCGACCGCGCGCGCGGCCGGACTCCGTGTGCACATCGACGAGACGAAGGAGACGGTCGGGAAGAAGATCCGCGCGGCCCAACTGATGAAGTCCCCGTACATGGTCGTCGTGGGCGATCGAGACCTCGAGGCGGCGACCTTCACCGTCCGCGACCGGTCGGGGGAGGAGCACGCCGGCGTGCCGTTCGATCGCATCGTGTCGACCCTCGCCGAGGAGGCACGCACCCGTGCGCTCGCGCAAAGCACCTTCTAGATGGAGCATCTCTGGAGTCCTTGGCGCATGGAGTACATCCAGGCGAATAAGGATGAGCCCGAGGACGCCGGGTGCGTGCTCTGTCGGATCCGCGACGGGGATGAGTCCGAGCGGGTCCTCGTGCGCTCGGACCTCGGCTACGTCGTGCTCAACAAGTATCCGTACAACCCCGGCCACCTCATGGTCGTCCCCAACCGCCACGTCGGCGATCTGGAGGGCTTCGACGACGAGGAGAGCCTCGACCTCCAGCGCCTGCTGCGGCGCGCCGTGAAGGCGCTCCGGGAAGAGATGGCGCCGCACGGTTTCAATATCGGCCTGAACCTGGGGAGGATCGCCGGCGCGGGACTGCCGGACCACCTCCATTGGCACGCGGTGCCCCGATGGAGCGGCGACACGAACTTCATGCCTATCGTCGGGCAGACGCGGGTGATGCCGGAGCTGTTGGCCGAGACCGCGCGACGTCTCGCACCGAGGTTCGCCGAGTGAGCTTCGTCGACCTTCCCGACGGCGCGAAGCTCCATTTCGAGGTCGCGGGCGAGGGGCCGGTCGTGACCCTGATCCATCCGGGACTGTGGGACATGCGGACCTGGGATCGAGAGTTCCGGACGCTCGCCGACGCGGGGTATCGGGTCCTTCGATACGACGTCCGCGGGTACGGGGAGTCCAGCCGTCCGGAGCCGGGGACGACGTACTCGCACGTGCGCGATCTCGAGGTACTCCTCGAAGCCAACGAGGTGGTCCTCACCGCCCTGGTCGGGTGCTCGATGGGTGGCGGCATCGAGCTGGACTATGCGCTCGTGCATCCGGAGCCGGTCTGGGCGTTGGTTCCAGTGGCGACCGGCCTCGGTGGTTTCGAGGCCACGGAAGAAGAAGAGGAATGGTGGGCCCAGCGCGAGGGGCCGATCGAGGCCGCGATCGAGGCAGGCGATCTGGAACGGGCGCAGGAGCTCCGCCTCGAGATCTGGGCGCCGCTCGGGACGTCGGACGAGGCCGGTGCCAGGATCCGCGAGATCGCGTTCGACAACCTGCACGAGATCCTGATGGACGAGAGCGGGGAAGAGCGCCTGGACCCGCCGGCGGCGCACCGCCTCGAGGAGATCGACGTCCCGACCCTGATCCTCGAGGCCGAGCACGACCCCCCGGACATGAAGCGCCTCGCCGACTTCCTCGTCCGCGAGATCATCGGCTCGCGGAAGGTGGTCGTCGAGGGCGCCGACCACGTGGTGAACATGCGCCAGCCCGAGCGCTTCGAGGAGCTCGTCCTCCCGTTCCTCGCCGACGCCGCGCCTTAGCGCGGCAGAGGCGCGCCGGCGAGCAGCTCATAGGCCTCGGTGAGCTGGTGCGGGTCGTTGCGAGGGATCGAGGGTCGCTCGGTGCCCGTCCCCTGGCCGTCGAGCGCCCAGCTGATGATCCGCCGCGTGCTCGGTCCCTCGCTCCTCCCAGTCCACGGCGTGATCGTTCCACGTCTCGAGCTGCCGGAGTCGCAGGAAACGAGCCTCCAGGTCGCCCGGGACGTTGGCCTCGACCCAACCGTGCGCCATCTCGTGGAGCAGCGTTCGGCGGGACATCCAGTTGACGTGCTCGCCGCAGAGGTCCGCCGTCCCGTTGGAGTACCCGCCCATGCGACCCTCGCAGCCGTTCCTCGACCGGTGGAATCGGATCTCGAGGGACGGGAGCCTCAGCTCCTCCACGTCGAACCGGCCGACCGCCCAGCGCGCCATGGCCTGCTGGGCAGGGGTACCGCCGGTGATCCGCGTCTGCGTCTCGACCAGGCTCATGGCGAGCGTGAGGGCCACCATCGCCGCGACCGCCAGCCATCCGATCCACCGTCTCGTCTGCATGGACGGACGGTCGCGCGGGTCCCCTGGAGGCCCCGTGCGAGGGGCTTGAGGATCCCTTGAAGCCTTCCTGCCTCACAGAAAGGATGTAGGACGGCCTGCTCAGCTCGTGTCGTCGGGCCAAGCGGCGTCGAGCTCGGCGAGGATCCGACCGAGGCTGTCCGGCCCTTCGGCGAGGTAGGTCATCATCGCGTCGTTGAACACCCGGTCGCCGACCGGCGGAGGCATCAGGTCCGAGGCGTCGAACCGGAACGTGTCGGCCGCGAGGGCGGCCCGGAGCGTCTTCGCCCGGCGCCTGAGGAACGGAGGGTAGTGCCCATGGTCGAAGTGACGGTTCGGTGACAGGAATTCCTCCGTCTCCGCCATCTCGGCCCCGTAGTCGGGGCTGAGGAGGAATCGCACCAGCTCGCGAACCTCGGGTCGATCGGAGAACGCCGTGATCATGTCGCCGGCTCCGATCAACGTGGCGTCCTCGTCCCCCACCGACGGGAACGGGAAGACGTCGGTGGTCCTGCCCACCGAACCTTCCGGCAAGAAGGCGGCTGCGAAACTCGCCTGGAGGTGGAGCCAGCAGCCCGGCGGGTCGTCCAGCAAAGGCAGGGGTGCTTCGAACCACGAGGTCGCGCCGGCGCTTTCGGGGTCGCCGCGCACGGAGCCCTCTTCGAACAGGATCTCGTCCAGCCTCCCGAACGCGTCCCGCACTGCCGGACTGTCGAACGGCGTCCGATGGAAAGTCCAATCGTCGTAGGCGTCGGGGCCGGCTCCCGCCAGCACGAGGTTCTCGATCCAGTCCGTGCCGGGCCAGCCACTCGCCGGCCGCGACTCCCATCCGAAGCACCAGGGAGTCTGCCCCGAGGCCCGGAGGTCGTCGCCGAGCGCCAGGAGTTCGCCCCAGGTCCTGGGGATCGTGTACCCGGCAGCCTGGAGCTCGGGAACCGGATACCAGACCAAACCTTTGACGCTCAGTTGTGTGAAGGTTCCGAAAAGCTGCCCCTCCGTCGCCGGCCACGATCCGTCCGGACCGACCGTCCCGAGCGAGACGAGGTACGGGCTCTGGTCCGACCACAACCGATCGGCGTCGAGGAAAGAGCTCAGGTCGACGAGGTGACCTTGCCGAGAGAGATCCAACGCGGGACCGGGGAGCGAGAAGGCCAGATCGGGAGGATCTCCTTCCGCCTCCTTCGCCGTGATCCAGCTTTCGAGCTCGGGGAAGCCCACGAACGTGACCTCGACGCCCGTCCTCGCGGTGAAGTCTTCGAGCTCCCTCCGGAAGAATTCGAGTTGCCCGATGTTCTGGTGCGCGCCCCATAGCACCGTGACCTCGGTGCCGGCGAGCGGGAGTCTGATCGGGCCCGGCCCGACCGGCGTGATCGGTTCGGCGGCGAGGTTCGCCGGCAGTTCGTCGAGACCCGATGGACAGCCGTCGGTCCCGAAGTACCGGAGGCAGAGATGAGGCGCCAGGTCGCGATCGATGGCCGCACGCGCCGCGTCCACGAGCTGCGACAGAGGGAGGTCGAAGACACCCCTCGTCCCGAGGGGACCCGTGACGATCGCGGTCGGGCCGTCCGCGACGGGGTACTCGACGCCGGCCTCCTGCATCGCCCAATGGAGCGCTTCGACCGTCTCACTCGGCACGGCCTCGTCGCGCGAAGCGGCCAGATCGACAGCATGGAGCGCGAGGACGACACTGAGCTCGGGATCCGCCCCGAGGTTCGAGAGGGCGGCGCCGGTGAGGCCAGAGAGCCTGGCCTGATCGCTTCGGCGCTCTGCCTCCCGCGTCCGGTTCGCGGCCACAGCGGTGAGACCGGCGGCCACGAGGACGGCGGCCGTGAGGACCGCGACCAGCGTGCGGAGACGACCGACGGAGCGACGCTCGAGCGCGCGCTCCCTCTCCCCTCTCGCTCGATCTACCTCGAGCTCGCGGTCGCGCTCGCGCGCGCTGGCGGCCAGGTACTCCTGCTCGTCACGCGAGAGGGCGAGCTCCGTGGACGCCTCCCACGCGCGCAGCTCCTCGAGACGCCGTCCGCGGAGCAGCAGGCTGGGATCCCGGCCCGAGCTCTCCCAATCGGCGGCTGCTATGGACAGCCGTCGATGTTGGCGGAGGTCGTCCTGCGCACCGTCGATCCACATACGCAATCGATCCCATGAGCGGAGCAGCGCCTCGTGGGCGACCTCGACCGTCGGTCCGCGCGTGGCCGGGTCGCGATCGAAGGAGAGCAGGCGGTGACGACCGAAGGTGTCGATCACGCGTTCCATCGCCTCGCGATCCACGTCGACGGAGAGCAACTCGGCCCGCGGCACGAGCCTCCTCGTGTCCGACGGGCCGTCATCTGCGATCACGAGCCGGAGGAAAAGTTGCCTGGCCGCCTCGCGTTCGGGCTCTCTCATCGCCTCGAAGAGCTCCTCCGCCCGTCGCGCCAACGCGCCGGAGACGCCGCCGATCTCCCGGTACGCCTCGAGCGTGAGGGCGCGGCCGCGCCGGCGATCGAAGAGCTCGGTGAGCGCGTACTGCAGCAAGGGGAGTGCGCCGGGCCGGTCGGACACATCCGCGACCATCTCCGCGACGAGCGCGAGCTCGGGAACGACCCCGACTCGTGCCGCCGGGCCTCCGATGGCTCGCTCGAGCTCCTCGGCCGTCAGGGGCACGACGGTCTCCATGCGGGTCCGCATCAGCTCCGCGAGTCCGGGGAACGACAGGGGACGGTCGTAGAAGTCCGCCCGGAGCGTGACGATGACGCGGAGACGAGAGCCACGCTCCTGAGTTGCGGCGACGATGCTCTGCAGGAACTGGTCTCGGGTCTGCTCGTCCTCGACCATCGTGAAGACCTCCTCGAGCTGATCGACGACGAGCACCAGCTCGCTCCCGTCGTCCGGCAAGAGGCGATCGACCAGCTGGACGAAACCCCGCTCGTCCCGTTCTAGGAGCTCCAGCATGCCGTGGGGCGGGTCGACGGCGATCCGCTGCAGCGCCGCTTCGAGCTCTTCCATCGGGTGCCCGCCCGGCAGCATCTCGACGTAGAACCATCGGTCCGAGCCCGGGAGCGCCCCTGCCCGAAGCGTTGGGATGAGCCCCGCGCGCACGACGGAGGACTTCCCGCTTCCCGAGGGCCCGACCACGGCGAGGAACCTCGATCCCTCGGTGGACTCGGCCATGCGGGCGACCAGTCGTTCCACCAGCGCATCTCGGCCGAAGAAGTCGTCGGCGTCCGCCTCGGCGAAGGCGTGGAGCCCCTTGTACGGGTTGCGCTCTTCGGTCGACCCGTCAACGGCACGTGCCCGGGGGAGCGGGAAGTCGAGGGCATCACGCAACGCGACGGCCACTTCGCCGGCGTCCCGGTACCGGCTGTCAGGATCATCGGCGGTGGCCCGGCTGATCACGTCGGCGACGCGGGCGTCGCCATGGCGGCCGTTGACCACGTCTTGGACGACCATCCCCAGCCCGTAGATGTCCGACGCGGGAGTCACCTCCTCACCGCGGAGCTGTTCGGGCGAGTAGTAGCCGAGGCTCGCGGGGGGGATGACCTCCCTCCAGTCCGTCAGATCTTCGGCGATGCCGAAGTCGGAGAGGTAGGCGTTCCCGTCGTCGTCCAACAAGACGTTGGCCGGCTTCACGTCGCGATGCACCGTGTGGTCGCGGTGGGCCGCCGACAAGGCCGCCGCCAGCTGATCGACGACCCGGACGGCGTGCTCCGGCTCGAGCGAGCCGCGCGCGAGCGCCTCCTCGAGGTTCCCGCCGCGCATCCACCGCATGACGAGATAGGCGCCGCTCCCGTCCCGCCAGTAGTCGTAGAGCGGGACGACGTGGGGATGCTCGATGCGCGCGATCGTCTGAGCTTCCTGCTCGAAGCGACGGACGAAGCTCGGGTCGTCGGCGAGTCGCGGATGGATCTGCTTGATCCCCACCTCGCGGCCGAGATCGGGGTCGAGCGATCGCCACACGACGCCGAAGGCGCCCTCGCCCACGCGCTCGAGCAACCGGTAGCCGCGGAGCGGCTTCCCCGTCAGCTGCAAGGTGGGGTCCTGCTGCAGGATCCGCCGATGGAGATCCTGGAGCTCCGGGGAGGGATCGATCCCCAGCTGGTCGGCGAGCAGCTCCTGGGCGCGTCGGTACGCGTCCAACGCGTCGGCCTGCCTCCCCGAGCGATAGCGGGCGAGCACGAGGTGGTTCCAGAGCCGTTCCCGGAGCGGATGCTCGGCCACCAGCCGTTCGAGATCGGGCAGGACCTCCGCGTGCTCTCCCACCGCGAGTCGGGCCGCGAAGAGATCCTCCACCGCGTTCGTGCGCAGCTCCTGGAGTCGTGCGATCTCGCCGACGAGGGAGGGCGCATCTGCGAGGTCGCTCAGCGGTGACCCGCGCCACAGCTCGAGGGCCTCATCGATCGTGGCCGCCGCCTCTCTTGGTTCCGTCGACAGCTGACGGCGGGAGCGGCGGAGGAGCTGCTCGAAGCGAAGCACGTCGACCTCGTCCGGTTCCGCGTGGAAGACGTAGCCGGGGGTTCTGCCCTCGATCCGGTCGGGCCCGAGCGCAGCTCGTAGATGCGAGACGTAGCTCTGGATCGTGTTGCGCGCCGCGTGCGGCGGTTCCTCGTCCCAGACGCGCTCGATCAGCTCTTCCATCGTCACGATCCGGTTCGCAGCCAAGAGGAGATGGGCGAGGACCAGCCGCTGCCGAGGTCCGCCGAGCGTCACCTGACGCCCGCCGTCGGTCACCTCCAGTGGACCGAGCAGACGGAACTCGAGATGACCGGCGACCGCCTCGGCGCGGAGAGGCGCTTGTCCGTCATCGATCGGCCGTACGACGGCGAGCAGATCGACCGGTCGCGAGATCCCCTTGAGGCGGACCGAGCCGCGATCCTCGAATCGGATGTCCTCGATGGCACCGGCGAGGTGCACGAGCTCGGACGTGACGAGGATCTCGCCCGGTCGTGCGCGAGCGCAGAGGCGCGCGGCCAGATTCAGTGCTCGCCCCCGGTATCCGTCCCCGAGCGGCACGGCCTCCCCGGCATCGATCCCGATCCCCAGGCCCAGCGGCACGTCCGTCGTCTGGTCGCTCGCGAGCGCCGCTTGCAGATCGAGAGCCGCGCGGATGGCCTCTCGGGCGGAGTCGAACACCGCCAGGATCTCGTCCCCGCGGACCTCCACGATCCTTCCCGTGCGCGACTCGATCGCCGCGGTGGCGACCGCGACGAATCGCTCCGCGAGAGCGGCCGCCGCCTCGTCGCCCCGAGAGTCGCTGAAGCGCGTGTATCCCCGCAGGTCGGCGATCAGGAACGTGCGGATCGCCGACGGGGAAGGGCTCGCTCGGGACGTTCCTCGTGGCTCGCTATCGGCGTCCATCGCGCTCTCCACCTACCGTCGGGAGATCAGGTGGCTGGATTATGGTCCCCGCTTGCGATCCTGAGAACCCGCGCTGACCTGCCCTTCAAGCGTCTTCCAAGTGGGAGACGACCCGAGAGCCACCCGCAGCCGGTCCCGGTGGTTCGGCCGGCGCGGCGTCTATTTCTTGTGCGCTTCCTCGCGGGCCTGCTGGTACTCGTCGATGACCTTCTGTGCGAGGTGCTGCGGCATCTCGTCGTAGTGGGAGAAGGTCATCGAGAACGCGCCGCGCCCGCCCGTCATCGATCGCAGGTCGATGACGTATCGGGCGACCTCGCCCTGGGGAACGAGAGCGTTGATCACCTGCTTGCCGCCGCCGATCTGGTCCATGCCCTGGATCTTGCCGCGCTTGGCGTTCAGGTCTCCCATGATGTCGCCGGTGAACGACTCGGGGACCGTGACGGCGAGCTGCACGACCGGCTCCAGCAGCGCGACCCCGCCTTGCTCGACCGCTTCCTTCAGCGCCAATGAGCCCGCGATCTGGAACGCCATGTCCGAGGAATCCACCGCGTGGAACTTCCCGTCGACGAGCGTCACCTTGATGTCGACCATCGGGTTCCCGGAGAGCACGCCCTCGGACATCGTCTTCACGATGCCCTTCTCGATCGAGGGGATGAACTGCTGGGGGATGGCACCTCCGAAGATCTTGTCATCGTAGACGAACCCCTCGCCGCGGGGGAGCGGTTCGATCTCGATCTCGCACACGGCGTACTGGCCGTGACCGCCCGACTGCTTCACGTGGCGGCCCTGCGCCTTCGCCTTGCTGCGGATCGTCTCCCGGTACGCGATCTTCGCCGGCTTCGTCTCGACCTCGACGCCGAACTTCGCCTTCAGTCGCTCGATCTGCACGCCGAGATGCGCCTCGCCCATCCCGTAGATCACCGTCTGGTGGGTCTCGTCGTTGCGGGCCACGCGGAAGGTCGGATCCTCTTCGCGGAGACGTGAGAGGCCGGTCGCGAGCCGGTCCTCGTCGCCCTTGGTCTTGGGCGAGATCGCGTACGCGAGCAGAGGCTCGGGAAGCTCCACCGGCGGGAGCTGGACCGGGTCGTCCTTCGTGGCGAAGGTGTCCCCGGTGTGCGTGTGGGGGAGCTTCGCCACCGCGCCGATGTCGCCCGCGGGGACCTCGGAGACGCTCTCGTGCTCCTTCCCCTTCAGCGCGAAGAGCTGCCCGATCCGCTCGTCCGTGCCCTGCGTCGAGTTGTGTGCCGACGAGTCGGGTCGAACCCTCCCGCTGAACACCCGGAACATCGTGATGTGCCCGACGAACGGATCCGAGAGCGTCTTGAACACGAAGGCCGTGAGAGGCCCGCTGGAATCACACGTCCGCTCCTTCTCCTCGCCGTCCTTCGCGATGACCTTCATCGGCGCGCGATCCAACGGCGAGGGGAACTCTTCGACGATGAAGTCCAGCAGCCGGTCGATACCGATCGCTTTGGAGGCCGAGCCGACGAAGACGGGTGCGAGCCGCGCGTTCGTGAATCCGTCCTTGGCCCCCTGCGTGATGACGGCTTCGGGGAGCGTGCCCTCCTCGAGGTACTGCTCGATCAACGCGTCGTCGGACTCCGCGACCGCCTCGATCAGCTTCTCGCGGGCGGGGTCCGCGATCTGGTGGATCTCGTCGGGCCACTCGGACTCTTCTGCCTTGGGGCCCGACGGGTAGAGGTCCGCCTTCTCGTGGAGGAGGTCGGCGATGCCGTTGAACTCGCTCTCCGCGCCGATCGGGAGCTCGAACGGCGCCACCTGATTCCCGAAGGAGGACACGAGCTGGTCGAGCGTCGCCTGGAAGTCCGCACGCTCGCGGTCCAGCTTGTTCACGAAGATCGCGCGAGGCAGGTCCTCCTGGACGGCGAGCTCCCACGCGAACTCGGTCTGGACCTCGACGCCGTCGACCGCGGAGACCACGACGATCACGGCGTCCGCGGCGCGGACCGCCGAGCGCACGTCCCCGACGAAGTCGGCGGTGCCGGGGGCGTCCAGCACGTTGATCTTGGAGTTGTTCCACTCGATCGGCGACATCGCGAGCGACACGGAGATCTGGCGCCGCTGCTCATCGGGGTCGTGGTCGGACACGGTGTTGCCGTCTTCGACGGTGCCCATCCGGGTGATCGCGCCCGCTGCGAACAGCATCGCTTCGAACAGCGTCGTCTTCCCAGAGCCTCCGTGTCCGACCAGCAAGACGTTGCGGATGTCCTTCGCGTCGTAGGTCTTCAACGGAGCTCCTTCGATGACGAGGGGTCCAAGAGACGTGGAATCCTACAGAGTTGCTACGCTCGCCCGACCTGCGATGCGGAGCTTGCTGAGGTTCGAACGCCAGCCGCCCGGCACCGCGATCACTCGCTCGGTCCTGGTCGCCGGGGGCGCGCTCGCGGCCGGGGCGGGATGGCTCGTGGTCGCGCGGGAGGCTCGTCCTGCGGCATGGGCCGCCGGCGCTTCCGGGGCGTTGCTCCTTCTCGGGGGCCATCGTGCCAACCACGGAGCCGGCGGCCCCACCGACCGGATGCTCGACGACCTGCTCGACAGGGTATGGGATGCCGCCGTGCTCTCCGGGATCGCGTGGGTCGCGCGCGACGGGAGCTCGTCGGTGGCGGTCGCGGCGCTCGCCGCGGTGAGTCTTTCGTTCGTCGCTGGCTACATCAGGGCTCGAGGCGCGGCGCTCGGGTATTCGGTCGAGGAGCGGCACGTGACGCGCGGGGCGCGATACCTCTTGGTCGTCGCGTTCCTGTTCTTCGGATGGACGTGGGCGGTGTGGACCGTGGCCGTGATGTCGGGCCTGGCAGCGGTCGTGCGAGCCGGACAGGTCGCGCAAGAGGAGCGAGCGACGTGAACCGACGGCGGGCCGCCGAGACCGTGACCTACCTCGCCTACCGGTTCTTGAGCTGGCTCGGCCCCATCCTGCCGACCAGGAGCGGGCGATCCTTCTACCAGGCGGTGGGCCGGCTGTTCTTCCGCGTTTCCCACGGCGTGCGCGGGACCGTCGCCGCGAACCAGGCGCAGGTGCTGGGTCGGCCGGTCGACGACCCCTTGGTCCAGGCGTCCACGCGGGAGGCGTTCGCCCTCTACGCGCGCTACTGGTTCGACACGTTCAACGTCTTGGGCTGGAGCGACGAGCGCGTCCTGGAGTCGTTCCGGTTCGAGGGTGGGGAGCACGTCGAGAAGGGACTGGCGGACGGCAAGGGCGTCATCATCGCCCTCCCGCACACGGGGAACTGGGATGTGGGCGGCCGGGCGATGGGCCTGCGCGTGGCGCCCGTGGTGTCGGTCGCCGAGCACCTGAAGCCGGACCGGTTGTTCGAGCTCTTCGTCTCGCATCGACGCCTGCTCGGGATCGACATCATCGATCTCGCGAGCGACCACGTCGGCCGGCAGCTCACCCAGAAGCTGGAGCAGAACCGCATCGTCGCGCTCGTCGCCGACCGGGATCTGTCCGGCGGCGGCGTGGAGGTCGAGATGTTCGGCCGCACCAGGCGGATGCCTGCGGGACCGGCGCTCCTCTCGCTCTCGGCGGGCGCGCCGCTCATCTCGGGGCCCACGTACACGACCAGGGACGGGTGGGTCGAGGTGCTGACACCGGTGACGGTCGAGCCGACGGGCCGGCGGAAGGACGACATCATCGCCCTCACACGCGCGCTCGCCGCCGCGTTCGAGCAGGCGATCGCCGCCGCGCCACCGGACTGGCATCTGTTCCAGCCCGGCTGGGAACCATGAGGGTCGTCCTCGTTTGCCCGTACGCCTGGGAGGCGGCGGGAGGGGTGCAGGTGCACGTCAAGAACCTGGCGGCGCGTCTGGTCGAACGGGGGCACGACGCGACGGTGCTCGCGCCCACCCTCGCCCCGCCCTCGGAGCCGTGGGTGCGGTCCGTGGGCAGGCCGCTGCGGGTCTCCTATCAGGGCACCGTCGCCCCCATCGCCCCGCTCTCGTACCGGCGCACCCGGGCTGCGCTGGATGCGCTGCGTCCGGACGTCGTTCACGTCCACGAGCCACTCACGCCCAGCGCGTCGATGTTCGCGACGCTCGCCGCGAAGGCGCCCGTCGTGGCGACGGTCCACGCCTATCTCGACCGGTCGGTCGCGATGGAGCTCGCCGCTCCGATCCTCCGCCGGGTCTGGCGACGAGTGACCCTCGGCGTCGCCGTCTCGCAGGCCGCGGCGTCGTTCCTCCGCCGGGCGCTCCCCGAAGCGGCGCTCGAGATCGTCCCGAACGGGGTCGACGTCGGCGCTTTCGCGCACGCCGACCCCGAAGAGGGCTTGCCGGAAGGGCGACGGATCTTGTGGGTCAACCGCCTCGACGCCCAGAAGGGTTTCCCGATCGCCCTCGCCGCGTTCACCAAGGTGCTGGCGGAGGTTCCCGACGCCGTGCTCGTCGTGGCGGGGGACGGCAAGGACCGCGAGGCGCTCGCGCTCCTGACGGAGTCTGCCCGGGCACGAGTGGACATGCGCGGCGCCCAGCCGAACGAGCGGGTTCCCTCCTTCCTCGCGGCGTGCGAGGTGTTCGTGTCGCCGGCGGTGGGACAGGAGAGCTTCGGGATCGCCTTGGTCGAGGCGATGGCCGCCGGTCTGCCGGTCGTCGCGACCGACATCCCCGGGTACCGGGAGGTCGTATCGGACGGAGTCGAGGGGCTCCTGGTGTCGCCTCGGGACCCGGAGGCGCTCGCGGCCGGCTTGGTCCGGCTGTTGACGGAGCCGGGGCTGGCGGCGCGGCTCGGCGAGGCCGGCCGCGAGCGCGCGCGAACCTTCGACTGGCCCATCGTCGTCGACCGCCTGGAAGAGCTGTACGGCCGCGCGATCGAGAGCGCTGGCTACCATAGGCAGCGATGACCGCTTTCTGGATCGTGCTCGGGATCGTCGTGGTCCTGCTGCTCGCCGCCGTGTGGATCTACAACCGGCTGGTGACGCTGCGCACGCGCGTCGACAACGGCTGGTCCCAGATCGACGTCCAGCTCCGCAGGCGCGCCGACCTGATCCCCAACCTCGTCGAGACCGTGAAGGGGTACGCCGCCCACGAGCGAGAGCTCTTCGAGCAGGTGACGGAGGCACGGGCGCGATCGATGGGAGCCAAGGGCGTCGCGGACCAGGCGGACGCGGAGAACCAGGTCTCCGCCGGTCTCCGCCAGCTCCTCGCGGTCGTCGAGAACTATCCGGACCTCAAGGCGAACCAGAACGTCCTCGCGCTGCAGGAAGAGCTCATCGGCACCGAGTCGAAGATCGCCTACGCGCGGCAGTTCTACAACGACCAGGTGATGCAGCTGAACACGATGATCCAGTCGTTCCCCTCCTCGATCGTCGCTGGTGCGTTCGGCTTCGAAGAGCGTCCCTTCTTCGAGATCGAAGAGCCGGTGCGCGGGCCCGTGCAGGTGGATCTCTCCTAGCCGTGTACGAGCAGATCGCGGCGAACAAACGGAAGACCGTGATCCTTTTCGTGCTGGCCGTCGTGCTCCTCGGCGGGGTCGGCTACGCGATCGGACTGCTCACCGACAGCGGACCGGTCGGCCTGGTGATCGCGCTGATCGTGGCGATCGCGATGTCCCTCGGGTCCTACTTCTACGGCGATCGGATCGTGCTCGCGTCGACGCGGGCGCGCGAGGTCTCGAAGGAGGAACAGCCGCGTCTGCACAACATCGTCGAAGGACTCGCGATCGCTGCGGGGATCCCGAAGCCGCGGGTCTGGATCGTGCCCGAGAGCGCTCCCAACGCCTACGCGACCGGACGCGACCCCGAGCACAGCCACGTCGCCGTCACCCAGGGACTGCTCGAGTCGATGAACCGAGTCGAGCTCGAGGGCGTGATCGGCCACGAGATGGCCCACGTCGTCGACCGTGACATCCTCGTGGGAACCGTCGTGGCGACGCTCGTCGGCGCCGCGGTGCTGCTCGCCGAGTTCTCCATGCGGATGTGGTGGTGGGGCGGTTTCCGTGGCCGGCGCGGTAGTGACTCCGGCGGCGGCGCGGCCTCGGCGCTGATCTTCGCCGTCGGGTTCGTCTTGCTGATCCTGGCGCCGATCTTCGGTCAGCTCATCCGCCTCGCGGTGTCGCGGAACAGAGAGTTCCTGGCCGATGCGCAGGGCGCGATGCTCACGCGCTATCCGCCGGGGCTGATCGCGGCGCTGAAGAAGCTCCAGACCGCCCCGACCGCGATGCGGTCCGCGAACAACGCGACCGCGCACCTGTGGCTGAACCAGCCGTCGCGGATCCAGGGGGAACGGCTCGGGGCCATGGAGCGCCTGTTCTCCAGCCACCCGCCGTTGTCGGAGAGGATCCGTCGCCTCGAGGAGATGTGACGTTCTCATCGAATCGCCGTGCGGTGTTTGGGTACGGCGAACAGGGCGGTTAGTCTCGAACGGCGGGTCCCGATGAAGGGACCCGTTGCGTTCGTTCCGAGATATGACCGGAGGTCCTGTGACGCTGACACAACGAGGGAAGGTCGCGATCGGTGTGGGGGCGGCAGCAGTCGTCGTCGTGCTGGGCGTGCTCGCGTTCACCGGCAACGCGCCCGATCCGATCCAAGACATCGTGGACACGGTGACGGGGCGGCCCAAGCCCTGTCCACTCACGGGCGAGCTCCGAGCGGGAGGCAAGGGAGCGCCGGCCCGTCCCCCGCTCGCGGTGAAGGTCGAGAACAGCGACGACGCCTATCCGCTCGCGGGGCTCGAACGTGCGGACGTGATCTACGAGGAACCCGTGGAAGGCGGCATCACGCGGTTCGCGGCGCTGTTCCAGTGCCGTGATGCCACGCGCGTCGGTCCCGTCCGGAGCGCTCGGACGACGGACCCGAGGATCCTTCGGCAGTACTCCGACGAGCCGCTCCTCGCGTATTCCGGAGCCAATCCCAAGGTCACGACCGCACTGGACGAAGCCGGCGTCGTGTCTCTGACCGAGACCTCCGCGACCGAGACGTACGTCCGAGACGACTCGCGGTCGGCTCCGCACAACCTCTTCGTCTCGACCAAGAAGCTCTACCGGCTTGCGCAGCGGACCATCGACTTCTCTCTTCCAGAAGCCGTCTTCCGATTCGACGAGGAGGTGCCGACCCCCAGCAAGCCGCGCACGTCGGTGTCGGTGGCGTTCTCATCATCCAACGTCGTGGGCTGGGCGTGGTCGGAGGACCGATGGGTCCGGGAGCTCGACGGAGAGCCGATGACCGCGGAGAACGGCGACGTGATCGCCGTCGACAACGTCGTGATCCAGGAGGTCGTCGTCACCGACTCCGACATCGTCGACGTGGCAGGTTTCCCATCGCCGGACGTGAAGCTCATCGGCCGCGGACGCGCGTGGATCCTGCGCGACGGTCGCCTCGTCGTCGGTCGCTGGCAACGGGGGTCGTTGGAGGACGTCACGGTCTTCGAGACGAAGGGCGGCGAGGAGATCGCGCTCGCGCCGGGGACCACCTTCATCCAACTGGTGCCCAAGGACGACGGCGAAGTCTCCTTCGAGCGGTAGGAGGGCTTCCTCGCAGGTCACGGCGGTACAATCAGGGACATCCGAGCGCATCCGAGCGCACCCGCCAAAGATCACGCCAAAGATCACGCCAAAGATCACGTCAAAGATCACGCCAAAGATCACGCCAAAGATCACGCCAAAGATCACGAAGGAGGACGAATGCAGCGCGAGACCGGCACTTTCACCGTGAAGTCCGGCTTGGCGGAGATGCTCAAGGGCGGCGTCATCATGGACGTCACGACCGCCGAGCAGGCCAAGATCGCGGAGGACGCCGGCGCGTGCGCCGTCATGGCGCTCGAGCGAGTGCCTGCCGACATCCGGCGAGACGGCGGGGTCGCCCGCATGGCCGACGCCACCAAGATCGAGGAGATCCAACAGGTGGTCTCGATCCCGGTGATGGCCAAGGCGAGGATCGGCCACTTCGTGGAGGCGCAGATCCTGCAGTCGCTCGGCGTCGATTACATCGACGAGTCGGAGGTGCTCACGCCTGCCGACGAAGAGTTCCATATCGACAAGTGGGCCTTCACGGTGCCCTTCGTGTGTGGGGCGCGTGATCTCGGCGAGGCGCTCCGGCGCATCGCCGAGGGCGCGGCGATGATCCGCACGAAGGGCGAGGCCGGGACCGGGAACGTGGTCGAAGCCGTGCGTCACCAGCGGACGATGCTGCAGCAGATCGGGGAGGTCACCCATCTGCGACCCGAGCAGTACGTGACGAAGGCGAAGGAGCTCGGCTCGCCGGTCGACCTCGTGCGGATGGTCGCGGAGCAGGGTCGGCTCCCGGTGGTGAACTTCGCGGCGGGAGGACTGGCGACGCCGGCCGACGCCGCATTGATGATGCAGCTCGGCGTCGACGGCGTGTTCGTCGGCTCGGGGATCTACAAGTCCGCGGACCCGGCGCCCCGCGCTCGCGCGATCGTCGAGGCCACGACGCACTTCAACGATCCGGAGATCCTCGCGAAGGTGTCCCATGGTCTCGGCGAGCCGATGCCGGGTTTGGAGATCGGCACCCTGGAGACGCGTCTCCAGGACCGCGGTTGGTGAACGGGCCGGATCCGGAACCGCATCCTCCGCCGTTCTCCGACCGCGCGATCGTCATCTCCCAGGCCTACTATCACGTCGTCGCCGCGATCGGTCTCGCCTTCCTCTTGGGCGGTGCGATCGCCGCGCTCATCGCACTCCGCAAGTTGCTCCTTCCGCTCTCGGAGGCGTCCGGGGCGTCCGGGCCTTTCGGCGGCCCGACGGACGCCAACGACACCGAGCGATCGTTCCTCGGCGCTCTCGCGTTCGCGATCCCCGGCGCTCTCGTGCTCGCGTGGCATCTGCGGGAGGCACGCCGGCGGGAGGTGGCCGTGTGTCGCGAGCGCCGTGGGGAGGGGTTCTGTACTTCCACCTCGTGGCGCTGATCTCGATCGCGATCGCGCTCGGGGGGGTCGTGGCCGCACTGCACGGGCTGCGGGACGC
>DATKDI010000024.1:0-100960 GCA_035512775.1 Actinomycetota bacterium | reverse complement strand
GGCCCCGCCCGTCGGCCTCTCTTACGGGTGGGTGCAAGTGAGGGACCGGGCCGCGTCAGCGGCCCGGTCCCTCGATCACGTTCCGGTGTGTCTTCGGCGCTACGCGGACTTCGTCTCCCAGAAGATCTTCGAGAGCTCATCGACCGCGTCCAGCAGCTTCTGCCCCTGCGCGGGGTCCTCGGACCGCTTCGCGTTGCCCGCTTCCTTCGTCGCGTTCCAGAAGAGCTCGTGCAGCTGCGGGTAGGTCTCGAGGTGCTCGGGCTTGAAGTAGTCGGTCCACAGCACCCACAGGTGCTCTTTGACCAGGTTGGCGCGCTGCTCCTTGATGGAGATCGCGCGGTCCTTGAAGATCGCGTCGTCCGACCCTTGGTACTTCTCCTGGCAGGCCTTGACCGACTCGGCCTCGATGCGGGCCTGCGCCGGATCGTAGATGCCGCACGGAAGATCGCAGTGCGCGTGGACGGTCTGGCGCGGTTTGAGGAATGCTTCGAACATGGATCCGCCTCCTCCGACGTGGGGTGAAGAGGAACCCTACCACCGGCCCCGCAGACCGCTTGCGGCGCTGAGCGCTCTCGCGACCGTCGGGGCGATCGCGGCGGCGCTCGTCCGCTGGAGGCCGACCCGGGTGGAGATCCAGGGCGCGAGCATGGTGCCGACCCTGTTGCCGGGCGACTGGGCACTGGCGGTGTCAGGGCGGCGTGTCGGGATGGGTGACGTGGTCGTTGTCGAGCATCCCGGGAGGCCGGGCTACGAGATGGTGAAGCGTGTCACGGCGGTACCCGGTCAGCAGGTGGGAGAGCGGACGCTCGATGACGACGAGTATTGGATCGAGGGCGACCGAGCGGACGCGTCCACGGACAGCAGGCACTTCGGCCCGGTCCGCCGTGAGCACCTCAAGGCGCGGGTCCTCCTCGTCTACTGGCCGAAGGAACGCCGCCGCCGGATCCGCGAGCCGGGGTTCGGGGTGTCCGTTGCAACTGTAGGCCGGCCCCGCGGACGCCGATGCCGTTCATAGAACCCGACCTAGGATTGGACGATGAAGCACCTTCCCCCGCCGCCGGTTCCGATCCGGCCGGATCTCGTTACCGACGAGATCTTTCCTCGTCGCAGGTTCCCCGTCTGGGTCGTCGCCGTCTGCCTTCTCCTCGCTCTCAGCCTCGGGGCGCTCGCCGTGGCGCCGCTCTTCGAGGGAACGCCGTCCACGGAAGGTCCCGGTTTCCAGTTCCTCGATCGGACCGACGAGGGCGTCCCGACCCGCTGGAACCCCTGTCAGCCGATCCGGTACGTGGTGAACGCCTCGCTCGCGCCGCAGGGCTCGATCGCCGACGTCCACGAAGCGATCCAGCGCGTCTCGGCCGCGACGGGGATCGTGTTCGAGTACGAGGGGCCGACCGACGAGGAGGCGACCATCTATCGCGAGATCTTCCAGCCCGATCGATACGGCGACCGGTGGGCCCCCGTCCTGATCGCGTGGGCCGATCCGGATGACTCGGACATCCCGTTCGAACGGGACAACCACGTGGCGGCCGGCGTCGCGGTGCCCGTCATCCCCCCCACACGGTTCGAGGACGTCTACGTGAGCGGGTGGCTCGCCCTCAACGCGGACGACCCCAACCTGCCCGGGTTCGACCTCCCGGGGCAACAGGGGCCGGTCATCCTCCACGAGCTCGGGCACCTCATGGGACTCGGACACGTGAAGACTGTGGGGGAGCTGATGCATCCTTCCGGCGGCGGCACCGTCGACCTGGGTCCGGGGGACCTGGAGGGACTCCGGCAGCTGGGCGCGTCCGGAGGCTGTCTGCCGGTGATGGAGCCGATCGACGCCTGAGCCGGGTGGTCGGCGGAACGATCTGTAGCGCAGGCTCGACCTTGCCGGGAATGGGCCCCTGAGCTAGGCTCGTTGCACCTGCGAATGGTCTGCACGCGCGAAGCCGGCACCGTGGGGGCGATGATCCCCGACCGCATCTGCTGTCCGGCCTGACCGGGCACGGCAGCCAGCCTTCCGCGTACCACCCGCACCGACCGTTGCTCCCCACACAGAAGCCAGGAGGTTCCGTCGTGGACACCATCTCCGCCACCGTCGATGCCAAGGGTCAGTCGTGCCCCGGGCCGCTCGTGTCACTCGCCAAGGCCCTGAAAGATGCCCGGAGCGGGGAGTTGTTCGAGCTCCTCGCCACCGACCCGGGCTCCAAGAGCGACGTCCCCAGTTGGGCCGAGCTCAGCGGCAACGAGCTCATCGAGGCCACCGAGGAAGCCGGTGTCTACCGCTACCTCGTCAGGAAGAGCTGAGTCCGATGGCGACGACCGAAACCGATCTCTCCACCGAGCTTCAACTCGCCGACCTGCTCCAGCGCGTCGAAGCCCTCGAGGAGTCGGACGGCAAGCGCATCGAGAAGAAGAACAAGCTGACGATCATCGCCTGGGGCGGTGACCTCGACCGGATCTGGCCGACGACGATCCTCGCGACGACAGCGGCAGCCTCGGGGATGGAGTCCACGGTGTTCTTCACGTTCTGGGGACTGTTCGCGATCGTGAAGCCGGACGTGCGCGTCACCGGCTCCAACTGGATGCAGAAGATGATGTCGGTGATGAACCCCGGGTCCGCCCAGAAGGCGAAGCTCAGCCGCTACCAGTTCGCCGGCGCCGGTCCCGCGATGTTCAAGAAGCTGGCGACCGATCATCAGGTGGCCAAGCCCGAGGAGTTGATCCAGACGGCGCAGGACCTCGGCGTCCGCCTGATCCCCTGCCAGATGACGATGGACCTGCTCGGCCTGAAGCGGGAGGACCTGCTGGACGGGCTCGAGGAGCCGATCGGGGCCGCGACGGCGATCGCGGAGATGCGCGACGCGGCCGTGAGCCTCTTCATCTAGTCATCCAGATCATCGCGCCGCCGCTCGCGTGAGGCGTTGTCGTTGGCGCTGTTGGCGTGCCTCGTAGTCTGGGTGCATGTCCCGGCTGAGCGACGAGTTGCGGAAGACGTTCGCCTCGATGCACATCTCGAGGAACTTCCGGCTCTTCTTCGTCGGCCAGCTGATCTCCGTCACCGGCACGTGGGTGAACTGGACCGCCGGCGCGGTCCTCGTGCTGCGGCTCACGGACAGCGGCGTCGCGCTGGGGATCGAGGCGGCGCTCCTCTTCCTACCGGTCCTGCTCTTCGGGGTCTACGCGGGCTCGATCGCCGACCGGTTCGACAAGCGGCGCATCCTCGTCTGGTCGAACGCGGGCTACGCCGTGCTCGCCGCCCTCCAGTTCGCGCTGGTCGCCACGGATGTCGTCGAGATCTGGATGGTGTTCGTGATCGCGTTCCTGACGGGGCTGATCCTCGCGATCGAGCCCCCGACGCGGCAGTCGTTCTACGTCGAGCTGGTCGGGGAGGAGCACATCACGAACGCGGTCAGCCTGAACAGCGCGGTGTTCACCGGCACCCGCGTGCTGGGGGGCGCGATCGCCGGGACGATGATCGACACGTTCGGTCTCTGGTCGCCGTACCTGCTGGACGCGGTGTCCTACGTCGGGGTGATCGTCGCCCTGCTGGCGATGCGCATCGGCGAGCTCCATCCGCAACGCAAGGCCGAGCGGGAACCGGGCCTCGTGCGCGCCGGGCTCCGGTATGTCTGGAGTTCCCAAGCGCTCCGCGTACCGCTGGTCGTGATGGCGCTCGTTTACCTGTTCACGTTCAACTTCAGCGTCTTGATCCCGCTCCAGGCGCATCGGACCTACGAGGGCTCGGGGATGGAGCTGGGCTGGTTGTACGCCGCCCTCGGGCTCGGGGCGTTCCTCGGTGCCATCGCGATGGCCAACCGACAGACCCAGCCGACGCTACGGCGGCTGGCCGGTTTCTCGGTGGCGTTCGGCGTGTTCCTCGCCGTCGCGGGGTGGGCGCCGACGTTCGTGCTGGGACTGATCGCGATGGTGCCGGTCGGGTACGCCTCGATGTTGTTCGCGATCACGGCGAACTCGACACTGCAGCGGTTCACCAGGGCGGACATGCGTGGGCGGGTGATGGCGCTGTACACGACGATCTTCCTCGGAAGCAGCGCGATCGGCGGGCCGATCGCCGGATGGGTCGCGGAGAGCTGGGGCGCGCCCGAGGCTCTCGTCGCGAGCGGTGGCGTCGCCGTCGCGGCGGGGTTCATCGCCTTCCGAGTGCGCGGGGCCGCGCCGGCGACCGCCGAGGCCGCTACGGAAGATACTGCTGCTCGATCCCCGTGATCTGGCCGCCCTCGACCGTGAACAACCACGGGACGTTCGTCCCCCCGTAGTCGGTGGGGTTGGTTTCGAGCACGGCCTCGACCCACGCGTCGATGTCCCCCGCCTGAAGCTCGCAACACTGGCTCGACGGGATGTACTCGACCTCCGCGTCCTCCGCAACGGGCAGGGTCCGGAGCCGCGGGTTGTCATTCACGATGTAGTAGCCGCTCACGACCTCGTCTCCCCGCTCCGCCGCCTCGCGCTCCGCTCGCTGCCCTTGGTAGAAGTACGCGAGGTCGAACCGGATCCTCGTCGTGCCGTTCTCCAACCGGGACGCCCTCTTCACGTACACGAAGTGGCGCCCGTCCTCCAGGCTGGGGGACTGTGAGCCGGGGGGTTCGGGGCTCTGGGACGGCTCGGGCGTCTCGGTGGGCTCGGGGCTTTCGCTCGGCTCGGAAGTCTGCGTGGGCGTCGTGCCCGGGCTCGGTGTCTGGGTTCGTTCCTCGCCGTCGGAGAGCGCGATCAGTGCCCCGGCGACGATGGAAAGGAACGCCAGCGCGATGGCGCCGGCGACGAGCGCCTTCCTCTTGGTGAGCTCGTTCAAGGCCGCTCCTGTATCTCTCGGTCGGACACGATACGTGCTGAGGGCGAGGTGCCCGGGCGGTCGGCTTCGCGGTCGACGCGCCACGGGCCGTCAGGTTCCGGGCGGCTCACGTCCAGCTCCGTCCCGTCGGGGAGCGCGAGGCGGAACCCCAGTCGGCGCGCGCCGTCCCGCTCCTCTCGCCAGGTTCTGACGACTTCGACCGGTTCCTCGACGCCACCCCAGACGATCGACCGCGGCTCCTCGTCGGCACGACCGCCGGCGTAGGAGCGGATCGTCAGCTCCGGCTCCCGCCCGTACCAGCGGCCGATGACCGGTACCCAAAGGAGGAACACGATGCCGACCGCCGCGAGCGTGCCCGCGCGACCGAGTCCGGGGATCATCCAGATGGCGAGGGCCCCCGCCAGGACCCGCGCCATGTTGTAGACGACGTCGTAGACGCTGAACACGCGCCCGCGATACCCGTCGGGGGTCGCTTCCTGCACCATCGTGTCCACCGGGATCTTCTTCCACGCGAACGTGAGCCCCACCGCGAAGCTCGCGAGCAGGACGCTCCAGTCCCGGATGAAGAACGAGACGGCGATCAGCACGATACCGCCGGCGACGAATGCGCCGGCCACGATCCGCGGCTTCGAGAAGCGCTCCTCGAGCTCGCCGACCGTGAGGATCCCGACGAGGACGCCGACCCCGCCCGCCCCGATGAGGTTGGAGAACGACGCCACCCCCTCGCCGAAGTCGTCGCGGAAATAGACCAACGAGAGCGTGAGGACGATCCCCTGACCGATCTGGTCGAGCGTGATCGAGGTGATGGGGCCGATGGCGCGCGGGCTCCGGAGGAGCCGCCGGGCGCCATCGGCGAACTCCACACCGACCCGCTTCAGCTGATGCCGAAGCAGGTCGGGGTCCTCGGGTTTGGTGTGGGGTTTCAGTGGGCTCGCGATCCTCGATGCGATCCACGACGCGGTGAGCCAGCCGCAGGCCGCGACGACGACGACGGGGATCGTCGGGTTCGCCCCGCCGATGGCGTCCACGACCCGTCCCCCGACGAATATGCCGGTGAGCAGCGCCACCGTCCCGCCCACGGTGGCGAGCGAGTTCGCGACGAGCAGGTCCTCGTGCGGTACCAGTCGCGGGACGACGGCGGCGGCTGTCGCGAGGAAGAACCGGTTCACCGAGAGCACGAGCAGCGCGCCGGAGTAGAACGGGATCGCCTGTCCGATCGGGTCGAACAGCACGAGGCCGACGAGGGCCGCCTTCGCCCACGGCGCGAGCAGAAGGATCCGCCGCCGCCGCCATCGATCGATGAACACGCCGGTGAAGGGGCCGAGGATCGAGTACGGCAGCGCGATGACGAGCGTCGCCTTGAGGAAGCCGGCCGCGGTGTCCTGGCCCTCGGGGGAGAGGAACACGACCGAGGCCACCAGCGCCGCCTGGAACAATCCGTCGGATGACTGGCTGACCAGCCGGATGGCGAACAGCCTGCGGAAGTCGGGGCTCGCGAGAGCCCCGCGGATGCGTTCGATCGAGCCCGGCCCGGTTCCCACCGAGCCGTCAGGCTATCCGAGCCGGGGTCGTGAACCTTGCGGTCAGGCTTCGGAGGCCTGGGCGTCGAAGAAGCGCGTCCAGTCTTGGTCCTCAGCGTGACCGTTGCCGAGGATGAAGCTCTCGACCATGTCGTGCGCCGCCGAGTCTGAGAACTGCACCGGGGGCGACTTCATGAAGTAGGCACTCGGTCCGATCAGCGGCCCGCCCACCCCTCGGTCCTTCGCGAGCTTCGCGCAGCGGACGGCGTCGATCACGACGCCGGCGGAGTTGGGCGAGTCCCAGACCTCGAGCTTCATCTCGATCGAGATCGGCACGTCGCCGAAGTTCCGACCCTCGAGACGGATCATCGCCCACTTGCGGTCCTCGAGCCACGGGACGTGGTCGGATGGACCGATGTGGATCGAGTCCTTGTCGAGCGGCACGTCGAGCTGCGATTGCACGGACTGCGTCTTCGAGATCTTCTTCGAGGTGAGTCGGGAGCGCTCCAGCATGTTCATGAAGTCCATGTTCCCGCCGAAGTTCAGCTGGTACGTCCGGTCGAGCTCCGCGCCGCGGTCCTCGAAGAGTTTCGCGAGGAGACGGTGCGTGATCGTGGCGCCGACCTGCGACTTGATGTCGTCCCCCACGATCGGCACGCCCGCCTCGCCGAACTTCCGAGCCCACACGGGATCCGAGGCGATGAACGCCGGCAGACAGTTCACGAAGCCCACGCCCGCGTCGATCGCGGACTGCGCGTAGAACCGTGCGGCTTCTTCGGAGCCGACGGGGAGATACGAGATCATGACGTCGGCGTTCGAGTCCTTGAGGACCTGCAGCACGTCGGCCTCGGGTTCGTCGGATTCCGTGATGACCTCGCGGTAGAAGGCGCCCAGTCCGTCGAGCGTCCGGCCGCGGCTCACGGTGACGCCAGTCGGTGGCACTTCGGAGAACTTGATGGTGTTGTTCGGCTCGGAGAAGATCGCTTCCCCGACGTCCGTGCCGACCTTTTTCGCGTCGACGTCGAACGCGGCCACGACCTCGATGTCGCGGACGTGGTACCCGCCGAGCTCGACGTGCATCAGACCGGGGACCTTCTCCGACGGGTCGGCGTCCTTGTAGTACTCCAGGCCCTGGACGAGCGAGGAGGCGCAGTTGCCCACGCCGACGATCGCGATACGGACCTTGTTCACGAGATGCGCTCCCTTCCGTGGGCTACCGCTTCGCTGCTTGAGCCCGCGGATCCACGAGCTACCGCTTCGCTGCTTGAGCCCGCCCGTCCACGAAGCGCCTCGCGGCGGCGCTTCAACCCCCCGGTCGGGACGTTCTTGATGCGCTCGGCGGCGATCAGCTGCTCGAGCCACGTGATGTCGGACTCGGTCACGCTGCGGTTGTGCTCGATCAGCGCGCGACCGTAGTCGTCGGTGCTCCCGCGACCGGCACTGAGCGACTCCGCGATGGTTGCGAGCCGCTCCTGCAGCGCCTGACGGCGCCGTTCCAGCAGGCGGATACGGGTCTCCGGCGGCAAGTACCGGAAGAACGCGAGACGCATCCGGAACCGGGCGTCCTCGCCCTGCGTGTCGTTCGGCGTTTCCTGGAGGAGCTCGAGGAAGATCTGCTCCCCCTTCGGCGTGATCCGGTAGACCTTCTTGCGGCGAGCGCCTCGCTCGTCACCGGCCTCGGACTCGATCGCGCCGTCGTGCTCCAGGCGGCGAAGGGTCGGGTACAGCGAGCCGTACGAGACGCGCCAGAGGCCGCCCAGTGAGTCGCCCAGCTCCCGCGAGAGCTGGTAGCCATGGATGGGTCGCTCCTTCAGGAGGCCCAGGACCGCGAGTTCGAGCATGTTCGGTGTCCCTTCGAGATCCGTGGCGGACGATATATCGGTCCGGTATATCGGTTCGATATATAGCTCACCAGTAGGGGAGCGTCAACCTGGAGGCGGCTTGGCGAGGGTGGGTGCGGGATACCGCTCACCGGCGAGAGCCAGTGCTGCTCCGATCAGACCCAATGCCGCGCAGACGATCCAGAGGCCACTCGGCGACCATCCGTAGATCGCCGTGCCACCGATCGGCCCGATCGTGAACGACAGCGAGTACGTGATCCCGAGGGAGCTCTGATAGCGACCTCGCAGGTGGGCGGGCGCACGGTCTGCGATGAACGCCGCCGTGCTCGCGGAGCCGAACATCTCGCCGAAGCTCCAGATGGCGACCGCGACCGCCATCCCGACGCCGGACAGGAGGACGCCGAACCCGCCGAACCCGAGACCCGTGAGGAGCACGCCCAGGGCGATCATCCTGATCCTTGGGTACCGCAGGGCGATCGAGGTCACGCCGAGCTCGAGCACGGCGACGAGGAGGCCGTTCCCCCCCTGCAGGAAGCCGTAGACCCTCTCGGGGAAGCCCTGGTCGCGGACCCACAGTGGGAACGTCGAGTACCCCTGTGCGTAGACGAGTCCTCCGGCGAGGATCGCCCCGAGAACGAGGAGGAAGCCCTTGTCGCCGAGGATCGCAGCCCGGGCGGTGCCGATCTGCCGGTCCTGGTCCTTCGTCGTCCGGGTGCCGTGGGGGAGCGCGACGAGCGAGATCACGCCGAAGATCACCGAGGTGGCGGCGTCGGCGATGAACAGCTCCCGGAAGTGCTCTTCCGCGAGGAGCCCGCCGAGTGCGAGACCGATCGCGAACGAGAGATTGAACAGCAGCCGGTTGAACGCGTACGCGGCCACGCGGTGCTCCGGGGGGACCAGGTCGGCGATCAGCGCACCCGAAGCGGGACGGTGGAGCTCCGCGAAGAACGAATAGACGATCACGACGCTCAGAACAGCGAGGAGCGAGCGCGCCTCGAGGAGGAGCAACACCAGGGCTGCGGAGGTGATCATCGAGATCGAGATCGCGTTCCGGCGTCCGATCCGGTCGGTCAGGAGGCCCCCTGAGAGCTGCGCGAGCATCGCCCCGACCCCGTAGCCGGTGATCGCCAGACCCGCCTCGGTCACCGAGAGACCGTTGTTCGTGAGGTACAGCGCGAGGAACGGGAAGACGAAGCTCCCCAGTCGGAGCACGAACGTGCCCGCGAACAGGACCCAGGCGGTGCGCGGGAGCGCGCGGAAGCTGTCGCGGAGCCGTGGACCCCGTTCGACGGGTGAGCTCACCGCCCGCGGGGGCGGTGGTACCTCGTCACGGATGGGGGGACTTCGAGTCCGTCACTGAGCTGGGGATCGGGTTCGGGTTCGCCGGGCCGCGTATGCAGCGGCAGCACACCCGCCCAGATCGGGAGCTCCATGTCTTCGGCGTCGTCTTTCGGTGGGCCGGTGCGGACCTTGGCCGAGGCCTCGTCCAGCGGGAGGGCCAAGAGGAGGGTCTGCTTGTATTCGGCCTCCGTGGGCATCCGGGCCTCGTGCTCACGTCCGGGGGCGACATGGGAGGTGATCGCCGTCGCGGCGGTGTGGAGCTCCTCGGGATCGGTGACCTCCCGCGCCGTGCCGAACACCACGACCGAGCGGTAGTTCATCGAATGGTTGAAGGCGCTCCGCGCCATCACGAGACCGTCGACGATCGTGGCCACGATGCAGACCTCGGCGCCGTCGCGGAGCGCCTTCCACGCGCGCGCGGCCTTCGAGCCGTGCAGATAGACGGTGTCGCCGACGCGGGCGTGGATCGTCGGGAGGCATCGCGGGGCGCCCTCGGCGTCGTTGAAGGCGACGTGGCAGATCAAGGCTTCGTCGAGGATGGCGTCGATCGTCGGACGGTCGTAGTCACCCCGTTCCGGGTGTCGGTGAACCTGCGTGCGTTCGGTCGGCGCCGGCATGCGGGAGAGCATCCCACACGAGTCGGGCCTCTCCGATTACGGTCATGACGTGCTTCGGAATGCGTTCTTCGCGGTCGTGCTGTCCGGTGTGCTGGCGGGCGGCGTGGCCTGCTCCGGTTCCGATGGAGATGCGGATGATCCGGCCTGTCCGGATGGCTTCACTCGAACCGAGTCGACGAGCGATGCGGGCGGATCCGGCGACGCGACACGAGAGGATGCGGTGCGCACGGAGCTCGAGCGCCTCCAGATGACTGCCTCTGACGAGGCGATCGCCGCGGGCGTGGTCGCGAGCGCGCCGGGCGAGTCGACGGGCACGGAGGAGTTGGTCGTAAAGAACGAGCAGGGGGTCGAGATGACGATGCTCCTCGCGCCTCTCGATCCAGGTTGGGCGGTCGAGCGCTCATCGTGGTGCGAGCCCGCCTAGGGAGCGCTCGCGCTAGACTCCGCGGCACATAGGTTCACGTGCCCGAGTGGCCGCGAGCGCGACAGCGCGAGCGGCCGGACGGTCCGGAGGCTGGACGCCGAAGGACCGAAGAGGGAAGCCGGTGGGAATCCGGCACGGTCGCGCCACTGTGACCGGGGAGCGAACCCGACACGAACCACTGGGCCCAAGTCCATCGGAAGGGCCCGGGAAGGGTCGGGGGAGCGAGGATCCGGAAGTCAGGAGACCTGCCCGAGCGCGAGAGGACCGTCGCCTTCGCGTGAAGGGAGACGCGCCATGGTTCACCGGTTCATCGGCGGTATCGCCGCCGTCCTGCTCCTCGCCTCGTGCGGGGAGGCCACCATCCCGCAGGGCCCGCCGAACGAGGAACCCTCCTCGACAGCCCCGTTCCCGGTGACGATCGAGGCCGCGAACGGTGATGTGACCATCGCGGCGCACCCCCGTCGGATCGTCTCGCTTTCGCCGACCTCGACCGAGATGCTCTTCGCGATCGGCGCCGGGGATCAGGTCGAGGCGGTCGACGACCAGTCGAACTATCCGTCCGATGCGCCCGTCACCGATCTCTCCGGCTTCGAACCCAACGTCGAGGCGATCGCCTCGTACGGACCGGACCTGGTCGTCTATTCGACCGATCCGGGTGACCTGGACTCCGCCCTCGAGGGCCTCGGCATCCCGGCGCTCCAGCAGCCGGCAGCCGCTGCGCTCGACGATGTGTACGTACAGATCGAGCAGCTCGGTGTAGCGACCGGGAACGCCGCCGAGGCGGAAGTCGTCGTCGACCGGATGCGCACGGAGATCCGATCGATCACAGGTTCGATCGAACCACCGTCAGAACCCGTCACCTACTACCACGAGCTCGATGACACCTATTACTCGGTCACGTCGTCGACGTTCATCGGACAGCTGTACTCGCTGGTGGGGCTCGAGAACATCGCGGATGAGGCGAAGGGTGCGGGCGGCGGGTATCCGCAGCTCTCAGCCGAATACATCGTGGACGCCGATCCAAATCTGATCTTCCTCGCGGACACGAAGTGCTGCGGCCAGTCGCCCCGGACCGTCGCGGCGCGTCCTGGATGGGATCGGATCGCCGCGGTGGAGAACGCGGGCGTGATCCCGTTGGACGACGACGTGGCGTCGCGGTGGGGACCGCGGGTCGTCGACTACCTGCGCCGGATCGCGGAGGCGGTGGCAGAAGTCATGGAGGCGAAGGCGGCGTGAGCCGGAGGACGCGCGCGATCGCGCTCGGCGTGGCGGTGCTCGCTGCGTCGATCGTGGCCGGTCTGCTCGTGGGACCGGTGCACATCGCGCCCGGCGCCGCGCTCCGATGGCTGATCTCCTTCGGAGATCAGCCATCGGGGATGTCCGAGCAGCAGGCGGCTATCCTCGCGGATCTCCGCCTCCCCCGGGTGATCGTCGCGGGGCTCGTGGGCGCGTCGCTGTCGGCGTCGGGAGCCGCGTACCAAGCGGTGTTCCGGAACCCGCTCGCGGACCCGTATCTCCTCGGCGCCGCGGCGGGGGCCGGGCTGGGGGCGACGATCGCGGTCGCGTTCGGACCTTCGACGGCATTCGCCGTCACGGTGCCGCTCGCAGCCTTCATCGGCGCCGTGAGCGGCGTGGGCATGGCGTACGGACTGGGCCGATCCGGCCTGGGCGGCAGGTCGTCGACGAGCCTGATCCTCGGGGGGATCGCCGTGGCGTCGTTCCTCACGGCCGTGCAGACATTCATCCAGCAACAGAACGCCGACACCCTCCGTCAGGTGTACTCCTGGATCCTCGGACGGCTCGGGACCACAGGCTGGGACGACGCTGGGATCGCGCTGCCGTCGGTGGTCATCGCGGTCACGACCCTCTGGTTGGTCCGCCGGCTCCTCGACGTGATCGAGGTGGGTGACCTTGAGGCCGAGAGCCTCGGCCTCAACGTCGGTCGCCTCCGCCTCGTGGTCGTCGTGGCGGCCTCGCTCGCGACGGCGGCGGCCGTCTCGGTGGCGGGGCTGATCGGTTTCGTCGGCATCATCGTTCCGCACACGGTCCGGCTCCTCGCGGGCAGCTCCTACCGCCAGGTCCTGCCGCTCTCCGTGCTGTTCGGCGCCGCGTTCCTGATCCTCGTCGATGTGGTGGCTCGGACCGCCGTCGCACCGGCCGAGATCCCGATCGGCGTCATCACGGCGTTCGTCGGGGCCCCGTTCTTCGTGCTCGCGCTCCGACGGAGCGGAAGGAGAGCCGCGTGACGACGCTCCCTGCTCGCAACGGCCACAGCGTGGCGCTCGCCGTCGCGGGCATCGGCGTGCGCCTCGGCGGGCAGGAGATCCTGCGCGAGATCACGTTCGAGGTCACCGCCGGATCGTGGGTGTGTGCGATCGGGCCGAACGGGGCGGGCAAGACGACGCTCCTTCATGCCGTGGCCGGACTCGTGCCCTTCCATGGTCGCGTCGACCTGTGGGGCAGAGAGCTCGGCGCCTACCCCCGGCGCGAGCGCGCTCGCCTCGTGGCGCTCGTGACGCAGCAGCCCGTGATCCCCGACGGCGTGACGGTCCGGGACTACGTGCTCCTCGGACGGACGCCGCACCTCGGCGTCCTCGGGACCGAGCGGCGGTCGGATCTCTCCGCCGTCGAACGGGCGCTCGAGCGACTCGAGCTCGTGTGGGCGGCGGACCGGCGGTTGGACACCCTTTCGGGAGGGGAGCTGCAGCGCGTCGTGCTCGCCCGCGCGCTCGCGCAAGAGGCGCCCCTCCTGCTCCTCGACGAGCCGACGACGGGGCTCGATCTCGGCCATCAGATCCGGGTTCTCGAACTGGTGGACGAGCTCCGTCGCGAACACGGTCTCACCGTGCTTTCGACGATGCACGACCTCACCCTCGCGGGTCGATTCGCCGATCGGTTCGCCCTCCTGTCGCGGGGGCGACTCGTCTCGGAGGGCTCCCGGGCGGACGTGCTCGATGCCGCCGTCATCGCCGAGCACTTCGGGGCGAGCGTTCGTGTGATCGGCGACGGCGACATCGGATGGGCCGTCGTCCCGGTGTCCGGACGGAGCGACCGATGACGCACGGCCGCGATCGACCGCCGGCCGAACGGCCTCCTCGCGCCCGTGAGCGTGTCCCGTCGCGCGTGCTCGTGCACACGGGAAACGGCAAGGGGAAAACCTCCGCTGCGATGGGCATCGTCATGCGAGCCCTTGCTCGCGGCTGGCGCGTGTCCGTCGTGCAGTTCGTGAAGGACGGCCGTTGGAAGACCGGCGAGGAGGCGTCGGGTCGCGAGCTCGGCGCCGAGTGGTGGTCGATGGGCGACGGGTTCACGTGGGATTCGACCGACATGGATCGCACCGAGGCGATCGCGCGCCATGCGTGGAGTGCCGCGCGGGATCTGATCCGGGCGGGCGCGCACGAGCTCGTCGTGCTGGACGAGATCACCTACCCGATGAACTGGGGATGGATCGACTCGAGTGAGGTCGTCGAGACGATCCGGGGTCGGCCGCCGCAGGTGAACGTCGTCGCGACCGGCCGGGACGCGCCGGCCGCGCTCTGTGCCGTCGCCGACACCGTGACGGAGATGGCGAGCATCAAGCATGCGTTCGACACGGGTGTCGGCGCGATGCGCGGGATCGAGTACTGATGGGGCTGACCGTGCTGCTGGGTGGGGCCCGGAGCGGGAAGTCGGAGTTGGCCACCAGGCTCGCGTCGGCCACCGAGGGACCGGTGTCCGTCGTCGTGACCGCGGAGGCTCGCGACGAGGAGATGACGGAGCGGATCCGGAGACACCGAGAGGTCCGACCGGTGGGCTGGACAACCGTCGAGGCGCCTCTCGGGTTGGCTTCGGCGCTCGGCGATGTCTCCGCCGGAGCCTTCGTCGTCCTGGACTGTCTCTCGCTGTGGGTGTCGAACGTGATGGAAGCGGGGATCGACGGCGAGCGGATCGTCAAGGAGGCGCGCGAGATCGCGACGGGGCTCGCGCACCGAGATGCAGCGGCGGTCGTCATCAGCAACGAGGTGGGCCTCGGGATCGTGCCCGTCAACGCGCTCGCCCGCCGATACAGGGACACGCTCGGCCGGGTCAACGCGACCTTCGTTCGCGAGGCGGAGCACGCGTACTTCGTCGTCGCCGGTAAGGCGCTCGCCCTCGAGGACGTGGATCTCTCATGACCACCCGGCTGGAGGGGACTGTGTCGCGCATCCGGCCAGCCGAGGCGGATATCGAACGCCGAACCGCCCAACTGCTGGACGCGAAGACCAAGCCGCCGCGAAGCCTGGGCAAGCTCGAGGATCTGGCGTGCAGGCTCGCGGCGATCCGAGGAGAGGTGCCGGCCGTTGCGCTGTCACCGGCGATCGTCGTTGCCGCGGCGGACCACGGCGTTGTGGGCGAAGGGGTGAGCCCGTATCCGCAGGAGGTGACCGGCCAGATGCTCGCGAACTTCGCGAGCGGCGGGGCAGCGGTGGCGGTGCTCGCGCGGGAAGCGGGGGCACGCCTCGTGGTGATCGATGCGGGCGTCATCGGGCTACCGGACGTCGACGGCGTGCGTTCGGAGGTCGTGAACGGCGTCCGCGGCACGGGGAACATCGCGAGGGGCCCCGCGATGCAGGTTCCCGTCGCTCTCGGCCTGATCGAACGAGGCATCGTCCTGGCGGACGAGCTCGCCGGCGACGGGGTCGGCATCCTCGCCGTCGGCGACATGGGCATCGGCAACACCACGGCCGCGAGTGCCTTGTGTGCCGCGCTCCTCCCCGCAGATCCCGCACAGACGTGTGGCCCGGGAACAGGGTTGAACGATGCCGGCGTCGGGCGCAAGGTGGAGGTGGTCCGGAGGGCGCTCTACGCCAACGGTCTCCGAACGGGGAGCGCCGATCCGATCGCGACGCTCGCCTCGCTCGGCGGGCTCGAGATCGCGTTCCTCACCGGAGTGATCCTCGGCGCCGCGTCCCGCCGTGTGCCGGTGCTCCTGGACGGCTTCGTGACCGGCGCCACGGCGCTCGTCGCCTCGGCCCTGTCGCCCGACGCGGTCGGCTCGTTGGTCGCGGCCACCCGCTCCCCGGAGCCCGGGCATACGCTCGTCCTCGAGCGCCTCGGGCTCGAGCCGCTGCTGGACCTCGAGCTCCGACTGGGGGAGGGGTCCGGCGCCGCGCTCGCGCTGCCGCTGGTTCGCTCGGCGATCGCGATCCTGACGGACATGGCGACCTTCGAGGCGGCGGGTGTCAGCCGTGCGTGAGGTGCTCCGCTCAGCCGCCGTCGCCGTGACCTTCCTCACCGCGGTGCCGATCGGTCGTCGCACCGACATCGACGCGCGCGAACTGCGTGGCAGCCTGTTCCTGTTCCCTGCCGTGGGCGCGCTGATCGGCGCGCTGACGGCGACCGCGGCCTGGAGTGCGGCGATCGCGCTCCCGCCACTCCCGGCGGCCGCGCTCGGCGTGACCGCCGGAACGCTCGTGACCGCCGCCATGCACCTCGACGGGCTGGCCGACACCGCCGACGGAGTCGGTGCGGCGCTCTCGGGCGGCGACCCTTCGACGGCGATGCACGATCCGCGGCTCGGGGTGTTCGGAGGCACCACGCTCGCACTCGACCTCCTCCTGAAGGTCTCGGTGGTGAGCGCGCTCGTGACCGGCCCTCGGTTCCCGGTCGAGGCGATCGCGGCGGGCGTCCTCGGGCGCGCCGCCGCGCTCGCCCTCATGACCGCTCTCCCCTACGCCGGCCCCGAGTCCGGGACCGGCGGGTGGACCCGGGGCGTGGGCCTCGGCCCCTGCCTCGTGGGGCTCGTGTCGGCGTCGGTCGTCGGCATCCTCACGGTCGGGCCGGTGGTCGGTGCGATGGCCGCGACCGCCGTGGCCGTCGTGATCGTCGTCGGGCGATGGTCACGCCGCCATCGCGGCGGCGTGACCGGAGACACGCTCGGCGCGACGATCGAGCTCACCGAGACGTTCGCGATGACCGCTGCCCTCGCCCTACGGTGAGGCTCAGGGGGCGCGAGGCCGGGATGCCCTCTAGGTCTGTTCCTTCAGGTAGCGCTCGATCTCCGTGGCCAGCTCGTCGCCGGTCGGCATCCGTTCCTCGCTGGCGAGCGTTTCCAGACGAGCCAGATACTCACGTGAGTCCTCGTCCTCGGCGATCGCCGCGTCCAGGCGCTGCCGCTGCGCGACGGCGTCGTCGCCCAGCGTCCCCAAGGGGATCGTCACCCCGAGGCGCCGCTCCAGATGCTGGAGCAGCGCCAGCGTGGCCGGCGCGTACGCGGCCGCGCCGATGTAGTGCGGCACCTGCGCGTAGTAGCCGATCGCCGGGATCCCGGCACCCGCCACGGTCATCTCCACCGCGGAAAGCGCGGCGGCGGGCACGCGCAGGATCCCGCCTGGGCCCTGCTGCTCTCCGTCCCGCAGCGCTGCACCCGTCGAGGCCGTCGCGAGCACCGGCACCGGCCGGGTGTGGGGGACCGCCGCCGGGATCGCGCCGAGACTGATCCATTCCACGACGCCGAGCCGGCGTGCGAGCTCCACGATGTCGTCGCCGAGCTGCTTCCACTTGTAGTCGGGCTCGGGGCCGACGAGGACGAGGATGTCGCGGTCGCCCACGCGCACGTGCCGCAGCAAGATGTCCGGCCACTGGATCCGTGCGAGCACGCCGTCCACGACGTCGAGGACCGGTCGTCGGGCTCGATAGTCGTTCAACGAATCGACGTCGAACGAGGCGACGACTCGGCCCTCCTCCGCCACGTGGTTGGCACACGCGGTCGCCGCGCCCGCCGCGTCGATCCACCCGTCGAACGCCGCGAGCAGGATGGGCGCCGAGAGCATGGGGATCGGGTCCTGGAGTCGGTAGAGGCTCACACTTCGAGCATAGACCCGATGGCGACAGAGCCCCCCGGCGGCGTCTCGACGTATTCTGGACCGTCGCGGCCAGGAGCGAGCTCGTGCGGATCGATCCGATGAGCCACTCGATCGCAGATCGGATCCTGCTCGATTCCTACGAGCCGGAGGGGCTCGCGATCGGTGGGAACTTCCTGTGGGTCTCGAGCTCCTTCGAAGGGAACGTCCTGCGTGTCGATCTCAGGACGGGGAAGGTTCGGGACCGTCTTGCCGTGGACGGCTCCCTGTTCGGCGGCGTCGTGATCGGCGACTCGTACTGGGTGTCCGGGAACAACGGCACGATCTTCCGGGCTGGACGCCGGGAGCGGCGAGGTCGTCGACCAGTTCGATCTCGTCGGCTCCGGCCCCATCCCTGCGGCGGGGAACCTCTGGACCGTGGACTTCACTTCGGACACCGTCTATCGACTGGACGAGGGCGTGAACTGACTCGGATGGACCATCCGACCGGGGTCCCTCTCTGGTCTCTTGGCCTGGGTCTTCTGGCCGATGCCCGCGGCCCGTCCGGGGGATAGTCTCGATCCGAGATGAGCGAAGACAGTGTCTACCGCGTCTACCTCGCCGATCTGGCAGGTGGCGTCGCGATCCAGGACGTGCCGACGGAGTCGTTCGAGGCGACCGAGCGCGGGATCATGCTGAACGGAAGGACGATCGTGCCGTGGCACCGGGTGATCCGGTACGTCCGCGACGTCGTGCAGCCGCTCGAAGAGCCGGAGCTCATGACGCATGCCGAGGTCCGGGCCTGGCTGGATGACGGCTCCGAATCCGGAGAGACGCTGAAGGTCCGCGCGGATCGGTTCGACCCCGGTCCGTGGACGGCGGACCTCCTCGTGGTCGATGCCGTGAACATCGAGGCCGCCACCATCCACCTGAAGAAGATCCACGTGCCGTGGGGAAGGATCCTCGAGTACGAGCGTGTCCCTCTCCCCGTCAAGGACACCGTCCCGTCCCGCCCCGACTGACGCTCGGCACGAGATCCTCAGGACTCGGGTCCCAGCACGGTCTTCAACGTGGACATCGCGTTCATCGCGGGCGGGAAACCCGCGATCGTCGCGGTCTGCAGGATGATCTCGCGGAGCTCGTCGGGCGTGATGCCGGCCTTCAGCGACGCGCGCAAGTGTTGGGGTATCTGCGAGGAGCGTCCGGTCGCCACCAGCGCGGCGACGGCCGCGATCTCCCGGTCGCGGAGCGTCAACCCCGGCCTCGAGTAGACGTCGCCGTAGGCGAACTCCACGATCGCGCGCCCGAGGTCGCCGAGGCCCTCGACCGTCGCGAGCGCCTTCTCGTCGTGCACCTCGAGGAACCGCTCCCTGCCTCGTTCGTACCTGTCGTCGCTCAAGCGATGCGCTCCTTCCTCCGGTCCCGGGGACCTACGGGCTGACGAGGAGGCCTTCCAGCCCCCGGATGATGTAGTTGGGTTTGTAGCTCGGCTCCTCCCGCAGCTCGAGGCCGGGGAAGCGTTCCAGCAACGTCCGGAACGAGATCTGCAGCTCCATCCGGCCGAGAGCCGCGCCGAGGCAGAAGTGGATCCCCGCGCCGAACGTGAGATGCGGGTTCGGTTTCCGATCCATACGGAGCTCGTCCGGATCGTCGAAGATGTCCTCGTCGCGGTTCGCGGAATCGAACAGCAGTCCGAGCTCGGCGCCCTTCGGGATCGCGACGCCGTGAAGCTCGAACGGCTCCAGGACCCATCGCTCGAACATCGGGAGCGGCGTCTGGAACCGAAGCAGCTCCTCGATCGCGGTCGGCAGGAGCGACGGATCGGCGCGGAGTTCCTTCAGACGATCGGGATGGCGGAACAGCGCCCACCATCCCAGCAAGGTGGAGTTCACGGTCGCCTCGTGGCCGGCGTTGAGGAGCAGCACGCACGTGCCCACGAGCTCATCCTCGGTGAGGTGCTCGCCCTCCTCGACCACGTGGACGAGCGCCGAGATCAGGTCATCGCCGGGGTCCATCCGACGCTCACGGGCCAGCCCTCGCAGGTACTCGGAGAACTCGACGCTGGCCCGAACGGCGTCCTGTTGCGATGACGGTGACGGGTTCAGCTCGTACATCTTCACGATGTCGGCGGACCACGGCCGCAGCAGGTGATGGTCTGAGGTGGGGACGCCGAGCATGTCCCCGATCACGGTGACGGGCAGCGGCTCGGCCAGCGTCGGCAGCATGTCGAACGCTCCCGCGCCCTCGACCTCGTCGACCAGTCCGTCGAAGATCTCCTGCACCCGGGGGCGCAGGGCTTCGACGAACCTCGGGGTGAACGCCTTGGATACGAGCTTCCGAACCCGCGTGTGGTCGGGCGGCTCCATATCCAAGATCCCGGCATTGATCAGGTCCCAGAACGGCGTGTGCCACTCCGGAGGCACCGGCCTGCCCATCTCCTCGTGGGACGACATGTGGAGATAGGTTCGGCCGAACCGTCGATCCCGCAGGAGCGCGTCGACGTCCCGGAATCGGGAGATCAGCCAGTGATCGGTCGCCTCGTCGTAGACGACGGGTGCGGATCGCCTGAGCTCCGCGTAGTCGCGGTAGGGGTCCGCGATGAACCCCACTTCCGTCGGCGCGAAGCGCATGGACGGACGATATCGGGGATGAACGCGTGGAGTAGAGGTCCCGGAAGAGGCGACTCGACTACCCCACGGAGACGCTGGTCACCGGACACGCGAACTGCCATGTGTCGGAGGCGATGTACGCCGGTGCGTTCACCGTTACGCCCCCTACCCGGCCCGGCGGGCTTAGGAACCTTCCCGACTCCCCCGAGCGTTCGGGCTAGAACCAGTCGTCGAAGGAACGCCGAGCGGCGACGGCGAGACGGTCGTTCCGTTCTCGAACGAACCAGGCCAGCTCCTCGCCGTCCCCGCCTTTCGGCAGAGCCGCACTGCGGCAGGCGATCGACCTTTCTCCCTGGCCCCAGGCGGTCTCCCCGAGAGGTTGGGTTCGTTCCCATCCGATCTTCCGGCCGCGTGCGTCGTAGGGGTAGCTGACGGGAAGCGAGGCGGCGCGGCATCCCGCCTCCGTCACGACGTCGACGGCGCGATGCAGAGGCACATCGGTGTCGATCAAGACCGGTCTGCGATCGGAGCGGAGGTCGAGGAGCCCGTAGGGAAGCCCTTCGAAGCGGCCCAGAACCACCTCGCGCGCGACAGCAGGGGTCGCGCACAGGTAGAGGACCGGGAACGAGACGGGCGGATTCCACCGGCCTCCCCTCGCCGCGGCGAACGAGGGATCGAGCGGTCGGCGCCAGTCCGGATGGGCCACCCGAACGAACCGTCCGGAACGGGCGATGTGGCGGAACCGCACGACTACGCGGTGCTCGCCCAGTCGAAGGAGCGCTCGACGGACTCGAGGAGCTCGTTGTGCCGGTCATCGGCGATCAGCTCGAGCATCGACCGCCCGCCGTAGGCACCGGCGTCGGAGCGCACGACCGCCGGGATCCGTGGAGGCTGCAGGTTGCGTTCGAGCAGGTCACCGATCCGAAGGATCTGCAGGAGCTTGGGCTGCCGCGCGGTAGGGACGCCGTCGTCCAGCCACTGTTGCACGGCCTGGCGCGTGACCCCGAAGAGACGAGCGACGTCGGAGACGGAGAGCTGCCAGCCGGCCATGAGCCGGGCCAGCTCCGAACCACGGCCGGATAGCTCGTCGAGGACCGCGAGGGTGAAGCGCTCGTAGTGGAGCGGCGCCGGCAACGATGCCGGAGGCGAGGAGACCGCGGAGGGGCGCATACCCGGGATGATGCCGGCCGCCGCCGACAGCAGGGCGCGGATGGGTCCATCGGGATGGAACGGAGCGGTGAGGGCGACGTGATCCAGCACGTCCGCGGCGGCCGCGGCCGCGTCCTGGGAGGCGAGCAGCGACCGGACGAGCTCACGCCACGCTCGGGCGTAGCGGCGCGCGGCTGCCGACTCCCCGCGGAGCGCTCTCGGCAACGAACGCTCGACCTCCTGGACGAGGCCTACGGGCAACTCGATCGTCGCGACAGCCATGCGGGGAGCGTACCGCAAGCAGAACGCAAGTGCAAGCGAACCGCAAGGAGCCCGCTAGACGGGCGGTCGCTCCGTCCCCGGTCGGTTCGCCTGACCGGCCTCTTCGTCGAGATCGGCCATCGTCTCGGCTCCGCCCTCGAGCGGCTCGAGCTCTTCGTCGGCTTTGTCCTCGTCGGGCTTTTCGGCCGGTGTCGGCTTCGCGTGCGTGAGCTCCTCGTCGGCCAGCTCGGCCTCCTCGGGCTGCCCGACATCCATCGCGTCACGCTCGGATCCGTCGGCGTTTGTCATCGCTGCCTCCTCGGGTCGGTCCCCGACCACGTACCCGGCGAGCCCGATACGGTTCATCTCCGAACGCGGATCCGCTGAAACCGCGTCGGCGGAAGACCTCCCGAACATCGGGTCAGGGTCCGCGCCTATCATGGTCGGCATGAGGGGCGACCGCGTCGAGATCGTGGTGGACATCGGGAACGGCGTCCAGACCTATGAGATCGAGGCGACCCGCGCGGGTCGCCGGGTCGAGGTCTCCACCGGACGCGGCGTGGTGGAAGTCTCCGAGGTGACGCGGGGCGGCAAGGCCGTTCGGACGGGCCGTTTCATGTCGGCCCGCGTGGTCGCGCTCGTGGACCATCCGGCCGAGGACGAGCCGGCGATGGGCCGACCCAGGGGCCGCAAGCCGACGCGCGGTCAGTCCTCGCTGCTCTAGGTCGCTGCCGATCGTTCCAGCGTTTCCTTCAACGTGAGGACGTCCCGATCGATCGACCGTTGCACTGCGCGCCTCATCATCGTTCCCCCGAGTCGGTACAGGCCCTCCGGCTCGCCTTCCACGCGGACGCTCACCTGCGTCCCCTCGGGTGCGTCGGCGAATGCGTACGTGATGTGCATCGGTATCGGGCTCTCCACCGACCGCATCTCGAGCACGCTGCCCGGGACGAGCCGCACGACCTCGTTCACGTAGCGGATCCGTTTCCCGAGGAACGAGGCGACGCGCCGCACGCGCGATCCCTCCGTGAGCGGCGGGTCGCCGAGCAGCTCGGACTCGCTGATACCTCCGATCCACAAGGGATCGTTGCGGTGGTCGACCACGTAGGCGGCGACGTCCTCGCGAGGGCGAGCGATGACGGTTCGCGCGGTGACGTCGATCGCCATGGGGTGCTAGCCGAGGTACGGCTCGGCATCTCCCGTTTCGGCGAGCGCCTTCAGCCTGCCGAGGATCCCCGCCCATGTGAATGCGACCGACGCGAACTCCCACTCCGGCTGCTCGTCGGGGAATCCGGCCTGCCGGAAGAGGACCTTCGTCCCACCGTGTTCCTCTTCAGGAGAGAGCGACCAGGCGACGGTCGTGCCCTCCCAGTAGGGGAAGTCGCCGAGGCAGGTCCACGTGACCTCGCGGGGCTCGATCCGGTCGACGCGCATCCGCAACGGCACCGGCGCTCCCTGGAAGCCGAACCGAGCCTCGCTGCCGACCGCCGGCTCCGCGATCGAGTCCGACGTCCAGAACGAAGACAGACCCTCCTTCGTGGTGAGCGCATCCACGATCGTGGCGGCGTCGGCATGGGCTTCAGCTCCCAGCAGGATCTCTCGTCCCATCTCGTCCCCCTCTGGCGTGTGAGCCCGCTATTTAAGCCTAGGCTTAAGAGTCGTGTCAACCCGAAGGAGGTGCTTAAATACGCAGCGTGCAGGCGGTACTCGATGCGATCAGCAGTCCACGGCGACGCGAGATCCTCCGCTTGGTCTGGGACGAGGAGCTCTCGTCCGGTGAGATCGCGGGCAAGTTCGACGTGAGTTGGCCTGCCATGTCGCAGAACCTCAAGGTCCTGCGGACGGCCGGCCTCGTTCGGGAGCGCCGCGAGGGGACGAAGCGCTTCTACCGCGCCGACCGCGAGGCCCTCGGTCCGGTGGGCGACGTGCTTCGCCAGATGTGGGAGCAAGACCTGGACGCGCTCCAGCGGACGATCCGGCGGGACCGACGTGGCTGATCCGGTCGTCGAGGTCGAGCGGCGTATCGCCGCCACCCCGGATGAGGTCTTCACGTACCTCACGGATCCCGAGAAGTACACGCGGTGGAAGGGCCAGCAGGCCGAGCTCGACCCTCGTCCTGGCGGGCGCTACCGGGTGCGCATGGGGCCCGAGGCCGTCGCGCTCGGCGAATACGTCGAGGTCGAGCCGCCGAGCAGGGTCGTGTTCACCTGGGGGTGGGAGGGGAGCGGGGACGTGCCCCCCGGTTCCACCACGGTGGAGATCACCTTGCACGCGGACGGGGACGGGACGTTGCTCCGCCTCAGACATACGGGGTTCCCGTCGGAGGCGGACGCGGATCTCCACCGCGAGGGCTGGCAGATGTACGTGGGTCGACTCGTCGAAGTGGCGGCGGGGGCCCAGCCCGACGTCGGCTCCGGCCCGGCCGGAGTCAGCCGCCCGTGACGCGCTCGTCGGCGCTCTCGGCGCGGATCTGCGCGAGACGGTCGAGCGCACGACCACCCCACCCGGCGATCTGCTGTTCACCGAGCTCGCCCGATATCCGGATCGCGCTCCTGAGATCCTCCTCGCCTTCGTCGAGTCGTCCGAGGTCGCGGTAGCTGATCCCGCGTTCCGCGAGCGCGTCCGCCACCTCCCAGCGAGCGCCGAGCTCCTTGAAGATCTCGATGGCGTGGTCGAACTGGGGGATGGCCTCCTCGAGGTTCCCGAGATCCTCGTCGAGCCGTCCGCGTTGCACCATCGTCACCGCCACGCTGAAGCGATCGCCCATCTGATCGGCGAGCTCCCTCGCCTGTTCGATCAGGGCGGCGGCCTCTTCGGTGTTGTTCTGTTGCGAGAAGTTGATGGACAGCGCGGTCAGCGCCCGCACGCGCGACCAGGTGTCGTCGTGCTCCTCCGCCAGCGAGAGCGCCCGTCGCCAGATCTGATCGGCCTCTTCGAAGTCGTCCCGGGTCCACGGCACCCAGCCGGCGAACAGCAGTGACCGGGACATCGCCCAGGCATCATCCAGCTCACCGGCCGCGGCGAGCGAGTCTGCGAGGAGCTGCTCGGCCTTCTCCAGATCGCCGTCGACGTTGATCGCGATGTCCCCCTGGTAGCGGAGGGCGAGCGTGAGCGTCCAGGCGTCGTCGAACTTCTCCCCGAGCTCGACGGCGCGCGACAGCGCCTCGCTGGCGGCCGGATACTCCCCCAGCCAGTAATGGCCTTCGCCCGTTCCCGCGAGCGCTCGCCCTTCCCGTGCCCCCCAAGAGCTCTCGGGCCCCGCCATCGCAAGCGCTCGCTCGTAGAAGTCCACTGCCGACCGACTCTCCATCCGTCGGCGGGCGCGATCCCCGGCCATGATCAACGCGTCGACCGCCCGGTTCGGCACGCGGCGATCCGCGGGATCGAGGTCGATCGAGGCCTGCGCGGCGCGTTCGAGATGGTCCGCGGCGTACGAGCGGTGTCCCGACTCCATGAGCGCGTCCGCGATCCGCTCGTGCAAGCTCAGGCGCTCGCGCTTGGGAAGGCTCGCGTACGCGACCTCGCGGACGGTCTCGTGACGGAACCGCCAGCGCGAGATCCTGCCGTCTTCGCGCACGAGGATCTCCGCGTCCTCGAGGCCGCGGATGTCGTCGGCGTCGGCGTCCGAGACGGTCGCCAGCTCCTCGAGGTCGAAGGAGTAGATGAAGACGGACGCACGTCGTGCGAGGTCGCGCAGCCGGTGACGGAGGCTGTCGAGGCGCGCGGCCACGACGGCCTGCACGGTCGGAGGGAGGGCTCGCCCCGAGGTGGCGGCCCCGTCCTGGCGAGCGCGAAGCACCATGCCGGTGGTCTCGACGATGAAGAACGGATTGCCGCCGGTCCTGTCCGCGATCTCGGCGGCCTCGGATTCGCTGACGTGTCCCCCGGCCGCCTCGCGGACCAGCTCGATCGCCTCGGCGGCCGGGAGCGGGTCGAGACGAAGGGTGACGGCGTTCACCACACCCGATCCCCACGCAGGCCGCTCCTCCAGCAGCTCCGGCCGCCCGAGGGCGATCGTGAGCGCGCGCTGGGGGCCGTTCCTCGTCGTCGTGACCACGCGCTCGATCAGGTCGAGCATCGGCGGGTGGAGCCCGTGGACGTCTTCGAACACCAGGACCACGGGTCCGCGAGCGGACAAGCCCTCCACCAGGCTCAGGAATCCGCTCTGGACGTCCTGCACGAACACCGACTCCTCGCGCTTGGGCGCGCCGAGCCCGATCGTGAGGCCGAGCCGACCGGCGACCCGTTCCGCCTCACTCGGCTCGCAGCAGCCGTCGACGACCTCCTGCAGGCGTCGCATCGCCTCCTCGGGCGGCATCTCGTCGTCGATGCCGGCGATGTCGCGGACGATCGCGGTCACGGGCGCGAACGTGGCGGTGTCGCCGTAGGCCTCCGCGCGCCCTCGAAGGACGGTGACGTCTTCGCCCAGGCCGGCGATCAACTCGTCGGCCAGCCGGGACTTGCCCACGCCCGGTTCTCCGAGGATGGTGACGAGGAGCGGGCTGGAGATGGCGTTCACCCTCGCGACGCTCCCGCGGAGGATGTCCAGCTCGTTCGCGCGGCCCACGAACGGGATCGTGCGACGCGCCGACCGGGTGGTCAGCGCCTCCACCGGGTAGGCCGGCAGCGCGTTGGCGAACCCCTTCGCCTCGATCTCCTGCCTGTCGCCGCAGGAGACCGCGTCCTCGGTCAGCGCGTGCGTGGTCGCACCCATAAGCACCTGTCCCGGCTGGGCGGCGGTCTGGAGACGAGCGGCGGCGTTGACCACCTGGCCGGTGACGAGCAATTGCCCGGTGGGACCGACGCCCGTCGCCGCCTCGCCGGTCTCGATCCCGACGCGGATCTCGAGCGGCTCGTCCAGGCCGAGGGACTGCTGGAGGCGGAACATCCGGTCGCGGATCGCGAGGCCGGCGCGGACGGCCCGCACCGCGTCGTCCTCGCTGACGTGGGGGAGGCCGAACACCGCCATCACGGCGTCGCCGATGAACTTCTCAGGGTGACCACGGAGGGCGCGCAGCTCCTCGCTCGCGGCGTCGAAGAACCCACCGAGCACCTCCCGGGCTCGCTCGGGGTCGAGCCGCTGCGCGAGCCCGGTCGAGTCGACCAGGTCCGCGAACAGGACCGTGACCATCTTCCGCTCCTCGGTGCCGAGGGTCGTCGACAGGGGCGTCCCGCAGTTGGGGCAGAAGCGAGCGCCCTCGGGGAGGGGCTGGCCGCAGAAGTCACACTCCATGGCGGTCAGCATAGGGGCGGCCGCCGACCCCAACGGTGTCACTCCGATGGGGGACTCGATCGTCATGGAACCCACAACGTTCCGACGCCCGGAGGACTTCCGCGCGTGGCTGGAGCGATACCACGACAGCGAGCCAGAGCCTGTGGGTCGTCTACTACAAGAAGGCGTCTGGCAAGCCCAGCATGACGTGGCTGGAGTCGGTGGACGAGGCGCTCTGCTTCGGCTGGATCGACGGCATCCGCAAGAGCATCGACGCCGAGCGGTACATGAACGGGTTCACGCCCCGACGGGTCGGGAGCAACTGGAGCGCGGTGAACATCGGGCGCGTCGCCGCTCTCACGGAAGCCGACCGCATGCATCCTGCCGGTCTGAAGGCGTTCGAGGCACGGCGCGAGGGCCGCTCAGGGATCTACTCCTATGAGCAGCGCGACAAGGCCGTGTTCGATCCGGCGTTCGAGAAGCGCTTCCGCGCGAAGAAGAAGGCGTGGGCCTCGTTCGAAGCGATGCCGAAGTCCTATCGGCAGGCCGCGATCCGCTGGGTGATGACCGGGAAGAAGGAAGAGACGCGCGAACGGCGCTTCGCAACGTTGGTCGAGGACTCCGCCGCTGGGAGGCGCGTTCCGCCCCTCACGCCGTGACTGCTATGTAAGGCACGGGTGGCGGCCCGGGAACGGCCGAAGCCGTTCCCGGGCCGCCGACGGATCTCCCGGTTACGTGGTCGTCTCGACGACGGTGGCCGTGCGATGCGGCGCGTCGTTCGGGAACAGGGCCAGGATCGAGGGGTTGTCGCCGGTCCCGGCCGATCCGACGCTCACCTCGATCGGATCGGCGGCGTCGCACGGACCTCCGTCCCAGAACCCCTGGCAGACCAGCGGATCGATCACGAGGGGCGGGGCGGCCGCGTCGAACACGAGGTCCCACGTTCCGGTGCCGTCGTCGAACTCACCCGCGGAGTCGCAGATGAAGCCCGGCACGTCACCGGTGAACGTGCCCGTGCACGCCTCGACCCGGTAGGAGAACGACGAGGCACCGTCCGCCAGGCCGATCGCCTGGGCATCCAGCACGACCCCGACGAGGTTGCCGTTGTAGTTGTTGTAGTCGGGGAAGTACAGGGCGGCGCAGTCATCGAACGGATCCGCTAGGGAGAGGTCGAAGAGGCAGACCTCCCCTCCGGGAGCGGCGAGCTTCACCGCGATGTAGTCGGCCTGGAGCTCGTCGTCGGCGAACACGCCGTCCGCGCCGGCGTCGATGAAGACGTCGACCTCGAGCGTCTCCGTGACGTTGTGCACGCCCCAGGTCTGCACGCCGATCTCGACCGGCTCCGTCGGCTCGTCGTTGCTCGTGAGGAACTGGAGCCACGTGATGCCGGCGAGCTCGTCAGTGCCGGTGGGCACCCCTTCGGCGATCCCGTCGATCGTGGCACCGGTGAAGGAACGGGCGCCGACCGCGACGATGTCTCCTTCCGTCCGGTTCCCGACCGGGTCGGTCGTCCCGAGGTGGTAGAGGTCGGCGTAGGAGATCCCCGCCGCCGTCCCTTCGGTCAGCTCCATCGTGGCGGGCCCGCCGGTGAGGTCGAGCGAGGACTCCGAGAGCCCGTTGTCCGACGTCGCGAGCGGCGCCACGTGCCACGGGAGCCGGAGCACGTCCGTCGGGGCCCCGCTCTGCTGGACCCGGACGGTGCCGTCCATGTTGGGGTGGAAGTAGTACCACCCGAACTCCTGCTCGAGCTCAGAGATCGGGGCCGGGTTCACCGTGAGCCGGATCCACACCCGCCGTGCTTGGCCGCCGTTCAGGTTGAACGACCGGCTCGCGCCGAACGACGAGCCGTTCAGCGAGACGGCCAGCGACGTCACGGCCGGATCGAAGTCCGAGTAGCGGTCGGCGGCGGTGACCGTGTAGCCGTGCCGCTTGTTGTCGAAGTTCTTCACCCGGAAGCTCCGCACGTCGGACCAGGTCGTCGGCGTGGGAGCGAACCCGAACGAGAGGCTCGGCGGCCAGGCCACCGACACGGCCCGGGCCGACTGGAACGCCTGGACCCGCCCGGCTCCCATCGCGGTCGCGGAGACGGGCGTGGTCTGGTCCGCGTTCTTCATGTTGATCTGGGCCTGGTTCATCAGTACAGCCTTGATCTGCGCCGGGTTCCAGCTCGGGTGGAGCTGCCGGAGCAGCGTGGCCACGCCCGACACGTGGGGTGCGGCCATCGAGGTCCCCGAGAACTCGATCGACTCGTTGCCGGTGCCCACGGCCGCAGCCGCGATGTTGAAGCCCGGTGCCGAGATGTCCGGCTTCAGGTCGTTCGTGAGCCGGGCGGGGCCCTCGGACGTGAAGCCGGTCAGAGCGTCCTCGAAGCCTGGCACCGGTTGCGGGACGTCACCGATCGTCGCGTTCACGGTGACCTCGTTGTAGACGCTGGTGCCGGCGTTGGGGCTGATCTCCCCGAGGAGCGCGGCCCCGTCGGCCTGCGAGATCATGAACGCCGGGATCGTGACGGTCTCACCGCCGCTTCCCAGCCCGATGGGTGCCCCGGGCACGTTGTTGATCATGATCAGCGCGTCCGCCCCGGCGGTCTCGGCGTTGAACGTCTTCAGCGACCCGGCACACGTGCCACGGCGGACCAGGACCGTCAGGCCGGTGAGCGAGTCGGCCGGCAGCGGGTTGCAGAACTGCGCCGCCGTGTTCGGATCGACCTCGCGGCCGTCGAACAGGTCGTCCGTCCACCCTCCCGAGGGAATGGGTGCCGACCACGCCTGATGCACGGTCTGCCCGCTGTCGGGAAGTGCCGGTGCGGGCGGATCCGTCGTCGTGTTGATCGTCAGCACGAGCGCCAGGAACTGGTCGATGGAGGCCGCCACGGCCACCACGCCTCGCGCGGTCGCCGGGGTCCCGGCGACGTAGGCGGAGGCGTTCGCGGCCTGGTTGCCGGAGTTCCCGGCGGAGGCCACGAACACCGTTCCGAGGTCGACGACGCGTTGCGCCGCCCTCGCCTCGAGCGAGTTCAGCGTGCCGTACGTGACGCCTCCCGAGAAGGACAGGACGTCCACCGCGTCCGAGACGTCGCCGTCCTGGTTGGGATCGACCGCGCGCTCGTAGGCGGCGACCAGCACGTCGTCGGTCGAGTTGCCGACGTCCCACACCTTGTAGGCGTACAGCTTCGCCGCCGGGGCGACGCCTCTCCCGACCTCACCGGGGACGTTGATCCCCGCGACGGTGCTGCCGGTGTGGGTGCCGTGGCCGTCCTCATCGAGCGGGTCGAAGTCCGGCCTCGGGATGTCGTTGCCCGTCTCGTCGTCCAGCACGTCGTAGTCCTCGCCGACGAAGTCGAAGCCGCCGATCACCTTCGTGGTGGGGAACGTCCCTGGTTCGATGAACGTCGGGTCGTTGGCCTCATAGGCCGCGACCGTGCCGGCGCCACCGAACGACGCGTGCGTGTAGTCGATGCCGGTGTCGACGATCGCGACCCGCATGCCCCTGCCGTTCACCCCGAAGTTGCTCCACACCTGCGGAGCGCCGATGAAGGGCACGCTCGTGGAGAGCGACTTCGTCACGATGGAGACGGGCTGGACCGATCGGACGTCCGCGCGCTGGGCGAGTGCCGATGCGGCCTGCGCCGACAGGCGTGCGGAGAACGCGTTCACCAGGATCTTGTAACGGAACGTGACCTGTCCCCCGAGGGACCTGGCCTGGGCGATCGCGGCTTCCTGCGCTCGGAGCGCTGCCGATGCGGCCGCTTGTTGCTGCGGCGCGCTCGTCTGGTCGGAGGCCGCTGTTCCGCGACTGAGAATCGCATCGGCCACGGCGGGAGCCTTCATCTCGACGAAGTAGCGCCCGAGCTGCTTGGCTCGGATCGCAGCCGGAACGAAGCCATCGGGCAACGTGGTCTCGGCGACCCGCTGGGAACGATCGCTCGCTCCCGGGGCCTGCGGGGCCGACCGTCCGATGCCTCCCTGCATCATCAGCACGAGGGACAGACCCGTCACGAGCGCGAATGAACGGCGGAGACGCACGATGCTCCTCCTTCGAGGGTGGGGACTTGAGGATTCTTGCGGGCACCGTCCCTTCTTGGCAAAGGCGCAGGTCAGTCCACGTCGCGAGCGTTGTGCTCGATCCCGTTTCCCGTCGCCCTGGCCGCCGTGGCGGTTCGCTCGATGCCCCAGCTCACGATCCGGCTCGGCCGGATCCGGACGACTCGGGCGCGGAATCGGGGAACCTCACGATACGATGGATGCGCTTGCCCCGTTCACCGCCGAGGGTCATCACGTGAACGACATGGTCGAGTCCGGAGACGACGTCGTGCGCTCGATCTCCGGAGACGCGAAGTACGACAGACTGGTCGGGCTGAAGCGGATGTACGACCCCGAAAACGTCTTCCGTCTGAATCAGAACATCAGGCCCTAGCGTCGTGCGACTCACCGGCCGTCGAGCGACTCTTCGGAACTCCACCCTCGAGGACATGGCGCAGGTTGCCTCGATCCGGTACGAGCCCGAGGTGGAGACTCGATGGGGTGTTCTCGAGGGAGGCGAGCTCGAGGAGTTCCTGCAGGACGAGAATACTTTCGTGATCGAAACCGACGGCGAGATCATCGGGGCGATCCAGTACGACGAGGAGACCGACCCGATGTACCGCCGCGCCGGGATCGACATCTTCCTGACGACGTCGCAGCACGCCCAGGGTTTCGGCAGCGAGGCGGTCCGGGTCCTCGCCCGATATCTGATCGAGGAGCGAGGTCATCATCGCCTGACGATCGACCCGGCCGCCGACAACGCGGCCGCGATCCGCGCCTACGAGAAGGTGGGCTTCCGCGCCGTCGGCGTCATGCGGTCGTACGAACGAGGTCCGGACGGCACCTGGCACGACGGCCTCCTGATGGAGCTGCTCGCGGACCAGCTCACCGAGGAGCCCTCCTGAAGAGCAGGCCGCTTTACGAACCCGCCGGTGGGATGTTCTGGTTGAGGCGGAAGAGGTTGTCGGGGTCGTACGTCCCCTTGATCTCGCTGAGGCGGTCCCACGTCGGTCCTGGGTAGGCGTCGCGGACGCGCGCCTCGCCCTCGTCACCGAGGAAGTTGACATACGCCCCCTTGTCACCTTGGCGTAGCGCTCCGGCGAAACCGGTAACCCACGCCTGGTGCGTCGCCGCTTCCTCGGGATCCTCGTACAGCGCGGCCAGGTTCACCATGATCCGGCTCTTGCGGTGAGCGAACGCGGTCGCCTCGACGGGCACCCGACCCATCGCGCCACCGAGCACTCGGAGCTGCGCCACCCGCATCGACGCGTTCGAGGTCTCGAGATGGTCGAGGATCGTCCCCGCCGTACCGGGGCCGACGGCGTCGACGAACATGGTCAGCCCGGCCGCGACGGGGTGGTAGTCCTCCTCGTTCGGCATGCAGATCTCCGGATAGGGGATCGGCCGGACCATGTCGGCGATCGGCTCCGCGAGCGCGCGGAACGGAGCGAGAGCTCGCTCGCCCTCCTCCGGTGCACCGGCGTACGCCATCAGCGCGAAGACCACGAGCTTGCCGTGCTGTTCCTCTGGCACGAGCGGCATCGGCGGCGCGGGCATCACGTGGGCGAACGTGGGCGATCGTCGACAGTTCTTCCGGCGCGGTCTCTGCCGCGGCGATGAAGGAGGCGACGACCTCCGGCGTCGCCGGCAGGAACAGCATCCCGCCCACGATCGTCTCGACCTCGTGCAGCCGGAACCGGAAGCGCGTCGCGACGCCGAAGTTGCCGCCTCCTCCCCGGATCGCCCAGAAGAGATCCGGCTCGGTGTCGGCGTCGACCTGGAGGACCGCGCCGTCCTCGGTGACGATCTCCGCGGCGAGGAGGTCGTCGATCGTGAGGCCGTACTTGCGAACCAGGAACCCCACGCCGCCGCCGAGCGTGATCCCGCTGATCCCGACCGAGCCGGTGTCGCCGAACCCGGTGGCGAGACCGTGGATGGCTGCCGCGGTCGAGTACTCGACGGCGGTCAGCCCTGTTTCGGCCCACGCGGTGCGTCCTTCGACATCGATGTCCAACGCCTTCATCTCGGTCAGGTCGAGGACGATCCCGCCTTCGGAGACGCAATGACCCACGCCGCTGTGCCCGCCACTTCGCACCGCGAGTTCCAGCCCCGTCTCGCGCGCGAGTGACACGACACGAGAGACGTCGGTCGCGTTCGCGACGCGGGCGATGACGGCCGGACGGCGGTCGATCCCGCCGACGAAGACGGTGCGAGCCTCGTCATAGTCGGCGTCGTCCGGCGCGATCACGCGCCCGGTCAGGTCTTCGCGGAGCTTCGGGATCGAAAGGGGGGACGAGGTCTTCATCGGAGCGCTCCTTCTATAGGTTGCCTGACATCTCGCGCGGCTGGTGGGCCTATCGATCGAGCCTCTCGCTGACGACTCATATCTTGACAAGAAAAGTTGTCGGTGGCAAACTGGCGCCATGTTGGAGGTGGCGGTGATCGAGGATCCTGCCGCGGCCGAGGTGTCGCTGGATCCGCTGCGGAGCCGGCTGCTCGCCGAGCTGACCGAGCCCGCGTCGGCGACGATGCTGGCCGGAAGGGTCGGACTCGCGAGGCAGAAGGTGAACTACCACCTGAAGTCGCTCGAGCAGCACGGGCTGATCGAGCTCGTCGAGGAGCGCCGCAAGGGCAACATGACCGAGCGGCTGTTCGCCGCGACAGCCGCCTCGTACGTGATCTCTCCGGCGGCGCTCGCCGCCGTGCAGCCCGACCCCTCCCGCGCGCCGGACCGGCTGTCCGCTCGCTGGCTGATCGCGGTCGCCTCGCGGCTCGTCCGGGAGATGGGCGAGCTCGTCGCCGGCGCCTCCAAAGCCCGGAAACGGCTGGCGACGTTCGCGATGGACGGCGAGATCCGGTTCGCCTCGGCGGCCGATCGGGCCGCGTTCGCCGAAGAGCTGGCGAGCGCGGTGACCAGACTCGTCGGGAAGTACCACGACGAGTCGGCCAAAGGCGGACGCGACCACCGTGTGATCGTCGCTGTACATCCGACCCTGAAGACAGATCTCGAGACCGACGGACACGACACGAGAGAGGAGTCCTGAGATGCCGCACCCGTTCGAGGTGACCGACGAGTTCCAGGTCGACGCCACTCCCGAGGAGGTGTGGGACGCGATCGCCACCGGACCCGGGGTCGACGCCTGGTTCATGGGCGTGAACGAGATCGAGCCTCGGGAGGGCGGCGCGACCCGGATGATGCTCCGCGGCTCCGCGGAGGAGGCCACGGTGACGGCGTGGGAGCCGCCGACACGGTTCGCGAGTCGCTCGCCGGAGGGTGAGGACGGCGCGCTCCACGCGTTCGAGTACCTCGTCGAGGGGCGGGACAAGGGCAGCACCGTCGTTCGCTGGGTCCACAGCGGATTCCTCGGTGACAACTGGGAGAAGGAGTACGAGGGCTTGTCCGAGGGCGACCCGATGTACTTCGACAAGCTGCGCATCTACCTCACGTACTTCCGCGGCCGCAAAGCGACATCGGTGGACGTGTTCGGTGGCCCTGTGGTCCCGGATCGCGACGAGGCGTGGGCGACGTTCTATCGGGGACTCGGGCTCGCGGGTCCGCCCCAGCTCGGCGACCGGGTCAAGCTCACGCCCGAAGGGCTGCCGCAGCTCGAGGGTGAGGTGGACTGGCTCTCCCGGGACTTCCTCGGTGTTCGCACCGACGACGGGATCTACCGCTTCATGCACATCAGCGTGTTCGGTGGTCCCGTCGGCGTCGGTCACCACATCTTCAACGAGGGGCTGGACCAGAAGGAGACCGAGGAAGCCTGGGACTCGTGGCTCACGAAGCTGTTCTCGTAGTCACGGATCGAGGAGGGGATGTCGAGATGGAAACCGTCACGTCGAGAGATGGCACCGCGATCGCGTTCGATCGGATGGGCGAGGGACCGCCGGTCATCCTGGTGACCGGGGGCTCGGTGGATCGCATGTCGAACGCACCGCTCGCACAGGAGCTCGCGTCCGACTTCACGGTCCTCAACTACGACCGTCGCGGCCGCGGCCCCAGCGGCGACACACCTCCGTACGCGATCGAGCGCGAGATCGAGAACATCGAGGCGGTGCTCGAGGCCGCCGGTGGCTCGGCCAACCTCTTCGGCACCTCCTCGGGCGCGGCCCTAGCCCTTCAGGCGGCGGCGGCCGGGCTCCCGGTCACGAAGCTCGCGCTCTGGGAGCCGCCGTACATCCTGGACGAGGAAGCCCGGCCGCCCAAGGACCAGGTGGAGCAGTACGAAACGATGGTCGCCGAGGGGCGTCGAGGGGACGCCGCGGAGTACTTCATGACGAAGGTCGTGGGCATGCCGCCCGAGTTCGCCGCGCAGGCGCGGAACGAGCCGTGGTGGCCGTCGCAGCAGGCGCTCGCCCACACGCTCGCGTACGACGCGAGGATCATGGGCGACTATTCGCTGCCGACCGACGAGGCCTCGGCCGTGAAGATCCCTACCATCGTCATCGCGGGTGGAGCCGACATGCCGTTCATGCGGGAGACCGCGCAGGCGCTCGCGGATGCGCTTCCGGACGGTCAGGTGAAGTTCCTCGACGGACAGGGGCACAACGTGGACCCGACCGACCTGGCGCCGGCACTGAAGGAGTTCTTCGAGAGGGCGCTCGCGTGAGGTTCCGCACCACGCTTGAGCAAGCCGGCAAGACCGCGACCGGCTTCGAGGTCCCATCCACCGTCGTGGAGGGACTCGGCGCCGGGAAGCGCTCCCCAGTCCGCGTCACGATCAACGGTTTCACGTATCGGAACACGATCGCCTCGATGGATGGGCGGTTCATGGTTGGCGTGAGTGCCGAGAACCGTGTGAGCGCCAAGGTCGCCGGCCGGCGACGTGATCGACGTCGACCTCGAGCTCGACACGGCGCCGCGCGTGGTCACCCTGCCGAGGGACTTCGCCGCGGCGCTCAAGAAGGACGCGAAGGCGAAGAAGACGTTCGACGCGTTGTCCAACAGCAACAAGGGATGGCACGTGTCCTCGATCGAGGGCGCCAAGACCGACGAGACCCGTCAGCGGCGCATCGCGAAGTCGGTCGCCGCGTTGCGGGAGGGCCGCCCTCGCTGATCCGGGAGCTCACGGCTAGGCTCCTTCGGCATGGCCGACGAAGAGGCGACCGAGCCGGAACCGAACCGCGACGAGGAACGAGCGCGGATCGCCGGTCTCCTCGAGTCCCATGCGCCGCCGGACTGGGAGGAACGCTTCCAGCGGGATGAACTGCTGGACGCGATCATCGACACGACGCCGCTGCAGGTGTTCGTGATGGCCGCGGACATCCGCGAGTCCACGTTGCTGATGAAGGAAGCCGTTCGGTTCGAGCAGTTCGCGAAGATCATGGACAAGTTCGTCTCCGCCGTTCGGAGCGGGATCGGGACGCCGGGCGGTTGGTTCGACAAGTTCACCGGCGACGGGTTCCTCGCGTACTGGATCGCGCCCTCGACGCCGAAGGAGGAGTACCAGCGGCGATTCGTGGAGGCGGCGGGCAACCTCGCGCACACCGCGCACGAGCTGATCGAGCTCTTCCATCGACGCGTACTCGAGGACTTCCGCCGGAATTCGCGGAACCTCTCCGACGGCGTCGGTCTTTCGATCGGCCTCGATGCCGGCCCCGGGTTCCTCGTGGAGATCGCTGGGGAGCTCACGGTGGTGGGACCGCCCGTCGTGGGCGCCGTGCGGATGGTGAACGCGGCGACGCGGCCGCAAGAGATCTTCGCGAACGTCTATCTGGGCGAACATCTCCACGACGAGCAGGACGGGATCTATGAAGCGCTGGGCATGACCGCCACCCGGGAGAGCCGTCCGACCAAGGAGTACCCGAAGGGCCAGGAGGTCTACTCGCTCACGTTCGAGAGCCGCGAGCCAGCCGAGCCGACGTAGGTGATCGCGTCAGCCGACGCGGACGCCGCCGATCACGATCGCTGCCGGCCACGTGAGCGCGCCCGGATCCTCACGCGGATCCTCATCGAAGGTCACGACCGAAGGCGGTACGTCGGCGGCGTCGGCGCCGAGGAACCGCGTGGCCGTGTCGGTCGAGGCGCGGAGCGCGTCGACGGGATCGAGACCGCACTCGACGAGGAGTGCGATCTCGCGTGGGATCGAGCCGACCACGTCGCTTCCGGTGAGCACCGGCACACCCAGGCGGACGGCCATCGGGAGCAGCTCGCGGAAGCGATCACGGCGATCGGCCACGCGCCGCCTGCGTTCCTCGGGCGCATCGTCCGCGATCGACAGCGTGGCGCACAGTGTGGGCGTCCACGCCGTGCCACGTCGAGCCATCTCGGTCACCGTGTCCTCGTTCAGAGCGGTCCCGTGTTCGACGGAATCGATGCCCAGCGCCACGAGATCGGCGACGAGCTCCGTCGTCACGTGCGCGGCGACGCGGCCCCCCGCGTCGTGCGTCGCAGTGATCAAGTCCCGCACGACACCGTTCTCGTAGGTCGGCTCGGACACGGCCGACCCCGATGCCGCGCGCGCAGCGGGGGACGTGAAGTCCGCGACAAGCTTGACCCATCGAGCGCCGGCGTCGAGCTCGCGCAGCGCGACCTCGACGAGGTCGGAGGCTTCGACGGGGTCGTGGACCGCCTCGAAGTAGTACCCGGTGGGAGCGAGATGGCGGCCTGCCGCGACCACGTGGGGGCGGCCGGCCGCGTGCGGCAGCCGCAGGACGACGTTCGGATCGCCGCCGGCGTCGCGGATCACCGCGACGCCGGCGCGCGCGTATCGCTCGAGGTTCGCCTCCGCTCCGTCGCGATCCGATGGCACGGGTCCGTCGCCGCCGTCTCCGAAGCTCACGTGGCTATGGGCATCCACGAAGCCTGGCAGCGCGAATCGCCCAGGCAGTTCCTCGGCCCCCGGACCGGGCTGGTCGCTCCATCCGCCGACGGTGAGCCAAGAGTCTTCGACGGTCTGACCGTCCGGGAGTCGTACCGCTCGAACGTGCCAGGTGGTCACCACGACAGCCTGCCATGGCGGCCCGTTGGGTTCGCGAAGTACCGATCGACAAGCTAACACCGTTCGCCTAGGCTAACGCCGTTAGCCGACGGAGGAGGACGAGATGAGAGAGCTCAGCACGGAGATCGAGTTCGACGGGACGCCCGAGGCGACGTGGACGGTCCTCACGGACCTGCAGGCATATCCGGAGTGGAATCCGTTCATCGAGAAGGTCGAGGGCGAGCTCCGCGTCGGCGCGAAGCTCGACGTCCGGCTCCAACCGATGGACGAACGAGGGATCACGATGCATCCGACGGTGCTGGCCGTCGAGCCCGGTCGCGAGCTTCGATGGATCGGGCACCTGATGATCCCGTGGATCTTCGATGGAGAGCATCGCTTCCGGATCGAAGAGGCGGGGCCGGGCCGTGTGCGGTTCGCCCAGACCGAACGATTCGGCGGCGTCCTGGTGCCGTTGCTCTGGAAGAAGCTCCGCGACGGCGGGACGGCGAAGGGATTCCGCGCGATGAACGAGGCGCTCGCTCGCCGGGTCGCCGAGGTTCGCAAGCCGGCCGCCTCGTGATCGAGGCGCCCGAACTCCGATCCCCGCGCGTCCGCGACGTCGTCGCGGCCGCGCGGGTGCTCCTCGAACGCGAAGGACCCGATGGACTCACGATGCGGCGCGTCGCCGCGCGGATGGGGATCCGCGCGCCCTCCCTCTACAAGCACGTGGACTCGAAGGAAGAGCTCGAGGTGCTCCTGATGGCCGATGCCTTCCGCGAGCTCGGGCAGCAGCTGCACGACGCGGTCGGCTCGCTGCGGAATGGCGGCTCGCGCCACAAGGCGCTCACAGAGCTGGCGCGCGTCTATCGGCGGTGGGCGCTCGCGCACCCGCACCTCTACCGCCTGGTGACGGGCGGGCCGCTTCCGCGCGAGCGGTTGCCACAGGGCCTCGAAGCATGGACCGCGGAGCCGGTGGTCATGGCCGCCGGTGGCGACCCGGACCGCGCTCGTGCCCTCTGGGCGTTCGCTCACGGGATGACGATCCTGGAGCTCGACGGCCGGTTCCCTCCGGATGCGGATCTCCACGCGGCCTGGTCATCGGGGATCGCCGCGCTCAGCTGACCACCTCGACGGGCGTCGGTTTCCCTGACTAGGGTGAGACATCGTCGGGGACCAGCTCCAAGAGCTCCAAGAGAGGAGTCGGATATGGGCAAGGTCGTGCACTTCGAGATCCCGACGGACGACATCCCGAGGGCCAAGGAGTTCTACGGCTCGATCTTCGGATGGCAGCTGCAGGACATGCAGGGGGAGGCCATGGGTCTCTACACCCTCGCGCTGACGACGCCGGTCGACGACAAGACGCAGGCGCCGACGGAGCCCGGCGCGATCAACGGTGGACTGATGAAGCGCGCTGCGGATACGCCTTCACCCGTGATCACGATCGAGGTCGATGGGATCGACGACGCGCTGAAGAAGATCGAGGCCGCCGGCGGCAGCACCGTCCACGCGCGGACGGAGATGCCCGGCATGGCGCGTACGCCTACTTCAAGGACTCAGAAGGCAACGTGATGGGTCTCTGGGAGACCGTCTAGCGTTCCGGTTCACTCCGCCGAGCCGTCGTCCAACAGCTCCGAGAGTCGATCGATGAACCCGAGCTGACCCCGGAGGAGCTTCATCCGAGCGGTCTCCAGGTCGAACCATCCTGCTCGGTCCACCTCCGGGAACTCGCCCGTCCGGCCCGAGCCGGGCGGCCATTCCATCGTGAACGTGTTGCTGTGCACGTCGCTGACGTCCACATCTCCCTGCACCGCCCAGGCGCTCACGATCTTCCCGCTCGGCTGACGCAGCTCGCCGAGGAACATGGGCGATCCGAGATCGGGCGGATCGGTCCCCAGCTCCTCGCGGAATTCCCGGGACGCCACCTCGAGCGGATCCTCGCCGGACCCGTGCTCCCCTTTGGGGATGGACCAGGCGCCGTCGTCTTTCCTGGTCCAGTAGGGACCCCCGGGATGCACCAGCAGCACCTCCGGTTCGCCGTCGACCAACCGACACACCAGGAGACCGGCGCTCAGCTTCGGCATCGTCAACTCACCGATCGAGCGTGGATCTCTCGGACGGTTTCGATGGTGTCGGCCTCTTCGACACCCTTGTCGGGCCGATAGCCCTTCACGCGCGCGAAGCGAAGGGCCACCCCTCCGGGATAGCGCGTGCTCGTTTGGAGACCGTCGAACGCGACCTCGACGACGAGCTCCGGGCGCACATGCACGGTGATGCCCTCGCGGCTCGTCTCGATCTGCTGCAAGCGTTCCGTCTGCCAGGTGAGCATCTCGTCGGTCATGCCCTTGAAGGTCTTGCCGAGCATGACGAACCCGCCGGTCGCCGGGTCGCGCGCGCCGAGGTGCAGGTTGCTGAGCCATCCCTGCCGGCGACCGTGCCCCCACTCGGCCGCGAGGATCACGAGGTCGAGTGTGTTCGCACGCTTCACCTTGATCCAGCTTGCCCCGCGCCTCCCTGCCTCGTACGGCGCGTCGAGCGCCTTCACCATCACACCCTCGTGACCGCGTGCCAGCGCGTCGTCGAGGAAGCGTTCGGCCTCGTCGGCATCGCCGGTCACGATCCTCGTCACGCGCAACTCATCGGGAAGCCGTTCCTCGAGCGCGGCGAACCGCTCGGCGGCGGGCTGGTCGATCAGGTCCTGCCCGTCGAGATGCAGGACGTCGAAGACGAACGCGGAGAGTGGGTAGTCCGCGCGGAGCTCCTCGAGGTCACGTCGGCTGCGGCTCCCGAACCGGCTCATCGTCAGGCCGAAGGGATGCGGACGTCCGTCGGGCCGAAGGGCGATCGCCTCGGCGTCGAAGACGGCCGCTTCCAACGGGAGCCGCCGGATCGTCCCCACGATCTCCGGCACCCGACCGGTCACATCGGCGAGGTTCCGCGTGAACACGCGGACCTCGTCCCCGAGCCGGTGGATCTGGATCCGGGCGCCGTCGAGCTTCCATTCGACGGCGCCAGGCCGGATCCGTTCGGATGCGGCGCGGATGTCTTCGGCGGACTGGGCGAGCATCGGCTTCAGTGGGGTCAGGAGCGAGAGTCGGAATCGGGTGAGAGCGGCGCTGCCTCCTTCGATCGCCGCGGCGGCGACGGCGCCCAGGTCGCCGGCCAGCATCGCCGCCCGGCGGACCTCGGGAGTGGGCACCTCCGCGGCTCGTGCGACGGCGTCGACCATCACGCCTTCGAGGGCACCCTGGCGGATGTCACCCATCAGGAGGCTGCGCAGGAAGTCGTGTTCCCGCTCGGTGGCCCTCCCGAACAGATCGTGGAGCGCTTCTCGGCGAGCCGCCTGCGACCCGGTGCCACCGAGGCCGCCGATCCGGTCGAGGGTCTCATCGACCTCGACGAGTTCGAGCGTCGCATCCGTCGCCGGCGAGGGCACGTTTCGGAGCGACGCCCACCCCACCCCGATCGAACCGTGCGGGAGCGCGCCGGACAGGTAGGCCACCGCGATGGGGACCTCGTCGGGACGAAGTCCCGACAGCACCGACGAGAGTCGCTCAACCTTCTTCAGTCGGGACGAGGTCGCGGCGACGTCTGCCGACGCCGCCGCGACCTCCTCCAGGAGCATCCGTTCCCTACGAGCCCTCGGGCGGTGGCCCCATCGGGCTCATCAACTGGAAGTAGTTGTTGTCCGGGTCCGAGAACGTGGCGATCTGACCCTCCATCTCCTCGCCCTCCTCGCCGGGGGTGTACGGCTCTTGCACCACCGTTGCGCCGGCGGCCTTGAACTTCTCGAAGTCACCCTTCACGTCGGCCGTCTCGATGTTCCAGAGGATCCGGCCGGGCTGGGTGTTGTTCCCCTTCACCTGGTCGTGCGGCCCCACGGTCACCCAGCCGGTGCCGATCTGCCAGCCGGTGTAGCCGCCGTCGTCCCAGCCCGGCTCCCCGAAGAGCTTGGTGTAGTAGTCCGACAGACGCTTGGGATCCTCGGACCCGATCAGGATGCTGTTCAAGTCCATGCTTCCTCCGTTTCTTCGATGGTGCCCGTGAGCTCCCAACCTACCGTCGCCGCTCGGGCAAGGTCGAGGGACCGACGTGGGCACGGAGCCAATCGTTGAGCGGCTTCGACGCGCGGAGGAACTCGACGACCCGATCCTTGGCCTTGCGGTTCCCCAACCACGCCCCTGCAGGCCACTCCCGCCACGTGATGATGCCCTTGAACCGGAGGAGCTCGATCCGGGGATGATCCTTGGGGTAGCCCTTCGGGGCGGTCTTCAGCGCCTCGTGGCCGGAGACGTCGATCCCCCCCTCGCGCGTCTTCCGCACCACGTTGACGAGCTTGCCGCCGGACCGCGTGGCGCTCACGGCCTCCCGGTAGCGATCCAGCTGGTCCGGCGCCATCTCCCACATCCCGGCTCCCGCGCCCAGACCGTCGGACGTGAGCTGGACGTAGCCGTCGCCGACCGTCGCTCCGATGTTGGTCTTGTAGGGCGACTTGTCGGCGCTGAATCGGATGTCCCGATACGGCCGGAAGATCCGACCGTCGCCGAACTCCGGCTCCAGCTCCGCCAGAAGCTCCTCCATCGGGGCGCGGACCATCGAGTCGTAGATCTCCTTGTTCCGCTGCCAGTAGGTCTTGGAGTTGTCGGCCTCGAGGCCCTCGAAGAACTCGACGGCTTCCACCGGCCAGCCGCGGAACGTCATGCCGCGACCCTACGCGACGGGCTCGACGGACCGGTCGTGGTCGCGTTCGCCTACCTCGCGGTGCGGCTCCTCCATCTCGTCATGTTCTTCCTGTTGTCGGGCGACGACCCGGGCCTTCGACGACAGCTGTGGAGGTTCACCCCGTCGGTGATCGGCAGCACCGCCGTGCTGTTGGTCGCCTCACAGCTGGACGGGTGGGCACAGACCTTCACGTGGATCGCCGCGTTGGTCGTGGACTACTTCGGCACGATCCTCGGGGGCGCGTCCGGATGGCGGGTCCGCTCAGCCTCCCACTTCGCCGAGCGTCACGGGCTCATCCTGATCGTCTCCCTCGGTGAGTCGATCGTCGCGATCGGTGTCGGCGTGGCGCAGGAGGCGATCTCGTGGCCGATCATCGTGGCGTCGGTCCTCGGGCTGACGGTCGCGGGATGTCTGTGGTGGGCGTACTTCGACGTCGTGTCGATCGTGGCCGAGCGCATGCTCCGCCGGGCGGAGGGCGAGGAGCGGGCGCGGCTGGCTCGCGATGCCTACAGCTATCTCCACATGCCGATGATCGCCGGCGTCGTCCTCGTCGCGCTGGGGATGAAGAAGGTGCTCGAGTCCGTCGGTGGGTCGGGTGATCACGAGTTGTCCGACCCGCTTCCTCTCCTGCCTCTCATCGGGCTCTACGGAGGCGTCACGCTCTACCTGCTCGCGCATTCGGCGTTCAAGTACCGAACCTGGCACAAGGTGACCGGGCGGCGGCTCGCGGTCGCGGTCTTGCTCGGCCTGCTGATACCGGTCGCGGGGAACCTGCCCGCCCTCGCGCGCTCGGAGTGCTGACCGTGGTCCTGGTCGCGATGATCGCTTCAGAGGCCGTGCAGTACTCCGAACTTCGCGAGCAGGTCCGGCACGAGGACGATCCGCACGAGGACGATCCGGTGGAAACCCTCGAGCAACACGACGTCTGAGACACGCTCGCTCGCCCAGGGAACCGACGTCTCATGGCCTTGGCACGGAGAGATTGACGTTCATCGATGGATGTCGTTAGCCTGACATCGATGAACGTCGATGGGATGAAAGTCGATGGATGGCGACGGTCGGAGTGACCACGGTGAGAGAGCTGACCGTGCAGGACACTTCCTCACCGGCAGCCACCTGTGTGCCGATCGCACGGACCGGGATGTCCAAGATCGACGCCGAGGCCACTGCCGCGGTGTTCAAGGCCTTGGCCGACCCGGCGCGGGTGCGCGTGCTCAACCTGCTCGCGGCCTCCGGAGAACCGGTGTGCGTGTGCCATCTGACCGACCTGCTGGGGCTCTCGCAGCCCACCGTGAGCTTCCACATGAGGAAGTTGGTGGACGCCGGCCTGCTGGATCGCCAGCAGCGTGGTGTGTGGGCGTTCTACTCGCTTCGGGCCGACGCGAGGCGTCGTCTCGGCGCGATCCTGACCTTTGAGGAGGAAGACGATGGCTGAGCTCCGGGACACGGTGCGGGACCGTTACGCGGCCGCCGCCTTTTCGGTGAAGGTGGGGAAGGCTGCCGACGACTGGAGCGAGGTCGCGGGGTGTTGCGACCCCGCCGACGGTTGCGGCGTGAAGTTCTACGACGTCGACGAGCGACGGAAGCTTCCCGACGAGGCGGTGCTCGCGAGCCTCGGGTGTGGGAACCCGACCGCCGTGGCCGAGCTGAGGGAGGGTGAGACCGTCCTGGATCTCGGGTCCGGCGGTGGGATCGACGTCCTTCTGTCCGCCCGGCGTGTCGGCCCTTCAGGTCACGTGTACGGCCTGGACATGACCGACGAGATGCTCGATCTCGCCCGCGAGAACGCCCGCGAGGCGAAGGCCACCAACGTGGAGTTCGTGAAGGGATACATCGAGGACGTGCCGCTGCCCGACGCCAGCGTGGACGTGGTCATCTCGAACTGCGTGATCAACCTGTCCACGGACAAGCCCCGTGTGATCCGCGAGATGTTCCGCGTGCTTCGCCCCGGCGGACGCCTGGGGATCAGCGACGTGGTCGCCGCGGACGTGCTGTCACCCGCCGAGCGCGCCGAGCGTGGGAGCTTCGTCGGTTGCATCGCCGGTGCGCTCTCGTTCGCCGAATACGAGACGGAGCTCACCGCTGTGGGATTCGACGGGATCTCGATCGAGCCCACCCACGAGGAGACCGATCAGATGTACGGCGCGATCGTCCACGCCACCAAGCCTCGTACCTGACCCACGGCGGTCGGTCAGACTTCGCCTCGGTCCGCGAGCTGCAGGCTCAGCTACGCGCGAGGACGAAGCAGAGCACGGCCAGCACGAGCGCGAGCGGCCCCCAGAGGAATCGTTCCCACGGGCTCGAGGACGCGAAGTTCATCAGGGCGCCGACCAGGAGCACGCCCACGAGGATCCAGGCTCCCCATCGCGCGGGCGTGCCCGATATGGGAGATGCGTCGAACCCTGCGCGCCCGAGCACGATGAGCGCCGCGAACAACCAGAAGACCACCGCGGCCGCACTGGCGATGCGGAGGCCCGTCGGCAGGTGGGTCCGGGTCCCGCCCCACGCGGCCCGTCCGAGTGGTGCGCCCAGGGCCAGCGCCGCCTGGAAGATCGCGATCACGAGGAAGCCGACGGCCGCGGCAACGGCAACACCTCGAGCCGTCGCCGCGGCAGCGATCAACGCGCTCATCGACCGCCCCATCGGCCGTCCTGCTTGACCCTCTCGACCTCGGCGAGGCCGGCCTCGGTCATCCGCCCTTCCTCGATCAGTTTCGCGACCCGCGTGCTCCGCCGATCCTCCGTGGTGACGTAGTGGATCGCAGCTCCTGTCGTCTTCATGCCGTCACCTTAGGTACCGCGTGACTGAGTGCCTGGAGCGATGAGCAGGTCTGGGAGATCGGGTGGGCTGTGCTTCCGAGCTTCCAGGGACGGGGCATCGCGAGCTCGGCGACCGCTCAGGTCGTCGACCTGGCGCGGGCGGGGCACCATCGTCGCCCGGTGCAACGACTGGCGCTTCGACCTCTCCCTCCGACCGTGCGACAGAGGTTTGCTACGGTGAGCTCATGAGCACGTCGGTGATGGGAGACGCCTTCGCCCATCACGTGTGGGCGACGCTGCGGGTAATCGACGAGTGTCTGAAACTCACCCCCGAGCAACTGGAGACCGCCGTTCCGGGGACGTACGGCTCGATCCTCGACACCGTGCGCCATACCGTCGGGGCCGACTCCTCCTACCTGTTCGTTCTGAGTGGCGGACTGATACCCCTGATCGACGAGGATCACATGGAGCTCCCGGAGCTGCGGGCCGTGATCGAGAGCCACGGCGCCGCGTGGTCGGGAGTCCTCAGAGATGACCTCGATCCGGATGCGGTTCTCGAGAGACACCGTGACGACGGCTCCGAGACCCACGCCCCGCTCAGCATCCGGCTCGCGCAGGCGCTGCACCACGGGACCGATCACCGGAGCCAGATCTGCACGGCCCTCACGACGCTCGGCGTGGAACCGCCGGCGATCGATGTCTGGGACTTCGGTTGGCAGGATGGCCGCGTCGTGGAGATCCCGCCCACGTCCTGACGAGCCCTACGCTTCTTCGGCCCGCGTCTGCTCGGGTGCCGTGGGCCGCCAACCCCCGAACGGCTCGGCCAGTCGATCGGCGGACGTGGGTCCCCACGACCCCGGCGCGTACGTCTCGAGAGGGGGCGGATCGTCCAGCAGGGGTTGGACGATCCGCCACATCTCCTCGACCACGGCCTGGTGCGGGAACAGGGTGGCATCGCCGACCAGGGCGTCACCGAGCAGGCGCTCGTACGGGCTCGGACTTCTGGCGAGATGCTCCTGGAACGAGACGTCCAGATGCACGGGCTCCGCCGATTCGCCCGAGGCGTCCTTCACGAGGACACCGATGCTGGCGCCCGCATCCTTCCCGATCCTGATCGAGATGTGGTTGTGATGTCGGGCCTGCTCCGTGTGGTCGCCGAGCAGGATCGGCGGAGGCCGCCGGAAGAGCACGCGGACCTCGGTCATCGTCGTGGCCATCATCTTCCCGGCCCGGATCAGGAACGGAACGCCGGACCATCGCCAGTTGTCGATCCGCAGGCGGAGAGCCGCGAACGTCTCGGTGTTGGATCCGGGACGCACCCCGTCCTCGTCCGCGTAGCCCTCGTACTGACCTCGCACGTATCGAGTGGGATCCGCTGCTGGGATCGCGTGGAGCACGTCGAGGCGACGATCGGCGATCGCGTCCCTGCTTCCCGCCGGTGCCTCCATCGTGACCAGAGCCAGGACGTGAAGGAGGTGGTTCTGGACCACGTCTCGCAACGCTCCCACGCCGTCGTAGAAGCTGCCTCGGCCCTCGATACCGAACGACTCCGCGAGGGTGATCTGCACGGCTTTGACGTGGTTCCGGTTCCAGATCGGCTCGAAGATCTCGTTCGCGAAGCGCAGGTACACGATGTCTTGCACCGGCTCCTTCCCCAGGAAGTGGTCGATCCGGTAGATCCGATCCTCGTCCAGCACCTGGAGGAGCCGCTCGTTCAGCGAACGGGCCGAGGCGAGGTCGTGCCCGAACGGCTTCTCGATCACGACACGAGCTCCTTCGGCGAGACCCGCGCTGCCGAGCATCTCGACGATCGGAGCGAACAGCGAGGGAGGGGTGGCGAGGTAGAAGACGGGCCTCTGCGCGGAGCCCAGAGCCTCCGCCAGTCGCTCGCCGGAGGAGGGGTCGGTGGCGTCGGACGCGATGTAAGAGAGTCGCTCGGCGAACCCATCGAACGCGTCCTCGTCGACCGAGGTCTCCGCGCGCTCGACAGACTCGCGAGCCATCGCTCGAAGCTCCTCGGTCGTCAGCTCCTGCCTGCCCAGACCGATCACATCGCATGGGAGCTCCCCTGTCCGCTCGAGCCGGTACAGGGCGGGCATGGTCATCCGGCGCCCGAGATCGCCCGTGATCCCGAACACGACGAGCGCATCCGCCGTCTTGTCCATAGGCTCCGTCATGGCCGAAGGCCCGGGGAGAGACGGGCCGGCCGCACGACCGGATATCGAAGGAGGCCCGGATGACGACCGATCGACCGATGGAGCTCGGGGTGGTGGGGCTCGGCCGGATGGGCGCGAACATCTCGCGGCGGCTGATGCGAGATGGGCACCGGTGCGTCGCTTTCGATCTCGACCCGGCCGCTGTCGAGCGGCTGACGAGCGAAGGCGCCGTCGGCGCCGCGAGCGTCGAGGAGCTCGTCGCCGCCCTCGCTCCGCCGAGGGCCGTCTGGGTGATGGTGCCGGCGGGTGATGCGACCGAGGCGGTGGTTCGCGAGCTGGGCGATCGACTGCAACCGAGCGACGTCGTGATCGACGGGGGCAACACCTACTACCGCGACGACGTGCGGAGAGCCGGCGAGCTCGGCGAGCGGGGCATCCGGTACGTCGACTGCGGCACCAGCGGGGGGGTTCATGGGCTGGAGCGAGGGTTCTGCCTGATGGTGGGCGGCGACGCCGATGTCTTCGAGCACGTGGAGCCCATCTTGGCATCGCTCGCGCCGGGCGTCGGGGCCGTCACCAGGACCCGGGGACGAGAAGGAGACCCCTCTCCGGCCGAGCAGGGATATCTCCACTGCGGCCCGGCCGGCGCTGGGCATTTCGTGAAGATGGTCCACAACGGCATCGAGTACGGGCTGATGGCTTCCTACGCCGAGGGCCTCAACATCTTGCGACACGCCGAGGACGGAGGCGCCGCGTACCGGATCGACGTCGCCGAGGTCGCCGAGGTCTGGCGTCGGGGGAGCGTGGTCGCATCGTGGCTGCTCGACCTCGCGGCTGCCGCCCTCCACGAGGACACCGATCTGGAGGGATCCGAGGACCAGGTCTCCGACTCCGGTGAGGGGAGGTGGAACGCGATCACTGCGATCGAGTCGGGCACACCCGCCGAGGTGCTCACCGCGGCCCTGTACGCGCGGTTCGCGTCGCGCGACGAGGCGTCGTTCGCCAACCGGGTGCTCTCGGCCATGCGGCGTGAGTTCGGGGGCCACGTGGCCGACTGATGATCCGCGTCGAGGTGCTCCCGGATCCAGGATCGGTGGGCGAGCATGCCGCCGATCTGATCGCCGAAGCGGTTCGCCGAGCGATCTCCGAGGGGCGTCGGTTCGCGTGGGCGATCAGCGGTGGCCAGACCCCGGTCCCGATGTTCCGACGACTGGGCGGGCTCGCGCTTCCGTGGCACCTCATCGACACGTGGCAGGTGGACGAGCGCGTCGCGCCGCCTGACGATCCGGACCGGAACCGCTCACTGCAGGCGAAGGCGTTACCCGCCGAGGCGCTGGACGGGATCCGGTGGATGCCCGTCGAAGACGACGACTTGGAGACGGCGGCTGCTCGATACGCGGCGACGCTCCCCGATCGGTTCGACGTCGTGCACCTCGGACTCGGCGTCGACGGCCACACGGCGTCTCTCGTGCCCGGCGACCCCGTCCTCGACGAGCGGGATCGTGACGTCGCGGTGACGGGTCTCTACGAAGGCCGGCGGCGGATGACGCTCACCTACCCGGGACTCTCGCGCGCCGAGCGGGCGATCTGGGTCGTGACCGAGTCCGAGAAGCGGGACGCCTTGCGGGCGCTCCTCGCGGGCGATCGCTCGATCCCTGCAGCGCAGGTCGCCGTCCTCGATCAGGTCCTCGTGACGGACCTGGCTTCAGGGGTACGGCGGAGGCGCTGACGCGCCCGGCGCCACGCGAAGACGGGAACGAAGTCCCGCACCTTGGCGCCTTGGAACTCTCCGAGTGACTGCTCCGCCACCTTCTCGATCGTCTCCTGCGGGACGTCTCCGCCGTACTCGTCGGCGAGCTGCCTCCGTAGGCTCGGAAGCGGGTCCCTGACAGACTGCCCGCCTGGATCCTGATCCGTGCTCACGCAACCTCCCCGGGGTCCAACCGCAGCGCGATGCTTGCACGTTCCCGCTCATCTTGCATAGCTGGCAAGGCCTTCGGGAGCGACCCGCGCTGTCTAAGGAGCCGGCAGGCGTTCCTGCATCTTCGCCCGCACCTCCGCCGCGACGCCCGTCAGGGTCGCCTCGAACTCACGGAAGGAGGTGCCGAACATCGCGAAGATCGTCATCGGCGAGGTCGCGACCACGTCCGCGATCCGGTGACCATCGCCCATGATGGCCATCTCGCCGAAGAAGTCACCGGGGCCGAGCGTGGCGATCGGCTCCTGGTGCCGGCGGACCTTCGCCGTGCCGCCGTCGATCACGTAGAACTGGTAGCCGGAGGCGCCCTCAGGTGTGAGCCGCCTCCCTTCGCTCACGTCTTCGACCGTCAGCCAGGAGGCGAGTTTGTCGTGCTCCTCGTCCGTCAGCTCACTGAACAGCGGGATGGCTCTCAGTCGATCGTGATCAGGTTGCACGCCCTCGCCTCCAGATCCGGTGGGAGGGCGGCGGCGTGCGCCCCGGCGCAGGCAGCCCGCGCAACTAGGCCGGCCGACGCCGCGCGCCGAGCTGCTCCATGTCCTCATGCTGCCCGCCGACTACGACCGCGCGGCAGGATCGGGGAGTTCTAAGGCCGACCGGCGATCGCGGACTTTCGGATCGACCTCGAGGAGTCCCGGCGCTCGAAAGCAGTGCTCGTCGCGAAGCTGCGCGAGGGCATAAGCCGCTGACGGTTTGCGTTCATGTCTCGTCTGGCAGTAGCGTCGGGCCCTGTCCACAGGAGGAAAGGGAGGGGCCATGGGTGATCATCCGAACGCTGAGGCATTGCGGAAGGGATACGAGGCGTTCGCGGCCGGGGACGTGGAGACGGTCGCGGCGCTCTTCGCCGACGACATCGCCTGGCATCAAGCGGGCAGCGGCCCACTCTCGGGAGACTTCGCGGGTAAGGACGCGGTCTTCGGGAACTTCGCGAAGCTCGCCGAGCTCACGGCGGGAACGTTCGGCCAGGAGATCCACGACCTGCTCGCCAACGACGAGCATTCGGTCGTTATGGTCGAGAGCTGGTGGGAGAAGCCGCATCCGTTCCGGGGCAAGGGCGTCCACGTCTGGCACGTGAAGGACGGCATCGCCACCGAGGCGTGGCTCATGGGACAGGACCAAACAGCCGCTGATGCTGCGTTGACCCCCTAGAGCAGCTCCAGACGCCTGACGCTGCACAGAGTCCTCCGCAACCGTCAGCAAGCTGCCGCATCGTAGGTGGCTCGCCTCTAAGGGGTCGATACGTCCTCGCGCCCCGGCGCGCGAAACCGGAGAGCAGGAGCAGCGGGACAGGGCAACGAAGAGCCCCTGGCGCCCGCGCCCGGTTTCACGATAAGCCGGGAGGGTGCGCTGCGTGGGGCGGCGGCTGGGGGAGACGCCGGACCGGTTCCGCTGCTCCCGAAGCCGCGCTCTGAGGAAGGGCTGGCAACCCAGATCCTCGGGCGAACTGCCGGGAGCTTCCGGCGCACTCTCCCGCACCGCGGGCGGGTGGCGGTGGCGCGCGCCCCAGCGCTAGGAGCCGCCGACATCATCGGGATGGTTCCCCGTATACCATCGGTCGATGGGCGACCTCTACGACAAAGAACACATCGCTCGAGTGTTCGATGCGTATGGTGACCAGGAGTGGAACAGGCACGAATCGTCGCCGATGGCGCGCGTCTCGTTCCACATCCATTTGCACTACCTGCGGCAGTTCGTGAGGCAAGGCGACCTTGTGTTGGAAGTGGGGGCTGGCGCCGGGCGGTTCACGGTAGAGCTAGCGCGACTCGGCGCTCGAGTGACCGCAACTGACATATCCGGCGTCCAGTTGGACCTGAACCGGATGCACGTGACGGAGGCCGGGCTCGAGGACCAGATCGAGGCATGGGCTGAGGCTGACGTGGTCGATCTAGTCGATTTCGCCGATGGATCGTTCGACGTGACGTCGTGCTTCGGCGGTCCGCTCAGTTACGCGATGGATCGCGTGGACGACGCCGTTCATGAACTGCTCCGAGTGACAAAGCCGGGTGGGCTGGTTCTGGTGAGCGTCATGTCAAACATGGGAACGCTGCGTGCTTACCTCGGTAGCCTGGCTGAGGAATGGGAGAGCTACGGGGCTGAGAGATGGCAGGCGATATTCGAGACCGGAGACCTCCCTGCCGAGCAGTCGAGTACGGGCCGGATGCACATGTACAGGTGGGCCGAGTTGCGGGATCTGCTCGAGCGCCACGGGGCAGACGTGGTCGCAGCCTCGGCGGCGAACTTCCTGTCGGCAGGTACCGGCGATCTTTCCGAGGCTTGGCTCCCCGACCCCGCGAGATGGGAGCAATTCCTCGATTGGGAGGTCTCCGCAAGCTCGGAGCCCGGTGCGCTTGACGGCGGGACGCACATCATCGCGGTCATACGGGGGCGCACCTAGGGGTTTCCGCCTCTGTTCCGAGACATGTAAAAACGTCCACGCGCCCCGGCGCGCGCGGCCCGCGCCTCACACGATCTGCGTCCCTGCATCCATGCACGTAAGCTGTGTGTGTGATTCCGACGTTGCTGCTCGCTGGCCTCGTATTCGGCAAATGGTGGCGAGTCTCGATCCCGGCCGCGACCATTGGCTGGGCAGTGCTGCTCCTTGCGACGGGCATCGTCTCCGACCTCGCCCACTTTGCCGGCGCAGCGTCGCTTGGCTTCATCAACGTGACCGTGGGAGTTCTGGTGTTCCAGGCCGTTCGCGCCGCATTTCGCGGAGTGTCCGCCAACCAACGGCACGCCGCACACCCATAACGGGGACTAAATGTCCACGCGCCCCAGCTTGTGCGGCCTCTACAAGACGCGATAGCGGTGAGTAGTCATGGGTTCCCAACCGAACTGATGCGCCCTATCGTTCCAGCATGGACCCCGAAGTTCTCGCCCACTACACGCTGGGGATCGAAGAGCCCAGACTGACTGAGGGCGGCTCCTCACGGATCGAGTTTGCGCGGACCAAAGAGCTGCTGGCTCGGCATCTTCCCGGGCCACCAGCACAGATCCTCGACGTCGGAGGCGGACCAGGCCGCTACTCTTCGTGGTTGGCGGATCGCGGCTACGACGCCCATCTTGTCGACGTTGTTCCCCTTCATGTAGAGCAAGCCACAGCGCGGGCGGCGTCGGGTCCGCGCTTCACGGCCGAATTGGGAGACGCAAGGAACATCTCCGCCGCAGACGAGAGATACGACGCAGTCCTCTTGATGGGTCCGCTGTACCACCTGTCGGAACAAGAAGATAGGGTGCAAGCCCTATCCGAAGCTCGTCGAGTTGTTCGCGTCGGCGGCCTTGTCTTCGCGGCTGCCATCTCCCGGTTCGGATCCCTACTCGACGGTCTCAAGACGGCCGCGCTCACCAATCCCGATTTTCGGGCGATAGTGAAAGGTGATCTAGCGTCCGGGCAGCACGACAACCCAACCGAGCGACCGGAGTGGTTCACGACCGCGTTCTTCCATCATCCGGACGAGCTCAGAGAGGAGATCCAGGCCGCTGGGTTGTCGCTCGAGGCGATGTATGGGGTGGAAGGACCAGGATGGCTGCTGTGGGAGCGGTGGGACGACGAACAGGACCGCGAGAACATTCTGCGAGTGGCACGGGCGGTCGAGACCGAAACCACGGTGATTGGCGTGAGTTTGCACTTCCTCGCCGTATCACATAGGCAGTAGAAGGCCACTAAAGGCTACGCGCCCCGGCGCCTGCTGCCCGCCTGGGCACCGCAGTGGGCCCGGGCATGAACCCCGTTCCCAGCCGGCGCTCTCGAATCAACAGCGCGCAGCGCACTGATCTCCGAGCCGCCTCCTACAGGTCGCCAGAGCGACCCGCTAGCCTGGCAACCGTGACGCCTTCGGTTCGCCCTGCGGTCGCAACCGACTCGATGGAGCTCGCACGTCTCCGGTGGGACTTCCGGTGCGAGCACAACACGAAGGCCGCGCTCACGTTCGAGAGTTTCCTGGACGGGTTTCGAGCGTTCGTGGACGACGCCCTCACTCAGGGCGGGCCGTGGCGCGCCTGGGTTGCGGAGGAGGATGACCAGCTCGTGGGGTGCGTCTGGCTGCAGCTCGTCGAGAGGATCCCCCACCCCAGCCGAGACCGCTGGGAACGACCGGTCGCTTATGTGACGAACATGTACGTTGCACCCGAACTCCGGAACGCGGGACTCGGTCGTCGCCTGCTCGACGAAGCGCTGGGCTTCGCGAACACACGCGGAGTCGATGGCGTGGTCGTTTGGCCGAGCGAACGCTCCACGATCTTCTACGAACGAGCTGGATTCGGCATAGCAGGCGCGCCCCTTTGGCTCACGATCGCCGGGGACTAATCGACCTCGTCTCCTGACATGCAGCAGACGCTGTGAGAGAGGCATGGTCGGGATAATGTCCGCGCGCTCCGGCGCAGAGCACCGCCCCCACCGATCATCCGTTGCCCTTCACCCCTCACCGCCCCTCACATATCCGCCGCAAAGTCGCAGGTCAAAGGGGTTGCGCAAATCACGCCGCTGCGGTGTCAGACCCGCTCCCTACTCTGGTGCTCAGCCGGGCAACAGATCCGGGAGTCAGCCGGGCAACAGATCCGGGAGCAGGAGTAGAGGAATGGGCGAGAAGGATCGACACGTCGTGAAGAACCCTGAAGGCGGGTGGGACGTGAAGGCGCCGAAGGCTGACCGCGCGTCGTCGCATCACGAGACCCAGGCACAGGCCGAGCGCCGAGCGAAGGAGATCGTTGGCAACGCAGGCGGCGGAGAAGTCGTGATTCACGGACAGGATGGGCGCATCCGTGACAAGGATACCGTGCCACCCGGACGCGACCCGAACCCGCCGGAGGACAGGCGACACTAAATCCGCGCCGATGCCCCGGGGCAATCTTGCCGGGTCCTGGAAGCGCTTGCCTAAGCGGTGGCTGACGAGTTGGGTAGTGGGTCAGTTTGAATGAGTCCCCCCGTTGACGTGCTTGAGCTGAGACACCACCCGGGACCGACGGAGAATTGCCACCCGCCCGATAGGGCCACTAAATTCCGGTGATGGCCGAAAACTTCTCGACCGAGGTCAACGCAACGGACGAGGCGACGGTCATCCACGTCCGCGGCGAGATTGACATGGCGACCGCGGGACGGCTGCGAGACGCCATCGAACCCCACATGGGTCCCAAGCAGACCATCGTTTTGGACCTCTCCGGGGTCGAGTTCATGGACTCGTCGAGCCTGCACGTGCTTGTGCAAGCGCGCGGTGAACTCACAAAGAACGGCGGCTCACTGATCCTCCGCAACCCGTCGCGCGCCGCGCACCGGGTGCTCAGCGTCTCCGGCGCCAACGACCTCCTCGAAATTGACGCCCAGGATCACCCCTCAGATTACTGAGCCACTACCGACGGAGCTGTCGGGCTTGCGGGGGCGCGGCTGAATAAGTTGTAATGGGTCACGCGCTCCGGCGCGTGCGGGGCCCGCGACGCGGCCGGACCGGATTATCGTCGGCAAGGTCCGCGGTAGCGAGGCGCCTCAATGCGCCGCTCTGAAGTTACGGAACGTCGTACTGCTACGCTCGCCGGATGAAGGGATACGGGATTGGTGGGTGGTCCCTTGTCCTGGGGTCATTCGCGTTCTTGATCTTCTGGGGCGCCGCTCCTACATCCGTCAATGACGCCATCCCCTGGCCCGTGGCGCTCGCGGTGCACGGCATGTCGATGGTGCTGCTCTCGATCGGACTCGTCCTGACGGCACGCTACGTCACACAACCGATCGTCGGCTCTTGGGTGACCAGGGCGGGGGCTGCGGTGGCGATTGCCGGGCTGCTTGCCGTTTTCCCGCTGATTCCTGTGGGCTTCGGGATCTTCGTGATCGGTCTCGTGTTGGCCGGACGAGACAGGATTGGGGCCGTCGTCGCGACGGCAGGCTCCGTGGTGCTCCTCGCGACATATGTCCTTGGCGCGAGGGTCGGTATGGAAGACGCTCCCGAGCTGAGCGACGGCCTTCGCGTCGCGTTCCAAGTGTCGGTGCTCCTCATTGCAGTCGGGCTCGTCATCGTCGGGTTGGGTGAGATACGAAGGGTCCAACGGCCATCCGTCTCACAAGAGGTTTCGGGCGCCGGCGCTGGGCGGGATCAGGTGAAGCTGTAGAGGCCGGTACTCGGCGGAAGGTCGAGCCAGGAGGCCTGAGGATCGCTCAGCGCGATACCTCTAGCCTAGGTGTAAAGGCCACGCGCCCCGGCACCCGAGGGCCGCCCTCGCGTATCAGAACGCGACTACCCTCCAACGGGAGAGGTTACGGAGCGTGTTCCTCGAACCCAGGACTCGATACCGGGTACTTGGTGCTTGGGTCGCGATCATCGCAGCAACGTCCTGCACCGGGACTGAGGTCGTTCACTCTCCGACGGTCTCTGAGTCCTCCGTGCCCGGAGTTCCCGAGCAGCCGAACGGCATGACCCGAACGCTGGCGTTAGATGCCCGAGAGCATCAGGCATACCTGGTGGAGGCGCTCGATCCGCCGACCCACACGTTCGAGGTTCGGCTCGTGGTGAAGCCTTCGGCCAGGCTGAGCCTCTGGTTCCTCGCGCCCTACGGACAGCGGCTCGATCTAGTGAGAAGCAGTACCACGGACGAGGGCTGTGTCGAGGAGACCGATCAGATCGTTTGCCTCCAGGAGTTCCCGGCCCTCGAAGCTCAGCGCGGAGGCGGGTGGACACTCCACGTTCGCAACGCGTCCGGCCGGCCCACCGCCGCTGAGATCACCGTAACGTTCACTCCTGTCTGACCGGAGGCCAGGCGGATGGGCCTGCCGGGGGGCTAAATGTCCACGCGTCCCAGCGCTGGAGCCCACGCGACGAGGCCACGCAGCCGCTGACCCCCTCTAGGCTCCATTGCCGACGTCCTCCCGGGGCACGTGGGGCCATTGCCCACGTAGGCTTGCTCTTGCCAATTCGACGAGGGGAATATCTCGAAGGAGACTGACTCCAAGAGGACTGGATGACCGATAGGGATACGCAGATGGTCGACGGCGGCTGATGGACACGCCCGGGAAGGAGCGGGGCTTCGGCGCGGCGTGGCGACCGGTCCGCCGGCGGGGCGGGGGTGAGATCGCGAGATTCTCCCTGAAGCGGTTCCGGGAGACCGACGGCTCGAGTCACGTACGGGCGCTCGCATACCAGTCGATGTTCGTGCTGCTCTCCGGCTTCATTGGGCTGGTGGGCCTGGCCAGCGCGTTCGATCTGCCGCGGATCCGAGGCATCGTCGAGCAGATGGCCGACACGCTTTCTCCTGGTCCGTCGGGCCAGCTGCTTCGAGAGGCGGCACGTCAGGGCGCCAACGGAGGGACGACCGCGATGGTCCTCGGGCTGCTGGCGGCGTTGCTAGCGGGCACGCTGGCGATGGCGCAGGTCGAGCGATCCGCCAACCGCCTCGCCGGTAGGACCGAGGATCGACCATTCGGGAAGCGCTACGGCGTCGCGTTCGTTCTCTCGTTGTCCGCGGGGGTGCTCCTGGCAGCCGGGGGGCTCGCGCTCGCCGGCGGCCGGGCGATCTCCGAGGGCCTCGGCTGGGGGGGTGCGGCGCTGACGGTCTGGACCATAGTGCGCTGGCCCCTTGGGGTCGCGGTGGCCGCTGTCGGCATCTACCTCCTGTTTCGAACGGCGCCGCGAGAACGCATTGGTTCTCGCGCGGCGCTCGCCGCGGGGACGGCGGCATCGGTCGCGCTTTGGTTCCTGTTCAGCCTCGCTCTCGGTCTGTACTTCTCACTGAGCGGCAACGCCGCCTACGGGTCGTTGCTCTCGGTCATCGCGCTCCTTCTGTGGTCCTTCCTCTCGTCGCTGGCCCTGCACCTGGGGCTCGCGGTAACGGCCGAGCTGACGCTCGGGGAATCGCGATCGGGGGACCTCGTTCGCGTGCCCGAGAGCGAGCCCGAGCGGAGCGCGTCTAGCACCCTGTAGCCTGGAGCCCAAGTCCTGGGGTGTGGCGAATAAGTCCAAGCGCCCCGGCGTGATCGGCCGCCAGTTGCACATGCACGACCAGGGCCAGGACCAGCTAGCGGAGCTTGCGCACCTTCCACGCCTCCGCGCTCGGCCATCGCCTCGCCCATTCCAGCGGAACGTAGGGCTGGCTCGTCCTCGCTGGATCCCAGTTTCGCGCGTCCTCGTCCCAGGTGGCTCTGTTCACGAGGGCGTGGTCGTCGGTGGGCATGTCCGGACGATAGCGTGCCTTCCTCCCCGACCGTCAGGTAGTGGGTCAGTTTGAATGAGTCCCCCCGTTGACGTGCTTGAGCTGAGACACCACCCGGGACCGACGGAGAATTGCCACCCGCCCGATAGGGCCACTAAATTCCGGTTGATGGCCGAAGACTTCTCGACCGAGGTCAACGCAACGGACGAGGCGACGGTCATCCACGTCCGCGGCGAGATCGACATGGCGACCGCGGGACGGCTGCGAGACGCCATCGAACCCCACATGGGTCCCAAGCAGACCATCGTTTTGGACCTCTCCGAGGTCGATTTCATGGACTCGTCGAGCCTGCACGTGCTTGTCCAAGCGCGCGGTCGACTCACAAAGAACGGCGGCTCACTAGTCCTCCGCAACCCGTCGCGCGCCGCGCACCGGGTGCTCACCGTCGCCGGCGCCAGCGACCTCCTCGAAACTGACGCCCAGGATCACCCCTCAGATTCAAACTGACCCACTACCGACCGTCAGTGGACGCCTATCGGAGGCTAAATTGGCCACGCGCCCCGGCGGCCGCCGCCGCGAAGCGGGTTACCGGATCTGCGATTAAGGCGTTGCCACTCAGGCGTTATGAGAGGGGGAACGCAGTCTCGAGTGTGTTGAGGTGTTCATCTCGGTGGAGCGAACGGTCCACCAGACGCTCTCGCCCCGCCCGCATTACTTCCGAGACGACATCCGCTCCGAGCGACGCGATCAGGGAATCGATCTCAGCAGCCGCCGCGAGGCAATCCTGGAAGGCGGTCCGGGGTGGCATGACGGCCCATTGTTGCTGGGACGCATCATTGACCAGTGCCTGAACGAGTTCCTGAACAGCGTTGTCGATCGGAAGAGGTGTACGACTCCCGGTGGTGGCGGCGAGCAGCCACCTGGCGACGAACGAAGCGATCCCAGAACGCCATATGTGCGAATAGTGCGGCGGCGCTCCACGGCGCATCGATCACCCGGGTGAGCTCCTCATCCGAGAGCGCGCCAAATGCCCGCAGCCGATCCACCGCCACGCGATTCCCGTCCTCGATCGCGGCCCTAGCCTTCGCCCCCATCGCCATCGAACCTACACGGGCGGGGATTCGTGCCGTCGGAGTGTCCCTTTGGTCGGGGCCGTGACTGCGTCTGCCCTCCTCTGGAGCACCGCCCTTACGGTTGATAACGTGCACGCGCCCCGGCGCGTTCGGCCACGGCCGCCGTCTCCTAGGCCTCGTACCGATCGAGGACGCGCTCGGCGCGGTCGAGCTGGCGGGGCACGTCATCGGTGTGGTGGTGGATCTGCCAGGACGTGCACCGCAGCGCGTGGTGGGCGACGTAGGCTCGAAGCACGCGCCGCTCGATGCCGGTGGCCTCAACGACGTCCCAGACCGGTTGATCGTGCCCGTCGAGGTCGTACGCGAACCTGACGAGATCGAAGCGGGGATCGCCGGCGCACGCGCCCTCCCAGTCGATGATCCCGGTGAGGGTGCCGTCGTCGCCGGCGAGGATGTTGTCGGTGTGCAGGTCCAGGTGCACGAGCCCGTCGGTCGGGAACCACGCCGGGTCGGCGTCGGCGCCGACGGCCTCCACTCGGTCGAGCACCGCCGCGCTGCGACGACCCCCGGTGCGCAGCGGTTCGTGCATCGCCCACCCGTCCACGCCGACGGTGAGCGTGTGCACGACGGACGCACCCCATGGGCGCAGGTCCGGCGCCGGCAGCGGACAGGCGACACCGGCCATGGCGGCGACGCACTCGACCACCTGCTCCACCACCGCCCGTGACGGGTTGCGTACCGACGCACCCGGCAGGACCTGCTGCGCCGACAGCGTCCAGCCGTCGACGGCGAGGACGTGCGGGTACTCCGGTACCGGGACGCCGCGTGATCGGAGCTCGTCGAGGCCGGGGAGCAGGACCGCATAGCGCTCGGCGACGGTCTCGTCCGGGAACCACTTGAGCACCACCGGCGCGCCGTCCGGCGCCGTCGCGAACCACGCACCGTCGTCGGATACACCGCCCTCGGCGCGAGCGCCGAGTTCGAAGCCCAGTTCGCGCAGCCGTGCGCGGTTCACGTCGCCGGTGGCCGCTCGAACACCACCGTCACCTTCTCGAACCTGAGCGAGCGCAACAGCGCCGCGGCCGCCTCTTCACCAGAGAGGTCCTCTCGGCGGATCAACCTCTCGAGGACGCCCGGTGAGCCACCGAACGCCTCGAGCGCCCCATGGTCATGACCTTCAGTATGTCCGAACACTCGCGCATCCCAGAGTCGCTTCACTCGCCCGGATGCCAGGGGCCTGAGGCCGCGAAGCCGAGCCCCCGACGTTAGAGTCACCCGGCGTTTACACCGGTGGCGTCCGTTGCCTCACATGCTCTGATTTGACACGCGCTCCGGCGCCAGGAGCCTGCATCTAGTGTTGGAAGGTGAGCGACTGTCTCACCCCAAGTCAGCCAAGGGCTTCGAGGGCGCTCCTTGCCGGGCAGGTCGAGCATCACACCGCACCCGAACGTTAGGTGCCCGAAGCTAGCTCCCGCCGCAGGGTCTCTGCGGACAGCGTCTCGCTCCGCGCGCGGAGGTCCAGGTAGAGAAGGACCGAGACGAGCGACGCGAACGGAACCGTCAGGATCTGTGCGATGGTGGTGAAGATCCATCGCACGGCCCAGTTGTTGCCGCCGATCGCCCCGATGACCCCGGAGATGACCCCGACGATCAACGCCGCGACCACGATCACGCCGAGCGCATGCCAGAAGTGTCCCTTCACCAGGTTCCACGATCGTCCCATCGCCTCGGTGCCGCGCCGGCCCTCGACGATCAGCACCGGGATCGACACCGACAGGAACACGAGGAAGATGATCCCGGGGATCACCAGCAGCACGAAACCCACGGCGACGATCAGGCCCACCAGAAGCGACACAAGGATCACGCTCCACAACCGCTTGAGCCCGTATCGGTAGCTCGCCTCGACATCGACCGGGTCACCGATCGTGGCCTGCGCGGCGGCGCGCAGGATGGCAGCCTGCAGGATGGCCGAGATGAGCACCCCGATTAATGCGCCGATCGCCCCAACGAGGAGGAAGACACCGAGGCCACGCCCAGCGTAATCGAACACAACCACGTCTCCCGTGTTGGTAACTCGGATCCGCTCGGGAGCGAACACCACTCCGGAGAACAGAGCGCCGATCAGCGACAGCGGGACGACCACGACCGCGACGACCAGGATCAGCTGCGACGCGTTCGCCTTATAGATGTTGAAGGCTGCGGACAGGATGTCGCCCACCGTCTTCGGCGGGATGCCGCCCTGGGGTCCGCCCATCATCGGCGGCGGTGGAGGGGGAGTCGGCGGCGTTGGCCCGCCGGGGACATCGCTCATGCATGATTCCTTTCCGCTCGTGTAGCTGAAGCCTAGCCTGTGAGTTGGGCTGTTGTGTGCCCGATCACATCCACGCGCCGGCGCGTGAGGGCGGCGACAGTACCGCTCTTGAGAAGTGTCGAAACACTGGACGTTCGCCCCGGCGCAAGTCTCCTTCCGATGCGCACCGTCGCGTGGATAAGGTTGGTACATGGAGAACTACGATCCGGCTATGAGCTTCGGCGAGGAGACCGCCGAGAGCTACGACGACGAGCCACGGGGAGATGAGGAGGCGGCCGTCTCATTCCTGGAGCAACTCGCAGGCGGTGGCCCCGCTCTCGAGCTCGCGATCGGCACCGGTCGGATCGCGCTGCCTCTCGCCGCGCGGGGGATCCGCGTCGACGGCATCGACATCTCACCCGCGATGGTGGCCAGGCTGCGCGAGAAGCCGGGTGGTGACCAGATCTCGGTCACGATGGGCGACTTCGCCGATGTGCCGGCCTCGGGCGAGTACCGGTTGATCTACGTGGTGTACAACACGTTCCACAACCTGCTCACCCAGGAGGACCAGGTGCGCTGCTTCGAGAGCGTCGCCGCCCATCTCACCGACGACGGATCGTTCCTCGTGGAGGCCGGCGTCCCGAACTTCCTCTACCGCGTGTACGACGACCGATACGTCCATGCGGAGTCCATCGGCGTCGATGAGGTCTGGTTCGATGTCGGTCGACACGACCCGGTGGCTCAGCGGCACGAGGAGACTCACGTTCGCTTGACCAACGAGGGCGTACGGCTCTTCCCGATCGTGCAGCGATACACGTGGCCGAGCGAGCTCGACCTGATGGCGCGGATCGCCGGGCTGCGTCTGAAGGAGCGTTGGGACGGCTGGAACCGGGAGCCGTTCACCTCGACGGGCAACGTCGTGTCGGTCTACGGACGATGAAGGCGATCGTCCAGGAGCGGTACGGCTCGCCCGACGTCCTCGAGCTCCGAGAGATCGACAGGCCGACCGCCGGAGATGACGAGGTGCTGGTCCGGGTCCGCGCGACCTCGGTCCATCCTGATGTGTGGCACGCCCTGCGAGGGGTGCCCTACGTGCTCCGCATCATGGGATCCGGATCGCGCAGACCGAAGAACGCCGTCCCGGGTACCGATCTGGCGGGATCCGTCGAGTCGGTGGGCCGGAACGTGATGCGCTTCCGACCGGGGGACGAGGTGTTCGGACCGAGCATCGGGGCCAACCTTTGGCGCAACGGTGGCACCTATGCCGAGTACGCGGCCGTTCCCGAAGCTGGGCTCGAGCGGAAACCGGCCAACCTCACGTTCGAACAGGCCGCGGCCGTCCTCACCTCGGGTCAGATCGCGGTCCAGGGCATCCGCGATGAGGGACGGGTCCAGTCGGGACAGAAGGTCTTGATCAACGGAGCGGGTGGAGGTGTGGGGACCACCGCCGTGCAGCTCGCCAAGGCGTACGGAGCGGACGTGACCGCAGTGGACAGCCCCGGGAAGCTCGACATGCTCCGATCTATCGGCGCGAACCGGGTCCTGGACTACACGCAGGAAGATTTCACTCGGAGCGCCGAGCGCTACGACCTCGTCCTCGACATCGCGGGGAACCATCCGTGGTCGGACCTCAAGCGCGCGCTCACTCCTGAGGGGATCTACGTCTTGATCGGGCACGATCAGTACGGAGGCTCGGGCCATCGTTGGGTCGGAAGCCTGGGTCGATTCTTCAAGCTGATGGTGATCGCCCCGTTCGTGAGCCAGCTGCATCCCTTCCGCGGCGCCAAGGATCCGGGCGACCGCTTGGTCGTCCTGAAGGAGCTCATCGAAGCCGGGAAGATCACTCCGGTCATCGACAGGACCTTCCCCTTGAGCGAGGTTCCGGAGGCGATCCGCTACCTGGAAACAGGGCAGGTGCAAGGAAAAGTCGTCATCACCGTGGAACGACGTTGCCTTCCGGTCCGTTTTCGCAGAGCGGAGGTCAGCTAGGCATCGGGGGTGGCGGAGGAAGTGTAGGGATGGAGGCGGCAGGAACAGATGGAGCCTGTCCTCTGATCACCGTTAGTTCTTGGTGCCGTACCGGAGGTACACGACGCCATCGCGGAATCGGTGTTCGGCCAGGAGCTCGAGCTCTACGCGGACCTCGTCCGGAAGCGCCTTCGTGCCGCCTCCCACCACGATGGGCGAGAGGTACAGATGGATCTCGTCGACCAGGCTCGCCCGGATCGCCTGCGCCGCGAGTTCGGGACCACCCACGCTGATGTCGCGTTCCGCCGCGGCCTTCATCTCCCGGATCGCGTCGGGGTCGAAGGTTCGTTCGAGGCGCGTCCTCGCGCTGGAGGCCTTCTCCAGTCTCCGGGAGTAGACGATCTTGTCGGCAGCCCGCCAGATCTCCGCGTAGTCCTTGATGGAAGGCTGCTCGTCCTCGATGGACTCCCACGCGACCATCACGTCGTACATCCGACGTCCGTAGAGGTAGGTGCCGATCGGCCGCTCGAGGTCGTTGACGAAGGCATGCACCTCCTCGTCCGGCTCGGCCCAATCGAAGTTGCCGTTCTCGTCCGCGATGTAGCCGTCGAGCGACATGATCCCCGAGTAGATCAGCTTCGCCATAGAAGGAGGGATGTCCCGCTAGCTGAAGGGCTTCGCCACCATCACGTAGATGACCGCGAGCCACGCGAGCCCGTCGATCGTGTTCATCACCGCGACACTCGGGGCCCCGGCGATCGCGCGGAGCTCGTCGGAGGGCTGGTCGTCCGGGCTCGCGGCAGCGGCGGCCTTCAGCTTCTCGGCCTGCGAGCGGTGGTACGTGACGCCGTTCACGAGGATGAACAGCGTGAGCGCGTAGGCGATCAACAACCACGTCTGCGTCAGGTCGAAGTCACCGGTGATCGCCGTGAGGAACCCGAAGACGACGCCGAGGAGGAACATCGCGCCGCCGATCGGGGCGAACCGGTCCTCCGCCGCCAACACACCGCGGAGGGCGCGGACGTTCCCCGAGCGGGCGACGGCCCCCGACAGCATCCCCTGGCCGACGAAGATCGAGACGGCGACGAACATGAAGGCGATGTGCAGGAACTTCCAGATCGTCGCGGCTTCCATGTCGCGATGCTACTTCGAGGCGGCGTCCTCGAGCCGCTCGAGGATGACCGCGGGGATCTCGCGAGTGGTCCTCGTCTGGTACCGCTCGTACTCCAGCCAGCGACACCCTCCCGGTGAGCTCTCCGTAGTCCTGCCGCCGGGGATCAAGCGTGTCGGTCTTTGAGCTTCTCCAAGCCGTCGAGCACCAGGTCGAGGGCGAACTCGAACTCGAACTGGTCGTCGCATCCGGGACCGACGGTCGTGGAGTCGTCGTGGACGACCGTCAGGTAGAGCTCGTAGATCGAGGGGTACATGGCGGCCATCGCCTCGTAGAACTCCGCCTCCATCTCCTGGTCCGCATCGCCGCTGTCGTTGAACAACTCCTGCGCGAACCCCATCAGGCGACTGCCCATCGTGTGCATGGCGTGGTGGGTGAGGTCAATCGAGAACCCCCCGGCCCGGAACATCCCGATCATCGAGTCCATGTACGCGAGGACAGTGGGGGTCGGCACGGTCCGCGACTCCATCACCCGGGACGCCCACGGATGGCGGAGGAGGGCTTGCCGAGCCGAGAGGATCCTCGCTCGGACCGCCGTCTTCCAATCGGCTCCCTCGAGCGGCGGGTCGATCTCATCGACGACGACGTCGATCAAGCCGTTCAGGAGCTCTTCCTTGTTGGCCACGTGCCGGTAGAGCGCCATCGGGACGACGTCGAGTGCCTGCGCGAGCTTCCGCATGCTGAGCGCCTCGATGCCTCCCTGATCGGCCAGGTCGACCGCGGTGCGCAGCACCCGTTCCCTGGTCAGGGGTATCCGGGTTTCTGCCCCGAGCTCGATATCGGTGCTCATACCGTCACACCTCCGCAGCCTCTCCCCCGGTTGACAAGTGTACGCCGTACACGTAGTCTCCACCCCCCGAAGTGTACGGCGTACACACAGGAACATCCTGGGCAAGGGAGGGGATCCGGATGAAGGCCATCGTGCAGGATCGATACGGCTCGGCAGACGTCTTGGAGTTCCGAGACATCGACGAGCCAAAGGTCGGCGAGGGCGACGTGCTCGTCCGGGTGCACGCGGCGGGCTGCGGCCCCGACGTGTGGCACCTGATGACCGGCATGCCGTACATGGCGCGCCCCGCGATCGGCCTCCGCCGACCGAAGCTCAACGTCCGGGGCTGGGACGTCGCGGGAACCGTCGAAGCGGTCGGCGCGAACGTGACCGGCCTCCGGCCCGGCGACGAGGTGATGGGCGCCTCCGAAGGCGGCTCCTTCGCCGAGCACGTGATCGCCCGCCCGGACAAGTTGGTCCTCAAGCCCGCGAACCTCACCTTCGAGCAGGCGGCCGCGGTGCCGATCTCCGGTACCACCGCCCTGCGAGCTGTACGTGACATCGGGAAGGTGCAGCCGGGGCAGAACGTCCTGGTCGTCGGTGCGGCCGGGGGGTGGGCTCACTCCTGGTGCAGATCGCCAAGTCGTACGGCGCGGCCGTCACCGGCGTCGGCAGCACCTCGAAGATGGACCTGATCCGCTCGATCGGGGCAGACGACGTGATCGACTACACGCGCGAGGACTTCGCGAACGGCGCGCGACGCTGGGACGTGATCGTCGACACCGCCGGCCGTCGTCCGCTGTCGGAGCTGCGCCGCGCACTCACCGCGAAGGGAACCCTCGTGATCGTGGGTGGCGACGGAGGTGGACGCTGGACCGGTGGCTTCTTCCGCGGCGTGCTGCGAGCGCCGCTGGTGTCCCTGCTCGTGGGTCAGAAGCTCCGCGGGCTGGCCTCGAAGGTCAAGCACGAGGACCTCGTCACCCTCGCGGAGCTGATCGACGCCGGCACGCTCATCCCGGTGATCGACCGCACCTACCCGCTGATCGAGGCCCCGGACGCGATCCGGTACCTCGAGGAAGGACACGCCGCCGGCAAGATCGTCATCACGATCTAGGCGACGACCAGAGGTCGATCTGCGGCAGGCCGTCGTGCCCGAGGGACTCGTTCATCTCGGCCGCGTGCCAGATGTCATGGGTGAAGACCCGCTGGATCACCCAGCCGCGGGTGTGGTTCCAGGAGCCGTCCCACTCGGGGCGGCGCAGCTCTTCCTCGAGGTCGTCGATCGTCCATCGGTCAAGAAGCCCTCGATGATGCGGAACGTCTAGTCGAGTGCCTCGGCCAGCGCTTCGCCGCTGAGCACGTGTTCGAGGGTCGTCGTCCCGGGGACAGTCGTATCCGGCGTTCGTGAACGGCGTCGTCTCGGCGCCGGGTTCGCCGGCGAAGTCACAGAGAGCCAGAACACGCGCTGACAGGCCATGTGGCCGACGCTCGCCCAGAGCGGCCATCGCTCCGGCGTCGGCTGGATCGCGAGCTGCTCCTCGGTCATCCCGCGGACGGCGTCGCGGAAGCGCGAGTTGTACAGGGGCCACGTGCTGTACGGGGGTCGGATCGTCGCCACGCCCCGACCCTAGGCGCGGGTCGTGACGTCCGTCAGGCCTCGGAGGCGCCGGCCGATAGCTTTCCCGGCACGCTGGAGCCGCGAAGCTGCTCACGGACGGATCCGTTCGGGCGTCCGACGTCGTGATCACGATGGGGAGCGGGCACGCGTGCCCGATCTACCCGGGGAAGCGGTACGAGGACCGGGAGCTCGAAGATCCCGCCGGGAAGACGCTCGAGCAGGTACGGCCGATCCGCGACGAGCTCGACGCCAGGATCCGGCGCCTCCTGGAGCAGATCGCGCCAGACGTAGCTCAGGTGCCCCTAACGACGCGCTCGGATAGGAGGAACCGAGGAACCCTTAAGGGCCGCCCACTCCGCCGGTGGCGCCATCCGACGCCCCGTCCGCGGTTCCGAGGCCGTCGTCGGCGTTGCTCAATCCGTCAGACCCGGCGCCATCCGACGCCCCGTCCGCGGTCCCGAGGCCGTCGTCGGCGTTGCTCGCGCCGCCGGACGCCGCGCCGCCGGATGCTTCGTCGGCCGTCTCGAGGCCCTCGTCGGCGTGCGAGGCGTTCTCCGAGCCACCGGCAGCATCCGAGCCACCCCCGTCAGAACCGGCGCAGTGGGACGTGTCGGGTTCACCCTCGAGCCCCCGAGCCGCCGCCGAGACACGCGCACCGAACTCACATCCACTCCACTCCAAGCCGGAGCGCCACTCTCTGATCACGGCCAGGACGGCCAGCGCTGTGTCGGCGGCGGCTTCCGGCAGCTCCTCCGGAACGGCGCCGGCATGCTCGTCGGCCTGATTCGGAAGGTCGACCCCGAAGACCTTCAGGAAGGCGGTCTCGGCTGCGGTGCCGGGCAGATCCACGCCGGCGAACGCGAGCGTCGCCGTCATCAACACGACGGATGCGGTGGCGACGGCGACCTTGACTGCCCAACGGACGGTGCGTAGACGCATGGGGCCTCTCCTCTCGGTGGACCGGGCCATCGGCGTCCCCGCGCTGGTCGCGGCGGGGGTCGGTGCCAGGGCCTCGTCGGATGGAGGCCGGACGGCCTCCGCGATGAGCGCTAGGTGCCCGGCTTCCACATCGTTCCGCGGCGGGCGCGAGAGGGCCTGGGTGGCATCCGCCAGGAAGTCGGCGAGGTCACGCAGGTCCTCATCGCGCCCCGGGGGGAGTCCGCGGAAGAGACGCTGGACGTCCTCGTCACTCATGCGAAGGAAGCGGGCCATATCGTCTTGGTAAGCGTCCGGCTGCATCAGATGGATACGCCCTCCCTGGACATCTCCCTCCTGAGCGAGGCGAGGCCTCGTCGAAGGAGCGCCTTCACGGCCCCTGGGCGCTTGCCCACGATCGAGGCGACCTCTTCGGTCGCCAGGTCGCCGAACAGGCGCAGGAGAAGCACGTCCTGTTGCTCGGGGGATAGCCTGCCGACGAGCTGCCGAACACGAGCGGCCGTGAGGCCGGCGATCGCCTCATCCTCGACGTCGCCGAGCTCTCCGAACGCCTCGAGCACCTCGTCCGGTGAGGCCTCGACCGGCCGGCGGCTCCGCCGCCGGCGGTCGTCGATCAGGCGGTGATGGACGACCGTGAACACCCACGTGCGGAAATCCCGCTCGTCGCCCTCGAACCTGCCGAGGTCGCGGACGAGCTGGAGGAAGACTTCGCCGAGCAGATCGTCCGGCTCGATCGCTCCGCGCGCTCGGAGGTAGCCGCGGACCGACGGCACCAGGTCCCGGTACAGCGCGGTCCACGCCCACTCGGCTCCCAGCCGGGCGGCGGCAAGGACCTGCGGGAAGTCGTCTCCGATCGGCATCCGTCCCGGTGGCCGACCGTACCGGGTTCTGCGACCCGTGCCATCCCCCGACCAGTGGATATCCATCCCGCGCTACGGTCGAGGACAGGTGCGGGAGGCTCGACTCGAGCGGGACGACCCTCTCGTGTCGAGCAGTGTGCTGAGGACCGGGCGGATCGGCTTGAGCATCGACCCGGGTGGCCAGGCCCCTCCTCGTCTAGCGTCCGTCGCGAAGGGCGCGGATCCGGTCGGCCGAGACGCGGTCACCCTTCAGATCGAAGAGCCTGGTCGCCTCGTCGAACGCGAGGGCCGCCTCGTCCTCGCGTCCGAGGAGTCGCATCGTCTCGCCTCGGTCCGCATGGACCGTTCCTCGATCGAACAGGAAGTCGGTCCGGTCCACGCGTTCGACCGCCTCACGGATCGTCGCCTCGGCTCGCTCGGCGTCCCGATCCCTCGCGGCGACCTTCGCCATCACGCCGAGACCCAACGACCCCTCGATCGCGTCGCCGTGTTCGGCGGCGAAGGCCGCGGCGTCCCGGGCCTCCGAGTACCGACCGACCGCGTAGCGTCCCTGCCCCAGGAACGCCGAGAGGTAAGGCCATCGATCGCCGATCGCGGCCATCGACTCCCATGCCCGCTCGAGTGCATCGCACGCGCGCTCGGCCTCGCCCGCGAGCATCTCGATGTCGAACACGACCTCCACGGACCGCAGATGACTGACGGTCTGCCCGGTGTCGGACAGGTACGACCGGTACCGGTCGATCGCCTCGCGCGCCGCGTCGAAGCCGCCGAGTCGCGCCCGCAGGTGAGCCAGCCCGTGGCACATGATCGCCTCCACCTCGCGGCTGGACGCGTACTCCTCGATCGTCGCCTCCGCCCGCGCGATGCCCTCAGACACGGGCGTCGGCCCGCGGACGAGCGCCGCCGTGAATTCCAGCAGCGCCTCGTGTTCCTCGTAGCCGGCCAACGCGCGTCGCGCGTGCTGTAGCGCCCGCGAGATAGCTTGCAGCTGGGGCCCCCCCTGGCCCAGGTCCCATTCGATCCTCGCGATCAGGTTCCACGCTCGGGCGAGCCCGCGCTCGTCGCGTGCCGACTCGAACACGCGGACCGCCGCGGTCGCGTCCTCCCTCGCCGAGTGGCGGTGTGCCGGTCCCTCCACCAGCGACCAGCGAGCGATCGACGCATGCGCGAGTGCCGTCGGATCGCCGAGCGATCCCGCTCGCGCCTCCGCCTCGTCGATCATGTCGCGTATCTCGTCGAGCCGGCCCGTCTCGAAGAGGGCGTACGCGAGCGAAGGCAGGAGCCCGACCCGCCGGGCATCGTCCGGCTCGAGGAGTGCCTCCGCCCTGCCGAGGAGGTTCGCCGCAGCGAACATGTCTGGCCGATCGAACGCGCGCATCCCCGCGTCCTCGAGCGTGGCCGACGCCTCCTTCGCGAGGCTCCGGGCGTCGTCGTCGAGCGGCCCCAACGCCTCGCGGTACCGGAAGGCCTGCTCGAGGTGGTAGCCGACGATCTCCTCCTGCTCCTCGACCCGCTCGCCGGCGATGCGCAGCCCCCACTCGGCGAACCCGCGGTGCTGGTCGGCGCGCCGCTCCTTGGGGATCGCGGCGTAGGCGGCGTCGCGGATCAGGATGTGTCGGAACTCGAAGGCGTCTTCGCCGGGGATCGTCGAGCGCGTTTCCCGGACGAGCTCCTTCCGCACCAGCGAGAGGACGAGCGGTCGGGCCTGCTCGCCAAGCGACTCGGGGAGGAGGTCGCGAACGGCGCCGAGATAGAACACCTTGCCGATCACCGAGGCGGCTCCGATCGCCTGCCGCTCCTCTCCCGTGAGCCGGTCCAGCCGGGCGGCCAGCAGGGCCGCGACCGTCGGCGGGACGGCGACCGTCGACAGGTCGCCGGTGGGTCTCCATCCGCCGTTGTTCCGGACGACGAGGCCGTCGTCGATCAGCATCGAGACCATCTGCTCGACGAAGAGCGGATTGCCGCCGCCAGCCTCCATGACACGATCGGTCGCGTCAGGTGGCAGCCGAGCGCCGCCGAGGAGGTTCGTGATCAGCTCCGCGGACGTTCCCGTGTCGAGGGGCGGCAGCGACAGGGCCGATGCCCTCAGCTTCCCGGCGCCCCATGAGGGCCGCCCGTCGATGAACTCGGGCCGGGCGGTGCACAGCAGCATGATCGGCGCGTCGTGGGCCCAGTCCGCGACGTGGTCGATCGCATCGAGGAACGCCGGCTCGGCCCAGTGGATGTCCTCCCACACCGCGATCACCGCCCGGTCGGTCGCGAGGATCTCCAGGAACCGACGGATGGCCCACGCGATCTCTTCCGGTGAAGCGTGGCCTTCGGCGATCCCGAGGAGCTCGGCGATGCGCGCCGACACGGCGTTCGCGTGCTCGTGTCCCTCGAGGATGCGCCCCAGACGAGCCAGGACCTCCTCCGGCTCGTCGAAGTCGTGGACGTCGAGCACCGTCCGGAGGGCCTGCGCCACCGGCCAGTAGGTGATCCCTTCGCCATACGGCAGGCACTTACCGACGACGACCTCGGCCGATCCGCCGACCCGCTCCAGGAACTCTTCGGCCAGCCTCGACTTCCCCGCTCCGGCCGACCCCAGCAGGGTGAACAGCAGGGCCGTGCGATCCTGCACCGCGCGCTCGAACGCCCGGAGGAGGTCGTCGAGCTCACGCTCACGTCCCACCATCGGGGATGTGAACGCTCGTGGCGGCGGCGCGGTCCCGACCGGAGCGCCGAGCAACCGGTAGGCGGGGACCGGCTCGGCCTTGCCCTTCAGGGAGAGCGGCTGGAGGGGCTCGGCCTCCACGACCTCGCGGACGAGCCGGTACGTGTCGCCACCGATGAGGATCTCGTTCGGCTGCGCCGCGGCTTCGAGCCGAGCCGCGGTGTTGACCGGGTCCCCGGTCACGCGGCCGAACTCGGCCGACTCCGGTCCGACGAGGACCTCGCCGGTGTTGACCCCGATGCGGGCCGCGAGGCGCACGCCGAAGTCGCGCTCGAGCTCCTTGTTGAGCTCTCTGAGCGCGATGCGCATGGCTCCTGCCGCTCGAACTGCGCGCAGGGCGTCGTCCTCGTGGAGCGTGGGGATCCCGAACACGGCCACCACCGCGTCCCCGATGAACTTCTCGACCGTGCCACCGTGGCGCTCGATCTCGGCCCGCATGCCGTCGAAGTAGCGCCCCATGACCTTCCGCATCGACTCCGGGTCGAGCTGCTCACCGAGCTCCGTCGACCCGGTGACGTCGCAGAACAGGACGGTGACGGTCTTGCGGACCTCCTCTGCCGGGGATGTGGGCGGCTCGAGCGCCGAGCCGCACTTCGAGCAGTAGCTCGCATCCGACGCATTGACGGTTCCGCAGGAGGTACACACCGCCATGGGGCGAGTCTAGGTCAGCCCGGGTCGCAGTTCGCTCGAGCTCCGAGGTGGTCATCTCGCCTCAGTCGGTCGTTCCCGGGTGGCGCTCGCCTGTCGAGACGGACGAGCGCGCCTCGTCACCGGACGGCCGCGCTCCGACGAGGAGGTACGTCGTCATCGGTCCCTTGCTCTTGACGTCGATCACGCCGCGGCTCTCGAAGTCGAACGCGTCGGCGAGCCGCCTCCGGGCGCGCTCGGTGACGTGGATGCCCCCGATGACGCCGTGCGACTCCATCCGGCTCGCCGTGTTCACGGTGTCGCCCCACAGGTCGTAGCTGAACTTCCGCTGGCCGATCACGCCCGCGACGACCGGCCCGATGTCGATGCCGATCCGGAGCTCGAGCGCGTCGAACCGCCGGACCTCGTCCTGCATCGCCAGCGCCATGCGAGCGAGATCCTCCGCGTGGTCCCGCCGTGGTTCGAGCAATCCCGACGCCACCATGTACGCGTCGCCGATCGTCTTGATCTTCTCCAGGCCGTGCTCGAGCGCGAGAGCGTCGAACCGGCTGAAGATCCGGTCGAGCAGCCGGACCACCTCGTGGGGCGTGATCCGTTCCGCCATCGGCGTGAAGCCGGCGATGTCCGCGAACAGGACTCCTACCTCGGGGATACCGTCGGCGATCAGCGGCTCTCCGCTCTTGAGCCGTGCCGCGATCGGCTCCGGCAACACGTTCAACAACAGTCGCTCGGACCGCTCCCGCTCGGCAGCGAGGGTCTCGGCGGCACGATCGCGCTCGCGGACGAAGTACGAGAGCAGCAGGTAGCTCGTTCCCGTCACTCCCAGGATGTTGTTGGCGAAGAACAGGACGATCACCCAGTCGGGGATCATCGCGGTCCGGTCGGGGACGATCGGATCGAGCAGCGCCGCAGCCGCGACCACGCCGAGGAAGGCCAGGAACCACCGGGCGGCGGAACGTCGACCCGCGAACAGGAGCGCGCCGAGCGGCGCCGTGAACGACCACAGGACGACCGCGCTGGACGGGAAGAAGCCGCCGAGGCTGAGCTGCAGCAGGAACGGCAACATCAGGCTGAGGGCGAGCTCGCTGAACCTGAACAGGCGGTATCGCTTCGTCCTGGCGAAGACCGCGAGGTTCGCGACGGAGGCGACCTGGTACGTGAACGGGATCAGCGCCGATACGTATAGCCCCATCAGTGCGTAGCTGACGACCCAGACCGTCGCGAGCCCGGTGATGATGCTCGCCGCGAGGACAAGAACCCGCTTCCGAAGCGATTCGGCCTCGTCGTCCTCGGGCTGAGAGCCGATCTCGATGAGCCGCCGGAACGCTCCTGTGCGTGACTTCGCCGCGTCCATCCTCGGCTGGACTCTACGCCTGGAGGTCGTCGCGGACCGGTGAACCCAGGGCGGAGCTCAGGGCGGTAGGGTCGTGCCTTGACCATCCGGACCGATCCCGAAGGCAACGAGACCGACGCGCTGTTCGAACTCGTCGAGCTGGAGGGACGCGAGGTCCTGGAGATCGGGTGCGGCGACGGCCGCCTCACGTGGCGCTACGCGGACCGAGCCGCCCACGTGACGGCGATCGAGCCCTTCGCGGACTCGATCGCGAGGGCGCAGAAGCGGCTCTCGGAAGCGCCGAACGAGCGGATCGAGTTCCGCAACATCACCTTCGAGGGATTCGCCGCCGCCAGCGACGCCGACGTCTTCGACGTGGCGCTGCTGTCCTGGTCGCTCTGCTGAATGGAGCACGAGGGCATGGTCCATGCCCTTGAGGAGATCCACCGGTTGCTAAGGCCAGCCGGATCGCTGATCGAGGTCCATCCCGCCCTCGAGGTCCCATCCGTCGAGATCAGGTCGAACGGGGAGCTGCTCTTCTCGGAGGACGATCCCGGGTTCGACTACGAGGACGACCTCCGGCATGCGGAGGCAGCGGTCGCGACGGTCGTCGGGCGAGGGGTGTTCGCGATCGACGAGCGTCGCAGGCTCGAGCTGCGCACCCACGCCTCATCGGTGAAGGAGCTCAGGGATCACTGGGCGGTGGCCGGCGCCTACGATCCCGAGGAGAAGGAGGAGACGCTCGTGCGCCGGCAGGACGAGATGTACGCCCGGGCCAAGGCGGTCCTCGATCGCTCGCCCGGCGCCGAGATCGCGTACGTCGAGCCGGCGACGATGTCGCGGCTGACGCCGTCGCCCTCGGTCCCGAAGTAGATCGTCCGGGCTCTCACCCGACCCCCGAGGTGCGTCGGGACATCCGTCGGCCGCGTGCGGCCTATCATCCGGCCTCGATGACCGCCCGCGACCCGAAGGAGCTCGCCGAGCAGGCAGGCGTCGACGAGTCCTACGTGGCCCGGCTCGTCGAGTTGGGGATCCTGCGCTCCGGCGACGACGGCGCGTTCTTCCGATCGGACGTGTACCGCGTGCGGTTCGTCCGGGCATCCGATCGAGGGGGACTGTCGATCGACGCGATCGCGCGCTCGATCCAGGAGGGCCGCTTCTCCTTCGCGTTCCTGGACGAACCGCAGTACCGCTGGGCGCCGCTGTCCGCGCGGACGTACCGGCAGGTGGCGGACGAGATGGACCTGCCGATCGAGTTCGTCCTCGCGTTCGAGGAGGCCCTGGGGAAGGTCCGGCCCGGGCCGGATGATCCCGCGCCGGCGGACCTCCCGGGGATGCTCGAGGCGCCACGCCGGGCGATCGCCGCAGGGGTCGGCGCCGACGTGGAGCTGCGGCTCGTTCGGGTCTTCACCGAAGCGCTCAGCCGGGTCGTCGAGACGGACGCGGATGTCTTCCATCGACACATCGAGATGCCGCTCCTCGACGCCGGCCGCAGTCACGGCGAGATGTTGGGCATCGTGAACGAGATCGGCGCCGAGCTCGACCTGCAGAGGGAGGAGCTCGTGATGGCGATCTTCCGGCGCCAGCAGGAGCGTGTCTGGACCGACGACGGCGTCCAGCACATGGAGAGCGCGATCGAAGCGATGGGGCTGTACGAACGCACCGAGCGGCCGACCGCGTTCGCGTTCCTCGACCTCACCGGCTACACGCGCCTGACGGAGGAACGAGGCGACGAGGCGGCGGCGGAGCTGGGCGCCCGCCTCGCGCTGCTGGTCCACGAGGAGGTCGGGCGCCGCGACGGCAGGGCGGTGAAGTGGCTCGGCGACGGCGTGATGTTCTCGTTCCGCGATCCCGCCGCGGCCGTCCTCGCGACGATCGAAGTCGGTCGCCGCACCGCCGACGTCGGCCTGCCGCCCGCCCACGCCGGTGTCGCCGCGGGTCCGGTGATCTTCCAGGACGGCGACTACTACGGTCGGACGGTGAACCTCGCCTCACGTCTCGCCGGGGCGGCGGACCCCGGCCAGACGCTGGTGGACGCCGAGGTCGTCCGGCTGACGGGCGAGCGCGAGGACCTCCGATTCAAGAGCATCGGCGAGGTCAGGTTGAAGGGGATGAGCTCGCCGATCGAGGCTTACGAGGCGCGCGCTCTGCTTGTCGGTTAGCGAGAGAGGCTCGCAGGACGTCGGATCGCCAACTGCGGAGCCGGTGACTCGGGCTCGGATCAGCTCCTCGACGTCGCGCCCGGGAACAGGTCGAGGTAGGGCTGGTAGGCGAAGAGCCGGTTCCGCCGCTTCCCCGTTCGTTCTCGAAGGATCCCGATCTCCTCGAGATCTCGCACCAGCGCTGACGCCGTCGGTTGGGATACGTCCACCATCGACTCCACGAGCTTGGCGCTCACGACCGGCTGACGGAACAGATGCCCGAGCAGGGCGAGCGCATTCGGCGCCCGTTTGCCGAGCTTCTCGGCGACGAGCCGCTGATGGTCCTCGCGCAGATGAACGATCTCGTAGGCGCGCCCGGTGGCCTCCTCCGCCACCTGACCGATCCCATCGACGAAGAATGCCAACCAGTCCTCCCAGGCACCGTCGTCACGGATCGCCTGGAGGCGGTCGATGTAGTCCTCCCGGTGCTCCTTGAAGAAGAGCGAGGGATACAGGATCGGGCGCTGGATGATCTCCTGCTCGACGAGCCAGAAGCTGATCAGTAGCCGGCCGATCCTCCCGTTCCCGTCGAGGAACGGGTGGATGGTCTCGAACTGCGCATGCGCCAGGCCGATCTTGATGAGGGCTGGCATCGGCTCAGTGTCATGGAGGAACCGCTCGAGGTCGGCGAAGGCCGGCCCCACCTCTTCCCAAGGAGGCGGCACGAAGCGCGCCGTAGCCGGCGACGCCCCCCCGATCCAGTTCTGGGACTTCCGGAACTGCCCGGGTGTCTTCTGCGGTTCGCCGCCGCGGACGTCCGTCATCAGGACGGCGTGCACTTCGCACAGCAGGCGTCGCGAGATCGGCAACTGGGGGAGCTTCGCCAGCCCGTGGTTCATCGCCGTGACGTAGTTCGCGATCTCGACGACGTCCACTCGACGTTCGGCCTGATCCATCTCCGCCTCGAACTCGAGGACGTCCATCAGCGATGCCTGCGTGCCCTCGATCTGGCTGGACACGACAGCCTCGCGGCGGACGTACATGAGCACGAAGAAGTCGGGGTCGGGGAGTAGTTTCGTCGCCCCGTCGAGCCGCCCCAGGGCCAAGTCGGCCGTCGACAGCAAGGACAGGAGCCGGGGGTCGGTCGTCATAGCGGGCGGAGGAAGAGGCGAGGGGATGAAAGCCTGATATCCCCCCGGCTGCCGGACGTACCGACCGGCCCTGGTGCTCGTCATCCTTTTCCTCCCTTTTCCTCCGGGCGCTCTTAGATAAGGGAACTGCCTTTTCCTTATCCAGCAGTCTTCCATAGATAAGGCGGGTCGCCAAGAGTTCAGGGTCCCTCTAACGCCCCTCATCCGTGACAAGCAGCGCGTCAGACCGTTTCGCGCCGAGCCGGTATCGCAGGAAGAGGAGATCATCCGCCCGGCGGACGCTCACGAGACGTGGATCGGGAGCCTTCCCGAGGAGATCGGCCTCACCGGTCAGTGGAGGGCGATCTTCTCCTCCGCCGAGGAGCTTCGGCGAGATCGTCACGAAGAGCTCGTCGACGACGGATGCCTCGAGCATCGACCCCATCAGCGAGGGCCCCCCTTCGGTGAGGATGCGTCGATACCCGCGCTCGCGCAGGCGCTCGATCACCGTCGCCGGATCCACGTCGTCCGACGCGCCGACATCGATCACGCCGGCGCACGCCACTTCCTTCTCGGCGATCGCTTGAGCCCCGGCCGAGGTCGTGGCGATGAGCGCCGACGCGAGAGCCGGATGATCCGCTGGAAGTCCGCCGCTCGCCGTGACCACGACGAGGGTGGGCGCCGTCCCGTTCGCCGAGACCATCTCTCGTGCGCGGGGGATCAGGTCGGCGGTGGGCGGGTACGCCCGCTCCGCTGTCCAGGGACCACCGTGTTCCGCGAACGTCCCCGACCCCGATCACGATGGCGTCGGCCACCGCGCGAAGGAGCGCCATCACGAGCCGGTCGGCCGGCGCTCCTCCACTGATCACGGCAGAGGACTCCTTCACGCCCGGGATCGCGGCGACCCCGTCGATCGACTCTACGAAGTTCCCGTAGACGATCTGGTCCGCGAGTGCGAACGGGCCGCCGTAAGCGACCTCCAGCTCGGACGGCAGAGAGAGCCCGTCAGAAGAGGGCGCTTCCTCGTACAGCACTTCGAGGCGTGCGCCGAGGTCACTCAAGCGATCGCTGCGCGACCGTCAGGAACTCTCGACGCATCTCCGGGTCGCGCTCGTAGTTCCCTCGCCAGAACGATGTCGAGGTCCGGGAACGCTCCTCGCGCACCCCGCGCATCTGGGTACACAGGTGAGCTGCCTGGAGATGCACCGCGACGCCGTGCGGCTGCATCATCTCGTTCAGGTGGTCGGCGATCTGCTGGCCGACTCGCTCCTGCACCGTGAAGCGCCGCGCGTACACGCGAACCAGCCGGGTCATCTTGGAGATGCCGATGATCTGCTCGTGGGCGACGTAGCCGACGTGCGCGACGCCGTAGAACGGGAACGCGTGGTGCTCGCACAGAGAGAAGAACGGGATCGGTCCTTCGATCACCTGGCTGATCGAGCAATCCGGCCCGCCGCGGCATTCCGTGGGGAAGGCAGTCAACAGTTTCGGATCTCCTTCGTAGCCGGCCGTTGCCTCGAAGAGCGCGCGGACGAACCGACGAGGTGTGGCTTCGGTGCCTTCCGTGCCGAGGTCCATCCCGAACGCGCCGAACATCTCCGCCACGGCATCCTCGAAGCGGGCCCACTGCTCGTCCGTGATGCCGCGCTCTCTGGCTCGCTCCCAGGTGGTGGTCTCCTCGGGATCGCCCATCGCGAACGAGCGGCTGTCGGCCGAGCCCTTCCGCGGATCTGCCGCAACGAGGTCCTCGACTACCTGTCGATCATCGGCACCCATCGTGGCTCCTTCTCTTCCGCCCGGAGACCTCCACCCACCGTACCGCTGGGGGCGAACTGTCACAGCCCGGCCTCCTCAGGCGTCTCGGGGGTGAGAAGACGAGAACCATCTCAGAGGAGGTCGTCATGAAGGTCTTCGTTGTGGGGGCGACTGGTGCGATCGGCAGATGCGCTCGACCGTGGACGCGCTTCGGCACCTGGAGGCCGCGGTGCCGGCCGGGATGACGCGAGACGGGAACCGATGCTGGTCGCCGACGTCGGCGTCCCTCCAGACCATCGCCCGCGCATCCGTGGACGAGTCCACGGATGTCAACGCCCACGCGTAGACCGCGGCCAGAAGGAGAACCACGACGCCGACGGCTGCCGCCAGACGCCGGGGCCAGCGGCGACGAGATCGCCCGGTCATGACATGAACGCGGCCGCCAGGAGGTCGACGATCCGTGCCGCGAGGGGCGCGCCGTCGCCGTCGAGGGTCGGGTTGTAGATGGCGATCTGCGCCCCGACGAGGCGGTCCGTGCCGCTGGCGGCTCTGAGGACGTGCTCGACCTCTTGCCAGCTCAGGCCATCCGCGTCGTGGTAGTCGACCGCGGGCATGAGGGCGTCGTCGAGCGCATCGACGTCGAGGTGCAGCCACATGCCATCGAGCTCCGGGCGAGCGGCCACGGCGAGCGCCTGCTGCGTACACGCCTCGATCCCGCGCTGACGGATGTCGTCGAGATCGAGGACGGTGATCGCCGTGTCCCGGATGTGCTCATCGAGGAATCGATCGAGGGTTTTCGCGCGGTAGCCGAGCTGGACGGCATCCTCATCGCGCAGGAGCGAACCCCGGCCCTCCAGGTCGGTGACGACCTTGGGGCCGCGGCCGGTCACCAGGGCGAGGTCGAGGGACGCAGCCTCGCCGAGCGGATCCTGACTCGGATGGCAGAAGTCCGCATGACCGTCGACGTGGAGCAGGCCGTGACGTCCGCGACGACGGAGCGCGAGCATCGAACCGAGCAGGATGCTGCAATCCCCGCCGACGACGAACGGAGTCGCACCACGATCCAGCACCTCCTCGATCGCCTCCGCCTGCCGCGTGGCCACGTCGACGAGGCCGGACACGTTCATGAGTCCGGTCTCCTCATCGATGGCGGGGTCGGGATCGGGGCACGTCACCGTGTGGACAGCTGTGGCTCCGAGCCTGCTCGGGAGCCCGGCGTGCCGGAGCGCAGCAGGCGCCTGGTCAACGCCCTGGGGAAGCAATCCCAGCCCCGACGGTACTTCGATGATCTCGAACACTATCGCTCCTTCCCCCCTCCTCAGGCCCAGAGATCGATCTGCGGCAGCCCGGCGTTCCCGAGGGACTCGTTCATCTCGGCCGCGTGCCAGACGTCATGGGTGAAGACCCGCTGGATCACCCAGCCGCGGGTGTGGACCCAGGAGCCTTCCCACTCGGGGCGACGAAGCTCCTCCTCGAGGTCGTCGATCGTCCATCGGTCGAGGAAGCCCTCGATGATGCGGAACGTCGAGTCGAGTGCCTCGGCCAGCGCTTCCGCCGCTGAGTACGTGTTCGAGGTCGTCGTCGCCGGGACAGTCGTATCCGGCGTTCGTGAACGGCGTCGTCTCGGCGCCGGGTTCGCCGGCGAAGTCACAGAGCCAGAACACGCGCTGACAGGCCATGTGGCCGACGCTCGCCCAGAGCGGCCATCGCTCCGGTGTCGGCTGGATCGCGAGCTGCTCCTCCGTCATCCCGCGGATGGCGTCGCGGAAGCGTGAGTTGTACAGGGGCCACGTGCTGTATGCCGGTCGGATCGTGGTCATGTGGCCGACCCTAGGCGATTCAAGGTGCGAACCTGCCCTCCCGACGTCTGAGTCATGCGGTGGACGCTGACGGCGGTGGTGCTGGTGGCGGTGGCCGCCTGGGCCTGGTACCGGGTACGGCGCCGTCACGACCGGCAGCGGAAGCTGATGCTGCTCTGCGAGGTGGCCGGTCTCGGGTTCGCCCCACTGGACACGTTCCCCGGAACCGGATTTCTCCCCTTCGAGATGTTCGGGCGGACGCCGAGCGGAACCTCCAACGTGGTCTGGGATCCGCGACGCGATGGTGGCGTTCGCGCCTTCGACTTCTGGTATCGGGAGAAGAGCGAGGACGGCGGACCCGGCCTCCGGCGGACCATCACCTGCGCAGCGGTGCCACTCCCGTTCTCCTCCCCACGGCTTCGCGTCGCTTCTCGGGACCTCGTGCACGAGATCGCCGACGCGATCGGGCTCCCGCTCGTCACCCTCGAGCTCGAGGAGTTCAACCGGCGGTTCCGCGTGGAGGCCGAGGACGCCCGCGCGGCTTCGGCGCTCCTCGATCAACGCGTGATGGAGGGGTTCCTTCGACTCCCGCACGACGTCGTCGCGGACGTGAACGACGAGGTCCTCCTCCTGTGGGCCCCGGAGCTCCCAGGGGTGGAGATGTTGCAGCTGCTGCAGGCGGCGAACTCGATCCAGCGTGTCCTTCCCCGTGTCATGCCGAGCCTTTTCCCTCTGCGTCCGATGAGCAGCCCTCACGAGCGCCGCTGGCTCCAGGGACGCTGGAGCTCCGAGCCGACCGGAGCGGACACGCCCTGATCCGCTCGAGTTCGATCAGCCGTCGGAGGCGTGCGCCTTCGCGACGTCGCCGATGAGCTCGGCGAGCTCCTTCGGGCGTGACCACATCGGCCAGTGGCTCGTCGGCAGGTCGACCCAGGTGATGTTGCGCACCTCCTTGAGACCGGCGAGCCAGGCGTAGCCCTCGTTCATCGCCTCCTTGTACTCCTGGGACGAGTACCCGGTGCAGATGAGGGTGCTCGGGATGTCCAGCCGCGCGTCGTTCGTCAGCTCGACGGTGTCGCGCAGGACGCCGCCCGGCTCCGGGACCGCCCGCTGCCGGAACGTCTCGAGCTGCTCCTCGCTCAGCCCGTCGAGGTTCTCCTCCGCCGCGAGCTCCTCCCACGACATCGGCTTCTCCGCGCCCTCGAAGTCGGGGTCGAGGGGTGGGATGCCCGGGGCGGTGTCGACGTACACCATCGCCGCGATCCGTTCCGGGACCCGATCACTCGCGACGTAGCCGGAGAATCCGGTACCGCTGTGCACGGCGAGCACGACCGGACCGCCCGCCGCCTCGATCGCCTCGCATATCGCGTCGACGTGGTCGGACAAGCCGATCGAGGACCGATCGACATCGGCCGACTCGAGACCGGGAAGCCTCAGCGCGGTGACGTCGTGGCCTTTCGCGCGAAGCGCGTCGGTCACCTCGTCCCACGCCCACGCACCGAGCCAGAACCCAGGAACGAGGATGATCAGCGGCTTCGTCATCCCTCGACCCTAGGAGCCGACAGAGACATCCGTCAGCTTGGCCGCCGACGGGGTGGACCGGTCCGGCGTGGGGTATCGCTTGCAGTGGAGCTATTTCTGAGCCAGGAAACTGAGCCGAGTTCGGTATGGACAAAATGAGCCCACCAGTATAACATCTGGTTCATGAATCGGTTTCGGAAGGAGTATGAGTAGTGGTTTCGTTGGATGAGCACGAAGTCTATCCCAACGCCCCTCTCCGGCTCGTAGCCCATGAGGTGCGTTATCCCCTGTCGCCGCGGCTGGGCACACAAGACCAGCTGGCGGTTTTTCTCGAGGCCCTGGACGATCTGCTTCCCGTGGCGGAGATGGGCGGGGAACAGGGGTTCGTTCTCTCCGTCGGAGGGGCTTCCTCGGTGAGTACTCCTCCAATCAGGTCTGTGTTCAAGCTCGCGTCCCGGGATCGCACGACCGTTGCCACGGTCTCGGGGACCAACACAACAATTGAGACCACCTCATACCGCAGTTTCACCTCGTTCCTCCCTTTGGCGAATCGTGTGTTCGGCGTCCTGGCCGAATCGGGGCTTATCGTCGGTATGGAGCGAGTGGGACTTCGCTATATCGACGAGATAAGGGTTCCGTCTCTAGAAAGTGGACCCAATATGTGGACTCCCTATGTCCAGAGCGCTCTGATCGACCAAATCGCCCTCGGAGTGAACGCCGCCCAGCTCATTCCCCAATCATGGCAGGGTGCTGTCAACTATTCGACCGAGGAGAATCAGTCTGTTGTCCTGAGATACGGGGCCATGGAGGGCTTCGCCGTGAATCAGGATGGACCACTCCGAGTACCCAAGCGCACTTCCCCTGGCCCGTTCTTTCTCATTGATATCGATAGCTTCTGGGCGGCCGCTGAGGTCACAAATGGAATGGATTTGGACTGGTTGATGAACCTCTCCGTTCAACTTCATCGACCTATCAGAGACTTGTTTGAAGCGGCGATTACAGACAAACTCAGAGATGACGTTCTCAGGAAGGTGGTGAGCACATGAGCGACCAGGCTCCCACGTCGACATCAACCGAGGTGGCACGGCCCACCAGCACCGAGACTACCGTCCGACAGTTGGTGCGGGCAGCGGCGGGACTTCGCGACGAATCCAACATGCTCAGCGATGACGCAAAGGATCTCCACAGGCGAGCTCTGTTGCATAACCTGGACACCAGAACCGCTCCCCACGCTCAGAGGGCTGTAACCGAGCTCCTTGAAGCGCTGTCTGGTTATGGGTTCGCTTGGAGTGCCATTGCCCGAATGGTGGGTGTGAGCGTGCCGGCGTTGCGTAAGTGGCGAAACGGCGAGACGCCCACAGGGCCCAACCGTCGGCGGCTTGCCCAGCTTCTGGCCATGGTCGAGTTCCTCGCTAAGGACTACCTCGTCGACGATCCTGCGAGCTGGATGGAAGTGCCAATTTCCTCGGAGGCCCCGATTTCGCCGGGCGATCTCTATGCTCTGGATCGGACCGATTTGGTGCTGGACTGGGCAAGCCACAGGATGGAGGCAACTGCAGTTCTGGACGAAAGCATGCCCGATTGGCGCGAGCGGTATGCCTCAGACTTTGAGGTCAGCCGTTGGCATGACGGGCAGTTGGTGACCCGGCCCCGCGAGCGGTGAAGCAACTTGACGCGTGGGCTGGAATTCCCCGGGAAACCAGTCGACCTCTTCTTATCTAGAGGAGCAGAAGTCAGCGCCGACCGTCCCTTGATGCAGGGGGACGTACTCGATGACGTTGAAATCGCTGGACTGGAAGACGGTCCAGGGCTAGGGATCATTGTGACCCACGCGTGCTCCATGCGGCGAGGTGCAGTGCTTGCACAGCGTTTGCGGGTAGCTCGCCTTGTTCGAAGCAAGAACCTAGAGCCTGACGATTGGACGACCGGGTTTTCACGGCACATGTTGTTGCCCTGGCTAGAACCAGATACGCCGGATCACCACTACACCGCCTCTCTTGAGGACGTTGGTCTGGTTAGGTCGGATGTGGCGTCCGGGCGCGTCCGACTGGCTTGCCTGTCTCCCTTAGGAATAACGCTCTTGCAGCAACGAGTCATCATGGCCGCATCGCGACACATCGTTCCTACTTCGGACCTCCACCTTGTGAACGCGCCCGTGTTGGCCGAGGTCGAGATGCTAGAGGACTGGAGAGAAGCCGCCAGGAAGCATGGGACTGGTTATGACGAAGCCGACTCGCTATTCGACGAGTTCCTGTCGGCTGAAAATGGCGACGGAACTCTTCGCGACGACTTGGTTGAGCCTACGCGTCGCGCCGTCGTTCGCCGACAGGTCGCCGAGGCACGCCGGGAGAGATTCGGATCGTAGTTGACGACACCTGACTCGCAGGCTGATGTCCCGCGTGGGCAGGCGACGCACTGGGTAGACTCGCTCGGACTCCATGCAAGAGAGGTTCCGAACGCATGTCACGAGTGATCTTGATCGCGTGGGATGGCGCCGACTGGCGCATCCTCGACCCCCTCCTGGAGCAGGGCGCCCTGCCGAACCTCCAGGCCCTCCTCGACAAGGGCCAGCGCGAGGTTCTCCGCTCCACCGTGCCCACGCACTCCTGGTCGGCCTGGCCCTCGTTCCTTACCGGCGTCGATCCCGACGACCATGGCGTGTACGACATCCTCGAGACGAAGCCGGGCACCCACAAGCAGTACCCGGTCACGTACAAGTCGATCAAGGCGCGGACGTTCCTCGACGACCTCACGGCCGCCGGCAAGAACCAGCTCCTGCTCGACGTCCCGCTCACGTTCCCGGCGCCGGACATCAACGGGAACCTGCTCGCCGGCGGGGTCTTGCCGAAGGGCCGCACGTTCACCCACCCGGCCGACCTGCCCGACACGCTCGCCGAGCACGACCTCGAGTGGCCGATCAACGGGATGAGCTGGACCACCTACCGGAATCGGCCCGACGCGTACCTCGACGAGGCCTTCGAGGTCACGGCGAAGCGGATCGCGGTTTCCGAGCACCTGATGGACAACTCGGACTGGGACCTGATGGCCTCGGTGTGGGTCTCGATCGACCGCACCCAGCACGCGCTGTCGAACTACATCGCGCCCGACCATCCCGACTACGCGGCCAACCACGACACGCGGATCGGCCGGAAGGTCGCCGACATCTTCCGGCAGACCGACGACGCGATCGGCCGGTTCGTCTCGCGCGCCCGCCCCGACGACCTGATCCTGTTCATCTCCGACCACGGCTTCCAGTCGTGCACCCGCACGGTCCACATGGACCACCTGCTGAAGCAGATGGGCTACCTCGAGTTCTCGGCCTCCAACGTCGTGTTCGGGCCGATGCAGTGGGGACCGGTGCGCAACGTCGCGCGCAAGGTCTACGACATGCTCGGCCTGCACGGGAAGGTCTCGCTGCCGCAGTCGGTGAACTGGTCCAAGACGAAGGCCTTCACGACGATCCGCTCCACCGGGGAGGGCGTCTCGATCAACCTCGCCGGCCGTGAGATCGACGGCGTCGTCGACCCGGGCGACTACGAGAAGGTCCGTGACGAGGTGATGGACCGGCTGGCCTCCTTCGTCGACCCGAAGACCGGTCTCAAGCCCGTGAAGGCGATCCACAAGCGCGAGGAGATCTTCAAGGGCGAGTTCGCCGACCGCGCGCCCGACATCATGATGGTGCCGGCCGAGGGGTACTCGCTCGCGCACGCGAAGTCGGCGCTCGAAGACGCCGACTGGGTGAGCGGCGACCACCGGCTCGAGGGGACGATCGTCGCGGTGGGGCCGAACGTGAAGCCGTTCGAGTCGCAGCCGGCGTTGATCGACCTGGCGCCGACGCTGGTGACAGCGTTGGACGCGCCCACGGCGGTGACGCCGAAGGGCCGGATCCTGCACGAGATCGTGGGGAGCGAGAAGGCGATGACGGCCCGCGAGGCCACGCCATCGGTCCAGATACCCGGCATGGGCGAGTCGGCGGTCTCCGACACCGAAGCCGACGAGATGGAAGAGCATCTCCGGGGCCTCGGCTACATCGAGTAGAGCCCGGCGCCCTGCGGGGCGGCTCCGGCGGGCATACCCTGACTCCCTCGAAGACATGGGAGTGCCGGATGAGCCACCTCGCTCGTCCCGACGAAGAGCGCAAGGTCGTCACGGTCCTGTTCGCGGATCTCGTTTCGTCGACGGAGCTCGCGAGCCGGCTCGACCCCGAAGACCTTCGCTCGGTGCAGGAGGCCTATTTCGGGGCGCTCCGGGAGGAGATCATCCGCTTCGGCGGGACGGTTGAGAAGTTCATCGGCGATGCCGTCGTCGCTGTCTTCGGGGCTCCTACCGCTCATGAGGATGACCCGGTTCGTGCGGCCCGCACGGCGCTGGCGATGCGCCAACGAGTGGCCGACCTCACCGACGACCTCGAGAGGGAGTTGGGTGCGCCGCTCGAGTTGCGGATAGGGATCACGACGGGCGAGGTTGTCACGATCAGCCCACGCGAAGATGGGATCGTCGTCGGCGAGACGATGAACATCGCGTCCCGACTTCAAGCGATCGCCCGGGCCGGTTCGATCGTCGTCGACGATCGAACCCATCGCCGGTCTCGTCAGGCGTTCGACTACCGCTCGCTCGGGAGCGTCACGGTGAAGGGCATCGACCGGCCCCTCTCGGCGTGGGAGCTGATCGACCGTCGCGCCCCGCCTGCACCGGGGTCAGAGATGAGTCCGCTGATCGGACGGGATCGCGAGGTCGAGATGCTGACCCATCTGCTGGACGACGTCACTTTGGGCAGAGGTGGCGTTCTCGCGATCACGGGGGAGTCGGGCGTTGGCAAATCTCGACTCCTGGCCGAGGCCAACGCCCTCGCTCAGGCGCGCGGTTTCGCCGTGGCGCAGGGTCGAGGGTCATCCTTCCCTGCATCGAGTGGCTATCCCCCGTTCCAGGGTCTCTTCAGCGACCTGCTCGGGATCGGGACAGGCGGCGATGAGGCAGGATCGTGGGCCCGATACGAAGCCAACATGAGACGCCTGGCGGCTCAGGAGGCCGACGATCTGCTGCCATACGTCGGCATCCTCCTCGGACTGGATGTTCCTCAGCCCTTGGAATCCAGGGTTCGCTACTTGGACGGGGCGGCCCTCCGGAACCAGATCTTCCGCGCGGCCCGGCGGCTCGTGACCGCGATCGCGAGCCGCAGAGGCATCGTGCTTGCGTTGGAAGACCTGCACTGGTTCGATCTCTCGTCGGCCACGTTGGCCGCGCATCTGGTCCCTCTGGTCCGAAGCCTCCCGGTCGCGATCCTGGCGACGACGCGGCCCGATCCGGCCGGCGGGAAACCTGGGCTGGTCGACGAGTGCACGCGTACCTGCCCCGACCGCCTTACAGAGATCTACCTGGAGCCCCTCCCGGCGACTGGGACCGCTCGGATGTTGGAGGAGCTCCTGCCCGGTGGTCCCCTTCCCGACGACTTGATCCGCCTCGTTCACCGCCGTGCAGGTGGGACGCCCCTGTTCGTCGAGGAGGTCGTGGAGGTGCTCCGTGGCGCCTCCGTCATCGTCCGTCATGCCCCGAGCGGACGCTGGCAGCTTTCCCAGTCGGTCGGTGACGTGGGCCTCCCGGACACGCTCAGGAGCGTGCTGACCGCTCGGCTGGATTCCCTTCCGATCGAGATGAAAGATCTGGTGAAGAAGGCCTCTGTGATCGGTCAGGTGTTCGCTGAGGAGCTCCTGCGAGGCGTGACGCCCACCGCCACGCTGGCACAAGACCTCTCGCAGCTCGAGCGACGGGGATTCGTCCGTCCGCAGCCTGGCCACGGAGGCGCCTGGGAGTTCCGGCACCAGGCCATCCAGGAGACCGCATACGCGAGCATCCTCCGTCGGGATCGTGCGAAGCTCCACGACCTGGTCGCAGCGTCCATCGAGGTCACCTACCCAGATCGGCTCGACCAGTTCGCCGCAACGCTCGCCCACCACTACGTGCTCTCGGAGCGGTGGGACCGTGCGCACCGGTACCTCTTCGAAGCGGGTGAACGAGCGAGCCGCCTGGCTGCTGACGCCGAGAGCATCGAGCTCTTCCAAGGCGCCCTCAGCACCTACGGGCGCGCCTTCGGAGACCGATGGGACCCCCTGGAGCGCGCCCTGCTCGAGCGCCGCTTGGGGGAAGCGCTCTTCAGACGGGGTGATCATGCGAGCGCCATCGAGCACCTCCGCTCGGCGCTCCGGTACCTCGGGGCGAGGGATCCGTATGCGTCCAGCCGAGTCGGACCCTCGATCGCACGCGAAGGGATCAGGCAGGTGGTTCGCCTCGCTTTCGACCGACCTGGACGAGGACGCTCCCACGAGTCCGACATCGCCGCTGAGGAACGGGCCCGCGTCTACAACGTGATGGCATGGATCGACTTCTTCACCGATCCGCGCAGGTTCGTGCTCAACCGGCTCATCTGCGCCCGCGTCGAGGGGCGGGTTGGTGGATCACCACTCGGGATGGCGCTCGCGTATGCCGGGCTCGGTGCCACGTGCGACATGATCCCCGCGCTCCGCCTTGCGGAGATCTACCACCGACGCGCGGTGACGCTCGCCGAGGGTATCGGTCATCCGCTGGCGGTCGGACAGACCCACTTCCTCTTCGGTCTCCACGCTCACCACGGCGATGGCTCGATGGATGACGCTCTCGATCACTACCGCACGGCGGTGTCCGCGTACCGGGAGGCGGGTGAGCTGAGAGGCGCGGGAGCCTCGGAATGGTTCATCGCCTGGATCGATGCGCTCCGCGGCGATCTGCAGACGGCCGAACAGCGGTGGTTCGCCCTCGATGCCCTCGCGCAGGACGCGGGTGACCCGGCCATGAGGGGGTGGGCGTTGATGGGCCTGGGCAGCCTTTCGTGGCGGATCGGGGACCCCACGCAGGCTGTCGACCGACTTCAAGAAGCGGTGCGGCTGTTCGAATCGATCCCCGATCACCAATCGCGAACCTATGCCGCAGGTCATCTCGCGATCGCTTTGTTGCATCAGGGAGACACGGTCCAGGCGGGCCGCACGATCACCGACGTCGAGGCGGAGATCCGAGCACGTGGTCTCCGAGGATTCCCGTGTACACCCCACCGAGTCGCAGCTGCGGAGCTCGAGCTTGCTTCTCTCGGCGGAGGAGGCGGTCGTCACGTTCGCGGAGCGAGGAAGTCCGTTCGACAGCTATTCCGGCAGGCCCGGATCGATCGCGATTGCCTGCCCGAGGCATGGCGCCTCGCAGGTTCCCTCGCTTGGAGCACGGCCAAGGTGCGGAAGGCTGAACGCTCATGGACGCGTGGTGTCGAGATCGCCCGGGCGATGGGTGCGAGATACGACGAGGCCAGGCTCTTGCTGGAGGTGGCACGCCGTCTCGGCGGGGGGCCCGCAGCTGGCGAAGCCGATGAGCTTCTCTCGTCGATGGGGCTTGCGGCACGCAGTGACTCCACCGGCGTCGGTTTCGGCCGGTCGCAGAACGATGGCCGCAGTCGACGCTGAGGCAGCCAACTCTTCCGATGGCAGAAAGGAGCGACGAGGGTGCGGCCGTCAGCTCGATCGGGTTGTGAGGGCGCCCCGATGGTGCGATCAGAGGGCCTGGGATGGACCGCATCGGCGGTCTCCGACACCGGCGCCGATGAGATCGAGGAGCATCTCCGGGGCCTCGGCTACATCGAGTAGCCGACGCCCGCTTGCGGCTTGCGTTTGGGAACCGCTGCAGCCGAGACTTACCGCCGTGGGGCCGGAGATCCAATTCGCGAAGAGCGGCGATGTCCACATCGCCTATCAGGTCGTGGGCGACGGGCCGGTCGACCTGGTGTGGATCCCGGACTGGCTCTGGAACCTCGAGCTGCAGTGGGAGCGGAGCAGCCGATCGTCGCCCGCTTCCTCGAGCGGCTCGCGTCGTTCTCCCGCCTCCTGCTCTTCGACAAACGCGGGAACGGACTCTCGGACCGGACGGTCGACCCCGACCTCTTCACCCTCGAGGTCAGGATCGACGATGTCCGGGCCGTGATGGACGCCGCCCGCTCCGAGCAGGCTTTCATCCTCGGGGCCGGCGACGACGGGGCGTCGATCGCGGCCGTGTTCGGGGCGACCGTACCCGAACGGACCCGTGGCCTGCTGTTGTTCGGGTCCCGCGCGAAGGGGATCAAGTCCGACGACTACCCGTTGGGGTACGACCCGAGCGCCCCCGACGTCTGGGCCAGCGAGACGGAGACCTTCTGGGGTTCGGACGCCTACGGTCGCCGGTGGCTCCGGAGCCTCGCGCCGTCCGTCGCGCACGACGAGAACGTCGTCCGGTGGTACTCGCGGATGCTCCGGCAGACCGCGAGCCCGGGGACCGAGGCCGCGTTCGAGCGGGCGACCGTCTTGCTCGATCTGCGTGGGATCCTCTCGGCGATCCATGTTCCGACCCTCGTGCTGCACCGGACCGGTGACCCGGACATCCCCATCGAGGCGGGGCGCGATCTGGCCGAGCGGATCCCCGGTGCCCGGTTCGTTGAGCTGCCCGGCGTCGACGCCCTGCCGTGGGCGGGCGATCAGGACGCGCTGCTGGACGAGGTCGAGGCCTTCGTGACCGGCTCGAGACCGTCGGGAGGGGAGGATCGGGCACTCGCCACCGTCCTGTTCACCGACATCGTCGGCTCGACAGAGAAGGCGGTGGAGCTCGGGGACGCGGCGTGGAAGGATCTCCTCGCTGAGCACGATGCCGTGGTCCGCCGAGCGCTCGAGCGACACCGTGGAACCGAGGTCGATCGGACGGGTGACGGCTTCCTCGCGACGTTCGATGGGCCCGCTCGTGCTGTGCGCTGCGCGCGAGATATCGCGGAGGAGGTCCAGGGGCTCGGGATCGAGGTTCGCGCCGGATGCCATACCGGCGAGATCGAGTTGGTGGACGGCGGCGTCCGCGGGATCGCCGTGCACATCGGCGCGCGCGTCATGGCGTTGGCAGAGCCATCCGAAGTGCTCGTGTCCTCGACGGTGAAGGATCTCGTCGGCGGATCGGGCCTCTCGTTCCAAGAACGAGGTACGCACGATCTGAAGGGAGTTCCGGGCGAGTGGCATCTGTTCGCTGCGGTCCCGAGTTGATCGTTCCGGATGAGATCGTGACGGTTGGTCCGAACGTGAAGCCGTTCGAGTCGCAACCGGCGCTGATGGACCTGGCGCCGACGCTGGTGACGCGTTGAACGCCCCGACCGCGGTCACGCCGAAGGGCCGCATCCTCCACGAGATCGTCGGTTCGGAGAAGGCGTTGACCGCGCGGGAGACTCAGCCGTCCGTCCAGATCCCCGACATGGGCGAGTCCACGGTCTCCGACAACGAAGCCTACGAGATGGAAGAACGCCTCCGGGGCCTCGGCTACATCGAGTAGGCCAACGACCTCGTTTCCTCCGAGGACGGCAGACGCACCTTCTACCCGAGCGGCGCCAGCAGGTTCTTCCTCCCCTTGAACGCGAACAGCAGCAGGTCGACCATCCGGAACGTCGAGTTGTTCGGTCCGAGCGAGGGTCGCCACGCATCATTGCGAACGATCGACACCTTGCTCCCCTCCATCGCCCGATGGAAGGTCTCCGCGACGATCCTCGCCCCGACGCCTGTCAGCTTCCCCTGATTCAGCTCGGCCTCACGGAGGATGTAGAACCACAACGGGGTGTCCTTCACGAGCGCCGATCGTTGCGTCTGGGTCAGATCCTCGAGGGTTGCACCACCGTTCCCCTCGCGGATCTGCGCGGCGGTGAGCTTCGTCAGCGTCACGCCCTTGCTCTTGAGGAACGAGGCCATCTGCTGACCCGTGGCGAGCCGGACCATCTTCGCCCGGATCAGGTTCCGCAGGGCGAGGTTCGGCTCATCCTCCACGCCGGCGGCGGGGAGCGTGCGCAGGCGGTCCGAGAGCTTCGTATCGATCCGCATCGCGGGGTTGAACTTCGCCGCGGGAACCACGAGATCGGCCCGACCGGCCTCCGAGAAGTCGTAGAGGCGTCGGAGATCCGCTACCCAGGTCCCCGCGAGCCTCAGACCACCGCCGAGGTCGCCGCTGCCGGCCGAGAAGATGAACAGGAAGTCGAGCGTCCCGGTGCCGTTGTCGAAGATCTTGTTCCAGTTGTAGGCCCGGCGGATCATCGAGTGCCCGAGCCGGAACGCTGCGACCGAGAACTCGATCGGCATCGTCGGCACGTCGGTCGGCGTGACCCCGACCTCGAAGGCCTTCCGGCCGTTGTTGAAAACGTTGTTCACGATGCTGGCCGCACAGATCCGGGGCAGGTAGTCGGTGCGCAGCATCCACTGGTAGTGCCTCGTCACCATCGCGCGCGCCTTCTGGAACCGCTTGGCGTCCGGCACCGAGGCAGGAAGCGTGTCGACGACACGGTTGTGGAACCGGATCATCGCGAGGTGTGTCTGCGCGACGGCGAGGTTCTCGTCGTTCCTCGGGTCCGGGATGATCGCCTTCCGCCTCGCCTTCGTCGTGCTCCCGGCGCCGCGAGGCAGATCGAAGCCGTCCAGCACGCCGAAGCCGTCATCGAGCGTCTTGCCCATCCGCAGGTGGATCCCGTCAGCCTCATAGAACTTCTCCGAGGCGGGATCGTCCGGACCGGCACCGTAGAGCGAGTCGAGGTCCAGGCTCGGGGAGCGCGCTTGGACGAGCTCGGCCGGTGTCACGTTCTCGCCGAGCATCACGGCGGTCTTGTCGAACGTGAGGTCGTGATCGACGAACTGGCCCAGGTAAGTGAATCCGGCGGGGATCTCCGACGGGCCGCCGCCGCCGGAGACCATCACGGCGGCCAATCGCTCGCACGCCCCGTCGCCGATCTGATGGCCGATCCCGCTCGGGCCTATACGCGAGAAGCGGAACGGTGGGGTCAGCGCTTCCTCGGACGCCGACAGCGTCCGCGTTCGCCCGCCCACCGTTTCCCCCAGGAGGCCCTCGCCGATCACGAAGTAGCTCTCGGAGCCGTGCTTCTCCATCTCGATCCTCCCTTCCGGTCGGCCTCGGCCTGACCACGCCGCTCGCCAACGGATGGAGCGACCGTAGCCTGCGAGGCGGGATGCGCGTATCCGTTATCCACCGTCGGATGAACGGCCGAGTTCGGTGGAGGCGATCCTGAGGGGAACCCGCGGCGCCGCGGGGTCGCCTTTCCAGCGCGTGCCCGAGCTATCCGGGCCTCACGCGTAGCCCTCGGGGACCGGCCCGACGACTTCCATCGAGTACCGCCTCTGACATCTGGAAGTTCCCGAGGTCCACCGCTCGGCCCTCTCCGGGCCCGAGGACGAACGCCCCGCTGTCGCCTTCGCTCACTCGTCTGTCCTCCTCCGTGATCCGCGCGTGGAGTATGGGAGACGCGAACCGCCCCCAGGTGCCATACGTAGACCTTCTCGATACGTGACGGTCCGCACGGGACGTGGAACGAAGAGGAGGGCACTGGCATGGCAGAGCCGAGCTTGTACGAACGATTGGGTGGCGTGTTCGCGATCGCCGCGGTGATCGAGCACTTCAGCGATGCGGTCGTCCAGAACGCCGAAGTCGGCCAAGCATCGAAGAACCCTGAGCTTCGTGAGTGGCATACCAACCAGCTCGACAGGCTGCCGGGTCTGAAGTTCATGCGCACGTTGTGGGTCTGCAACGTCGCCGGTGGACCCCTCTCGTTCACTGCCACGAAGCCAGGAAGCACCGCCCTCGGACTGGAAGAGGCCCATCGCGACCTTCACATCTCCCCCGCGGAGTTCGATGAGGTAGCGGCCGAGTTGGGACGCACGCTCGATCACTTCGGGGTTCCTTCGCGTGAGAAGGATGAGGTCCTGGCAGCCTTCGCGGCGCACAAAGGGGAAGTGACCGAGGGATCGATGGCTCCGGCCTGAGCCCTCGAAGCTCGTCCGCTTGCAGCCCAGTCGAGGGACATCCCTGAACCCTCGGGCATCTCAACGCGATCTCGCCGGAGGACGTCACGCGCTGCGGCCAGTCCAGTTGGGTCACGCCGGGCTGCCGGTGTCGTCAGCTGCTCGTCGCTCCCGCAGCCGGATCTCCCGGAGACCACCTTTCTCCAGGAAGGGTCTGATCCGGTAGAGCGTCTTGGTCGGCCCCTAGACTCCCGCGTCGTGGGTATCGAGCGCCGGAACGTCGAGGGTCTCGCCGAGCCGCCCGGATACTCGCACGTCGCGGTGGCCTCGGGCGCGCGACTGGTATTCACCGCGGGCGCCGTGCCGCTCGACGAACGCGGCGAGATCGTCGGTCCTGAGGACGCGGAGGCGCAGGCCGAGCAGGTGCTCACGAACCTGCTGCGTCAGCTCGAGGCCGGAGGCGCGACCCCGGCCGACGTCGTGAAAACGACCGTGTACGTAGTCGGCGGATCCGATGAGAGGCAGTCGCAGGTCTGGGAGGTGGTGCAGCGCTCGCCACTCGCGCCCGCCCCGTCCACCCTGGTGGGTGTCGCGCTCCTCGGGTACCGCGGACAGCTCGTCGAGATCGAGGCGATCGCCGTCGTGGCAGACGACCGCAGCCCTGGATGAAGCCTCTCGATCTCTCGCGGCGCCGGATCGCCAACTCGCGACTCACGGGGGACGGCTTCGACACGCCGGAGGAGGTCGTCGGGTGGCACCTGGCGATGCAAGCGCAGGAGTACGGCCAGGCGAAATGGTCGATCGGACAGCGGTCGACCGGGCTCGTCGATGCGGACGTCGAGGAGGCTGTGACCGCGGGCTCGATCGTCCGGACCCATGTGCTTCGGCCCACATGGCATCTCGTCGCTCGCGACGACATCCGTTGGCTGCTCGCGATCAGCGGTCCGCGTGTGCAGCAGGGGAATGCCGGGCGGTATCGCGACCTCGGGCTCGACGAGCGGACACGGGCTCGCGCCGCAGCGATCATCGTCTCGGCCCTCGAGGGTGGCAACCGCCTGACCCGGAACGAGATCGGTGCAGTCCTCGACGATGCGGGCATCAACCGGGAGGGCCAGCGGCTACCGTACATCCTCATGCACTGCGAGCTCGAGGCTGTGATCGGCAGCGGCGGGCTCGCGGGGAAGCAGCAGACGTACGCCCTCCTGGACGAACGCGTGCCGAAGGGGCGCCGGTTCGACCGCGACGACGCGATGGTCGAGCTCGCGCGGCGCTACCTGAGGAGCCAGGGGCCCGCGACCGTGAAGGACATGAACTGGTGGTCGGGCTTCACCATGGCCGACATCCGCAAGGCGCTGGAGATGCTCGGTGATGAGGTGCGGGGCGAGACGATCGACGGGATCGTGTTCTGGTCGGTCGCGGCCGACGAGCCTCCTCCGCCGCCGGCTGGCGGCGCCCACCTGCTCCAGACCTACGACGAGCTCGTCGTCGGTTTCAGCGAGTCCCGATCCTTCCGCGATCCTCGGTTGGAGAGCGCGCGCGCCGCGTGGAGCGGCGCGACCGGGGGTCCCGTTCCCACCGGCGGGATCCTGTTGAACGCCCGGATCGGCGGCCACTGGCGACGCACGATCGCGCGGACCCGTATCGATGTGGAGGTCCATCTCTACGAAGAGCCGAAGCGCGCCGACGGGCGTGCGCTGAGCTTTGAGACGTCGGACCTCGGTCGCTTCTTCGGGCGCGAGGTGGGGCTGGAGACGAGGCTCCTCCGTGGCGGCGCGCCTCGATAGGGTTCGGTCGTGCGCACGGACCTGAGCGTCGAGGACCTGGATGGCTTCCTCGACGAGCCTCTCGTCGCCGTGCTTGGCACGCTTCGGAAGGACGGCACCGTCCTCCTCTCACCGGTATGGCACGAATGGCGCGACGGCGGATTCGACGTGTGGGTCGGGGCCGACGACGTGAAGGCGCGACACATCCGACGTGACCCTCGCGCGTCGATCCTCGTCGCCGAGTCGGAGCCCCCGCTCCGTGGGGTCGAGGTGCGAGGTGCCGCCAGGATCCTCGAGGGCGGCGCGCACGAGACTGCGGTGCGGATCGCGAGCAGGTACATCGGTCCGGAGAAGGGCGCCGCCTACGTGGGATCGGACGGCAACCCCGTGATCATCCGACTGGAACTCGGTGATCTGCGTGTTTGGGACTTCGCCGACGAGAACGACGAGATGGGCTCCTGACGTCGTGTTGCCTGTCAAGACCGTTGCGGTGCTCATCGCGGTCATCTGGGGAGCCGTGGGGTTCTTCTGGCTGCTGATCGTGCGCTGGGAGGACACTCGCCGAACGGAGGCGAGACACCGGGAGGTCGATCGGGAGCGCTCCGAAGTGGAGAGCGTCGGGACCCGCGTCTGGCACGTCGCGGCGATGACGGTCACCATCGGCATCCCGCTCGTGTTCGTCGTCGACGGTCTGTTCGGCGGGATCGGTGTCCTCTACTCTCGCGACCTCTCGTTCTTCGCGGGGCCGGATCTCGCGCTCCAGATCGTGGGGATCGTCATCTCCGTCGGAAGCCTGGCCATCCTGATCGGGGTGGGGAGGAAGCTCGCCGTTCGGGTCTATCGGTTGGGAGCCGATGAGCGACAGCTCATGACGACAGGCCTTCACCGGTACGTGCGGCATCCCTTCTACCTCCAGTTCCTGCTGCTCCCCGTCGGACTGTTCCTCTTGACGCTGAACTACCTCGCCGTGCTCGTCTTGATCTCCTACAACACCCTCTGGGGGCCGAAGTTCATCACCACGTGGGCTCGGGAGGAGGAGGCCGAGATGCGCGGTCGATACGGGGCCGACTACGACGCATATGCCGCGCGCACCGGCAGGTTCTTCCCACGGCTCCGCCGCCCCTGACTGTCGGCGCCCTCAGGCCGGAATCGGAAGAGGCGGGGGCACGACAACCACGCCGGGAGGTGGGTGTCACCTGTCCACCGTTCAGAGTGCGGAGGAGGGTGACTCGGCGTAGTGCGGCCGCGAGCGTGGTTGCTACAGATACCGCGCGGCGGCCATCCCGATCACGGCGACGAGCAGCAGCGGGACGATCGCTTTGCCGGCGGCTATCGAACGACGCTGGATCGCTTGCATCTGAGCCGCTTGCTCGGGTGTGGGAGCGCCGTCGCTGGCAGCGACCGCGCGTCCGATCGCGACAGTGGCCATGATCCCGGGCCGGACGATCGAGCCACCGATCGCGAAGGCGGCGATCGCGCAGAGCGCCCCGATCGTGAGCGAGATCCCCGGGGCGGAAGCGATCCAGTCCGGGTCGAGACCGCCCGAGACGCGCCAGTACATGAGGAGTCCGGCGAGGACGGTGAGGCCGGCAGCGCTCAACACGTAGTCGATCAAGCGCTTGCGTCCGGCGAGATGCATCATGAACGGCCCGGCCGCCGGACCCAGTTCGCGCGCCGTCGGCTGGATGAAGAGCAGCGTCGTCAAGGCGGCGCCCACCCAGAAGACCCCCGCCAGGATGTGCACGACCCGCAGCACGACCATGTAGGTGTCCATCAGGAGCGGCCCCTCTCTGAGTCCCGGACGCGGACCCTAGCCGCCGGAGGCATCGCGGGCAAGCCGGGCACATCGACGGCCGTGCCGAGCACACCCATCCTCGTGGCATGATGCTGGATGCCGAGGGGCTCCCCGCGCCCCCTCGCGGCCAGCCGAACGAGGGAGGAAATCATGCCGAGGATCTATTCGATCCGTCCGACGCTGTCGCTGAAGGGACGCCGCTTCCAGGGCGTGCGCGGCTTCACCGGGAAGCCATTCCACCCGCCCCTCACCGACTTCCCGATCGTCTGCTACACGCTCGCCGCGGTGTTCGACCTGATCTCATACTTCTCGGCTTCCTCGGACCCGAAGGCGCGCGACTTCTTCGTGGCCGCCACGTTCGTGATGGTCGCCGGATACGCGATCGGCCTCCTCGCGGTGATCACCGGGTTCTTCGACTGGTGGAAGGGCATCCCTCGCGATCGGAAGAGCGGGCCGATCGGCCGCGCCAAGCACACGCAGGTCTGGCGAACGATCAACTGGCACGCGACCGTGATGGTCGTCGCCCAGATCGTGACGGCCATCGGCCTCCTTCTACTGCGGATCCCCAACTTCGAGCTCGGCCAGACCCAGCTCTCGTGGCTCGTCCTGTCGCTCATCTCGGCCGGTCTCGTGCTCCTCGGCGCGGCCTACGGCGGGACGCTCGTGTTCGAGTACGGCTTCAACGTCGAGAACGTCGAGGAGGTCTGGGAGGAGTCCGAGGAGGACCACGTCCGCCTCCCGCGCGGCTTCTCTTCGTAGGCGTCTTTATGGCCGCGGATCGACCGCTCGGCTACCCGACCCAGACCTCGGTGACGTCGGCCGCGTCGCCGCAGGTCGTCTACGACACGATCGCGGATCTCCGGAACCATCTGGACTGGTCGGGTGAGCGCGCGAGCAGCGAGACCTTCAAGCTCCTGTCGATCGATGCTCCCGAGGGGCCGGCGGGGGTCGGGACCTCGTTCACGTCCTCCGGCTCCGCCGACAACGGCACGTTCCACGACCGCTCGGAGGTGACGATGGCGTCCGGTCCGACGACGTTCGTGATCGAGACCGACTCCCACCTCGATCGCAAGCGCGGGAAGCCGTGGGACGCCCACTTCGTGCACCGGTACGACATCGCGCCCGAAGGCGAGGGATCGCGGATCACCTACACCGAGACGATCGAGCGCGTGAACTACGTGCCGTACTGGCTGCAGCCCGTTGTGCGCTCGGTGTTCAAGGTTTATGTGAACCGAGCGGATCGCAAGCAGCTGGCGAACCTCGCCCGGCTGGCAGAGGAGCGTTCGTCCGGAGGCTGATCAGAACTCGAGCGTGCAGTTCTCGCAGACGAAGCCCCGGCCCCGGAAGTTCAGGCTGTGCCCACCGCAGCGGTGGCATCGCCGGCACGTTCCGCCGGATGCGCAGTCGATGGGGTCGGTGGTCTCGCCCGGCTGATCCCAGGTCGTTGCCGGCTCCGACGGCCGAGGCAGCTGGATCGACAGGAGCGTCAGCGGTCCGTCGCCGCTCACGAAGCCATGGGGATGGGCCGTCGCTCGGCCGATCACGAGGCTCCCTTCGAGCGGAACCGGGTTGTCCGCGAGCAGCGCCTTGCCGGCGCCCTCGAGCACGACCACCCACTCCTCGGAGTCCGGATGCGTGTGCGCGTAGGCGGGCTGGTTCGCCGTGAACCCTTGGAGCGACAGGTAGAACTCGTCCCCCTGCGTGATCGGGACCCGGCGGAACCCGGAGGGACAGAGCGCGAGGACCTCCTCGGGGTGCATCGCGAAGACGCCGAGATTGTCCAGGACTTCCGCGAGGTCGCCGACCGAGTGGGGCATGGGTAGCATCCTCCCGCATCGGGCCGGGGCAGCCAAACGAGGGCGGGCCGACCGAGCCGAGCCGGATCGAGGAGGCGTCATGACCGAGCGATCGATCATCGTGGACCATGTCCTGTTCGTGATCGAAGACTTCCCGGCGAGCCGGCGCCTCTACACTGCGGCCCTCGCGCCGCTCGGGATCGAGGAGCTGAACGAGGAGCCGAACTGCATCTCGTACGGTCGGCAGCAGCTCGATGACTTCTCGATCTGCGAGGGCTACCCGGTCACGACCGCGTCGCACGTCGCATTCGATGCAGCGGACCGGTCGCAGGTGGACGCCTTCTTCGAGGCCGCGCTCGCCGCGGGCGCGACCACCCGCGGTGAGCCCGGCGTCTGGACGCAGTACTCGAACCGCTACTACGCAGCGTTCGTGAACGACCTGCACCTGAACAACGTGGAGGCGGTCTTCCACAGCCCGGAGCCGATCACGGACGCACCCGAGCGCCACGGCGTGCCGTAGCGTCTCCCTTGGTATGAGATCCGTCGCAGTGCCGTTGAAGGGCGCGATGCTACGCTCGAACGGTATGGACGCCGCCGTGTGGACCGCGATCGGACTTCTCGCCGCGACCTCCCTCGGTAGCCTCTTCTACCTCGGCTCGCGCATCGACTCGCTTGGTGGCCGCATCGACTCGCTCGGCGCACGCACCGACTCGCTCGGCGCACGCATCGATTCACTCGGCGCACGGATCGACGCCAGGTTCGACGCACTCGAAGCTCGCCTCGACGCTCATCTCGACCGCCACACGGGCTGAGTCGGTCCGCTAGGTCAACTCGGCCTTCGACTCCTTGAACGCCTTGACCGCGAACTCGAGGTCCCCGCGTGTGTGCGCCGCCGACACCTGTGCGCGGATCCTCGCCTTCCCCTTCGGTACCACCGGGTAGGAGAACCCGATCACGTAGACGCCCTTCTCGAGCATCGTCTCCGCCATCCGCCCGGCGAGCGCTGCGTCGCCCAGCATCACGGGCACGATCGGGTGCTCGCCGGGGAGCACGTCGAGCCCGGCCGCCTCCATCTGTCCGCGGAAGAACCGTGTGTTGTCCTCGAGCGTGTCGCGGAGCTCCGTCGACGCCGTCAGCAGCTCGATCGCCTTGAGCGACCCGCCCACCACGGCGGGCGCGATCGTGTTGGAGAACAGGTAGGGGCGCGACCGCTGGCGAAGCAGCTCCACCACCTCCCTCGGTCCGGCCACGTAACCGCCGCTCGCACCCCCCAACGCCTTGCCCATCGTCCCGGTCAGGATGTCGACGCGCCCCATCACGTCGTGGTGTTCGTGCGTGCCGCGTCCGCCGGGGCCCATGAACCCGACCGCGTGCGAGTCGTCGACCACCACCATCGCGTCATGTCGTTCTGCCAGGTCGCAGATCGCCGGCAGGTCGGCAAGGAAGCCGTCCATCGAGAACACGCCGTCGGTCGCGATCAGCCGTCGTCGCGCCCCCGCAGCCTCCTTGAGCTGCGCCTCGAGGTCCTCCATGTCGTTGTTGCGATAGCGGAAGCGCTGTGCCTTCGACAGCCGGACCCCGTCGATGATGCTCGCGTGGTTCAGCTCGTCGGAGATCACCGCGTCCTGCTCGCCGAGCAGCACCTCGAAGAGTCCGCCGTTCGCGTCGAAGCACGACGAGTACAGGATCGTGTCCTCGGTACCCAGGAACCCGCTGAGCGCCGCCTCCAGGTCCTTGTGGATCTCCTGGGTCCCGCAGATGAAACGGACGGATGCGAGCCCGAAGCCCCACTCCTCCATCGCGGCGTGCGCGGCCGCGACGACCTCCGGGTTGTTCGCGAGACCGAGGTAGTTGTTCGCGCACATGTTGAGGACCGTGTCGTCGCGGCCGCGCACGCCCACCCGCGCTCGCTGCGGCGAGGTCAGGACGCGCTCCGGCTTCTCGAGGCCTGCATCGTGGATCTGCGCGAGCTCCTCGGCCAGCGCCGGACGCACGGTCTCGCTCGTCACGAACCCGCGCTCCACTGCAGGAGCACTTTCCCGGTCTCGCCCGACCGGATCGCGTCGAACGCGTCCTCGAAGCGGGCGGCCGGGAAGCGATGCGTGATCACCGGCGTGATGTCGAGACCGCTCTGCAGCATCACGGTCATCATGTACCAGGTCTCGTACATCTCCCGGCCGTAGACGCCGCGGATCGTGAGCTGATCGAAGATCACCGTGTTCCAGTCGATGGCGATCGGCTCGTCGGGGAGGCCGAGCATCGCGATCCCGGCGCCGTGCGACATGTTCGCCAGCATCTCGTGCAGCGCGGCCGGGTTCCCGCTCATCTCGAGCCCGACGTCGAACCCTTCCTTCATGCCGAGCTTCGCCTGCGTCTCCGCGACCGTGCTCTCGCGCACGTCCAGAGCGAGCGTCACGCCCATCTTCCTGGCGAGCTCCAACCGGTAGGGGTTCACGTCGGTGACGACGACGTGTCGAGCGCCAGCGTGCCGGACGATCGCGGCCGCCATCAGCCCGATCGGGCCGGCGCCCGTGATCAGGACGTCCTCGCCGAGAACCGGGAACTGCAGTGCCGTGTGCACCGCGTTGCCGAACGGGTCGAAGATGGACGCGACGTCCCGGTCGATCGGTCCCTCGTGGTGCCAGACGTTGGTCATGGGGAGCGCGATGTATTCGGCGAACGCGCCGGGCCGGTCCACGCCGATGCCCTTCGCGAACGCGCAGAGGTGGCGCCTGCCCGCCATGCAGTTCCGGCATCGCCCACAGACCACGTGGCCCTCACCGCTCACGAGGTCGCCTTCGCGGAAGTCGCT
>DATKDI010000023.1:0-24901 GCA_035512775.1 Actinomycetota bacterium | reverse complement strand
TCCATCGTGATCCGGTACTGGCGATGCGTGGCGCCGTAGGCGCCCAGCACCGACAGTTCCTTGTAGTGGAGCTGGTTCATGTCGAGCGGACTCACGGGGTCGTGCTTCGGCAAGCCCGCGAAGTACACGACCTTCGCGCGTTTCGCCGCCATCTCCAGCGCGGCCTTTTGCGCCGGCTTCGCGGGCGCGGCGACGCTGATGCGCTCCGCTCCGACACCGCCGGTCCGCGAGAGGACCTCCTCGACGCCGTTGTCCTCGCCGGCGACCCAGGCGTCGTCGACCGCCTGTCCGATCGCGTCCAGGGCGATCTCGAGGCGCTCCGCGGATACATCCGACATGAACACCTTCGAGGCGCCCCGGTCGCGCGCCATCACGGCCTGCCAGCACCCGATCGGGCCCGTGCCCAGGATCACGACGGTGTCGCCGAGCCTGACGTCCAGCTGTTCGATCCCGTTCAGGGCGCACGCGAACGGATCGGCCACCGTCGCGAGGTCGCTCGGGAGCTCCGGCGGGAGCGGGATCAGGTTCTTCGTCGCGATCGGCGGCACGCCGGCTCGTTCGGCGTACGCCCCCGGGAACGGGTCATACCCGTACAGGAGATGGTCCTCGCAGAGGTTCTGGAAGCCCTCCATGCACCACCGGCACTCGCCGCACGTGAGGATCGAGCCCAGGAAGACCCGGTCGCCCTCCGCGACACCAGTGGGAAGATCGGCTTCCGCGCCGACCTCCTCGAGGACGCCGACCGGCTCGTGGCCGAGCTGCCACGGCACCGGTGCCTTCGGGTCGCCGTTGAAGAACGTCCGCGCGTCCGTGCCGCAGATCCCGCACGCCTCCACCCGCAGGACGGCGCCGCGAGGATCGAGCGAGGGTTCCTCGGCGTCCTCGCGGACCTCGATCGCGTTGACGTCGGTCATGAACGCGGCGCGCATCAGCCCGCGAGCTCTTCCTGCAGCACCGCCGCTGCCTTGTCAGCGCTCCACCTCTCCCGGATCACGCGCGCGAGCGCGCGCGTGATCGCCTCAGGCGACCGGTGCATGAAGATGTTCCTACCGACCGAGCAGCCGATCGCGCCGGCGGCGACCGCCTGCTCCATCCGCGTGAGCAGCTCCGCGTCCTCCAGCCGAGAACCACCTGCGAGCACCACCGGAACGCCGTTCGCGGCCTCGACCAGCTTCGAGAACGAGTCGGCGTCGCCGGGCCAATTCGTCTTCACGATGTCAGCGCCGAGCTCGGTGCAGAGCCGGACGTTGCGCCTCAGGTACTCGAACCCGTACTGGTCCTTCAGCTCCTCGACACTGGCGTAGGTCGTCGGGAACTCCGCCTCGGCGATGAACGGCATGCCCAGCGCGGCGCACTCCCGCCCCACGCCGGCGAGGATCTCGATCATCGAGGACTCGGTGTCACCGCCGAGGGCGGTGAACAGCACGACGGCGTCGGCTCCCAGCACGAGCGCCTCCTCGACCTCCGCGATCTGCACGATCTCGGGTCGGTCGCCGTCCGGGCTCGCGGAGGCCGAGAGCAGCAGGGCGAGGGAGGTCGTCGGGGAGAACGCGGGCTCCGCGATCCTGATCATCCCCTTGCTCATCATGATCACGTTGGCGCCTCCCGCGATGGTCTCCGCCGCGCGGGTCGTGATGTCCGCCAGCGGTTCCAGGAACGTAGGGGACGTCATCCCGTGATCCAGCGCGCAGATCACCGACACCCCCGCGGGGTCGATCACGCGCTTCAGCCGCATCGCCTTGCCTGTCATCGTTGCCTCCTCGTCGGCTCTGTCCCCAGATGACTCGCTCGCGCCTGCGCAGTGTGCCAGAGAGCGCTCGGTCCCGCACCCGCGCAAGGGGGGTGGAGATACACTCGGCTCGGATGACGGTCATCCTGTTCGTGCGCTGCGACGCCTCGGAGACGTTCGGGGTCGCGCCCGCCGCCGTGCAGAGTGTGGGCGCGAGGGTCGAGGTGTGGGATGCGCTCGACGGCGCGAGTCCTCGGCCGATCCTCGACGGGATCGACGGCATCGTCGTCTTCGGCTCCACGTTCAACGTCGGGCACGCCGACGAGCAGCCGTTCATCGAGGAGACCGCCGGGGTGATCCGAGAGGCGCTGGATCGTCGGATCCCGTTCCTCGGCGTGTGCTTCGGTGGCCAGCTCCTCGCCTGGGCGCTGGATGCGAAGGTCGGGGAGGGTCCGACACGCGAGATCGGATTCGAACCGATCCATCCGACCGACGATGCTTCGCACGATCGACTTTTCTCCCACCTGTCGGACGGCGACCTGGCATTCCAGTGGCATGGGGACGCGTTCGAGCTCCCCGCAGGAGCGACGTTGCTCGCCACGGGTGATCGGGTTCCCAATCAGGCGTTCCGCGTCGGAGAGCTGGCGTGGGGCACACAATTCCACTGCGAAGTGAACCTCCCCGAGCTCGACTTCTGGCTCGACGAGTTCGCGAAGGAAGGCGATCTCCGATCGGATTGGGGGAAAAGCTCGCAGGAGGTTCGCGATGAGGCCGGGCGGTTCATGGCCGCGCACGAGAGCCGCGGACGTGAGGTGTTCGAACGTTTCACAACGCTGGCCGCGGGCGAGTAGGCGCCGAAGACCCCTCGCTACACTCGACGCCGTGGCCGAGCACCGGTACCGACCCCTGATCGCGGTCGTCGCCTACCACTTGGCCGGCGATCGCGTCGCGCGATGGCCGGAGGGGGGGTACGGCGTCCCGAAGCCGTATCTCGACGCACTCCGGCGAGCCGACGCCCGCACCGTGATCCTGGCGCCCGGCGAGGAGGGAACGCCGGATGAGATCCTCAAGCCGTTCGATGGCCTCCTGCTCGCTGGCGGCGGCGACGTCGATCCGCGCCGCTACGGCGCGGAGCCCGGCGACCACCTCTACGGGGTAGAACCCGACCGGGATGAGTTCGAGATCGCCCTGCTCAAGGCAGCCGATGAGCTGGCCGTCCCAACCCTCTGCATCTGTCGCGGGATGCAGATCATGAACGTCGCCTTCGGAGGCACGCTGCACGGTCATCTCCCCGACCATCCCGACCTCCTGGAACACGGCGTGCCGACAGCCGGCACGCAGACCATCCACGAAGTCGCCGTCGAGGGTGAGAGCCAGCTGTTCGCGGCCACGAAGCGCTCGACCCTCACATGCTCGTCGCACCACCATCAAGGCGTCGACCGGATCGGTGACGATCTGATCGTCACCGCGCGCTCACCCGATGGTCTCGTCGAGGCGCTCGAGCGGCCCGTTCGCGATGAGAACGACCTCCGGTGCGTCATCGGCGTGCAGTGGCACCCGGAGGAAACCGCCGAGACGGATCCTTCACAACAGACGCTTTTCGATGCGCTCGCGCGACGCGCCTATCGACAGACGAAAGCTCGGGCACCCGTCACGAGGTGACGGACAGACCCTCGGGGGTTCGCTCTTCCTCCTCGAGCCTCAAGAAGAGACCGGATCGCGGCTTCGGGTCGAAGTAGGTGGCCTTCGCGGGCATCTGCTCGTCGCGATCCGCGACGGCGACGAACTGATCGAAGGTCGGCGGCATCAGCGTGAACGCCGCCCCACCGTCCTCGTCCACCCTTCGAGTCAGTTCCTCGAGGGGAACCGCGTCGGAGACGAACTCGAGACCCGGGTCACCTGCCTCCCCGAACCCGAAGATCGGTTCCAGGACCTCGCGGTGGAGTCGCGACACGTCGAGCGATTCCACCCCAACCAGGTCCCCTTCCTGCGCCGGCACGAGCCGATACCAGCGCTCACCTACATAGAGACCGAACACCCCTCGCTCGACCGGTTGGGTCTCTGCCTGGTCCACGGTCAGCCGCTCGCGCAGCCGAGCGACGAGTTCGTCGACCGTCATCGGGAGCGGGCCGACGATCCGACGATGGAACGCCAGCATCCTCAGAGCATCCTCGGGGAAGAGCACGGCCGGCACGCCGGCGCCTTCCGGCCGACCGGAGCGCTCCCAGAGATCCACGGCCGCCATCGCTCGATGATGTCCGTCGGTGATGTACAGCGGCTGCTGCTCGAGACGTTCTCGGATCCGCGCGATGGACTCGCCGTCGTCGATCCGCCACACGCTCTGTTCGAGATCGCTCGTGCCGAACCTCCGGAGCGGTGCTCCCTCCGTGGTCGTCTCCACGATCTTCCGGATGTCGTCGTCTGCGCGGAACATCAGCGCGACCAGAGTGGATCTGGCACCCAGGCGAGCGAGGTGCAGCCCGAGCGCGTGAACGCGCTCGGGCTGCACCCCTTCGTGCCCGAGGACTCGTCCGTCGACGAAGGCCTGCGGCGGCACCTCACCGACGATCCCCGTCTGCACATGATCGGCGGATCGGAGCCGATAGATGTAGAGGGCGGGCTCCGGGACCCCCTCGTAGAGCCCCGCGTCGAGAAGCCGACGCAGAGCCGCCGCGTTCGCCTCGTCGAGCGCTTCGGGATCCGCCTCCTGACCATCGGCGGCATCGTCCGGCGTCCGCGATACGTGCAACCACGAGTACGGACGTTCGGCCAGGATCGCGGCCCGTTCCTCGCGCGAGAGGGCGTCGTGCATCGGCGAGACCACGTGCTCCGCCCACTCGGCACGAACGATCAGCGCGGGGAACGGCTCGAGCGTGCTCATCCGTTCGCAGCCCGGAACTCCGCCATGAACCCGACCAGCGTGTCCACGCCCTCGTCGGTCATCGCGTTGTAGATGCTCGCCCGGATCCCACCGACGCTCCGATGGCCTTTCAGGTTGACGAGGCCTTCCTGCTCCGCCCCTTTCAGGAACGCCGAGTCCAGCTCGTCGGACGGTGTGCGGAACACCACGTTCATGTGCGAACGGTGGGCCGGCTCGACGGGTGAGTGATAGAAGCCCTCGCTTTCCGCGATCGCGTCGTACACCGCCCCCGAACGCCGTGCGGCACGCTCTTCCATCGCCACGACGCCCCCCTGGTCACGCATCCAGCGCAGCACCTTCCCGGTCACGTAGATCGCGAACATCGGAGGCGTGTTCATCAAGCTGTTCTTGCCTGCGTGCGCCTCCAGGCTGAGGTAGCTCGGGAGCTCCGGGTTCAGCCCTTCGAGCATCGACGTCCGGACCACCACCACGGCGAGCCCTGCGGGGCCGAGGTTCTTCTGTGCGCCGCCGTACACGAGGTCGAACCGTGCCCACGGGATCGGCCGACTGAGGTAGTCCGACGACATGTCACCCACCAGGGGAACCTCCACGTCGGGGAACACGGCCATCCGGATCCCCTCGATCGTCTCGTTCGACGTGACGTGGAGGTATCGGGTGTCCCCAGAGATCTGAAGCTCTTCGTCGGAGGGCATCCGCGTGAACGAGAACGGTTCACCGTCCCATGCGACGTATGTCTCACCCCAGACGCCGGCATCTTGGAGCGCGCCTTTGGCCCACGTCCCCGATCGCACATAGCCCGCACGCTCTCCCCGGCGGAGCAGGTTCATCGGCACGATCGCGAACTGGAGCGTCGCACCTCCCTGTAGGAACAGGATCGAGAAGTCGTCGGGCACCGCGTAGTTCTCGCGGAAGAGAGACAACGCCTCCTCGTGGACGGCCTCGTATTCCGGGCTCCGATGACTCATCTCGATCACCGACATCCCGGAGCCCTGGAAGTCGAGTAACTCGGACTTCACCTCCTCCAGCACGGACAGCGGGAGGGTGCACGGGCCGGCGCAGAAGTTGTGAACCCTCACGACCGGCTCCGGTCCCTGGGGATCGCCGAGACGTGGATCACGTCGTCGAGTCCCTCGAGGGCGGCGACCAGATCGGGACCGACATCGCCGACGACGTCGATCGTGGCGACGGCGGCGTTCCGCCCCTCGAAGACTCGATTCTCCATCTGCTCCACGTTCAGCTCGCGGCGTCGCAGGATGTCGAACACGCCCGCGAGCACGCCGACACGGTCGAAGTGCCGGACGTGGAGGGTATGGGTGCCGAGCCGCGTGGGCGCGAGGTTGACGCAATTCCGGATCTCGCCCCGGACGAACGCATCGATGATCTCGACGACCCCTTCCGCCACCGCTTTCTGGGCCTGCGACGTGGACGCTCCGATGTGATGCGTGCCGACCACGTTGGGGTGTTGTGCGAGCTTCGAGGACCATTCCGTCGAACCCGAGCCCGGCTCATCGGGGTAGACGTCGAGACCCGCGCGGAGTCCGCGGGTCTCGAGCGCATCCAGGAGCGCAGCCTCGTCCAGGACATCGCCCCGAGACGTGTTGAGGAGGATCGCGCCTTCCTTCATCCGACCGAGGAGGCGAGCATCGAACATGGACTCCGTCTCGGGAGCGGCGGGGACGTGGATCGACACGATGTCGGAGGTCGCGACGAGGTCCTCGAGCGAGCTCACGAGCTCGATGCCGAGCGCCTTGATGCGCTCCTCGGCCGCCTCGTCCCGATCCTTACGGATCGCTCGCACATGGAGCCCGAACGCGGTCGCGCGCTCCGCGACAGCGAACCCGATCTCACCGAGCCCGACGATGCCCATCACCTGTCCGAACAGGCCGTCGGCCTTGGAATACGTGGCCTTGTTCCACGACCCCGTCCGGAGGTCGGCCACGTTGTCGGCGATCCGCCGGTCGATCGCCAGGAGCAGCCCCATGGTGAGCTCGGCAACGGCGATCGCGTTGCGGCCGGGGACGTTGGTGACGTAGATCCCCACCTCGGATGCCGCCCCCACGTCGATCGTGTTCGTACCGGCTCCCGCGCGCACGATCACCTCGAGGGCGTCGGCGGCCTCGATCGTGGTCGCTGTCACTTTCGTGCTCCTCACGACGAGGACTTCGAAACCTCCGATCCGACCGGGGAGATCGTCGGCGGAGAGCTTGGGTTCTGAGACGCACTGGTGCCCGCCCTCCGTCAACACATCGACGGTGGAGGGGTCGATCGAGTCGGCCAAGAGAACCCGCATGCCCTAGGAGCTAAGCAGAATGGGCTGACGAAGAACAAGCCGGTCCACCCCGTCGGAGGTGCTTCGCCTCCCCCGCTGGAGGACCGGACCCCGGTCCGGAGGGATCATGCCCTGTCTAGCGCTCTCGAGCCCCCGATGCTATACAGACCTTCTCGACTGACCCGACGTTCAAGAACGTGGGTCGGAACGCGGGGCGGACGGAGACCCGGCCGCCCCGGGGAAGTGGTCAAGGTCCAACCGATCCAGAGACCCGTGCGTAGGTACGTGAAGGAGGACCGTCAGAAGGGGGCAAAGATGAGAGGGATGCGACGAGCCTCGCTCGCGCTCGGATTGGCGGCCGCCGTGGTGACCGGGGTCGCCGGTGCTGCGTTCGGGCAGGCAGATGAAGCGGATGAGGGGCAGCTCACGCTCCACGTCGGAGCGATCGACGACATCGTCTCCGTGAACGTGTTCAAGGCGTGCTGCACCGCCGACTACGAGATGATGCTCCTCAACTACAACATGCTTCACGGGTTCTCCGCCGAGGATCTGTCGCCGGTCGAGGAGCTCACGCCCGGCTGTGAACCAAGCGAGGACTCGATGACCTGGACGTGCCCGATCCGGGACGACGCCACCTGGCACGACGGTGAGCCTCTCACCTCGGAGGACATCGCCTTCACCTATCGGTTCATCCTCGACAACAAGCTCACCACCTTCTCGGACTACCTCCCGTACAACCCGACGTTCGAGACTCCCGACGCCACGACGCTGATCTGGCACTCTGAGGAGCCGACGATCGCCCCGACGGTCCCCCCCTACATCCCGATCCTGCCCGAGCACGTCTGGTCAGAGCTGGACGGGAAGCCGGCGAAGGAGATCCGAGCGTTCGAGCAGATCCCCCTCGTCGGATCCGGGCCCTTCCAGCTCACCGAGTGGAAGTCCGGCGAGTTCTGGCGGATGGAAGCTGTCGATGACCACTTCTTCGGGACGCCCACGATCGACGAGGTCGTCTTCCACGTCTACGGCAACCACGAGGCGATGGTCCAGGCGCTGAACTCCGGCGAGATCGACTTCGCCTACGACCTCTCGCCGACGCTGGCTCGGAGCCTCGAAGGCGATGACAACATCGAGGTCAACGTCCAGGCGGCGAACTACCACACGAACCTGGCGTTCAACTTCGGCGGGCAGGCGAAGGCTCATCCGGACGTCTACGGAACGCCCCCGGCAACCGATGAGACGAACCACCCGGCCCTGCACGATCACGACGTTCGGCTCGCGATCGCGCATGCGATCGACAAGCAAGCGCTGGTGGACACCGTGTTCCAGGGGTTCGCGGAACCCGGCGACACCTTCATCTCACCGGACAAGGTGTTCTGGCATCTCGATGTGCCCCAGGAGGAGGAGTATGCCTTCGATCCTGAAGAGGCGAACCGGATCCTCGACGAGGCCGGGTACACCGAGATGACGGCGGACGGGGTTCGGATCGATCCGGAGAGCGGTGAGCCCCTCGTGCTCGACATCGTCAGTATCAGCAACTCGGTCGGGTCCGCCCGCTCCGCCGAGCTGATGGCCGGATGGATGGAGGAGATCGGCATCCGCTTCGACGTGCGGGTCGTGAGCGAGAGCAAGGCGTACGAGGAGTGGGAGAACGGGACCTTCGACGCCTACGTCTGGGGTTGGGGCGGCGACCCCGACCCCGACTTCAACATGTCGGTCTACATCAGCTCCCAGTGTCTCGGGTGGAGCGATGGCTGCTACTCGAACCCGGAGCTGGACCAGCTCTACGACGAGCAGCGGCAGACATTCGATCGGGAGGCGCGGAAGGAGATCGTCCACGAGTTCCAGCAGATCCACTACCAGGAGATCCCGGAGGTCGTCCTCGTCTATCCGCAAACGATCTCCGCGTATCGGACCGATGAATGGGAAGGGTACGTCCCGACGCCGTCGGACGGCGGCGGGCTGCTCTTCGGCTGGCGGACCGACTCCTACATGAACCTGAAGCCCGCCACTGCCGAAGGGCCCGCCGGCGGGCCCGTCGCGGACGAGGGAGGGATGTCGACCGGTCTGCTCGTAGGGATCGGAGCGATCGTCGTGGTCGCGGTGGCCGCGTTCGTGGTGATGGGTCGCCGGCGGAGCGAGGAGGACGAGGCCTAGGCCGGCCCGGGCGATCGAGAGGGTCGGAGGCAGGGGTTGCGGTCGCGTCGGTACCTGCTGCGCAAGGTGCTTCAGGCGGCTGCGACCCTGGCCTTCGTGTTGGCGTTCAACTTCGTCCTCTTCCGTGCGGTCGGCGACCCCGTCAAGCTCCTGATCAGGAGCAGCCTGCGCCTCGATCCGCAGGAACAAGCGCTGCTCCGCGAGGAGTTCGGGATCGACGATCCTCTTCCGCAGCAGTTCGTGAACTACCTCGGCGACTCCCTGCGGGGTGAGTTCGGCTACTCGTTCATCTCCGGCCGGCCGGTGATCGAGTCGATCACGGAGAAGGTCTGGCCCACGATCCTCCTCGTCGGAACAGCCACGATCCTCTCGACCCTGTTCGGGATCATGATCGGCATCAAGGGCGCCTGGAGCCGAGGGAGCGCCTTCGATACGACCTCGCTCCTCGGCTCGCTCACGCTGTACTCGATGCCGGAGGGTTGGCTCGGGATGATCCTGCTGATCACGTTCGCCGGCACGCTTGGCTGGTTACCCGCGGGAGGGATCGAGTCGAGCGATCGGCTCTCGGGATTCGCGCACATCCTCGACCTGGCGAAGCATCTTGTGCTGCCCTGTCTCACCCTCACGCTCGGCTACATCGGGGAGTTCGCGATCATCATGAGGTCCTCCCTCCTCGAGGTGATGGGCGAGGACTTCGTGCAGACCGCTCGGGCGAAGGGGGTGCGCGACAAGGACATCCGCCGCAAGCACGCGGTCCCGAACGCCCTCCTCCCCACGTTCACGCTGGCCTTCTACAGCGTGGGCTTCATCCTCGGGGGAGCCGTCCTGATCGAGCAGGTGTTCTCGTATCCGGGTCTGGGTCAGCTCACGTACCAGGCGATCGACCGGAACGACTACCCGGTGATCCAAGCCGTGTTCCTCCTCTCAAGCGCCACGGTGATCCTGTTCAACCTGCTCGCCGACATCCTGTACGGCTACCTCGATCCGAGGGTGAAGGAAGCATGAGCACGATCGAGACCCCTCGCCAGCCTTCGGAGTTCACGGTCGGGGTCGAGGCGGACTTGCCCCCGGCCCCGCGAGACCCGAAGAAGATCCGCTGGGCTCGCAGGCGACGAGCGATAACGGGCTTCTGGCGCGTCTACCGCAAGAACAAGATGGGGATGGTGGGCCTCGTGCTGCTCGGGGTCTTCGTGCTCGTAGCCCTGGCGGCGCCGCTCATGGTGTCGCCGGATGATCTGAGGCCGGCAACAGCTCCGGGCATCTCATTCCAGCCCCCTTCTTCCGAGTTCCCCCTCGGTACCGACGATTTCGGCCGATCGGTGCTGGACCTGGTGATCTACGGGTCTCGTATCTCCCTGCTGGTCGGCTTCGCAGCCACCGTGATGACGATGGTCGTGGGGACAGCGGTGGGGATCACCGGCGGCTACTACGGCGGCCGGGTTGACACCGTGATGAACGCATTCACGAACTGGTTCCTCGTGATCCCCTGGATCCCGCTCGCGATCGTCCTGGCGTCGATCCTCGGGCGATCGCTATACAACACGATCCTCGTCATCGGGTTGACGTCGTGGGCCGGCACCGCCCGGCTCGTGCGAGCCGACACCCTCTCTGTCAAGGAGCGGCCGTACGTCGAACGCGCCCGCGCCCTAGGTGCCAGCAGTTGGCACCTCGTCACACGACACATCCTGCCGAACGTCATGCCCGTGATCTTCGCGAACACCGTGCTCACCGTCGCGCTGTCGATACTCGCCGAGACCACCCTCGCCCTGCTCGGGCTCGGGGACCCGCTCAGCGTCTCTTGGGGGACCGTGATCTTCGACGCATTCGACGCCGGTGCCCTCTCCGCGGGTCTCTGGTGGTGGCTGATCCCGCCCGGCGTGTGCATCTGTCTCGTCACCCTCGCCTTCACGATGTGTGGTTATGCCCTGGACGAAGTCCTCAACCCGAGGATCCGAGAGCGGTGAGCGCGTGAGCGTCCTGTCCGTCCGCGACCTGCATGTGACCTACCGAACCAAGGGTGGTGACGTACCCGCCGTGCGTGATGTGACCTTCGATATCGACAAGGGCCACGTGCTCGGCCTCGCCGGAGAATCGGGTTGTGGCAAGTCGACGATCGCGGGGGCGATCCTCCGGTTGCATTCCGCCAGGACGCGGATCGAGGGAGAGATCCTGCTCGAAGGGCAGGACGTCCTGGCGCTGAGGCCAGGTCCCTTGCGGGCGGTCCGCTGGACGGGCGCATCGATCATCTTCCAAGGAGCGCTGCACGCACTCAACCCGGTGCGACGGGTCGGGGACCAGATCGCGGAGGCGATCACCGTGCACAAACTCGCCGGGGAGCGAGAGGCGCGGGTGCGCACGGCTGAACTATTGGAGCACGTTGGCCTGCCGGCTCGGCGGATCGACGACTATCCACACGAGCTCTCCGGAGGTCAGAAGCAGCGTGTGATGATCGCGATGGCACTCGCCTGCAACCCATCGCTCGTGATCGCCGACGAGCCCACGACCGCTTTGGACGTGATGGTGCAGGCGCAGGTGCTCCAGCTCCTGAAGAGCCTGCAACGCGAGCTGGGTCTCGCGATGCTCTTCATCACCCATGACCTCTCCGTCCTCGCCGAGGTCTCCGATCGGATCGCGATCATGTACGCGGGCAAGATCGTCGAGGAAGGAGCCGCTGACCGAGTGTTCCACGAGCCGGCGCATCCGTACACGACGGCACTCGCGGGTGCGTTCCCCGAGATCGGCGACATGAGGTTCCGCGGCAAGCCGTCCGGGCTCGGCGGAGACCCTCCCGACCCCCAGCAGATCCCGTCGGGCTGCCCGTTCCACCCACGCTGTCCGGTCGCGGTCGACGCCTGCCCGACGCTCGACGTCGACCTGTGGAGCGCCGGAGAGGATCGCCGCGCCGCGTGTATCCATGTCTCCGGCGCTCCGTCCCTCTCGGAAGCGTCGACATGAGCGACACCGCGCTCGAGCGGCACGAGCAGACCTTGGGCGAGCCGATCATCGAGGTGCGAGGTCTCGAGGTCAGCTTCGCCGGGCGTACCTCGCTGCTCCAGGGGTTCCGGCGGGACAAGGTGTCGGTCGCGACCGCGGTCGACGGCGTCGACCTCACACTGCACGAGGGAGAGGTCCTCGCACTCGCAGGGGAATCGGGTTGTGGGAAGACGACGTTGGCTCGCGCCATCATGGGACTCATCCGTCCCAACGCCGGACAGATCCTGTTCAGGGGGAAACCGCTCGGACGGAAGCTCCACGCGTATCGCAGAGAGGTGCAGATGGTCTTCCAAGATCCGACTGCATCGCTCAATCCGCGCCAGACGATCTACGAGAGCGTCGCCGAAGGCCTGCGGATCCACGGGATCCATCAGGGGCCGAACGGAGAGACGGAGGAGGGACTGGTGGCGCGGGCTCTCTCACAGGCCGGTTTGCGTCCGCCGGAGCGCTTCTATCTCTTGTTCCCGCACGAGCTCTCAGGCGGGCAGCGCCAGCGAGTCGTGATCGCGGGAGCCCTCGTCCTCGACCCGAAGGTGATCGTCGCGGATGAGCCCGTGTCCAACCTCGACGCGTCGGTTCGCGGCGAGATCCTCCAGCTCCTGCTGAAGGTCCGCGACGAGCTCCGGCTCTCGATCCTGATCGTGACGCACGACCTGGGACTGGCCTGGACGGTGGCCGACCGCGTGGCCGTGATGTATCTGGGCAGGATCGTGGAGGTCGGACCCGCCGAGGATGTCCTGCTGCACCCGCGTCACCCGTACACGAAGGCGTTGCTCAACGTCGTGCCCGAGGCGGGTGGGATCGACCGCCCGATCCTGCTCGGCGAGCCGCCGGATCCGACGCGGATCCCGCCAGGCTGCCGATTCAATCCGCGATGCCCGGTGGTCGCGACCGGGGAGGCGGCGAAGCTCGGCATCGAAGAGAGGTGCCGCGAAGAGGACCTGGGCCTCGAAGAGCTGGCTCCCGGCCACCTCGCCGCCTGCTACGAGGCCTGGATCGGGCGAGACTCGATCACATCTCCTCTGCCTGCGCCGTCGACACGTGAGGATCCTCGGACGCTCGGTCCATAGGACCCGCCTCAAGGGATCCCTCACCTTCCTGCTCCGAAGTCTGATCCCCATTGCCTTTCAGCACACCGAGGATCGCCTCCATCTCGGAGTCGGGCAGTCGCTGGTCGGGGTGCATACCCGTGGCACGTGCGGATGCGAGCAAGGTCCTGAGGTTGGACTCGGCCATCTCGACCCGGTGCTCCAGCTCCCGAGCGCGTTCCGCGAGGCCGCGGGCTCGCCGCTCTGCCTCGGCACGCATCTCCCTGTTCTGACGGGCTTCCTCCCGGGATGTCTTGAGCTGGGCACGGAGCAGGGAAACCTCCTGACCCAGCTCGACCAGCCGATCCACGGTCGCCCGGCCCAGGTCCGAATACGCCAGGCCGCCACGACGTGCCGCGCCCGGATCCTCCGGCCGCTTCCGGGAGCGTCTCCCTCTGCGCTCGATCGTCTCCCGTTCTCCCTCGGCGACCGGGGTCTGGTCCAGGAGGCGATACGAGCCCCCTGCCGGCTCCAGCCGGCGCCGCGCCACCAGTGCCCTGACTGCGCGAGCGATCGACAATGGATCCGGGAAGCCCAATTCCCTGCCAAGCTCCGCAGGAGTGGCTTCCAGCAATTCCCCCTTCTCCGTGCGCTCCGCGACAGCGGCGAGGAATGCATTGACGCGCTCGAGGCTCTGCTCGTTCACAGACGGATTCTCCCTGATTGTCGGGTCAACGCGCCAGTTGTGCGCGAGCGCACCGAGCGGGACAAGTAGGCTCCGCTCGTGGATCCGCTTCCTCTGTCCGGTGTCCGCGTCCTGGACCTCTCCCGGGTGCTCGCGGGGCCGCTCGCGACCCAGATCCTGGGCGATCTGGGCGCCGACGTGGTCAAGGTCGAGCGTCCCGGCGAAGGCGACGACACGCGTCAGTGGGGGCCTCCCTTCGTGGGATCGGACGCCGCCTATTACCTCTCGCTCAACAGGAACAAGCGCTCGGTGACGGTCGACCTCAAGACCGCGGAAGGAGTCGACGCGGTCCGCCGGCTCGCGAGCGGCTCGGATGTCCTGATCGAGAACTTCCGCCCGGGTCTCATGGCCGAGCTCGGGCTGATCCCCGAGGATCTCCGCCGAGCCACCCCCGGTCTGATCACGTGTTCGTTGACGGCCTTCAACGACGAGGTGCCGGAAGCCGCGCGTCGTCCGGGCTACGACATCATGGTCCAGGCGCTGTCCGGGCTCATGAGCGTCACCGGCGAGCCGGACGGAGAACCGGTGAAGGCCGGAGTGGCGCTCCTGGACGTCATCACGGGGTTGCAGGCCGCGATCGGCATCCTCGCGGCTCTCCACGAGCGGGCCAGAACCGGTCGGGGAAGACACGTGAGCGTGTCGCTCTTCGACGCCAGCGCCGCCGCTATGGTGAACCAGGCTGCCAATCACTTGATCGGGGGGATCGTCCCCGGGCCTATGGGCACGGCACACCCGAACATCTGTCCGTACCAGGCGTTCCGTGCCTCGGACCGGCCGTTCATCCTCGCGGCTGGGAACGACAGGCTGTTCCGGCGAACCTGTGAGGTGGTGGGGCACGCGGAGTGGGCGGACGATCCTCGGTACGCGACGAACCGGGAGCGCGTGCGCCATCGGGACGAGCTGATCCCGCTCCTCCACGGGTCCTTCGCGACGAAGACCGCCGCCGAGTGGATCGAGGAGCTCGAAGCGGCATCTGTTCCCTGCGCCCCGATCCGGGCGATGGACGAAGTCTTCGCCTCGCCCGAAGGCGCTGCGCTCGTGGAGTCGGTGCCCGACGACGCACGGGATACGACACTTCGCCTCGTGCGGAATCCCATCCGATTCGACGGCAGGGTCCTTGACACGAGGCGGGCTCCGCCGCTGCTCGGCGAACACACCGACGAGGTCATGCGCGAGACGTGACCGCACTCGAACGGTGGCGGGAGGGACTCGAGAGCTGGGCGATCCCGCCCGAGATCGTCGCCGCCGCTCCGGAGTCCCCCTACGGCTTCCCCGCGGAGCTCTTCCGCTCCCGTGGCGGACTGACGGACGACCTGGCGGATCTTTCGCCGACAACCATGCGAGCGCTCGAGGGACTTCCCGAGAAGGGGCGCGTACTCGACGTCGGCTGCGGAGGAGGTGCCACCTCTCTCCCCCTCGCCGGCCGCGCGGGCGTGCTGGTCGGCGTCGACGCGCAGGAAGACATGCTCGCCGGCTTCCTGGCGAACGCCCGCGCGGCCGGCGTCGAGGCAGAAGCCGTGCACGGACGGTGGCCCGACGTCGCCGACCGGGTCGACCCGGTGGACGTGGCGGTGGTGGGGCACGTCCTGTACAACGTGGCGGAGCTCGAACCCTTCGCCCGGAGTCTCGCCACCGTCGCTCGACGCAGGGTCGTCTACGAGCTCACCGAGCGCCACCCCCTTCACTGGATGAACGATCTCTGGCTCCGGTTCCATGACGTCGAGCGCCCCGATGGACCGACGGCCACGGATGCGCTGGAGGCTCTCGCGGCGCTCGGCGACGATGCTCGGATGGAGCTCTGGTCGGCGCCCCCGCGAGGGGGAGGCTTCGATCGAAGAGCCGATGCCGTTGCGCTCATCCGTCGACGTCTCTGCCTCGACCCGGGTCGCGACGACGAGCTGGTCGACGCCCTCGGGACTCGGCTCGTAGAGCGCGATGGACTCTGGAGCGCAGGGCCGGCGGATCAGCGCCTCGCGACGATCCTCGTCACTCGCGCCGAAGCTGGATCCTCGTGAAGGACGCGTAGATCTCGTCCGGGGGATCCTCGATCCGCTTCGGCTTGCTCGCCTCGGCGCCGGCTCGTTCGGGGATCGAGAAGCGAATCGTGGTCAGCGTCTCGAGGAAGCCACCCAGGTCTTGGGACCCCACCGGCCGCCGATCCCCCTCGCGGAACCGGAGGTCGAGCTCGCCGGCGTCGCGGCGCCCGAAGATGAAGAAGACGACTCGGCGAGCCTGGATCTGCGCCGAGGGGAAATCGCACTTCGCGCCGGGCAGGAGTCGAGCGATCGCACGCCCCTGGACGCGACCGGACTCCGTGAGCCGGATCTGCCCTCGCGCGCGCCAGTCGCTCGTGCAGGAACCGCCGACCCGGTAGGTGTGCGTGGTCCGGCTCGACATCGTGAGCTGCCAGCGGACGAGCTCAGGCTCCGACGGGCTCGGGCTGGGGCTCTCGCTGGGAACAGGGCCCGTGTCACGCACCCCGGGCGGGAACGGGTTCGGCGGGAACAGGTACGCCACGCCCGCACCGACACCCGCACATGCCAGCAGGATCCCCACCCACATGAGTGTCTTCGTCCATCCACGCACGGATGGCATCATCTCGCAGCCGCGCGGGTCCCCTCTAGTAGCCGAGCCCGGTCAACAGGGCCCGGAGCGTGAGCCCGAAGCTGATGAACGAGGCCCAGGCGAAGGGGACCCACGATCGCAGCGGCCGGTCGATCCCGATCACGCGCGCGTCGCCCGCCCTCGCCACCACGTGAGCGAAGACGAAGAGCAGCAGCGGAAGGTACCCGTAGACGTAGTGCAGGGTGCCTCCGAGGACCCCCGCTGCCTCGAGGCGGCGCCCGAGCAGGAGCAGGATCGTGCCGAGGAGCGCCTGCGCGCCGGCGACCACCTGCGCGACCGCGAGCCACGTCCAGTACACATCTCCCGGTTCACGGCGGGCGATCTTGGCTCCCAGGCCCCAGATCCACCCGAGCGCGAAGGTCGCGACGACCAGGAACCCGATGACTCGATGTAATCCCGACACGGCGCGGAATACTACGGAGCCGCGAACAGCTCAGACGGCGAGTCGGGACTCGGCACGCCTCCGCCAGATCTCGGTACCGGCGACGAGCACCATCGACAGCAACAGCACGATCACCGACACCGCGATCATCTGGGGCAGCCCGATCCGGATCCGCACCTGGCCGTACAGGAAGAGCGGATACGTGGTCACGTCGCCGGCGACGAACGAGGCGATCGCGTACTCGTCGAACGAGAGCGTGAACGCGATCAGGTACGCGGACACGATCGCCGGCACCAGCAGCGGGAGCGTGACGCGGATGAATGTGGATGCCGGGTTCGCGCCGAGGTCCCGAGCGGCTTCCTCGACCTTCGAGCTTAGGCGTTCCAGTCGCGGCGCGATCGTCAGGATGGTGTACGGCAACGACACGACGACGTGCCCGATGACGACCACGTGGATACCGAGGCCGAAGAAGACCCCGAAGCGAGGGATGAGGAAGTCGTCTACCGCCCGGAACAAGATGAGCAGCGCGATCCCGAACACCACGTACGGGATCACCAACGGCGATAGCAGCAGGCTCGAGGTGACCGCTTTCCCCCGGAAGCGCCGCCGCACCATCGCGTAGGAGGCCAGGATCCCCAGTCCCACGGCCAAGAAGCTGGAGATCGCCGCCACGATCGCGGAGACCTTGAGCGCCTCGATCAGCTCTTGGTTCTCCAGCAGCAGCCCGTACCAACGGGTCGTGAACCCCACCAGCGGGAACGTGACGAGCCGACTGTCGTTGAACGAGAAGATCATCAGCACGGCGATGGGCGCGTAGAGGAACAGCACGAGCAGGAGGTAGAACGCGAAGAGCCCTCTGCGTCCTCGAGGCGACGCCGCCGCGTCCATCAGCCCGTCTCCAGATTGCGGAGGCGAAGGAACCGGCCGGAGATCAGCATCAAGATCCCGACGACCGCCACGAGGAACAGGGCGAGCACGGAACCGATCTGCCAGTCGAGGCCGGCCGTGAAGAGCGATTGGATCGCGTTGCCGAACATGGTCCCCTTCGTGCCCCCGACCAGCGAAGGCGTCACGAACTCCCCGATCGTCGGGATGAAGACGAACACGAAGGCCGCCGCGACGCCTGGGAGGCTGAGCGGGAATGTGACCCGCCAGAACACGCGCCACCGGTTGGCGCCGAGATCGTTGCCGGCCTCGAGCATCGACGAGTCGAGGTTCTCGAGCGTCACGAAGATCGGTAGGGCGACGAAGGGAACCCACACGTAGACGAGCACGAGGATCACCGTGAACTGGCTGTAGATCAGCCACGCGATCGGATCGCCTGGCTCCCGCAGGCCTGCCGAGTACAAGAAAGAATTGATCACTCCCTCCGAGCCCAGGATCACGCGCCAGGCCAACACGCGGAGGAGATAGCTCGTGAGGAATGGCACGATGATCAGAAGGAGCAGCACGTACTTCCGCTTGCCCGCGACCAACGCGAGGAAGTAGCCGAGGGGATAGGCCAGGATGACAACGATGAGCGAGACGGTGAGCGACATCCGGATCGACTTCCAGAACAGCGCCATATAGACGGAGTCGCCTCGGAGGAACCGGCTCCAGTCGTCGAGGTTCGCCCCCGCATCCGTTGGGAAGAGCGAGAGTATGCCAACGCTGTAGCCGGCCACGACGAGCAACGGGATGAGGAAGAAGACGGCGAGCCAGAGCACGGGCGCCGCCAGCAAACCGAGCGTCCCCGGCCAGGACCTGGCCGGGGACGAGTCGCGGGTCGCGCCTTCCACATCGGGCGCGGTCTCTGCCACCTTCTCCCTACCCCCTCAGGCGGCCGCCTTCACCTCGAGCCAGAGCTCGTTGTAGACGTCCCGGCGCTCGATCGCACGCTCGGGATGCGATTTCGGCTCTTGGAGCACGGATGGATCATCGAGGCTGAACGCCTGGACGAGATCCTGATTGACCGTCGAGAGATCGAGCTCCGTGTTGGTGTGCCCGTAGGCGTAATTGTTCACGAGCCACTCAGCCGACGGAACGGAGAGCCAGGAGTCCACGTATTCGTGCGCGTGGTGGTAGTTCTCCGTGTCGGCGAACAGCGCGAAGCCGCAGTACCAGGAGGTCCTTCCCTCCCTCGGGTCCATGTAGACAGCCGGTACGCCGTCGGCCGGCACGCCGTAGCCCACCGCGGCCCACCAGTGATTCTGCCAGGCGTAGGCCACGTCGACGTCGCCGTTCACGAGGTCGGGGGTAGGGTCGTCGACCCAGAAGGTCTTCACCAGCGGAACCTTGGAGATGAGGAAGTCCCGTTGTGCCTCGAGCTCTGCGTCGCTCATCGCCCAGGGGTCCGGCACCCCGTTGAGGTAGGCGGCGGTGATCAGCATGTTCAGGCTGTCCCACCAGCTGATACGACCGCGGTACCGCTCGTCGAACAGCACGCCCCACGTGTCCTCGGGCTGGATCTTGTCGGATCGGTACATCGGCGCCGCGAAACCCCAGTCCGCGACGAGGAAGTACTGCTCCCCGTCGAAGTTGCCGAATCCCTGGAGCGCCGGGTTCAGCCTGGCGAAGTTCGAGACGAGCGAAGTGTCCCATGGCTGCATCACGGGAGACCCGCCCGCGTCCTGAAGGTTGACCCAGTCCTCGAAGCGATACGCGCACGGATGAACGATGTCGTATCGCTCGCCGGCGGCGACCTTCGTGAAACCCGCGTCATCTTCGAACGTCTTGATGAACTTCGGTTTCGGATACCCGGCCTTCTTGTACTCCCGCCAGAGGACGTCATCGCCGTAGGAGCCGTCACCGTACCCGAGCCACTCGTAGATGCGCAGATCGCCCGCTTCCTCTTCGATGGGCGGATGGGTCGGCGTCGCCGATCCACTCCCAGCTGGCGGCGTCTGCTCCGCTTGCTGGCACGCGGCGAGGAGCCCCGAGGCGCCGAGTCCCATCACGCCGGCGTACCTCATGAAGTCCCTGCGCCCGAGCTGACGACTGGTCCCCCAACGTTCGTTCACCCTCGCCCCCTTGACTCCGGTTTCCCCTGTGGACCCGGCGTATCATGCCACCCTCCCGAGGGAAGTGGAAGCGGAGGGGTTGTGCTCGTGCGCGCAACACGCGCCCTGTTGCTCTTGCTGACGCTTTCGGCATGCGCCGGCGTCACTCCCGTCCCGCCCGTCCTTCCCGCCGACGCTCTCCCGGGGATGCAGAGCGAGGTGAAGGCGGTGGACGCGAACGCGCTCGCGGACGACGCGCTGGATCCCGGGCGGCTCGGTCGGCTGCTGGACGAAGCGCGGTTCCTGTCGGGACGCGAACGGACGTTCACAGGCCCGGGAGAGCGGTTCTCGCTCGCGGTGACACGTGTGCTCGTGTTCGAGTCATCGGACGGCGCCGCCTCCTACGTGGGGTGGCTGCGGGACCACCCGGTCGACCTGCTCGGCACCGCGCGCGCTCTCGAGCCCCTCGAGCTGCCCGGCGCCCCGTTCCTGCTGGTGCACACGCCCGGAGGCTGTTGCCCCAAAGACGTTCCGATCTACGTCTCGGCATGGCGGCGGGGCCGAACCGTGTTGTTCTTGCGGGCCTCGGGACGCCGAGCGGATCCAGCGTCCGTCCATGAGCTGGCCGCAGATCTGGATCTCATGGTGAAGGCGGATGGCGGTGCTTGACCGATTCACGTCGATCGCGGACGGGCTCGATCACCCCGAAGGCGTCGCCTGGGGAACGGACGGCTCGGTGTATGCCGGGGGCGAGGCCGGGCAGCTCTACCGGGTGGCGAGCGACACGTTCACCGAATACGCATCAACGGGCGGCTTCCTCTACGGCGTGACACCCGACGCCGACGGCAACATCTTCGGCTGCGACTTCGGTCGCGCAGAGGTCGTCCGCGTCACGCCCAGCGGCGAGGTCAGCTCGTACTCCAACGGAACATCCGAGAGGCCGATGCGTGTCCCGAACTTCGCGACCTTCGACGATACCGGCAACCTCTACGTCACGGATTCGGGCGAATGGCGCGGGGAGGACGGGCTCGTCTTCCGGATCACACCCGACGGCGTGACGTCCGTGTGGGCGGAGGATGCTCGGGGATTCCCCAACGGCTGCTGCCTCAACGCGGCCGGGGACGAGCTGTTGGTCGTGGAAACGACCGCGCGGCGGGTCGTGCGTTTCCCGATCCTGCCCGACGGGTCGGCCGGGCCGATGGAAAGCGTTGTGGATCTCCCGGACTCGCTGCCCGACGGGATCGCCCTCGCGGCAGACGGCACCATGTTCGTGGGGTGCTATCGCCCGGACCGGATCTGGACGATCCCCCCGGACGCGAACCCCGAGATCCTGGCGGACGATCCGGACGGCGTGACACTCAACCAGCCCGCGAACGTGGCGTTCGTCGGCCCAGAGCTGGACCGCCTGTGCGTGTCGAGCCTCGGAGGGTGGTCGCTCGTCGCCGGCGACCTGGGGGTCAGCGGCCTTCCGTTGCGATACCCGCGCCTCGACTAGAGCTTGGAGATCACGAAGGCCGTCGCCAGCAACGGCATCGCGACCGACAGGATCTTCAGCGCCGCCTCCGGCGCCGTCTTGATGTCGTCGGCGCCCATCGGTTCCGTGGTCCCGTCGCGCAGCGTGAGAGTCCCCTCGACGGTCGCGACATGCCGCCGGAGGCGGCGCACGGGTGTCGAGAGCACGCGCTGGGCCGCGCTGATCGCCACGCATGCACCCGCGACGAGCACGGCCGCGACGTCGAGCGTGCCCGCCTGCGCGAACGCTCCGGTCAGCGCCGGGAACCCGCCCCACGCGATCGCGAACCACAGGTCCGAGTGGAACATGCCACCCAGCAGCTCGAGGTTGTAGGCGACGACGAGGAAGGCTCCGACGACGATGAACGCCACCAGCCACGCCGAGACCTGCACGACCCCGACGACCCCCACCGCGCCGGCCGCGAGGAGAGCCACGATCGCGAGACCCTGGAGCACCCGGTCGGGGATCGAGGTCCCCAGGGGACGGCCTCGGAGCTCGTCCAACGCATGCGCTGCGAGGCCCAGGCCCAGGAAGAATCCGAGCAGGCTCATCCCGAGCCGGTAGAGATCGACCTCCTGAACGGTCGCTGCCCCGAGAGCGACGTACGACAGGTGCCACAAGGTGTACGGGGGGTGCAGGAGCGTCCACCAGTCTCGCCACCCACCCGGCGCGAGCGCGTAGAAGGCGGGCCGATCCTCGCTCATCCGTCCTTCACGCCCCAGAGCACGACGGCCGACCCGAACAGGAAGCTTCGGGTGCGAACGTGACCGATGCCCGCCCGCTGGAACCAGCCGACCCATTCCCCCAGCGGATGGCTGCCGACGAAGCGCGAGATGTCCGGCCCCAGGAAGGCGACGGTCCGTGCCCACGCCGGCGACGCGGCGGTCCCGAGGACCCGCATCAGCAGCCTGGTGTAGATCCACCAGCCGGCGCGAGCGACCGGCGAGCGCGGCACGTGGAACTCCAACATGGCGATCGAGCCGCCGGTTGCGATCACGCGGGTGAGCTCCCGCACGGTCGCCGCCGGGTCCTCCACGTATCGCAGGAGGTAGGTGAAGGAGACGGCATCGAAGGCTCCATCGTCGAACGGGAGGCGCTCCGCCTGTCCGAGGACGGGCTTGATGCGGTCTTCGAAACCTCCCACCCGGTTCGGCTCTCGGCCCGCGCGAAGCATAGCCTCGCTCTGGTCCAGGGCCACGACTCGGACGTCGCTCTGTTCCGCGAGCGCGCGGGAGACCAGCTGCGTACCGGCCGCGACATCGAGCACCCTCGATCCCGGCGGGGTGTTCGTCCTCGACACGAGGAAGCGTCTCCATCGCCCGTCTTGTCCCATCGAGAGGAGCGCACCCATCCGCTCGTAGTCGGAGGCGATGCCCGCGAAGAGACGTTGCGCGAAGTGGCCGCGGTCGCGTGCCATGAACCTGTCGATCCGCCTAGGCCGATCCGAGGAACGCAGGGAGGTCCGCGAATGACGAGAGAACGTGATCGGGCCGGCCCTCGGATCGTTCCGCATCCCCTTCTCGATATTTCCCGGTTCGGACCAAGATCCCGGTGAGCCCCGCGGCTTGCGCTCCCAGGATGTCGTTGACGATGTCGTCGCCGACCATGGCGACACGATCGGGGGACACGCCGAGCAACCCGAGCGCCGCGTCGAAGTAGGCCTTCTCCGGTTTCCCACAGATCGTCGCCTTCGTGTTCGCGGCCTCCTCGAGTCCGGCGATGTACGCACCACCGTCAAGCTCCCACCCATCGCTCGTTTTCCAGAAGAGGTTCCTGTGCATCCCGACGAGTGAGGCACCATCCATCAGCCGGCGGAAGATCGCGTTCAGCGTCGCGTACGTGAAGTCCTCGCAGGCACCTCCGACGACGATCACGTCGGCGTCCTCGACCGGAACGAGGTCGACGCCCGCCAGGTCCTGCGTCGCGTTTCCGTCGGAGAGGACGAACACCTTCGCTCCTGGGTGCGCCGTCCGAAGATGGGAGGCGGTCGCGACGACGGCGGTCACGACCTCGTCGTCCCCGACGTCGAACCCGGCGTCCCGTAGGGTGCCGGCAAGGTCGGCGCGCGTCTTCGTCGTGGTGTTGGTGATGAGGCGGAACGGGACGGCCTCTTCGCGAAGGCGTCTCATGGCATCGACCGCACCCGGCAGCGCCTCCCAGGAGACGGCGAGCACTCCGTCGATGTCCAGCAGCAGCCCCTCGATCGCCACGGTCGGGAGTGTCGCATGCGAGAGGGGCAGCGCCGCCCGAGGCAGGATCGTCCTGCTTGACCCGGAACGATGCCAACGAGTCGGCCGTCCGAGCCGGATACTTCCCACGTGATGGTGGTCCTCATCGTGCTTGCCCTCGCGATCTGTGTCGGCTTCATCGCGGGCGGCAGCATCCGACCGTTCGAGCATCTCAGGGTGCGCTGGTGGGGGCTCGCGCTTGCTGGCCTCGCTCTCCAGGGGGTCTCCCTCGCAAGCGACATCGGTCGCTCAGCGGGGTCGGCGTCGCTGGTGGGCTCCTATGCGCTGCTGCTCCTCTTCGCATGGGCGAACCGCCGGCTCCCCGCCCTCTGGCTCGTGATGGCGGGGCTCGTGCTGAACATCCTGGTCATCGGCGTGAACAGCGGGATGCCGGTGAGTGCGAGCGCCCTCGAAACGGCCGGTGCCCGCGCCGAGGGTCTCGGCGTGGGCACCGCGAAGCACCACCTGATGGGCCCCGACGACAAGCTGACGCCGCTGGGAGACGTGATCGGGATCCCGCCACCTATCGGCGCCGTGATCTCGATCGGCGACGTCTTGCTCTATGCCGGCGTCGCGATCCTCGTCGTCGCGGTCATGCTCGGACGCTTCGACGAGGATCCCCCGGTAGCGACTCCGCTCTTCCAGGGGTACCGGGGGAAGCACCTGCCTCCGGATCGCCGCTTCTCATCTCTGGCGCCTCGGCCGGCGGCTCCTGCTGCAGGAGGGACGTGGGGAACCTGACCGTGATCGTCGCACCCTCACCGGGTGCGCTCTCGACCTCGAAGCGTCCACCACCCACCTGCGCACGTTCCCGCATCATCGCCATCCCGAAGTGACCCTCGGGACCCGGAGCGCTCGTGTCGAAGCCGACCCCGTTGTCCTTGAGGCTGAGCACGATGTCGTCGTCTGCCTCGCGGACCGCGATCCACATGTCTCTGGGGTGCGCGTGTTTGAGGGCGTTCATCACGCCCTCTCGCGCGATGTGATACACGAGCAAGGCGATCGGGGCCGGGAGCTGGATGTCCTCCACATCGCGATGGAAGCGGATGGATGAATCACGACCGACTTCGTCGGTGAACGACTCGAGCGCCTCCGCGAGCCCTTTCGCGCCGAGCGGGGAGCGATGCAGATCTCGGATGAGCGCGCGGATCCGGTCTGACGTCTCTTGCTTCGACTGACGGATCTTGTCGAGCTGGAGGCTCACGTCTTTCATCTGACCTTTCGCCAGGAGCTTGCGCGCGACATCGACCTGGATCGAGAGACGGAACAACACCTGAGCGAGGTCATCGTGAAGGTACCCCGCGATCTGGAGTCGTTCATCGGCCCGTTCCTCCGCCATCGCGTTCGAAAGCGAACGAAGTACTTGCTCGCGATC
>DATKDI010000022.1:0-21674 GCA_035512775.1 Actinomycetota bacterium | reverse complement strand
ATGAAGAAGCCGTGAAGTCGCGGTGAAGCCGACGCGAGATCCAGGCCCTTCTTGCTAGCCTACCCAGCGTGTCGCGCAACGGACGCCTTTCCCGTTACAGCCGCCGCGACTTCCTGCGACTTTCCGCCGGATCGGCTGCGGCCGCACTCTTCGCCGCCTGCACCGGATCGGGGGGCACGGGCGGCGCGGCCCCGCGGACGTCGGGACCAGCGCTGCTCTCCCCCGACGACCCGATGGTCGAGTTGGCCTGTGGCCTCCCGCCGAGATGGATCCGCAGGATCGCTCGGGGGTACCACCCCCAACGCAGCGCCGAGCTCCAGATCCTGCCGAAGGCGCCGAACTTCGTGGGGGACGGCCTTCCCCACGTGGGTCCCTGGGACTACACGTCCCGGGTCCCGATGTTCTGGTACGGGCCCGGCTTCATCAAGCCGCTCGGCGTTGTCGGCCAGCGCGCGACCTCCGCGGACATCTCCCCCACGTGGGCCCAGGTCCTGAGCGTCGACTTCCCCACCCCGAACGGCCGACCTCTCACCGACGTCCTGGTTCCCTCCGATGAGCGCCGGAGCGCGCCGCGCCTCATCGTGACCCTCATCTGGGACGGCGCCGGGCGGAACGTGCTCGACGAGTGGCCCGATGAGTGGCCCAACCTTCGGTCGCTCATACCCCAGGGCGCGTGGATCGAGGAGGCGGAGGTGGGCTCGAGCCCCACCAGCAGCGCCCAGATCCACGCCACCATCGGGACGGGCACCTTCCCTCAGAGCCACGGCGTCATCGGCCACAGCCTCCGGGTGGACGGCAGGATCGTCGCCCCATGGAGGAGCGGGCCCGAGATCCTGCTCCGCCCGACGCTGGCCGACCTGTACGCAGAGGCGGTGGAGGATCGAGCCGTGACCGGGATGCTCGGGACCGTGCCGATCCAGCTCGGCATGCTTGGGCAAGGGGGGGCCTGGAGGGGAAACGAGAAGCCTCTGGCCGTCCTTCGGGAGGCCCCCGATGCCGAGACGCTCGGGGCGGAGGGACCGGCGTGGAATCTCTCCGACCTCCTGCAGGAGTGGTACCGGTTCCCCGAGTACGCCAACCAGCTTCCAGCTCTCGCGACCTACTTCGCCGAGCTCGAGGGCGCCGACGGCATCGTGGACGGGAGATGGCGGGGACACAGCCTGGACGATGCGGTGATCGAGGGCGGGTTCCAGACGCCGGCCCGGATCCCGTACCAGACTCGCCTTGTGGAGGAGATCATCGGCCGGGAGGGGTTCGGCGGGGACGACGTCCCCGACCTCCTGTACCTGAACTACAAGGTGATCGACCAGATCGGCCACATCTTCTCGATGAACAGCCCCGAGATGCGAGACACGCTCAGAACCCAGGACGAGTACCTGCCGGTGCTGATCGACATCCTCGATCGCGAGGTGGGCGAGGGGCGGTGGGCGATGCTGGTGACTGCCGACCACGGGTCCACCCCCCACCCGCAGGTGAGCGGCGCCTTCCAGATCTCCGGGGGGAAGCTTCAGCAGGCCATCAGCGAGGCCTTTGGGGGCGACGGAGCCCCGGTGGTGGAGAAGGTGAAGCAGACGGAGCTCTTCATCAACGAAGAAGAACTCGCGCAGGGCGGCGCCACGTTGCGTGACGTGGCAGAGTTCGTCATGACCCTCACGCAGTCAGATCTGGAGAGCCCCGGGGTCTCCAACGTCTCCGACGCCCGGGCGCCGGCATTCGAGGTGGCCTTTCCCTCGGAGATCATCCCCTCGCTGCCCTGCGCCACAGAGGACCCCGGGGCGGAGACCTGATCCACGGGGCGGTCCACATCACACGGGGCGGTCCACATCAGATGTCGTCACCGCGGGTCATCCGAGGTCTTGCACGATCGCCGCGTGGTCGAGCTCGCGGAAGGCCCAGGCCTCGGCGGCCGTCGAAGGGCCGAGGGTGCGGTTGCGTCCCGGGAGCTGGCGCCTGAGCTGTTCCAGCTCGCGCCTGCTGTACTCGCATCGCCCGTGATCGGTTCGACGCCGTACAGGCGTGCCCCGTTTCCCCCGAGGATCTTGGTCTTGATCGCCCGCGTGAGCTCCGGATAGCCGTACCGCTCCTGGAACTCCTCGCTGATCTTGAAGGACCGCAGCGCCTGGATCTGATCCTGCGGCGAGCCGTAGAAGAGGCAGTCGGTGCCCCACAGCACGTTGTTCTCGCCGACGTACTTGAGCAGCTTGCCCAGGACGTGCGCCGCTTGCACGGGGTAGCGCATCACGTACCACCACGTGGAGCCGATGTGGGTCACCGTCGAGGCCGACCACCCGGGAAAGGCGGCCTCGAGCCATCGGTCGAGCAGATCGGAGAGCGTGCCGGCTCGGATCCGAGCCCGGCTGGCCTCGGCCTCCAGGACCTCGAGCTGGCGACTGGCGAACCGCTGGGTGCCGTGGACGGTCTTGCTGTGCCATCGGGGGCGCCCGGTTCCCGGATCGGTGCCCAGGTAGAAGCGGAGCTGCCAGGAGTCGCGTCCCCGCAGGCGCATCGAGCCCCTCCCTTCATGACCGCGGACTCTATGCCGGAGGTCATGGACAAGCGATGGCCAACTCTATGGACAGGCCCGCAGCTGCGAACTTCGCGGATAGCGGAATCGGCGCTGGTCACGGGCACCTTCTTTGGAGCGGACGACGGGATTCGAACCCGCGACCCCCACCTTGGCAAGGTGGTGCTCTACCACTGAGCCACGTCCGCAGACTGCCCCATCATCCTAGGGACGGGGATTCTGACCTTCAACCCGGTCGTCTACGCCACGCCCGTGGAGCCGAAACCCCCTGCGCCGCGGCTCGACTCGGGGAGCTCCTCGACGAGGAGAGGTGACACGCCCGGCAGGGCAACGATCACGAGCTGGGCGATGCGGTCGCCGGCCGAGATCTCCACCGCTTCGTGCGGGTCGAGGTTCACCATGGCGCAGACGACCTCGCCCCGGTAACCGGCGTCGATCAGGCCCGGCGCGTTGGCCAGGGTCAGCCCTTTCTTGGATGCGAGGCCCGATCGAGGGAGCACGAGGCCGGCGTGGCCGTCGGGGATCGCGACGGCCACCCCGGTCGGCACCATCGCCCGCTCCCCCGGCTTGACCGTGACGCCCTCGGCCGCGCGTAGGTCGAGTCCCGCGTCGCCCGGATGCTGCGCCTGCGGCAGCTGTCCCTCGGGGCGGGTGCGCACGAAGGGAAGCTCCACTCCGCTCACACCGGCTCGATTCACACCGGCTCGATCAGCTCGAGGCGGTTCCCGAAGGGGTCGCGCACGTGCACCCGGCGGAACCCCGAGAACTGATCGGACTCGATCACCTTGTAGCCGCTCATCTCGACGCGCGCGCGCATGCGCTCGAGGTCCTCGACCAAGAACGCGGGATGGGCCTTCATCGCGGGATGGAAGCCCTCCTCGACGCCGAGGTGGACCTCCAGGTCGCCCGAGCGGAACCAGACGCCACCACGGTCGGCGAGCTCCTGAGGCTTGGGAACCTGGTCGAGCCCGAGGACGCCCTCGTAGAAGTCGATGGCCACCTGCTCCTCGTCGGGAGGCATCGCGAGCTGCACGTGGTGCAGCCCGAGCAGCCTCCCGGGCTCCTTGTAACTCATGGCTCCCCCTTGCACGGCGGGCCGGGGACGGCGGAGTCGTCCCCGGCCCGCCTCGCGAGCGCGCTTATCCTACGAGCAGCCGCTGGTGCTGCCGCAGGTCCCGCAGACGTAGCACGAACCCGCCGGCTGCATCTTGGAGCCGCACTGGTAGCAGAGGGGGGCGTCCAGCTCCTTCGCGGTGGGAGAGGAGATCAACTCGATCGGCCGGACGACCGCTCCCTCGGAGGCGTGGATCGGGGCCTCCTCGACCGGCGTGGTCTCCTCACGCGTGCTCTCTGGCGCCGCCATCTTCTCGGCCGCCTCGATCTTCCGCTCCTCGATGGACCGGATGCCGAGCGCCTCGCGCTTCTCCGGCGGCAGGTGGTCGAGCGCCAGTCGCCGGAACACGAAGTCGACGATCGAGGACGCGAACCGGATGTCGGCGTCGTCGGTCATCCCGCTCGGCTCGAACTTCATGTTGATGAACTTCGAGGCGTAGTCCTCGAGCGGCACCCCGTACTGGAGGCCAACCGAGACCGCGATCGAGAACGCGTCCATGATCCCCGACAGCGTCGAGCCCTGCTTCGAGGCCTTCAGGAAGATCTCGCCGAGCCCGTCGTCGGGGTAGGACCCCGCCGTGATGTAGCCCTCGGCGTCGCCGACCCGGAACGAAGTGGTGATCGCGGGGCGCGACCGTGGGAGTCGCTTCTTCGCCGACCAAGGCAGCGTCTGCGGTTCACCCTCGGGAACGACCGCCGTCTTCTTCTTGTCGGCGGACATCGGTTGGGCCACCTTGCAGTTGTCCCGGTAGATCGCGACGGCCTTGAGCCCGAGCTTCCAGCTCTCGACGAAGAGCTGCTCGACCTCCTCGACCGTCACGTGCTCCGGCATGTTGACCGTCTTGGAGATCGCACCCGAGATGAACGGCTGTGCCGCCCCCATCATCCGCACATGCCCCATGTAGTGGATCGGCGCGTCCCCCATCGCGGTGTCGAACACCGAGCGATGCTCAGGCTTGAGGTGCGGGGCATCGTTCACCGAGTTGTGCTCGGCGATGTAGGCGACGATGTCCTCGACCTCGGCGGCGTCATACCCGAGCCGTTCGAGTGCCCGCGGCACGGTCCGGTTCACGAATTGCATCGTGCCCCCGCCGACGAGCTTCTTCGTCTTCACGAGCGCGAGCTCGGGCTCGATACCGGTCGTGTCGCAGTCCATCATCAACCCGATCGTGCCGGTCGGCGCGAGGACGGAGGCCTGCGCGTTCCGATACCCGTGCCGCTCACCGAGCGAGATCGCCTCGTCCCACGAGTGCTTCGCGGCCGAGAGCAATCCCTCCGGGACGAGCTCGCTCTCGATCCCGTCTGCCGCCTCCCGGTGCTTGCGCATCACGCGGAGCATCGCGTCCGCGTTCGGCTCGAACCCCTCGAAGGGACCCATCGCATCGGCGACGAGCGCCGAGGTCCGGTACGCGTGCCCGGTCATCAGGGCGGTGATGGCGCCGGCCCAGGCCCGGCCCGCGTCGGAGTCATACGCCAGGCCGCGAGCCATCAGGAGGGCCCCGAGGTTGGCGTAGCCGAGGCCGAGCTGGCGATAGGCCCGCGCGTTGAGCCCGATCTTCTCGGTGGGATAGCTCGACTCTCCCACCAGGATCTCCTGCGCCGTGAACACGATCTCCACCGCGTGCTTGAAGTCCGCGACGTCGAACGTGCCGTCATCGTTCACGAACTTCATCAGGTTCAGTGACGCCAGGTTGCACGCGGAGTTGTCGAGGTGCATGTACTCGCTGCACGGGTTTGAGCCGTTGATGCGCCCCGACGCCGGACAGGTGTGCCACTCGTTGATCGTGGTGTCGTACTGCATCCCCGGATCGGCGCACTCCCACGCGGCCTGCGCGATGTCCCGCATCAGGTCGCGGGCCCGCGTGCTCTCGACCGTCTCGCCCGACAGGACGGCCTTGAGCTTCCAGTCCTGGTCCTGCTCGAAGGCGCGCATGAACTCGTCGGAGACGCGAACCGAGTTGTTCGCGTTCTGATACTGGGTCGAGTGGCTGTCCTTGCCGTCGAGGTCCATGTCGAACCCGGCGTCGCGCAGGACCCTGGCCTTGCGCTCCTCGACCGCCTTGCACCAGATGAAGTCCCGCACGTCCGGGTGGTCGACGTTCAGGATGACCATCTTCGCCGCGCGACGCGTCTTGCCGCCAGACTTGATCGTGCCGGCGGACGCATCGGCGCCGCGCATGAAGCTCACCGGACCGGACGCCGTGCCGCCTCCGGCGAGCCCCTCCTTCGAGGACCGGATCTTCGACAGGTTGATCCCCGAGCCCGATCCGCCCTTGAAGATCGTCCCCTCCTCGACGTACCAGTTGAGGATCGACGACATATGGTCCTCGACCGCGAGGATGAAGCAGTTGTGCACCCGGAGGTTGCCCGAGAGGTACTCGCCGCTCTCGGTCTGGATGTCGTACACCTCCATCGGACCGAGGGGCTCGATCCGCTCGATCTCGAGGCGCTTCGTGTCGCGGGTCGCCATGCCCTGTCGGTCGATCGCCATGTCGAGCTTGTCCGTTTTGCGAGTGTCGACGAACCCGATCTCCGCCTCGAACAGCACCTGATCCCCGACGTTGCCGATGGACAGGTGCCAGCACCCCTTCTGCGTGAACCGGGGGTCCCGCTTGAAGGTCACCCGGGCGAACACCCCGAAGCGTGAGAGCAGCTGCTGCACGCCTCGGACGAGCTTCTCCGAGGTCATCTCGAAGGCGACGATGCCGGATGACTCGTGCACGCGCACGTAGCCCTCGGCCTGGAAGATGCTGCGGAGGTACGCCGCCACGACGGGGAGGGGTGCGGTGAAGAACCGCTCCGGGACCTCCATGTCGACACCGCGCGCCCGGAGCCCCCACCTGTCGACGAACGGCTCGAGCACGTTCCCGTCGAGCCGGACCCGCCGGCACTCGAGGCCCTCGTCGTGCGTGACCTGGATCCGCTCGTGCCGGGGCACCGTCGGGAACACGCGGTCGAGCGCTTCGCTCACCCAGGCGTGCTCGTCCTCGTTGACGGTGATCGCCTCGATCGTGAGCGAGCCGGTTCCCTCATCCTGGCCGACGGAGCCGTCGGACTGCAGCCAGCCGACGAGCGCTGCTTCCGCCACCTCGACGAGGTCGATCTCGCCGTCACCGAACGAGTCCCGCCGGTGCCACTGCAGCTTGTCGCCGGCACGGAGCTCGGCTGCCGGAACGAACCGGCCGGCTCCGATCCCCTGCGTTCGCCACACGAGGTGATCGCCGGTCACCTCGAGCTGGTGTCCGGACTTCGTGTGGACCCGCAGGACCTCCTTCACACCGTTGGCCTTGGTGGCCACGATGCTCGTGACCCCGCCGGCGTCGTGAACCTTCGCGCCGACCCGATCCTCCTCGACGAGCTTCCCGATGGGGATCAGACCGTCGGGCGTGCTGACGAGCGCTCCGTACGGCTGGCACGCGCTGCACTGCTGCGGCGTGTCGGGGACGCCGACGTTGAACCACACCGGAGAGTTGAACGCCGCCTTCTGATCGACGAGCAGATGCGTGAGCTCGTCGGCGAAGATCTGGGCGTCCTTCTCAGTGGAGAAGTATCGGTTCTTCTCGCCCCAGCCACGGATCGTGTCGACGACGCGGGAGACGAGCTGGCGCACCGAGGACTCACGCTCGGGCGCCCCGAGCGGACCACGGAAGTACTTCTGGGCGACGATGTTGGTGGCGTTCTGCGACCAGCCGATGGGGAACTCCACGCCGCGCTGCTCGAAGGCGTTCCCGCCCTCTTTGAAGTTGGGGATGACCGCGTCACGCGTCTCCCATTCGACCTGGTCGAACGGGTGGATCCCCTTCGTCGAGAAATGCCTCTTGAACGTGAGCCCCTTCGGATCGCTTGCCCCGATCACCTGGACGTCTTGCAGGTCATCGCGCGTCTTCGCCACTGCGTCGCCCTCCTCTCGGTCCGGGGAAGTGTCCGTCCAGGTCCTGGAGCCCGATAGATCTTGGAGCCAGGAAGCCCTGGGGGAAGGGATCACACCCGTGGAATCACAAGGATGTAATACTGCTCCCGGGGTCGGTCGGTGTCAAGCTCCATTTTCCTACATATGGGGCCTAACCCCCACCCACAACCACCACATCTTGTGGTCCCGAGAAGATCCGGGATCGGGTCGCAACGTACCCGGCGAGGGCTGTGGAACGCCAGTGGAGGGGTGGTGGGAAACGCGTTCCTGTCGCTCTTCCTTAGTTCTGGTTCTTGGGGCGCCTACCGCTTCCGACGCTTGGCCGGCTCGCGCTTGAGGAGCGTGCCGAGCTCCCGCTCGAAGTCGGTGATCTCCTGGAAGTCCTTGTAGACGCTTGCGAACCGGATGTAGGCCACCTCGTCGAGCTTCCGGAGCTGCTGGAGCACCTCGATCCCGACCTGCTGGGAGGTGACCTCCGGGCCTTTGCGGCGCAGCCGCTCCTCGACCCGATCCACCAGCTCATCGACCTGGAACTCCGAGACAGGGCGGTTCTTGGTCGCCTTCAGGATCCCGGCCGTGACCTTCTCGCGCCGGAAGGGGTCCCTGGAGTCGTCCCGCTTGCGGACCACGAGGCCGACATCCTCGATCCGCTCGTACGTGGAGTACCGACGGCCGCAGGATGCGCACTGCCTCCGACGGCGGATCGCAGATCCGCCGTCGGAGGGCCGCGAGTCGACGACCCGGTCGTCGTCCGCACCGCACCAAGGGCATCTCATGTCGTGTGTGGCCACAAGATGTGGTGGCCGCGGGCACGGTACCCCCAGGATGTGGGGTGGTCAAACCCATCGGGCCGATCCCTCAGCCGACGGACGGGATGGAGAGCTGCTGTCCCGGCACCAGGGCGCCGGGATCCACGCCGTTGGCCGTGGCGATGGCGTCGACCACGACGCGAGGGTCGGTGGAGGGCGCGAACCGTGCGGCGATGGACCACAGGGTGTCCCCAGCCCTCACCACGTAGGTCCGGGATGCGCGCGTCTCCGGCTCGCCGCCCACACCCACCGCGTTGGCCACGGGGCCGGACAGGACGGCCGCGAGTCCTGCCGCTGCACAGAGCGCCGTGAGGCGTCTCTGCCGAACGCGTGTTCGACTCATGGACGTATGGTTCCCGAACGGATGTTCGATGTCAAGAGGAGAACCGAACATATGTTTGCATCCCTTCCCGGTGGGTGTTACCGTGCCGCGACACTCGAAACAGGAGGGTACGTACCGTGTCTGACATCACTGCCCGGCAGCAGCGGATCCTCGATTTCATCGAGCGGACCGTTCGGGAACGCGGCTATCCCCCCACCGTTCGGGAGATCGGCGACGCCGTCGGGCTCACGTCGTCTTCGTCGGTCCACGCGCAGCTCGCCAACCTGGAGCGCAAGGGGCTTCTCACGAAGGATCCCAGCAAGCCCCGGGCCATGACCCTTTCGAACGATCGGCGAGCGGAGGGCACGCCGGTCCCGCTGATCGGGCGGATCGCCGCCGGCGAGCCCGTCCTCGCCGACGAGCACATCCAAGACCGAATCATGGTGCCGACCGAGTTCGTTCGCGGGGACGGTCACTTCGCCCTCCGGGTCGCCGGCGAGTCGATGATCGGCGCAGGCATCCTCGACGGCGACGTGGTCGTCATCCGGAGCCAGCGCTCGGCCAGCGACGGCGACATCGTGGCGGCGCTCCTGCCGGGCCCCGCCGAAGACGAGGCCACGGTGAAGCGACTCGGTCACGACGGCGCGCGGGTGATGCTCATCCCCGAGAACCCCGCCCTCGAGCCCTTCGAGATGGTGGACGGGCGCATCCTCGGCAAGGTGGTCGCGGTTCTCAGGAAGGTCTGAGCCACGGGGATACGCGGCGGGCTAAGCTCCGCGGAACCGACGGAGGGACCCGCCCATGTCCGCCCAGCGAGGCACCGATCTCGAGCGCCAGATCCTCTCGCAGCCCGACGCGCTGTCCCATCTCCTCACGTCCGAGAGGGTCCGAGAGCAGATCCACGCGGCGGCCGAGGGCCTTAAGCGAGCACGCCGGATCTGGCTGGTCGGGACGGGCACCAGCCATCACGCCGCGATCCTGGGAGCGGGGATGCTCCAAGATGCCGGGCGTTCGGCGGTCGCCCTCTCGTCCATGCGCTTCGTCATCTGGGCGCCGATCGTCGGCCCCGACGACATCATCATCGTCATCACCCACACAGGCGAGACTGCCTACGCGCTCGCCGCCCGGGCCCTCGCGACGACCGCAGGGCTGGACGTCATCACGATCACGAGGCGCGGTGCCCCGTTCCCCCATTCGGTCGAGACGTGCGACAAGGAGACTTCCGAGACCTACACGGTGAGCTACACGACGACGTTGCTCGTGCTCGCCATGATCGCGAAGGAGATGGGCGCCGACTCGATCACGGACGACACGCTGGCGCTCGTGCCGGGTTCCGTCCGAAGCGCCATCGAGTCGTCCGGCACCGAGACGATCCGGATCCCCGAACGGGCGATCGTGATCGCCGGCGCAGGACCCGCTGCGTTCACCGCGCGTGAAGGAGCGCTCAAGCTCCGGGAGGGCGCCCGCGTGTTGGCCGAGGGCCACGACATCGAGTACCTGCTCCACGGGTCGGCCGTTCCGCTCCACGCCAGGGATGCCCTCCTCAGCTTGCTGACGCCGGAAGCGGACGGTTTCGTCGAGGCGGTCACTGCCGCGGCTGATGCCGAGGGGATCCCTTCCTACCGACTGGCCGAGCCGGCTCCCCTGCCGATGCTGCTGGCCCAGATCCCCCTCACGGTTCGACTGCAGCTCCTCGCCCTCCGTTTCGCGCTGGAGCGAGGCCAGGACCCGGACACCGTGATCACGGGGAACTGGGCGGCGCCCGAGCTCTGGCGGCTCGGTCGCCCGGACTAGATCAGACCTCGTCGAGCACGAAGTCGCGGATCGCGGACAACAGTCGCAATCCCACGCGGGCGTGCACCAACGTGCCCTCTGTGTCCATCTCCTTCGAGAGCACCTCGGCCTCCCGGTAGAGCCTGGCGGTGACGTCCTCGCGTCCGAACGGGACGAGCAACCGGACCTCCACCGGCGGGTGAGGGACCCGGGCCCCGATCTCCTCCAGCAGGCCCTCCGCGCCCTCCCCGGTAGATGCGGATACGGCCACGGAGCCCGGGAACCTTCCGGCGAGCCTCGCCCGTGTGGACCCAGCGACCTGGTCGATCTTGTTGAGCGCGAGGACCTCCGGGATGCGGCCCGCTCCGATCTCCCCCAGCACCCTTCGAACGGCGACCACCTGCTCGTCGAGCACGGGCGAGGTGGCGTCGGCGACGTGGACGATCAGGTCGGCCAGGACCACCTCCTCGAGGGTGGACCGGAACGCCTCGACCAGATCGTGCGGGAGCTTGCCGACGAACCCGACCGTGTCGGAGATCACGACACGGCGCCGACCGGGGAGCTCGATCCGCCTCGTCGTGGGATCAAGCGTCGCGAAGAGCTGGTCGGCCACGATCACCTGCGCCCCCGTCAGCCGGTTCATGAGCGTCGACTTCCCGGCGTTGGTATAGCCGGCGATCGCGACCTGGGGGATCCCGGAGTCCTGACGGCGCGATCGCTTCAGATCCCGCGTCTTCGCGAGCGTCTTGATGTCGCGACGAAGTTTGGCGATCCTGCGGCGGATGTGCTGACGGTCGACCTCCATCTTCGTCTCGCCCGGCCCTCGGGTGCCGATGCCGCCGCCGAGCCGGCTCATCGCCTCTCCCCACCCGCGCAGACGAGGAAGGAGGTAGTTGAGCTGTGCGAGCTCGACCTGCGCTTTGCCCTCGCGACTCCGCGCGTGCAACGCGAAGATGTCGAGGATCAGCGCGGTGCGGTCGATCACCTTCACGCCGAGCCGCTCTTCCAGGCTTCGGAGCTGGCCCGGGGTGAGCTCCTGGTCGAGGATCACCGACTCCGCATCCAGGTTGTGGACCGTCTGATGGAGCTCATCCATCTTGCCCCGCCCGATGAACGTGCCGGGATCGGGTTCACGGCGGCTCTGCACGATCCGGGAGACGGTCTCGGCGCCGGCGGAGTCCGCGAGCGCGGCGAGCTCGTCGAGGTCCTCATCGCTGATCCCGGGCCCGACGCCGACCAGGACCGCCCTCTCGCGGACACGAGGCTGCCAGGTGGCCGAGAGCGGTGACTCGAGCGTACGGTCCTTCGCCTTCTTGGGGGCGACGATCCCCCCTCGTTGAGCTCCGTGCCGCTCCGGCATCCGCTAGGAACCCACCGACGAGCCGAACTCGCGAAGCATCTCGTTCAGCTGCAGCTTGGAGTCGGTCGACTCGTTCCGGTAGCCGATGATGAGACCGGCCGGCAGCCCGTAGCTGCCGGCCGGGAAGTCACGAGGGCGCGATCCCGGCACGACGATCGCGCCGGCCGGCACCTCGCCGCGGTATCCGACCGGCTCGTCGCCGGTCACGTCGATCACCGGCGTGTTCCCGGTGAGGATCAGCCCGGCCCCGAGGACCGCGCGAGCTCGCACCCGGACGCCCTCGACCACGATGCATCGCGAGCCGACGAACGCGCCGTCCTCGACGATCACGGGCCTCGCCTGCACGGGCTCGAGCACCCCGCCGATCCCGACGCCCCCGGAGAGGTGCACGTCGGCCCCGATCTGGGCGCAGGACCCGACCGTGGCCCACGTGTCGACGAGCGTGCCCCGTCCGATCCAGGCGCCGATGTTCACGTAGCTCGGCATGAGCACGACCCCGGGGGAAAGGAACGCGCCGTAGCGGGCGGTCGCCGGAGGCACCACGCGGACCCCGGCCTCTTCGTACCCCCGCTTCAGGGGAAGCAGATCTCGATACTCGAACGGGCCGACCTCGGTCGTCTCGATGTCGCGCACGCGGAAGGAGAGCAACACCGCCTTCTTCGCCCACTCGTTGACCTTCCACTCCTCCCCGTCGGGTTCGGCCACCCGGGCTTCGCCTCGATCGAGCATCCCGACGGCCTCTTCCACGGCACCGGCGTCGGCGCGATCCGGTTCGGCCCACGATCGCTCGATCCGTTCGGCGAGATCGGTGACGCTCATGCGGATCCCTCCAGGATTCGGTCGAGCGACTGTGCCGCGCGCTCGCATTCCTCGATCGTGGGCACCATCGCGATCCGCACGTAGCCCTCCCCCTCCGGCCCCAGGAACGAGCCGGGCGCGACGATCACATCCGCCCCGTCGAGGAGCTCGAGCGACCACGCGAGCGACGTCCGTCCTTCGGGCACGGCGACCCAGAGATAGAAGGTCGCGGCGCTGCCGGCCACGCGAACACCGCGCGAGGCGAACAGATCGAGGAACAGCTTCCGCTTCCGCGCGTACGTGCCGCGCACCTCCTCCACGTGCGCGTCGTCGTTCCAAGCCGCGATCGAGGCGCGCTGGACGAACTCCTGCGGGGTGACGCCGACCGACGGACGGAGCGCCCGAAGGGCCGAGATCATCTCCGGGTCGCCGGCGACGAACCCCGACCGGTAGCCCGTCATCGAGGAGCGCTTGCTGAGCGTGTGGAAGACGAGGACGTTGGTCAGGTCGCCGACCTGCAGGACCGACGCAGGCGGCTCGCCTTCGAACCAGAGCTCGCTGTAGGCCTCGTCGGAAGCGAGAAGGACGTCGTGTGAACGGCAGTGGTCTGCTGCCTCTTTCAGGAAGTCCAGCGGCGCGGTCGCCCCCGTCGGGTTGTTCGGGTAGTTCAACCACAGGGCTGCGGTGCGACCCCAGGTGGATGCGTCCACGGCGCGGAGGTCGGGAAGGAACCCGTTGGCCTCGGTGAGCGACAGTCGGGCGACATCGCCTCCGGCGAACCGGGCGCCGCGCTCGGGGATCGTGTATCCGGGGCTCGTCACCGTGACCAGGTGCTTGCCGCCTTCGGGGTCGAGCACCGACTGGGCGAGGCTGAAGATCGGCTCCTTCGTCCCGAGGGTGGGCAGGATGTGGACGTCGGGATCGAGGGTCGTACCGAAGCGCCGTTGGACCCAGGCGGCGATGGCGGCGCGGAGCTCGGGGAGACCTGCCGCACGAGGATAGGAAGAGGTCGGTTGGACGGCGTCCTTCAGGGCCTCGCGGATGAACGAGGGCGTCTCCTCCCGCGGGTCTCCCACGCCGAAGTCGACGACGGATCGCCCCTCGGCGACGGCGGCCGCCTTGCGCCGATCCAGCTCCTCGAACGGGTACGGCTCCGTTCCTCGGAGGCCCGGTGACAGGTGGACCACGTTCTCCTTCTCCTATCTCGTGCGTTCCGTTCCGAGGAACGCTCGCAGCACCTCGTACGACCTGACGAGCGCGCCGACATCGACCTGCTCGTCGTCCCTGTGAGCGTACTGCGGGTCGCCGGGGCCGAAGTTGACGGCAGCAACGCCGGCGAGCCCGAACTCGGCCACGGGCGTCCAGGCCTGCTTCGGGCCGACGGGGAGATCGCCGGCAGCCCGAAGCCGCTCCACCAACGGGTTCCCTGCGGGGGGCCGGCCTGGCGGTGCGTTGCCGACGATCTCGACCCCGGCGCTCGGGTGACCGAGGAGCTCCCGAAGCCTCCGTTCCGCTTCGGCCGGCGTGTGGGTGGGCGCATATCGGAAGTTGACGTGGGCGGTCGCGTGATCCGGCACGACGTTGGTGGCGACGCCGCCCTGGATCGTGGTCACCGACGCGACCTCCCGGTACGTGAGGCCGTCCACCTCGACGTCACGGATCGGGAGGTCGGCCACAGGCGCCAGCGCGGCGATCGCGGCGTGGATCGCGTTCCGGCCGAGCCACGGCCGGGCGGAATGCGCCGCCTCACCCTCGAACGCGACCGTCGCGTTCAGGTTGCCCAGGCATCCGAGCTCGAGTCGGTTCGCGGTCGGCTCGAGCACGATGGCGAGCGCTGCATCCGCGATCTCGGGCCGGCGGTCGAACAGCGGTGCGAGCGCGCTGTCCGCGAACGGAAGCTCCTCCCGTCCGAAGAACAACAGCCCGACATCGAGGTCGGAGTCGATCTGCGGCGACCCGGACGCCGTCGCGGCGAACGCATCGGCGATCTCGAGCATCACCGCGAGCCCGCCCTTCATGTCGGAGGTCCCTCGGCCGTGGAGCGTGTCACCGTCACGCCGGCCCGGGGCACTTCGACCGACCGGCACCGTGTCCACGTGCCCGGCGAGCATCACCAGCGGCATCCTCGGCCGCCGCTCCGGAAACGCGAGGAGCACCGAGTCCTCCTCGTCCACGACCCGGTACGTGTCCGGCAGGGATCCGCGGATCTCGGCGAGGATCGCCGCTTCCTGCCGGCTCTCCGACGGGAGGGCCACGAGCGCTTCGGCACGCGCCGCCAGCCGTTCCGCCAGTGTCGTCACGCTTCGGATGCCTCCATCAGGGAATCGAGTTCGATCGTCGTCTCGAAGACGCGACTCGCGGGTCCGGTGAGGAGGACCGAGCCCGTCTCCAGGCGTTCGACCTCCAGCACACCCCCCGGGAACCGTACGGAGGATCGAGGGCCGGTGAGGCCTGCCTCGTTCGCCGCCACCAGGATCGCGCACGCTCCGCTGCCACACGCCATCGTCTCCCCGCTCCCCCGCTCCCACACGCGCGCGACGATCCCATCGTCCGTGACCTTCGCGAACTCCACGTTGGTGCCCTCGGGGAATCGATCGTCGCGCTCCAAGACCGCCCCGATATGGGCGACGTGGAATCGCTCCGGGTCGTCCTCGACGAACAGGACGAAGTGGGGGTTGCCCATCGACACCGCGCTGGCCGTGACGACCAGACCGCCGCCGAGATCGAGGGGCTCGTGGAGGAAGGTCTCCCACGCCGGTCCGCGCATCGGGATCGCGGCCTTCGTGAAGTTGGGCTCGCCCATGTCCACGATGACGCGGCTGTCGGACGCGATCTCCACCTGTCGCTCCCCCGCTCTCGTCTCCACGTCGAACGACGGCTCAGCTGTGTCACCGACGTCGCGAAGCAGCAGCGCGACGCAGCGAAGGCCGTTCCCGCACATCTCGGCGAGGCTTCCATCCGCGTTGCGGTAGTCCATGAAAGGACGGCCATCGCTCCCGCGCGTCACCCTGATCGAGCCATCGGCGCCGATCCCCAAGCGCCGGTCGCACAGAGCCTCGACCTCGTCCGCGGACAGGGCCCGTCGATCCTCTGGGTCGTACGTCATCACGAAGTCGTTCCCGGCGGCCTGATACTTCCAGACGCGGAGCTCGCTCACGCGCCCTCCAAGTAGGCCACGACGTCATCCACGACGTCCGAGGCACCCCCCAAGCCGGCATCGAACCACCGGATCCGCGGATCGCGACGGAACCACGCCATCTGCCGCCGCGCGAGGTTGCGGGTCCGCTTGACGGTCTGCTGGACGACGTCCTCCAGGCTGAGCTCGTGCGCGAGATGGCGGGCAAGCTCAGCGTAGCCGATGGCCTGCGAGGAGGTGAGCCAGCCTCCGAACCCGGCTGCGACGAGCTTCTCGACCTCATCGAGCCAGCCGGCCGCGAGCATCTCCTGCGCCCGCATCTCCACCCGCTGCGAGAGCTGCTCCGGCGTCAGGCCGATCCCGGCGACGCGCACCCGCTCCGGCGGATACGACTCCCACGCCGCCGCGTAGGAGCTGAACGGGTTCCCGGTGATCGCGGCCACCTCGAGCGCCCGCACGGTCCTCCGGATGTTGGCCGGATCGATCTTCGAGGCGGCGACCGGATCCATATCGGCGAGGCGTCGATGCATCCGGTCGGGTCCCAGGGCGTCCGCCTCCCCCTCCAGGGTCCCGCGGGTCCGGGGCTCGGTCCCCGGGAACTCGAGCCCGTCGACCACCGCCCGGAAGTAGAGACCCGACCCGCCCACGAGCAACGGCTGCAACCCGCGACGGCGGACGTCGCCCGCCGCATCGCGGGCCGCAGCCTGGAACGCCGCCACGCTGAACGGCTCGCTGGGCTCGACGAGGTCGAGGAGGTGGTGCGGGATGCGCGCCTGCTGTTCGGACGTGGGTTTGGCCGTTCCCACGTCCATCCCTCGATAGACGAGCATCGAGTCGACCGAGAGGATCTCCGCGCCGAGAGATCCGGCCACCGCAAGCCCCGCCTCGGTCTTGCCGGACGCGGTCGGGCCGACCAGGGCGAGGAACGGTTCCACGCCTCAGACCAGAGCGGGCGCGGGAACGACCTCGCCGGACAGGTGGTGCGGCGCTGCGTCCGTGATCCGTGCCGTGACGAACGCCCCCGGCTCCAGCGCGTCCGCTAGGTGCACGATCCGGTTCGTTCGCGTCCGGGATCGCATGGACGATCCCCGTCGCCCCGCGCCCTCGATCAGCACCTCCGCCTCCGTGCCGACCTGCGCTCGCGCCTTCGCCAGGGAGACGTCGCCTTGCAGGGCCAAGAGCCGGTCGAACCGCTCCTGCACGATCTCCTTGGGGACCTGATCGGGCATCGAGGCCGCCCGGGTCCCGGGCCTCGGCGAGTACTGGAACGTGAACGCCGAATCGAACCGAGCTCGCTCGACCACCTCGAGCGTGTCGGTGAAGTCCTCATCGGTCTCGCCAGGGAACCCGACGATGATGTCGGTGGACACCGCCACCTCCGGGATCGCGTCGCGGATCCTGTCGAGCCACCCAAGGTAGCGCTCGCGCCGGTAGGAGCGCTGCATCGCCTTCAACACCGCGTCCGATCCCGACTGCAGCGGGAAGTGGATGTGCTCGCAGACCTTGTCGCTCTCGGCCATCGCCTCGATCACGTCCGGCGTGAAGTCGTGCGGATGCGGCGACGTGAAGCGGATCCGCCGGAGCCCCTCGACCCGGTTCACCTCTCGGAGCAGCTCGGCGAAGAGAGGCCGGCGCGACGTCCCGGGAACCGTGACGTCGCGCCCGTACGTGTTCACGTTCTGGCCGAGGAGGGTCACCTCGACCACACCCCGGCGGGCGAGCCCTTGCACCTCCGCGATCACGTCGCCGATCGCCCGGGAGCGCTGCGCGCCCCGGACGAACGGCACGATGCAGAACGTGCAGGCGTTGTCGCATCCGACCGCGATCGCGACCCAGGCACGGAACGCGTCGTCACGCGCCGCAGGGAGCGCCGAGGGGAACAGCTCGGTGTACTCGGCGATGTCCATCTGCGGACCCTCGTCCTCCGCCCGCCGGAGCAGGTCGAGCAGATGCGGGAGCGCGTGCGTCCCGACCACCACGTCGACCCACGGCGCCTTCTCCTGGATCAGGCCCTGATCCTTCTGGGCCAGGCATCCGGCCACGACGATCCGAAGGTCGGGGTTCGCCGCCTTGAGGGGCTTCAGGTGACCGAGGTTGCCGTAGAGCTTGTTGTCGGCGTTCTCGCGGATGGCGCACGTGTTCAGCACGACCACCCGGGCCTCCCCCACATCCTCCGTCGGCGTCATGCCGTCGGCGCGGAGCATGCCTCCGATCCGCTCGGAGTCGTGCTCGTTCATCTGGCACCCGAAAGTGCGGATGAGGAACGTCCCGTTCACGTCCCGAGGCTACCTTGCGTACTCGGTGGCGCGCGTCTCCCGGATCACGGAGATCTTGATCTGGCCCGGGTACTGGAGCTCCTCCTCCACCTGCTTCGCGATGTCCCTCGCGATCGTCTGCGCCTGGAGATCGTCGACGCCGTCGGGCGTGACCATGACGCGGACCTCGCGCCCTGCCTGCATCGCGAAGACCTTCTCGACGCCTTCGTGCGCCGTGCAGATCTCCTCCAGACGCTCGAGGCGCTTGATGTAGGTCTCCAGCGATTCGCGACGGGCGCCGGGACGGCCGCCGCTGATGGAATCGGCGATCTGCGCGAGGACCGCGTGGATCGTCCGCTGTTCCACCTCCCCGTGGTGGGCCTCGATGCAGTGCACGACCTCGGGGTCCTCCTTCAGGCGGCGCGCGATCTCTGCCCCGATGATGGCGTGGGAACCCTCCACCTCGTGCGTCACTGCCTTCCCGATGTCGTGGAGGAAGGCGCCTCGCTTCGCGATCGTCGGATCCACGCCGATCTCCGCTGCGAGGGCACTCGCGATGTGAGCGGACTCGATGAGGTGCTTCAACACGTTCTGGCCGTAGCTGGTGCGGTACTGGAGGCGGCCCAAGAGCTTGATCAGGTCCGGATGGATGTCGGTGAGACCCACCTCGGCGACCGCGTCCTCGCCAGACTTCCGGATCTGCGCGTCGAGGTCCCGGACCGACCGCTCGTGGACCTCCTCGATGCGGGCGGGCTGGATCCGCCCGTCCTGGACCAGCTTCTCCAGGGTCATCCTGGCGGCCTCACGGCGCACGGGGTCGAAGCACGAGAGCACGACCGCCTCGGGCGTGTCGTCGATGATGATGTTGACCCCGGTGGCCGCTTCGAAGGCACGGATGTTCCGGCCTTCCCGGCCGATGATCCGCCCCTTCATGTCCTCGCTGGGGAGCGTGAAGACGCTGACGCTCGATTCCGCCGTCTGCTCCGAGGCGACCCGCTGGATCGCGATGGTCACGATCTTCCGGGCTCGCTCATCGCCTTCTTCACGGGCCCGCTGCTCGATCTCACGTACCTGGGCCATCGCGCCGCGCTTCGCGTCGTCGATCACCTGCGAGGCCAGCAGCTCCTTGGCCTCGTTCGAGGTCATCCCGGCGATCCGTTCCAACTGCGCCCTGTGTTGCTCGGTCGCCTTCTCCAGCTGCTCCCGGACGAAGGTCAGCTTGTCCTCGCGCTCCTTGAGCTCTCCGGTCCGAGCGTCCATGCGTTGGCCGCGATCTCGAAGGTCGCCCTCCGACTCCGTGATCCGGCGCTCGAGGCGACCCACCTCCTCCCGCCTGTGCTTCAGGTCCTCTTCGGTCTCCCGCCGCATCCGGGCAGACTCATCTTTGGATTCCTGGAGCCCTCGAGCGCGGGTCTTGGCTGCTTCTTCTTCGGCGTCGAGCAGGAGCTTCTTGGCTTGTGCTTCCGCGGAGCGCGCATTGGACGCTCCGATCGAGTTGCGGACGACGAATCCCACGACGACCCCGGCCGTAAGACCGAGGAGGCCGGCGATGACGGCTTCCATCGTTCCTCCCGATGTCTCGGGAGAGGGATCTCGGTCACCGATCCAGTGCTTCGACGAAGGCTAGTGCCGCCGACCCCTTCTGAGAGCACGTGCAGGGTCGGAGCAGGTGGTCGGGTCGATGTTGAACTCGGTCACTTCAGCCCTTCGGTCGTTCGCCTGGTTGGGTTCGGGAGATCGATTCCTCTCGTTTCCCCGATGGTACGGCCGGGGGTCGCGAGACACAAGGTCGCTAGTCCTCCTCGAGAGAGATCTCCAGGGCCTTCCGTGCTGCGCTGCGAGCGGTCTCGGGGCTGTAGCCCCGTCGCATCAGGAGCGAGGAGAGCCGTGTGAAGGCCTTCTGGGGGGCGACGCCACGGAGCCGGGATGCCCGGGACAGGGCCAGATCTGCGGCCCGCTCCTCGTCGTCGTCCGGAGCCCCCTCGGAAGCGGTGGTGGCCGCGAGGGCAGGAGCGATCCCGGCCGCCCGAAGTCCCCGCTCGACGCCCCGGCTCCCCTCTTTGCGGGCGCCGAATCGCTGCTCCGCGTACTGCCGGGCGAAGGCCTCGTCGTCGACAAGCCCGACCCGCTCCAGCCGCGTGAGCACGTCTTGCACCTCGTCCGGCTCGAACCGCGCGGAGAGGAGCCGTCGCTCCAGTTCCCGGCGGCTGCGGGGCCGCACGGCCAAGAGGCCGAGGGCGCGCTCGTGGCAGCTCTTCGGGTTCTTGACCTCGCGACGACGAGGCACAGCCGCGGCGCCTATCCCGACCCCTTGCTTCGCTTACCCGCGGCGACCGGCTCGTCGGAGGGCGGCGGCTCTTCGAGAGGAGGCGCTTCGGCCTCACCGATCGTGATGGGTTCGTCGTCACCCTCGCCGAAGGACGTGAGACCGACCGCCTCGCGCACCTTCCGCTCGATCTCATCTCGCAGATCGATGTGCTCGGCGAGGAACTGCCGGGCGTTCTCGCGGCCCTGGCCGAGCTGGTCGCCCTCGTAGGTGAACCACGCGCCGGATTTCTTCACGATCTCGAGGTCGACGCCCACGTCGATGAGCGAGCCTTCCTTGGAGATGCCCTTTCCGTACATGATGTCGAATTCGCACTGGCGGAACGGCGGCGCCACCTTGTTCTTCACGACCTTCACCCGGGTACGGGAGCCCACCACCTCGGTCCCGTCCTTCAGGTTCTCGATCTTGCGAACGTCGAGCCGGATGGTCGAGTAGAACTTCAGCGCCCGCCCACCAGGGGTCGTTTCCGGTGATCCGAACATCACGCCGATCTTCTCGCGCAGCTGGTTGATGAAGATCGCGGTGGTGTCGAACCGGGACAGCGAGCCCGAGAGCTTCCTCATCGCCTGGGACATCAGACGTGCCTGCAAGCCGACGTGGGTGTCACCCATCTCACCCTCGATCTCGGCGCGCGGCACCAGAGCCGCCACCGAGTCGATCACCACGAGGTCGAGCGCCGCGGACCGAACCAGCATGTCCGCGATCTCGAGCGCCTGCTCGCCGGAGTCCGGCTGGGAGACGAGGAGCTCGTCGATGTTGACGCCCAACTCCCGCGCGTACGTGGGGTCGAGCGCGTGCTCGGCGTCGATGAAAGCGGCGATGCCACCCTTGGATTGCGCCTCCGCGATCATGTGCAGGCACACGGTCGTCTTGCCCGAGCCCTCCGGACCGAACACCTCGACGACGCGGCCCTTCGGGATCCCTCCGACCCCGAGCGCGATGTCCAATGCCAGCGAGCCCGTGGGGATGACGGTGATCCCCGCCCCCATCGGGTGCTCGCCGAGCTTCATGACGGCGCCTCTTCCGAACTGCTTCTCGATCTGCTGCAGCGTGACGTCCAGCATCTTGTCCCGATCCACGTTCCCCTCCTTCGTGCCCCTGCCCTGCCCGGAGGGGGGCCGGGAGAGTGCCTGTGCAAGCGACGAGTGGAGATTAGCCCTTGACTCTGACATGAGTTACACCTCTGTCATTCTTCCTGATTTGCCGTGTGCATGCGGGCCGAGGCTAGTCGAACAGGTGTTCGAGCGCAAGCAACAGGTGACGCCGCAACGTCAACTACCAGGCGGCACAGGACACGTTTCTGTGGACCCAAGGGGATTCGAACCCCTGACCTCTTGGCTGCCAGCCA
>DATKDI010000021.1:0-34730 GCA_035512775.1 Actinomycetota bacterium | reverse complement strand
CAACGGCGGTGGCAACGGCGGTGGCAACGGCGGTGGCAACGGCGGTGGCAACGGCGGTGGCAACGGCGGTGGCAACGGCGGTGGCAACGGCGGTGGCAACGGCGGTGGCAACGGCGGCGGCGATCCTGTCGACCCTGTTGACCCGATCGACCCTGTGGACCCTGTGGACCCTGTCGATCCCGTGGACCCAGTCGATCCTGTAGACCCAGTCGACCCTGTGGACCCTGTCGACGGCACTCTCGGCGGTGGCAACGGCAACGGCAACGGCAACGGCAACGGCAACGGCAACGGCAACGGCGGCGGCGGCGGCGGCGGGAACGGCGGCGGGAACGGCAACGGCGGCGGGAACGCCGGTGGGAATCCCGGGAATCCGTAAGACCGCTCCGGCCTCGCGCACCCCGCCTCGAGCCAGGATCGCTCCCGGATCCCGCGAACTCAGGCGTCGATCAGGATCAGCAGCACGGCGACGTAGTGGCATCCCGCAGCAGCAGCGGTTGCCGCGTGCCAGACCTCGTGATAACTGAACGTTCGTGGGAAGAGCTTCGGCCGGCGGAGCGCCAAGGCGAGAGCGCCCACCGAATACAGGAGTCCTCCGACGACGGTGAGTATCAACGCGGCGGGGCTCAGCGCCCGAACGAACTGCGCGAACGGGATGACCGCGGCCCATCCGAGCCCGAGGTACATCACGCCGGAAAGCACGTGGAGATCGACGCGATAAAGCTTCACGAGGATGCCGAGTCCGGCCCCGATCCAGATCGCGACAAGCATCCACACTCTCCATGCGCCATCGAGGGCGAGCATGCAATACGGCGTGTAGGAACCCGCGATGAGCAGGAATATCGCCGCGTGGTCCCTCCGCTGCCATCGGGCGAACTCCTCGGCGGACCAAGATCCGCGGTGATACGTCGAGCTCACCCAGAACACCGTTATGAGCGTGAGTGTGTAGACGGTAACCGCGAGGCGAGCGCCCCACGTCGGCGCGGCGAGAAGCAGGATGATGCCGGCCGGTCCCGCGACCAGGAACGCAACCCTGTGGATCCATCCACGGGCCCGTGGAGGGAACTCCCCTTCCCTCGCCGAGCCGTCGCGCGCTCCCTCAGGGTCCGGACGCACCACGTTCAATCGAGGAGGGAACTGATCTGGTCGATCCGGCTGCAGCTGATCGCGAACTGCGAGCACGACCTCGACGGCGCGCCGATGACCGCGCCGACGGCAAGCATGGCCAGTGGCCCAACGGATCGTCGCTCCTCGGACATGGCCCTCCCCGAGGCCCTTACAGGCCCTGAGTCGAGAACCCTATGCCCAAGCAGGCCACTCGGCCAGCCGGCGGCCCACCGGCGGTTCTCCCTTCGTCTGTCCGGTCCGTTCCAAACGGCGCGTCAGTCGGCGTCCTCGGCAGCGTCCCGAGTCTCATCGGCGTCCCTCACCTTGGCGAGGACCGCTCGCCATGCATCGACCTGATCCGAGGGCACCATCGCCACCAGCTCACCGAAAGTGAGGTAGGCGGTTCTACCGTTGTTCTGTCGCTCCCGGAGCAGTCCGATCAGCTCGTCTTCGTTCATCGTGGCCTCCCATCCAAGACACGCTCGTGAGGGTAAGCGTTACCCACCCGAAGACACGCGTCTCGGGACGCTCGTCGACGCCACGCTGGCTCGGATCGTCGGATGCAGTTCTGCGAGCAGGAACCGAGACTCAGCCCGTATCGAGGAACGTGTCGTGATCGGCAAGCGTCGCCCCATGTTCGGGTCCCCCTCGATAGCGGGAGCCGTCGGCCCTGAACCACCGAAGCCGTCCGTCGTCGGCGCGCTCGATCGTCCATCCGTGCTCGTGGACGAGTCGATGGTGGAACGCACAGATGAGCAGCAGGTTGTTGAGGTCGGTGGCGCCTCCCCGTGACCACCACACGATGTGGTGCGCGTTGGCGAACGCCGTCGACCCGCACCCGGGGAACCGGCACCCTCGGTCGCGATGGCGGAGCTGCCGCATCATCGAGGCGGAAGGCTCTCGCTTCGTGCGTCCCAAGGCGACCGCGTCGTTCGCATCGTTCTCGGCGACGACCTGGATCCGAGCGTCACACGCGAGACGCTGGAGTGCCTCGGGCGGCATGACCGCACCGTTCTCGGTCTCCGCGTTGCGTCGTCCCGACAAGGCTTCGAGGGACGCATGGACCACCACGGTCGCCCGATCGGCGTCGGCGTCTCCGGCGATGCGCTGCGAACACAACGCAAGCAGCGCGTCGGCGCGACGTGCCTCGATGACGACCCCGTCGGTTGCGGCGGGCATCGCGGGGAGCTGATCGACGACCCGCTCGAGGGCCTTCGCGACGACCGCTCCCTGAGCCGACGGCATCCGAGCCTCGAGGCCGAACCGACGCCCTCCGTCTTCGTACCAGTACCGCAGGGACCGGTCCCGCTCGAACTCGGTGGTCTCGTCCAGAGCCGCCCTCACTTCGAGATCCGCGCGACGCCGGATCGTGGCACACGTGGCCTCGCTCGCCCATCCGATGAGCTCATCCTCCGTCTCGGCCGTTGCGAACCGACACAGCTCGACCACCTTGTCGATGCCCAGCACTCCGGTCTCGAGCGCGTCGGTGATCGCCGGCAACATATCGAGCGCACCCGCTGCCTTGATCCAGCGGTCCGCCTTCCACCACGACATGCCGTAGCGGATGGAGAGCCAGTGCGCCATGTCTCGCGCGCCCGAGTCCTGCCATGCCCTCCGTCGATCGACTTCGGCGATGACGCGGAGCAGCGCGACGTGCGCCGCGGCGATGTGGCGGTTCAATGCATCCGCGACGCGGACCAGGCCGTCGTCGTCAAGATCGGCGCTCGCGAAGGATCCGTACATGTGTTCGAGACTAGAAGGCGATCCATCCACGTGCAGTGACGTACCTCACATCTGCACGAGAACTTTCTCGCTTCTACCCTCGAGCCGTCACGCCCTCCGGCCCACCTTGGTGAACGCTGAGGGAGCGGTAGGGAGGACCTAGCGACGTGGGTATGTCTTGCGAGCGAGCCGGGCGCCGACGCCGTGGAACGTGTCAACCGTGGCGAACCGCTCGTTCTCCTCGACCACCCGGTCGACCTCTGGGTTCTCGTGATTCAGTGCCATAGCGAACCGGAGGGGCTCGGCCCGGATCGACTCGTACTCCAGGCGCGTGAGCCGGATAGGGTTGGCGCACCGACGATCTGAACACTCGCAGAGATAGGTATCGGTGCGATGACCAAGCCCGAGACGCGCATCGTTGCCCTCTTCGGTCCACTCGTTCATCTCCCGGAAGATGGTCTGGTTGGTGGCCTCCTGAACCCTCCAATCAGACATGTGGTTCCGGCCCTGACACACGATCTCGGCCCCCCGTCCTGGCCGCATCTCCCGTGAAGCGGTCGAGGAGTTGCGGCGTTCCCTGCGCGTCGAGGAGGAACTCTGTCCGAGTCATCTCGCACAAGCGCCGAGCGATCGGGCTCGCGCCGACGAGCAGGAAGCGGTGACCGTTCAGCAGAGAGCGCTTGTGGGCCTCGATGAACGCGTGAAGGCCCGAGGAATCGATGAAGCTCAGCTCTCGAAGGTCGAGCATGATGGCCCCGGTGCCGTCTCGCTCCAAGGCTGTCAGCTGGTCGTTCAGGATCGGCACGGTGGCCATGTCGAGTTCGCCCGACAAAGCGATGCTCGTGACGCCGTTCCGTGCGTCGATCCGGGTGGTGAGTGCCTGGTCGGTCCTCATAGAACCCACTCCTCGCTGGCGCGACTCAACGCGCCGTCCGTGTGCGAGGACCGTGGGTCGGGGCCTCTGACCTGCCGGAACCGTCATTCTTGGGCTCGGCAGCTTCAGTGTACTCCTTTCGCGCCGACCGCGAGTAGGGCTTGCTACCATCGGTGGGTCCTTCCGGACGAGGCTGACGAGGCTATGGAGGAGAAGAGCGTTCCCCGTCTGCGTGTCCTGGTCACCGATAGACCGGGAGTGCGCCTCGATGAGGTCACCCGCACAGTGGCCGGGTTGGGCCACGACGTCATCGCGCGTGAGTCATCCCTGCCAGAGGTCGCCCGCATCACGGCGACCGAACGCCCCGACGTGGCTCTGGTCATCGTGCACGAGGGCAACACCAAGGGCCTGGAGATGATCGACCGCATCGTGCACGAGGCGGCCTGCCCGGTGATCGCGGTCCTGGATGTGCAGGATCGTGCGTTCGTGGAGGAGGCCGCCAAGCGGGGGATCTTCGCCTACATCGCCCACGGGGACGACTCCCAGGAGATGCAGAGCGCCATCGACATCGTCCTGCGACGTTTCGCCGAGTACCACGATCTCGAAGGTGCCTTCAGCCGACGAGCGGTCACCGAGCGAGCCAAGGGCGTCCTCATGGAACGCCACGACATCTCGGAGCAGGCCGCGTTCGACATGCTCCGAGATGCGTCGCGCCGAACCAACCGCAAGCTCGTCGACCTCGCCGAAGCGATCGTGACGAGTCGCACGATGCTTCCCGCTCGTCGACCACAGGCGGAAGGCTCGCTCCCCGGGAAAGCGGAGCCCGTCTAGCGGACGGTTCCACTTCCAGCGACGATCGGCTTGGGCACCCACCGGGTAGGAAGGGGCCAGACAGAAAGGAGAGCCTCGTCTCGTTCGAGCACGCGCTCCCGGCAGGTCCGGTCGCCGTCGGCGAAGCTCGAAGGCATGTTCGAGATCGGCTCGAGGAGACCCTGCCCGCCCAGAGACTCGCGGACATGGAGCTGCTGACGAGCGAACTGGTGTCGGATGCGGTCCGGCACGCGCGCGTAGACGGGAAAGGAACGTTGGGTCTCAAGATCGAGATCCGGTCTCGGGTCGTCCGTGTTGTGGTCGTCGATGGCGGACCAGGGTTCGACGCATCGAGGATCGTGCGGAGTCCCGGGGCCGACGAGGGTGGCTGGGGTCTCTTCCTCGTCGAGGAGATGTCCGACCGTTGAGGGATCGCCACGTCGCCCCACCGCGTCTGGTTCGAGATCGATCTCGAGTCGTAGTCGATCCCAGGCCCGCAGACATCCCCGATCCGTCACGTCGTGGGCGCTGAGGGACTCGAACCCCCGACCTTCGCCTTGTAAGGGCGACGCTCTAACCAGCTGAGCTAAGCGCCCGCTCTCGCGGTATGGCCGCACGCCCGGCACACGACCTGCCCCAGGGTGAGGGACAGACGGGTCGAGCCGCAAGCCTCGCACCGGTCCAGGCTCTCGGCCCAGTCGGGGCGGTCGTGCTGGCAGTCCGGACAGATCAGCACCTGCACCCCATCGGCCACCGCCCGCGCCCACGGCACCTCGCGTTTGTCGGGATCGAAGGTGGGACGGTGGCAGAGGAAGCAGCCCGGCTGATCCGGCGGCCTCACGAGCAGCAAGGATACGGCTATCCTCCGCCGGATGCCGGAGCCTGCCCGGACCGCCGACCTCGTGATCACCGGCGTCGATGTGTACACGATGGACGCGGCGCGGCGATGGGCCGGTGCCGTGGCCATCGTCGGGGACCGGATCGCCGCCGTCGGCATCGAGCCGCAGGTGAAGGAACGCTTCCCGGACGCGAAGGAACTGCTCCACCTCCCGGGCCGGATGGTGCTCCCCGCCTTCCAGGACTCCCACCTCCACGCGCCCTTCGCCGGCCGGTACCGGCTCCATGTCTCCCTCCACGACCTGCCGGGCGTCAACGCGTACCGCGAAGCGGTCGCGGCGTATGCCCGCGCCAACCCGGAGCAGCCGTGGATCTTCGGCGGCGGCTGGCTCATGTCCCACTTCCCCGGCGGGACGCCGACCAGGGAGCTCCTCGACGACATCGTGCCCGACCGGCCCGTCTTCCTCCTGAACCGTGACGTCCACGGCGCGTGGGTGAACTCCAAGGCGCTGGAGCTCGCGCACATCACGCGCGAGACGCCCGACCCCTGGGACGGGCGGATCGAGCGTGATGCCACCACGGGCGAGCCCACCGGGACGCTTCACGAGGGTGCCGCCTACTCGTTCGCGGACGAGCACCTACCCGAGCCGTCCCGAGAAGAGTGGGAGCGGGCGATCCTCCTCGCGCAGGAGCACCTCCATGCTCTCGGCATCACCGGGTGGCAGGACGCCTGGGTGACGCCCCCGACCGAGGAGGCCTATCGATCCCTCGCCGAACGCGGCGAGCTCACCGCCCGCGTGGCCGGCGCGCTCTGGTGGGACCGCCACCGAGGTCCCGAGCAGATCGGGGACCTCGTGGCCCGTCGAGACGAAGGCTCGGTCGGGAACTTCCACCCCACGACCGTGAAGATCATGGCCGACGGCGTACTCGAGAACCACACCGGCGCGATGCTCCGCCCCTACTGCGACGCGGCGGGTCACGAGACCGACGAGACCGGCATCAGCTACCTCGACCACGATCAGCTCGTGGAGGCCGTTACCGCCCTCGATCGGGTGGGGTTCCAGGTCCATATGCACGCGATCGGGGACCGTGCCGTGCGGAACGGGCTCGATGCCTGCGAGGCAGCCCGCCGTACGAACGGCGCCCGTGACGCGAGACACCACATCGCCCATCTCCAGGTGATACATCCCGACGACGTCCCCCGGTTCCGTGAGCTGGGGGTGATCGCGAACTGCCAGCCATACTGGGCCCAGCACGATCCGCAGATGGACGAGCTCACGGTGCCCTTCCTCGGACCCGAGCGGGCACCGCTCCAGTACCCCTTCGCTTCGCTCCACGCCTCCGGCGCCACCCTGGCGTTCGGGTCGGACTGGTCCGTCTCGACCGCCAACCCCCTCGAGGAGATCGAGGTCGCGACCCGCCGTGCCGACCCCTCGATGCGCGACGCGGAGCCGTTCCTCCCCGACCAGCGTCTCCCCCTCCACGTCGCACTCGCCGCCTTCACGAAGGGTTCGGCCCACGTCAACCGCGACGACGACGCGGGGTCACTCGAAGAGGGCTGCCGCGCAGACCTGGTTGTCCTCGATCGCAACCTCTTCGACGCAGCCGACGGGGCCATCTCGGATGCTCGCGTCGAGCACACGATCGCCGCCGGCCGCGTCGTGCACTCCCGCCCAGGATCCGGATGAGCCGCCCGGGTCGACGCGTTGCCTTGCCCGCCACGTACCCGAGGGGGAGGATGGGTCCGTTGATCGGGGGTCGCGGCGGATGCGCCTGCCACCCAACGTGTGGCATCATGCGCCGGCCGTCCGGCGCAAGGGGTGTGACCGTGCCAGAGATCGATGTCCGGCTCGAACGCGTCTCCAAGCTCTTCGGCGACCTCGCGGCCGTGGACGATCTGTCGCTCGACATCGAGTCGAACGAGTTCTTCAGTCTCCTCGGCCCCTCCGGTTGCGGCAAGACGACCACCCTTCGCATCATCGGCGGCTTCGAGGATCCCACCTACGGGACGGTCTACCTCGGCGAACGGGACGTCACCGACCTCCCTCCGTACCGTCGCGACGTGAACACCGTCTTCCAGTCCTACGCGCTCTTCCCACACCTCGACGTCTTCGAGAATGTCGCCTTCGGCTTGCGTCGTAAGAAGGTTCCGGATGGGGAGGTCGAGCGCCGAGTCGACGAGGCATTGTCGCTCGTCGACCTCGTCGGGTTCGAGCGACGGAGGCCGCCCCAGATGTCGGGCGGACAACAGCAGCGCGTCGCGCTGGCACGCGCGCTCGTCAATCGACCCAAGGTCCTCCTGCTCGATGAGCCTCTCGGTGCGCTCGACCTGAAGCTCCGCAAACAGATGCAGCTCGAGCTGAAGACGATCCAGCAGGAGGTCGGGATCACGTTCATCTACGTGACACACGATCAGGAAGAGGCCCTGACGATGTCGGACCGCCTGGCCGTGATGCGTCATGGCCGGATCGAGCAGCTTGGAGCCCCCGAGGATGTCTACGAGCACCCGGCCACGGAGTTCGTCGCGGGCTTCCTCGGGGCGTCCAACATGCTCGAAGGGGAGCTGACGTCGATGAACGGAGCGGCGACGGTGCGCCTGACCACCGGCGAGGTCGTCGTGGCCGAGGACCCGCAACTCCCACCGGGGATCGGCACGAACGTCCGGGTCGGTGTTCGGCCGGAGAAGATCTCGATCGTGCCGGAGGCCGCGGGCGAGCCCGCCGGCAGGAACCACGTGGTGGGGATCGTCCGGATGGCCACCTACATCGGCGTGAACTACCAGTACAAGGTGGACGGCCCCGGTGGGAACGAGCTCACCGTGTACGTCCAGAACCAGGGAGCGACGGGGTCACACCCGACGGTCGGACAGCGCGTACGGCTGGAATGGCTGCCGGAGCACACCTTCGTCGTGGAGCGCTCGACTTCCCTCATCGAGGAGGAGGAAGAAGGATGACGCAACCGGATCGGCAGCGCGTGGACCCGGCGTGGCTGCGTGGCATGACCAGCAAGAGGATGTCTCGACGTCAGCTCTTCCGGTACGCGGGCGTGGGGGCGGGGGCGCTCAGCCTATCCGCGATCCTCGCGGCATGCGGCACGGAGCCGGAGCGGCAGCCCGAGCAGCCGCAGCCGGGCGGAGTGGGATCACCCGAGTGGTGGGCCGAGCAGGAGGCGGGTGACACCGTCAACTTCACGAACTGGCCCGCCTACATCGACCTCGCCGGCAGGGACGAGCAGGGCAACAGGATCCGTCCCAGCCTCCAGGCGTTCATGGATGAGACAGGGATCGAGGTGGTGTACCGGGCGAACATCAACTCGAACGAGGACTTCTACGCCAGCATCCGGGACGCGCTCGAGGCCGGCCAGTACACCGGACACGACATCATCGTCATCACGAACGGGCAGGAGCTCACGGAGATGATCGCGCTCGGGTACTTGATCTCGCTCGACCATTCGCTGACACCGAACTTCAACGAGAACGTCGGGGCCGCGTTCAAGGACCCTTCCTTCGACCCGGGCAACGCGTACACGATGGCCTGGCAGTCGGGCATGACGGGCTACGCCTGGAACACGAAGTTCATCGAGGGGCCGATCACCGGCATGCAGGACCTGATGAACGACGAGTGGAAGGGCCACGTCTCGCTGTTCGGGAACAACGCCGACGCGCCGAACATGGCGATGATCGAGCTCGGGATCGACCCCGCTACCTCGGGTCCGGACGAGTGGCAGCAGGCCGCCGACCTCCTTTCGTCGTTCAACGAGTGGGGAGGCCTTCGGAAGTGGGACGACCAGGCCTACCTCACGGCGATCGAGAACGAGGACATCTGGGCCACGATGGCCTGGTCCGGGGACATCATCAACGACAAGCTCTACTACCCGGAGTTCGAGACGTTCGAGTTCGCGACCGCCGAAGCAGGCGGTGTCGTCTGGGTCGACAACATGATGATCCCGGCCGGTGCGGAGAATCCCCTCGGAGCCATCCAGGTCATGGACCACTACTACCGGCCGGAGATGGCCGCGCTCCTGACCGAATGGAACGCGTACGTGAGCCCGGTGCCCGCGGCAGGAGACATCGTGCAGGGGGACGCTGACGCAGCGAGCGGGGGCGACAAGGCGGTCCTCGAGGCCATCGCCACCAGCCCGTACGTGTTCCCGACGCCGGAGATCGAATCCAAGCTGCACACCTACCGCGTCCTGGAGGGAGAAGAGATCGAGCAGTGGAACGACATCTTCCTCCCGATCTTCACGACCTGAGACGGAGGGGGCGGCGGCCCGGCAAGGCCGCGGCACCTTACGCGCTCCTCGCGCCGGGAGGCCTCTGGCTCCTCCTGCTCTTCATCGTGCCCATGGTGGCGATGGCGAGCCTCGCCCTGCAGGAAGGCACCGCGCTCGAGGGATACCGCCTCACCTGGCACTTCGCGAACTTCACGGAGGCCACGTCCAAGAACTGGGAGTTCCTGATCCGATCGCTCCGCAACAGCGCGATCGTGACGGCGGTCGCCCTGGTGCTGGCGTACCCGATCGCGTACTGGATCGCGTTCTACGGCGGCAGGTTCAAGTCCTTCTTCCTGTTCCTTCTCCTCCTGCCGTTCTTCGTCTCGTTCGTGATCAGGACGGTGTCGTGGAGCTTCATCCTGTCCGATGACGGGATCGTCTTCGGGACCCTGAAGGACATCGGCCTCCTGCCCGACGACTTCCGCGTCATCGGGACGACCTTCGCCGTGCTCGCGGGGATCACCTACAACCTGCTGCCATTCACGATCCTCCCGCTCTACGTGTCGCTCGAACGGATCGACCGATCCCTCGTCGAGGCCGCCAAGGACCTCTATGCGAGCCGGACGGCGGCGTTCCGCAAAGTGGTGTTCCCGCTGTCGCTACCCGGGGTGTTCGCCGCGATCCTGCTGACGTCGATCCCGGCGACCGGCGACTACATCAACGCGGAGGTGCTCGGCGGACCCGGCACCGCGATGATCGGCAACATCATCCAGGTCGAGTTCCTGCAGGCCCGCGATTATCCGGAGGCCGCCGCCCTCGCCTTCGTTCTCATGGCCATCATGCTGATCGGCGCGATCTTCTACGCCCGGATCCTCGGCACGGAGGAGATCACCACATGAGCTCGGTGGGGGCTGAGGCGGTGGTGGACCGGATGCCGGCACCCATACGGAAGCCGAGGCGACGGTGGACGCGGTTCCTCCTGCCGACCTACACGTTCGTCTTCATCCTGTACCTGGCCTTCCCGATCTTCGTGATCATCCTGTTCAGCTTCAACGACACGGACACCGGGTTCGGGACGGCGCCCCGCGTCAAGACGACGTGGTCAGGGTTCACCACGGTCTGGTACCAGCGGCTGTTCGACATCCCCGACCTGACGACGGCCCTGCAGCACTCGCTCCTGATCGCGTTCACCAGCTCGCTGGTGGCGGCGGCACTGGGGGCGCTGCTCGGGCTCGCGCTCGCCCGGTACCGATACCGCGGGAAGAGCACCACCAACCTCGTGATCTTCCTCGGCATCTCTTCCCCGGAGATCGTCCTGGGAGCGGCGCTGGCGTCGTTCTTCGTCTCCCTGAGCTTGCCGCGAGGACTCGCGACGCTGTTCGCCTCGCACGTGATGTTCAGCATCCCGTTCACGACCGTCATCGTGCGCGCCAGGGCCGCCAATCTCGATCGTTCGCTCGAGGACGCGGCGATGGACCTCGGGGCGGGACCGATCGTGACCTTCTTCAAGGTGACGCTGCCGCTGATCTTCCCCGGCATCCTCGCCGGCTGGCTGCTCGCGTTCGCGCTGTCGATGGACGACTTCGTGATCAGCCAGTTCGTCCAGGGTCCCTCCACGATGTTCCCGACCTGGGTCTACGGGGCCACGAAGGTCGGGATCCCGCCGCACGTCTTCGTCTTCGCGACGCTGATCTTCCTCGGCGGGATCGCCCTCGCAGTCATCCAGCTCATCGTCTCCCGCCGCCGCCCGGCGTAGGCACCGTCACGCGATCCCGGCTTGGATCGCGTCATCGGGCGGAACCCGCGACCCCGAACGATGACGTCCGCGGGTCCGAGGTCCGTGGCGTGACCGCCACGCCGCCACGAGCATCGCGCCCAGCCCGACCGCGGGCGCGAGCGTCCACACGGCGACGTTCAGGATCGGCACCAAGCCGACGGCGGCGAGGATCGCCCAGCCGGCCAGGAACGCGGTCGCGCGACCGCGGGGTGGCCGGACCAGCCCGCGACCGGCGCACCACGCCGCCCAGGTGAGCCCGGTCAGCCACCACAGGCCCGAGGAGAACAACAGGGCGAGCCCCAACGGGAGGCCGAGAACCGAGATCAGGAGCGCGACCGCGGCGACCGGAACGGCGATCGCGATGAGGATCCCCCACCCGAGGGAGACGAGCGGCGCATCCGTCAGCGTCTCCGCCACCGCATCCGCTCCCCGGGGCACGAGGAGCAACAGCACGAGGCCCATCAGCAGAACGGAGACCGAGATCGCGACCGGTCCCAGGAGCTTGCCGAGCGCGGCCAGCGGTCCCTCGAAGGAGAAGCGAACGTCGCTCCGTGCGTCCCCTCCGACCTTCGCACCAGGCCGAGCGAGAACCTCCTCGCTGGAGAAGACGTCGCCGCCGACGCGAGCGCTCTCGGCGAGCCGCACGACCCCGTCGGCGGCGATCACCGACCCGTGCACCTGTCCCGTCACGGTGACCGGTCCCTCCAGGACGACCACGTCGCCGGTCGCCACACCGTGCACGGTCGCGCGTCCCGAGAAGATGACGACCTCGCCGACCCGCTCTCCGCGCGGCACCACGACCGAGCCGGCGAGGACGATCTGGTCCTCGGGCTCGATCCTTGGCGGCTCGATCACAGGTTCGTCCTGGGCGAGGGCGGCCGCCGGCGAGACCAGGAGGGCGAACGCCGAGGCGGCGAGGGCGCGGCGCAGACGCATGCCGCGGCATCCTACCGGCGCCCTCACGCATGTCGGTGTCACCGGGTAGCGTGTGTCGGTGACCCTCGAGGTCTTCTCCCCGGCCGTCCGCGACTGGTTCGCGACCTCCTTCGACGCGCCCACACGTGCGCAGCGTGAGGGGTGGAAGGCGATCGCCGACGGCGACCACTCGCTGATCCTCGCGCCCACGGGGTCGGGCAAGACGCTCGCCGCCTTCCTGTGGGCGATCGATCGTCTCTCAGCGGAGCCGCCGCCGGCCGATCCCAAGGAGAGGACCCGCGTTCTCTACGTCTCGCCGCTTCGGGCGCTCGCCGTCGACATCGAGAAGAACCTTCGCGCGCCGCTCGCGGGGATCCAGCACGCCGCCGACCGGCTCGCCACGCCGCTCGCACACGCGCCGGAGGTCGCCATCCGCACGGGCGACACGCCCTCGCGCGACCGGCAGCGGATGATCCGGCGACCGCCCGACATCTTGATCACCACGCCCGAATCGCTCTACCTGATGCTCACATCCTCGGCCCGCGAAACGCTCCGGAGCGTTCGGACCGTGATCGTCGACGAGATCCACGCGATGGCCGGCTCCAAGCGCGGTGCCCACCTCTCCCTCTCGCTCGAGCGTCTCGAAGAGCTCTGCGACGATCCTCCGCAGCGGATCGGTCTGTCCGCCACGCAGCGCCCCCTCGAGGAGATCGCTCGGTTCCTCGGCGGCTCGCTCGAGGGCACCCCACGCCCGGTGATGATCGTGGACGCCGGCCATCGCAAGCCGATGGAGCTCCAGGTGGTCGTTCCCGTCGAAGAGATGGGCGGAGGTATCGCGCTCGATGCGCGAGCACCCCGGCGCGGTGACGACGACGCGCCCGGCGGCAGGGAGCCCGCGCACTCCATCTGGCCGTCCATCCATCCACGGCTCCTGGAGCTGATCCGCGAGCACCGAACCACGATCGTGTTCACCAATGCTCGACGGCTCGCGGAGCGTCTGGCGGCCAGCTTGAACGAGCTCGCGGAAGAGGACCTCGTCCGCGCGCACCACGGGTCGCTCGCGCGCGAGCAGCGGCTGGAGGTCGAGGACGCTCTGAAGGAAGGACGCCTCAAGGCGATCGTGGCCACGTCCTCACTCGAGCTCGGCATCGACATGGGCGCGGTGGACCTCGTCATCCAGGTGGAGTCCCCCGGCTCCGTCGCGAGCGGTCTGCAGCGCATCGGGCGGGCCGGCCACAAGGTCGGTGAGCCTTCGAAGGGCCGCATCTTCCCCAAGTACCGCGGCGACCTGCTGGAGGCGGCGGTGGTGGCGGAGCGGATGCTCGCGGGAGAGATCGAGCACACCCGTTTTCCCCGGAACCCGCTGGACGTCCTGGCGCAGCAGCTCGTCGCGATGTGCGCGGTCGAGGAGCGCGGCGTGAACGAGCTCTTCGACACGGTCCGACGTGCAGCGGGGTTCGCCGAGCTCTCCAGGGACGTGTTCGTCGCGGTCCTCGACATGCTCGCCGGGCGGTACCCGAGCGACGGGTTCGCGGAGCTCCGGCCGCGCCTCGTGTGGGATCGGGGAGCGGGGACCGTCCGCGCACGCGACGGCGCGGGCCGGATCGCGATCACCTCCGGTGGCACGATCCCCGACCGCGGGCTGTACGCCGTCTTCCTCGCCGACGGCGTACGCGTCGGAGAGCTCGACGAGGAGATGGTGTACGAGAGCCGGCGGGGCGACGTGATCGTGCTCGGCGCCTCGTCCTGGCGCATCGAGGACATCACCCGCGACCGCGTCATCGTCACCCCGGCGCCGGGCGAGCAGGGGCGGATGCCGTTCTGGCACGGAGACAAACCGGGCCGTCCGATCGAGCTCGGCCGCGCCGTCGGCGCGTTCACGCGGACGCTTCGCGGGGCACGTCGTGACGCGGCGCTCGAGCGCCTGCGCCGCGACGTGGGACTGGACGACCTGGCGTCGCGGAACCTCGTGTCCTACCTCGAAGAGCAGATGGAGGCGACCGGCGCCGTGCCCGACGACCGCACCGTCGTCGTCGAGCGCTTCCGAGACGAGATCGGCGACTGGCGGATGTGCGTCCTCTCGCCGTTCGGGTCCCGCGTACACGCGCCGTGGGCGATGGCGATCGAAGGCCGGATGCTCGAACGCTTCGGGCCCGGCGCCCAGGTGCTCTGGAGCGACGACGGCATCGTGGTTCGTCTGCCGGAGGCGGTCGACCGGATCCCCGCCGAAGACCTGCTGTTCGATCCCGACGGGATCGAACAGGCGGTCGTCGCCGCCGTGCCGCAGACCGCGATGTTCGCCAGCGTGTTCCGGGAGGCGGCGGCGCGGGCGCTGCTCCTCCCCCGCCGCCGCCCCGGCCAGCGCACGCCGCTCTGGCAGCAGCGGCAGCGCTCGGCCGACCTGCTCGCCGAGGCATCCAAGTTCCCCGACTTCCCGATCTTGCTCGAGGCGACGCGCGAGTGCCTCCGCGACGTGTTCGACGTCCCGGCCCTTCGCGAGGTCATGGCCGATCTTCGGACCCGACGCACGCGCCTCGTCGCCGTCGACACGGAGCACGCGTCGCCGTTCGCGCAGTCGCTGCTGTTCCGGTGGGTCGGCGTCTACATGTACGAGGGCGACGCGCCGCTGGCCGAGCGCCGCGCCGCCGCGCTGACCCTCGACAGAGACCTGTTGCGGGAGCTCCTCGGGTCCGAGGAGCTGCGAGAGCTCCTCGACCCCCGTGCGCTGGACGAGGTCGAGCTCGAGCTGCAGCGCCTCGGCGACGGCCGCGGCGCGCGATCGGCGGACCACCTGCACGACCTCCTTCGCACGCTCGGCGAGCTCACGGACGAGGAGATCGCCGCGCGGGTCGAGGACGCCGATGCCCACGGCTTCACCGAACAACTGCTCGCGGACGGCCGGGCCATCCGCCTCCGCGTTGCGGGCGAGCAGCGAGTGGCGGCGATCGAAGACGCGGCCCGGCTCCGCGACGCGCTCGGCGTGTCGCTCCCGATCGGGCTCCCCGGCACGTTCACCGGCCAGAGCGACCGGCCCCTGGAGGGTCTCGTGCGCCGATACGCCAGGACGCACGGACCGTTCCTCGCCGAGGAGGCTGCCGCTCGGCTCGGCGCCTCGGTCGAACGCGTCCGCGACGCGCTCGCGGCGCTGGAGGCGTCGGACGACGTCATCAGGGGCGAGTTCCGGCCCGGCGGCTCGGGGCGCGAATGGTGCGAACCCGACGTGCTCCGCCGGCTCCGCCGGCGATCGCTCGCCCTGCTCCGTCGCGAGGTGGAGCCCGTCGACGCGGCGGCGCTCGCGCGCTTCCTCCCCCTGTGGCAGGGCGCGGACCGACCCGGGGGTCACGTCGACGCGCTCGCGGACGCCGTCGCTCGGCTCCAGGGCACCTCCGTGCCTGCCTCGATCCTGGAGACGGACGTCCTACCGGCCAGGGTCCGCGGGTACCGCCCCGCGGACCTCGACGCCCTCGTGGCGGGCGGCGACGTGGCCTGGGTCGGCGCGGGGCCGCTCGCCACCGACGACGGCCGCGTCACGCTCGTCTTCCGCTCCGACGGCGCCGCGCTCCTCCCCGAGGCGCCCGCCGACCCGCCGGAGGGCGAGCTGCACGACGCGCTCCGCCTCCATCTCGCCGAGCGGGGTGCGTCGTTCTGGCCGGAGCTCGTCACCGCCGCCGGCACGGCGGACGAGCGCCTGCTCCTGGCCGCGCTCTGGGATCTCGTTTGGGCCGGCGAGGTCACCAACGACACCCTCGCGCCGCTGCGATCGTTCGTCCGAGGAGCCTCCGCGAAGATCCGTACGACACGGCCCGGGCACAAGCCGAGACCGGGCGCGCTCCGGCGGACGGGGCCGCCGGCCGGCGCCGGCCGATGGTCGCTCGTCGCGGGACTCCGGCAGCCGGCGCCGGCCCCCACCGAGCGCGTGCATGCCTTGGCACGCCAGCTGCTCGATCGCCACGGAGTGGTCACCAGAGAGGCGGTCCTCGCCGAGGGTGTTCCGGGCGGCTTCGTCGGCATCTACCCGGTGTTCAGAGCTATGGAGGAGGCCGGCCACGTCCGGCGCGGGTACTTCGTCGCCGGACTGGGCGGCGCCCAGTTCGCACACCCCGGCGCCGTGGAGCGCCTGCGAGCGCTCCGCCACACGAGCGAGACCGACGGCGAGGAAGCGACCGGGCCTCTGGTCCTCGCAGCCGCCGACCCGGCGCAGCCCTACGGCGCCGCGCTCCCCTGGCCGGCGAGCGAGGGCCGGCCGGCGCGCCAGGCAGGCGCATACGTCGTGCTCGCGGAAGGCGCGCCGGCCGCCTACCTGGAGCGCGGCGCCCGCACCCTCCTCACGTTCGGTGCGGATCCCGTCGCCTGGGTGGACGCGCTCGCCTCGCTGGTCAAGGACGGATGCTTGAAGCGGATCCAGCTCGGTCGGATCGACGGTCAGGACGCGTCCGCGCACGCCGCGGCTTCGCATCTCCGTGAGGCCGGGTTCGCCGACGGGTACCGCGGGCTCACGCTCCGCGGATGATGTCGTCAGGCGACCGCGAGGGCTTCTCGGCGCGCGGCGACCGGTGGGCGGTCGCCACTCCCCACGCGGCCGCCTCGGAGGTGGCGGCGGCCGCCTTCACGAACGGTGGCAACGCCGTGGACGCGGCACTGCACGCCGCGGTGATGCTCGCGGTCGTCTACCCGCACATGTGCGGCGCCGGCGGAGACCTCTTCGCCCTCGTGCAGAACCCGGACGGCAAGCTCGTGGCGATCGACTCGTCCGGCCGGGCGCCGGCCGGCGTGGACCACCACGGGCTCCGCGCCGCCCACGGCACCACGATGCCTCACACCGGACCGGCGACGATCACGGTGCCCGGCGCCATCGGCGGATGGGACGCCGTGCACCACCAGGGGGCGATCCTGCCGTGGAGGGACGCGTTCGGAGCCGCGATCGAGGCGGCGGAGGGCTTCCCCGTCTCCCGGGACCTGGCGTGGAGCATCGCGCGGCGAGCCGACGAGCTCCGCTCGGATCCCGGCTTCGCGGAGGTCTTCTTCGCAGACGGGGTCCTCTCGGAGGGCGATCGCCTCGTCCAGCCGAGCCTGGCGAGGACCCTCCGGACCCTGGCCGAGGAGGGTCCCGACGCCTTCTACGCCGGCGACATCGGTGAGCGGCTCGTCCGGGGGCTGCGCGCCCTCGGCGCCCCGATCTCTCCCGATGACCTCGCGAGGCACACCGCGGATCTCCTCCCTCCCCTCAGGGGGCGCTACCGAGACCTCGACGTCTCCGTCACGCCGCCCGGCTCCCAAGGGTTCGTGCTGCTCGAGGCGCTCGCCGCGGTCGAGCGACTCGAGATCGATCCCGACCCGATCGGGCCGGACGCCGCGACGCTCGCCCGCATCCTGACGACCGCCTCGACCGACCGCGATCGTCACCTCGCCGACCCCCAGGCGATGACGATCCACGTCTCGGCGCTCCTGGACGACGGGCACATCGCGGCCCTGTGCGACATCGTCCGAGGCGGTCTCGCTGGTCTCGATGGGCATGCCCCGACGGTCGCCCCGGGGGCGCCTGCAGCCGGCCGCCCGAAGCACGTCGAAGGCGACACCATCGCACTCGTCGCCGCCGATGCCGACGGCTGGGGGGTCGCGCTGATCCAGAGCCTGTACAGCGGTTTCGGAGCCGGCATCCTCGAGCCGGTCACCGGGATCGTCCCCCACGACCGAGGCGGTTGTTTCACGCTCGAGCCCGGCCATCCCAACCAGCTCGCGCCGGGCAAGAAGCCGGCGCACACGCTGATGCCGGTCGCCGTGCATCGCCACGGCGACCTCGTCGCGCTCACCGGCACCCGGGGGGGTCACGGCCAGCCGCAGATCGACCTGATGACTCTGGTCCGGGCGTTCGACCTCGGCCTCGATCCATACGAGGCCATCGCCGGCCCCCGATGGCTCGTCGGCGGCATGGAGCCCGTTCTCTCCGAGCCATGGGTCGAAGCCGAGGCATCGGTGCCCGAGGAAGTCCGCGGCTCGTTCGAACGCGACGGCTTCCGGGTGGAGACCGTCGGCCGGGTGGACCGCGCCCTCGGGCACGCCCATCTGCTCCTCATCGACGACCGAGTGCTGGTGGCCGGCAGCGACCCCCGAGCCGACGGAGGGGCGATCGCCTCGTGAAGAGCGCCCCGGCAGAAGGTCTCGGCCATCCGCCGGATTGGCATCCGCCGGGCCATCTCGCAGACTGACCCCGATGGCGCCGCGATTGCTACCCGCCGGAGGGCTTCGCCGTGTCCTCGATGTGCTCGGCGACGGCCATACGATCGTCTGGGAGGCGGGGACGGAGCCGGGGCAGTTCACCTCCGTCTCGAACGCCGTCGCGGACCTGCTCGGCTACACGCCCCGCGAGTGGATCGAGGATCCCGGTTCCTGGCTCGAGCGCGTGCATCCGGACGACCGGGACCGAGTCGTCGACGCCTGGACCGAAGCGGCCGGGGGCGAGCGACTCGACGTCGAGTATCGCTTCGCGACGAAGGACGGCCGTGAGTTGAGTCTCTGGCACGTGGGCCAGCTCGCGCCCGCGACCGTTCGCCCGAAGACCAGGCTGCGCGGACTGATCGTCGACGTCACGGAGCGACGACGGATCGAGCTCGAGCAGGTCGAGGCCATGCGCGACGCGAGCGAAGGACGGACCCGTCATGCCGCCTCGCGGTGGGTGGAGGCGGAAGAGCGGTTCCGCGCGCTCGAGGAACAGGTGCCGGCGATCACCTACCTCGACGCGATCGACGGTCCTCAGAAGACGCTCGCGATCAGCGAACAGACCTCGACGATCCTGGGCTACGCACCCGAGGACTGGTACGCCGACCCCGAGCTCTGGAACAAGATCGTCCATCCCGACGACAAGGACCGGCTCGACGCGGCCGAGCGATCCGGCGGCCTGGCGGGTGGGATCGAGTACCGGGTCTTCACCAAGGACGGACGCACCGTCTGGCTCCACGATCGCTCCCGGCTCATCACCGACGGCGAAGGGGTCCCGCGGTACTGGCTCGGCGTGCTGGTGGACGTGACCGACCGCCGCCGCGTGCACGAGCTCCGACACGAGCTCGCCAGCGAGCGAGCGCAGAACCTCCGGCTCTCCGCGACCGACGAAGCGAAGTCGCTCGCGATCCAGGCCGTCTCCCACGACATCCGGACGCCCCTCGCGGCGATCTTGGGCCTGGCGGCGACGCTCCAGCACAGAGCCGACGAGATGTCTCCGGAAGACGTTCGCGACCTGTCATCCCGGATCGTGCACAACTCGCGACGCCTCGACCGGATCGTGACCGACCTGCTGGATCTCGACCGGCTCCAGCGGAGGGGGTTCGCTGCTCGCCTTCGGCGTGTCGACCTGGGCTCCCTGATCCGTCAGCTGGTCACCAGGACCGACGCCGTCACCGAGCGCCGGCTCCAACTCGACACCGGACCGGTGCACGTCGAGGCGGACCCGACCATGGTGGAGAGGATCGTCGAGAACCTCCTCGCCAACGCCGTCAAACACACCCCCGGCGACTCGCGGATCTGGGTACGCGTCGAGCGCACTGATGAGGGCGCGCTGATCGCCGTCGAGGACGACGGTCCCGGGATCGCGTCCGCTGATCGGGAGCGGATCTTCGAGCCGTTCGTGCAGGGCACCAGCGCCGGGCCCGGCGGCGCGGGCGTGGGTCTCGCGCTGGTCGTCAAGTTCGCGGAGCTCCACGACGGCAGGGCCTGGGTCCAGGAGCGGGCGGGCGGTGGCTCCTCCTTCCGTGTCCTCTTGGCCTTCGAGCCCCAAGAGCGCGTCCTCATCCTTCCCGAGGACCCGTCCGAGGACCCGCAGGACGAGGACCCTGAGGGGGAGGACCCTCAGGGAACGGACACGGACTCCTCCCCCGAGGACAACCAGGCGTAAGCCTCCTCCTCCTGCGCGAAGTGCAGTCGGAGGATCGCGTGGAGCCCGTAGAGCACGCGGCGGAGGTCCACGAGATCGTCGGGCGTGGGCCCGTCTTCGGGGAGGTCCTCGAGGAGCTGCCGGAACACCCGCGCGAGGTGAGAGATCTCGATGTGAGCCCGCTGCATCGAGCTCATCGGATCCTCGCCGCCCATCAGACGGGCGACGACCGGGTAGACGGCGGCCTCCTCCTCCTCCTCGTGCTGCGGCAGGCGTTCGACGACGAAGCGGCGGACCGCCTCGAGCTCCCGGCGGACCTCGTCCGGCGGGAGCTGCCCGAGGCGGTCCGCCACCGACCGGACTCGGAGGAGCTCAGGAGCGAACTCTCGGTGCTCCGCCCGGAAGCGCTCGGCGACGTCGGTCGGCTCCCGAGCCCCTGAGGGCCGACCACCTCCGCCGAGCGCCCGCAGAGCGTTCAGGATCGACGCCACGTCGATCAGTTCCTGGATCAGCGCCCCCGCCACAGGCGTGAACAACCCGAAGGCGCCTCCGAACATGAACCCGAAGGCGAGACCCATGCCGAGCAGCACCGACTGGAGCGCGATAGCGCGCGAGCGGCGCGCGATCGCGATCGCATCCACCAGACCGTCCAGCCGGTCCGCGACCAGCACGATGTCGGCCGCCTCCGACGACGCCGTGGCGCCGCGAGCCCCCATGGCGACGCCCACGTCGGCGGCGGCGAGCGCCGGAGCGTCGTTCAGGCCGTCCCCCACCATGACGACGACCCCTGCCTCGCGCTCGGCCTCCATGGCCTCGACCTTCTCCATGGGATCGCGCTCCGACAGGATCCGGTCGACCCCGAGCGCGGCGCCGACCGACTCGGCCACATCCGGGTGGTCGCCGGTCACCATGATCACGCGCTCGATCCCGGCTCGGCGGAGCGCACGGATCACGCGCGGCGCGTCGGGGCGGATCGGGTCGTCGACGATCAACGCGCCGGCGACGTGACCGTCGATCGCGACGAAGATGCACGAGGAACCGTCGAGCATGGAGCGCCGGCGCACCTCGCGTGCGCGAGGAGGCATCGGCGCGCCCTCGGACACGTAGCCCGCCTTGCCGAGCGCCACCCGGTGCCCGTCCACGGTCCCCTCGATCCCGGCGCCGTGGCGCTCCACGACGTCGGTCGGGAACACGAGCTCGAGCCGCCGCTCCCGCGCCGCCCGGACGAGAGCCGCCGCGAGCACGTGCGGCGACACCTGGTCGAGCGAGGCGGCGAGTCCGAGCAGCTCGTCCGGACCGATCTCGTCGACCGTCTCGATATCGCTCAGCATGGGCACGCCCGACGTGAGCGTGCCGGTCTTGTCCAGCACGAGCACCTTCGCGCGGGCGAGCGTCTCCAACGCGCCCCCGCCCTTCACGATGATCCCCCGGTGCGCGGCGCGGGAGATCCCCGACACGATCGCGATCGGTACGGCGAGCAGGAGGGGGCACGGGGTGGCGACCACCAGGACGGAGAGCGCGCGCACCGGGTCCTGCGTGACCGCCCAGGCGCCCCCCGCGATCACCAAGGTGACGGGCACGAAGATCGCCGCGTAGCGGTCGGCGAGGCGGACGAAGGGAGCCTTCTGCCGCTCCGCCTCCTCCACCAGCCGGACGATCCCAGCGTACGTGCTGTCCTCCACGGTGGCCGTCGCGATCAGCTCGAACGCGCCGCCGGCGTTGAGCCCGCCGGAGCGGATCGGGTCGCCGGCGGCGCGTTCGACCGGCCGGGACTCCCCGGTGAGTGCCGACTCGTCCAGGACCGCGTGCGTCGACGCCACACCGTCCACCGGGATCACCGCCCCTTGCTTCACGAGGAGGCGATCGCCTCGGCGCACGTCCTCGACCGGGCGCTCGACCAGCACGCCGTTCTCGTAGCGCGTCACCGTTCGCGGGGCACGGTCCAGCAGCGCCGAGAGCTCCCGATGCGCTCGGCGATCCGCGTAGGACTCGAGCGCTTCCCCCGTGGCGAGCATCAGCGCGATCACGGCGCCCGCGAGGTACTCCTCGAGTGCGAGAGAACCCCCCATGGCCAGCAGGGCGATGACGTCCACGCCGGCTCGGCGCCGCAGGATGCCTTCGACCACGTCGCGCAGCAGGGAGACGAGCGCGGCGACGGTCGTCGCCGCCCACGCCACGTTCGCGGCGTCGCGCAGGTCGAGCCACCACAGGACGCCGCCCGTGAGGATCCCGAGGATCGAGGTGGCGAGCCATACCCGGGCCAGGTCGCGAGGGGCGTCTGCCACCGTCACACCCTCGGGAGTGTGGCCCGGACGTGGAACGTCCGGGCCACGCCCTCCATGGCCATCTCGAGCTCGTAGGTCAGGCTGTCGCCCTCCATGCGGTAGCGCCTCTCGATCTCCGTCACGGGCGCCCCGGCGGCGGTATGCACCACCGCGGTCGAGCGAAGCGTGACGGTCATCCCCTCGACCGTTCCCTCCGCGACCTCGGCGACGCCGATCGGGTGCGCGAGCGCGAGATCGACCCGCCCGTCTGCGAGCGGCCGGAGCGTTCCCCGCTCGAAATGCAAGGGCTCGCCGTCCGGCGTCCAGCTCGACTCGGTGACGAGGAGGAACGGGTCGCCGACGTGCTCGAAGGAGAGCTCTTCGGTGTATCGGAACGGCTCCACGCCGGGGTACTCACCCTCCCCCTCGCCGCGCCAACTGCCGATCAGGAAGGCGAGGGGTTCGAGCGCGGGGGGTAGGTCCGGCGACACGCGCCGACGCTACCACGGGGGTCTCGCTTCGCCGCTTCGGTTCTCAGCGCGTGTCGAGCCGGTTCGCGACGATCTTCTGCAGGTCCAGGAACGAGCGCCAACGTGCGTCGACGTCGGGGTCCGTTCCCCCCGAGCTCTCCACCTCGTCGGGTTCGACGCGCTCGATCCGCTTCGTCACGCCCGCGAGGTCGTACTCGAGCTGCGCCAGGCGGTCGTTCAGTGCGGCGAGCCGCTCGTTCACGCCCATGCCGTTGGTGGAGGGGCGGGACATGGAGACCGTCAGTCCGCCTTGGGTGACGGCGACGGACTCTCGGTTCGTGGCCGGGTCCGCCGTCGTGGAGGGGTCGAGGGAGGTCTCCGCCGACTGCTCGTCGTGAGGCTGGGGCTCGTCGCCGCGGAGCTCCGCCTGCAGGTCGAGGAGGTTGGTGAGGACTTCCTCTTGGTACTCGCTCATCCGCTCCGCCTTTCGGTCTCCCCCAAAGGTGTCCCCCATCCTCGAGCGGCCACTGTATTCCAACCTACGCCCGCCGCTCAACCCGCCATTCGGCTACGGTTTCCCGACCGTGCGAGCCCTCACCCGCCTCTCCGTGACCCCGGTGAAGGCCCTACGTCTTTCGCACCCCGAGGAAGCCGAACTCACCGTGGGAGGGATCCCCGCCGACCGCCGCTTCTACCTGATCGACGAGGACGGGGGGCTCTTCGATGCGAGCGACCTGGGTGCCCTCATGCAAGTGGTCCCCGACTACGACTCCGGAGCGGACCGACTCCGGCTGTCCTTCCCCGATGGAGCCGTCGTGGAGGATGCCGCCGACCGGCTGGCGGGGGCGATCACGACCGACTTCTTCGGGCGGACGGTCGAGGGAGATCTCCTCGAAGGCACCTTCGCGGCGGCACTGTCCGCCTTCGCAGGCCGGCCGCTTCGGCTCGCGCGGGTGACCCGGGACGGGGACGGACAGGATGTGTATCCGCTCACGATCGTGTCGTCCGAGAGCATCCGCGACCTCGGCCTTCGCGGCCAACGAGCGGACCTGGACGCCCGCCGCTTCCGTATCAACCTCGAGATCAAGGGCTCGGAGCCCTACGAGGAGGACTCGTGGGACGGCGGGCTCGTCCGCATCGGCGAAGCGACGATCCGCGTACGGGGGCAGATCCCCCGGTGCGTCGTGACGACGCTCGCCCCGGAGACCGGAGACAAGGACTTCGGAACGTTGACGCAACTCGCGCGCTACCGACCTCGGATCGGCGGCCGCGGCGGGCTTCCCTTCGGGATGTATGCCGAGGTCGAGCGGGCGGGACGGGTCCGGATCGGCGACCGGGTGGAACCGGTCAGCTCTCCTCCGGCCGAGACGACGTCCGTCGTCGGTCCGTGACGAGCCAGGAGACCGCCAGCCAGGTCACGATCGGCGCGGTCGCCAGGATCCCGAAGATGATCCCGAACTTGAGGAGATCGATGATGATGTCCAAACCGCATCCATCCTCTGCTCGAAGTTCGGGAAAGCGTACACGAGCGCATGACCGGCCCGTGGACGGGGCCGCGGTAGCCTCGGAAGAGCGAAGGAGGAGGTCGGGGATCGCATGAGATCGTCCGTCAGGTGGCTGCTGATCGTGGGATCGGTGATCGTCGTCATCGTTCTCTTCGTGCTCCTGCGGCCGGATGCCTCCGAGAACCGCGCGACCCCCACCCCGTCGACACCCACCGAGAGCCCCGCGGCGTCCGGCACTCCCTCGGCCTCCGACTCCCCTTCGCCCACGCCGAGTCCCACACCGCAGCGCTCCGTCATCGAAGTGACCTTCCGGGATGGCGCGGTTCGTGGTCCCACCGAGTTCACCGCAGCACAAGGCGAGCGGGTGCGGATCATCGTGGATGCGGACGTCGCTGACGAGGTCCATCTCCACAGCTACGACCTCCACGCCGACGTCGCGCCGGGCCAGCCCGCGAAGATCGACTTCGTGGCGAGGGTGGCCGGCGTCTTCGAGTGCGAGCTCGAAGCTGCTGGCGAACTCCTCTTCCGGCTGGAGATCGTCCCCTGAACCGCCGAGGGCAGATCCTCGCTGGAGTCGTCGTCACCTGGCTCCTCGTCACCGCCGCCCCGGCGCTCGCCCATGGGGCGATCAGCGGGCGGACGGATCTGCCGGTCCCGCTGTGGCTCTTCGTCTTCGGCGCCTCGACCGCGCTGATCGTCTCCTTCGTCGCGCTCTCGGCGCTCTGGACGGAGCCTCGATTCGAGGGACGCCCGACCGCTTCCGCCCGACCGTCGTGGATCCGATCGATCCTGACCAACCGCGGCCTGGAGTGGACGATCCGGATCGTGATGCTGGTGTTCTTCGTCGTCGTGGCGATGGCCTCCGCCCGGCGGGTGGGCGACACCGAGACGATCGGGCCGGTCGTCGTGTACGCGTGGTTCTGGGTGGGCCTCGCGATCGCCCATGCCCTGTTCGGCAACCTCTGGGCCACGCTCTCGCCGTTCGATACCATCGGCCGTCTCGTCGGCCTCGACGAGGACGAGCGGGAGACCCCTCCCCGGCCGTACCCGCCGGCCTGGGGGAAGTGGCCGGCAGCCATCCTTCTCTTCGCGTTCGTCTGGGTCGAGTTGGTCCAGCCGTTCGGGTCCGTCCCCGGTCACCTCGGGATCCTGATCGTCGTCTACACGCTGATCCAGATCGCCGGGATGCAACTCTTCGGCCGCCGTGTCTGGATCGAGAACGGGGAAGCGTTCGGCGTCTACTTCGGACTCATCTCGGGGATGGCACCACTGACCCGCGACCCGAACGGTCGCGTCGTGCTTCGGCCGTTCCTCTCCGGCCTCGCGAAGATCAAGCCTCGTCCGGGCCTGCTCGCGGTGATCCTCGTCGCGCTCGGCTCGACGACGTTCGACGGCTTCTCGCGAACCGGCGCGTGGATCACGTGGACGGCAGGAGTCGGAGGTCTCGCGGGGACCGCGGCCGCAACGTCGGGCTTGGTGGTCGTGATCGGGGTGGTCGCGCTCGCGTACGTGATCGCGATGCGCGTCGCAGCCGGCGTTGTCGGCGGCCACTGGCACCCCCTCGCGACTCGCTTCGCCCATTCGCTCGTCCCGATCGTGCTCGCATACGTCGTCGCCCACTACTTCTCGTTCCTGGTGTTGGAGGGACAGCTGGGACTGGTTCGCCTCTCCGATCCGTTCGGTGTGGAATGGGATCTGTTCGGAACGGACGACTGGATCATGAACCTCGCGCTGGTCTCTCCGACCACGATCTGGTACGTGCAGGTCGCGGCGATCGTCATCGGACACGTGGGCGGCGTGGTGCTTGCGCACGATCGCGCGATCGCGATGTTCGATCGCGAGGCCGCCGTGCGGACGCAGTACGCGCTGCTCGCCGTGATGATCCTCTTCACGGCGAGCGGCCTGTTGATCCTCTCCGGGTGAAGCGGTGCTCGCGGTGTTGGTCGCACATCAGGGTGGCTGGGACGAGATGCTGCTCGCCGCGGGGCTCGTGTTCGCCATGCTCGCGATCTCGAGGTTCCGCCGCCGGTTGACTCGCACGCGTCGTCCGGCTGCGCCGGACGACGCGTGCGAGTACTGCGGTGCCGCCCTCACGCCGGGCGAGGCCCGATGCCCGTCCTGCGGGTTCCGCAAGCCCGAGCCCACGGGTTGAGGCGACTCCCCGAGCCTCTCAGGCGGCCGTCATCTGATCCTTGCGCGCCTTCATCCGCTCGCCGAGCGCTTCGAGCTCGTCCTCCTCGAAGGCCTGACGAGCCTGCTTGAACATCTCCTTCTCTTCCTCCTCGATGTGGTGCTCGATGTTCTCCTTCATCACCTTGAACTTGGCGCCCCAGCGCTCGTCGTCGTAGGGGACTCCCTCGATCTCGGCCATGACCATGTCGACGACGTGGTGTTCCTCGTACGCCTCGAGGGTGATCTCCTTGGTCTTGGGGTGCTCCTTCAGCGCCGGGTAGAAGATCTCCTCCTCGATCGTCTCGTGAACCGTCAGCTCGTCCTTGACCGTCGTGAAGAGCTCTTCGCGCGTCTTCACGCCGCGCTCGGTCGTGGACTCCATCTCCGACAGGAGCTTCTTCATCTTCCGGTGGTCTTCCTCCAGCAGTGTGATCGCGTTCATCCCCGCCTCCTTCCGTGGCCCGCCACGCTCGATGTCGCCAGCATCATTCCCAAGGACCTCGCGAGGAAACCTCGCCGCGGGGAGAACTCGCTCGGCCCGCTAGCATCCGCCGGTGACTGGATTCGGACTGACCGACGTCCACGTTCGTCGCTTCCGGTCGCTGAAGGACGCGAGCTTCCGCCCGGGCGCGATCTCGGCGATCGTGGGCGAGCCGAGCACCGGCAAGTCCAACCTGCTCACCGCGATCTGGGCGCTCCTGGACCCGGGCGCCGCTCCGCTGACGGCCGCCGACGTCGCCCACGACGAGCAGGGGCCGATCCGGATCGTCGGGGAGCTCGCCGACGGCACGTCGATCTCGGTCGGCGGCGGGCCGCCCGACGGATCGTCGGCCGAGGGTTCGACACGTCCCCCTGCGCTGTTCTTCCCGGCCGGGCTGCGGGGCGAGACCCTCGTCGCTTCCCCGGGCCGGCAGGCGCCTCCTCATCCGGCCGCGGAGATCATGCGCGACGCGGTCGCCCGGATCGAACGCGACCGGGACTCGGCCGGCGGGACGGTCGCCGCGCACAGCCTGGTGGCCGGACTCGAGTCCTGGCAGGAGGCCGCCGTCACCGGCGTCGTCGTCTTGATGGAAGAGCCCGAGCTCTTCCTCCCGCCGCAGGCCCAGCGCTACCTCTACCGGCTCCTGCGGCTCGTCGCCTCCGCCGGGAACCAGGTGCTGTACTCCACCCACTCCCCGGCGTTCCTCAACGTCGTGCGGCTGGACGAGATCGTGTTCACGGAGCGCCGCCCGAAGGTCGGGACCCTGCTGCTCCAGCCCGAGCCCCTGCCCGAGGATGAGGAGTTCCGCGCGTACTCGGAATTCGACTCTTCGCGCAGCGAGCTCTTCCTCGCCCGGGCCGCCGTGCTCGTGGAAGGCCTTACCGAGAAGCTCGCGCTCCCGTTCGTCTTCGAAGCGCTCGGTCACGATCCGGATCGGGAGCGGATCTCGATCGTCGAGTGCGGTGGGAAAGGGAACATCCCGTTGTTCGGCAAGATCAGCAAGGCCGTCGGGCTGCCGTTCGTGGCGGTCCACGATCGCGACGCGCCGCCCGACATGACGCCGACCGATGCCGAGCGGCAGCTCAACGCGCTGATCGCCGAGGTCGCGGGCGACGAGCGCGTGGAGCTCGCGCCCGATTTCGAAGGCGTCGCCGGTATCCACGGGGACCGTCGGAAGCCCGCTCGCGCGTGGCGCCGGTTCGCCGAGCTCGGTCCGGACGCCGTTCCGCCGCCGCTCGCCGAGGTGGTGGAGCGGGCGGTCGCGCTCGCTCGTCGCGAGCCCGACTGACCCGCTCAGCCGCCGGTCTCGGCTGCCTTCGCCGACCGTTCGGCGCGCTTGCGCTCCGTCCTCGCCTCGTCTGCGAGTCGCTTCGCATCGGAGTCGGCCTCTCTCGCGGCGGTGACCGCGGCGGCCGCCTTCTCCTTGAGGTCCTCGGCCCGCTTGCGGGCCTTCTCGGCGGCGCGTTCCGCGGAGGTGGCCCGCTGCTCGGCCACCCGGGCTTCGCGCGCCCGCTCCCGCCTCGCCTCGGCCGGATCCTCCTCGACGGTATCGTCGTCTCCCTCCGACCCGCCGCCCTGCAGCACCTCGAAGCCCTCGATGGCTCCGAAGCCTGCCGTGGGCTTGGCGTCGCGTTCCAGTGTGCCGGCCTGGAGCCGCTCGCCGAGCTCGTCGTCCACCGACGCGGCGTCCAACGTCGCGGCGATCGCGTCGCGGTGCGCTCCGCCCCGCGTCCCGAGCGCCGCCACTCCCTCGTCCGCGAGCGTCTGGATCAGGGCACGGCGGTCGTCGGTCGCGTGACGGAGGTCCTCGCCGCCCCCGCCCGAGAGCGCCTTCCGCTGCGCCCGCCGCAAGGCCTGACCGGCCTCGCGCAGCGCCGCCACTTCCTCAGGCCGCTCGCGCGATGCCGCGTTCACTGCCCAGGCGACGATGCTCGGACGGCGGAGCTTCTTGACCTCGATCCCCTCGTCCGCCTTCCCCGCGTCCTTCAGCTCGGCGGCCAGGCGGTCGCGGGCGGCGATGAACTCCTCCGGCGGAAGCGCGTAGAGCTCCCGCGCCGGCTCGCTCAACCGGCGCATGCTCAGAAGCCCTCTCCGTACTCGTCGTCGGTGACGGCGTCGCCCCAGTCCGGTGCGCCGCCCCCGTTGACCGCCACGTGCACGAGCGGTGTGTCGGGGGTGCCCCCGTGGAAGTGCCACTCGCCGGCCCCGACGTGGATCACGTCACCCGGCTCCAGGACATGTCCGGTGGCACCCTTCGAACGCACGCGGCCCCGCCCACTCACCCCGTACAGGAACTGCCCGCCCGGATGACGGTGCCAGTGGGTCCGGGCGTTCGGGGAGAAATGGACCACGCCGATGTTCGTTCCGTCTTCGACGGTCAGCGTCCGGCGGAGCCAGACCTCGCCCGTGAATCTGCCGTCATCGCCGCGTTCGAACGATCCTTCCGAAGCTCTCGAGATTTCCACGCCCGAAGCGTACGTCGTTCGAGATCTCCCAGGGCAGTACGGTTCCGCTGTGGGAATCGAGCCCCCCGTCCCGACACGACCCCATCACCGACCCGCCCGCTTGCCGCGCTCATCGTGGATCACGCTGGTGGTCGCGATCGCCCTGGCTCTCGGCGCGATCGAGCTCTTCCCCCGCTCCGGAGGGGACCAACCGCCGTTCGCAGCCCTCGCGCTCATCGGAGCCGTGATCGCGGGCGTCACGACGGTGGCCCTCTACACGATCGTGCGGAAGGATCTTCGCCTTCCGTCGCGGGCAGCCGCCTCGCTGGCGTTCGCCTTCGTCCTGATCGCGCTCGTGAAGTTCATCCTGGCGCCGCTCGGGCTCTATGAGGTGAACGCGGTCAGGGCGCTCGACGAGCTGTTCGGGAGCGTGGCCGATCTTGGCGGTGCCGCGCTCACGGCAGCCGTCGTGTTCGTGCTCTACGCGCTGGGGTACACGATCGTGTACCGAGTCGGATACCGCGATCGGCTCCCGATCCCCCGACGGAACGTCGATCCGGATCGCTTTCCGATCGTCGAACGGAGCATCGTCACAGGCATCGTGATGGGCCTGCTCGTGGTCTCGGGTCTCGGGTTCCTGGTGATCGTCTTCTTAACCGCACCCCGTCAGTACCTGGAGTTCGTGTTCTCCTCAGGGGCGGGTCTGATCGTCGTCGCCGCGCTCGCGATGGCCGCGACGTTGATCGGGTCCGTGTTCCGTGCCCTGAGTCGGCGTCCCGAGGTCGTCGCCGACGTCGGCGCGGTCGTCACGCTGTTCTGGCTCGGCCTGGGGTTCCTCGCCCTGTACCACGTGTTGTGGATCGTGTACGTGCTCGTGCTCGGCTCCATCTGGCCGCTCCGAACGGTGGTGCCGAAGTGACCACCGCCGTGCTGTTCGTTCGCATGGTCCGCTGGCGCGTGGCGGTAACGCTCTGGTCCTTCCTGTTGATCGGAGCCGCGGCACAGGGCCCGCTGCGTCCGAGCATCGCGCTCCTCCTCGCCGCCGCGTCGCTCGCCGCGAGTTACGTCGTCGCCACGACGGTCAACGACATCGCCGATCGGGACGTAGATCGAATCAACCATCCTCGCGACCCGGGAAGGCCGCTCGTGACGGGAGCGGCGTCCGAGTGGGATCTCTGGCGGACGAACGCGATCGCGGCGCCCGTCGCCCTGGCGACCGCGGCCATGGCAGGCGGCCCGGTTCTCGCGGTCTCCGCGGCGTCCCTGCTCATCGGGTACACATACTCGCTCCGCCCGGTCCGGATCTCGTACCGAACGTGGCTCGCGCCGACGATCCTCTCGGTCGCGTACGCGATCGTCCCCTACGCGCTCGGGCTGCTGGCCGCCGGCGGACGATTCGAACGCCTTGACGTCCTCCTCTGCGGGGCGCTCTACGCGCTCTTCCTCGCGAGGATCAACCTCAAGGACTTCCGAGACCGAGCCGGCGACGCCGCGTACGGGAAGCCCACGCTCCTGCTCGCGCACGGAAAGACGGTCACGTGCGCGGTCACCGGCATCGCCCTGCTCGCGGGATGCGCCACGCTCGCCGCTGCGCTCGGCGGCTCCCCGGGGGTCATCGGCATCGTGTCGTTCTTCGCCGCGGTCATCCTGTCGACGCTCCGGAGGTTGTGGCGAACATCTGATCTGCGCGAAGAGCAGATCGCGATCGGGCTCGGCGCGAAGATGGGCAATGGTCTGCTCGCCTGCACGCTCACCTGGCTGGTCCTCGAGGCTGGAGGTGCTCCCGAAGGCATGCGGGTGCTCGCCATGGCGTTCCTCGCGCTCGTGTTCGGGTCGGTGTTCCTGTCGCTCAGCGCGCGTGGAGGCGACATCGAGATCACCTACAAGGGATAGCACCCGGGACCCGCAGGCCGATCCTTCCGAGGCACTGGTTCAAGGTGGCGCTCTTCCCCGTCGAGACAAGGGCCATGGACTCCCTTCGCACGCTCACACATGTCCGCAGAGAGACGCTCGCGACCCGACTGGCGACGGCCTTCGCCGACCGGGACATCACGACCATGGAACGTGAGATGCGCGAGGACGTGGTGCTCGATCTCCCAGGCTCCTCCCCGTTCGCAGGGGAGCACCAGGGCCATGAGTCGGTGGGCAAGTTCCTCTTGGGGATCAGACAGTTCGTCATCTCGAAGGATCCGTCGTTCGTCTTCGTCCACGACGCGACCACCATGACTGCCAGCCACGAGATCAGCGTTGCGGGTCCCGACCACGTCGTGGAGATGACGTTGATCCTCACCTTCACCTTCGACAGGGAAGAGCGGATCTCGGCCCTGCATGTCGAGCCGAGCGACCCCGGGCTGTTCACACACGTGATCGCCGCTGCCTTCAGTATGGCGTAGCGATCCTTCGTCAAGCCCCGCGGAACCTAGGCCTTCACCATCGCTTCGCGTCGGACAGTGCTGCGATGGCGGCGATCGCCACCTCGAGATCCTCCTCCCCTGTTCCGGAGCTCACACCCACCGCCCCGACGACGTCGTCGCCGATCACGATAGGCACACCGGCCAGGAGGTTCGTCAGCCTGCCGCCCGTCGTGAACGCGAGCTTCATCGCGTGCTCCAGGTCGGCGCCGCCCGTCGGCTCGCGCGAGGAGGCCGCCGACATCGCCTTACGGATCGACGTGCGGATGCTGAGGAACTTCGCGCCGTCCATCCGGACGAATGCCAGCAGGCGTCCAGCCGCGTCCGTGACCGCGATGCACTGCGGGACACCCATCTCTTCTGCCTTCTCGATCCCGGCTCGAAGGACGCGCAACGCGCCCTCGTGGGTGAGTCGGGAGGTCGGAACGATGTCGGACACGCGCTGGTCTCCTTCCCGTCGAGCGGAGAGCGGCATCATCGCACGCGCTCCCCGCGCCACGTCGGGACGATCCGGAACGAGATCGGTCTCTACCGGCAACACGAGCGGCGTCTGGAAGAGTGGGGCGGGCAGGGCTCGAACCTGCGACCGACGGATAATGAGTCCTTCATCGGAACACGTCCGACCAGCGGTTTCATCGCGTACCGGGCAACCCGTCGGACCGGAAGCGGGTCGAGGAGGCGAAGGAGATTGTCGAAGGGGAGTTGGTTGGCGACCCAACTTGACCTCGACGAGGTCGGCCATCCGGCCTAACGGCTCCACGTCGCAAGAGGCCGCGTAAGGGGCCGGGTTGAGCGATTGACGAAGGTCCGCAGATCGGAGCCCTTTCGATCGACTGTCCCGGAGTACGACGCTCGCACCGGATCGACCCGACGGCTGGTCTCGCTGGCCGTACGGGTCGGATCGCACCGATTAGGTGGCGGCCGACGAGGAGGGTGTGTGCAACGAGGGGTACCGTGAACACGTGAACGGACGAGAAGGCAAGGGCTTCATCGATCCCCTGGCGGCGTTGGAGAAGGAGTACGAAGCAGCTCTGGAGCTACTCCGGCGTGAGATGGGCGAGCCGCGAACGCTCGGCCAGAAATGGCGGTTCTGGAGGAGGCAGCGGCGCCTATGGAGGGAGACAGTCGTCCTGCCTCGTCGAAGCGCCAACTGGTAAGAGGCTCCGACCCCCGAGGAGGCCGTCTCCGCACCGTACGCGACAGGAGAACCAGTGCATTGGGGCTGATTCGAGGCTACTTCCCACGCTTCCCCCCCACCCGGGACCGACGGAGAATTGCCACCCGCCTCAGAGGGCCGCTAAATTCCGATTGATGGCCGAAGACTTCTCGACCGAGGTCAACGCAACGGACGAGGCGACGGTCATCCACGTCCGCGGCGAGATCGACTTAGCGACCGCGGGACGGCTGCGAGACGTCATCGAACCGCACATGGGTCCCAAGCAGAAGATCATCCTGGACCTCTCCGAGGTCGAGTTCATGGACTCGTCGGCCCTGCACGTGCTCGTCCAAGCGCGCGGTCGACTCACCGAGAACGGCGGATCACTGATCCTCCGCAACCCGTCGAGCGCCGCGCACCGGCTGCTCACCGTCGCTGGCGCCAATGACCTCCTCGAAACTGACGCCAAGGATCACCCCTCAGATTCAAACTGACCCACTACCGTGGAGCTGACGGGGATAGACGAGGCTGCCCGAACCTGCACGTCATGCCGTGCACGATCGGCGTTCCCGGTGTCACCATCTAAGGTTCGCGATCGATCTCGAACCAGACGCGATGGGGAGTCGATGTGCCATTCCCCCACCGGTCGGACAACTCTTCGACGAGGGAGAGCCCCCATCCTCTTCCATCGCTCGGAGCGTTTCGAAGGAAGCTCGCGGCGTCGAAGCCCACGCCAGCATCGACAATCGAGAAGCGAACCGTTCCGGGTTCAACGTCGATGCTGAAGCGGATGAGGTCATCAGCTTTGAGTCCTGCATGTTGGACGGCGGCGTTCGTCACGACTTCGCTCGCTAGTAGCTGCGCTTCCGCGAGCCGCCCTGGAGAGAGGATCTTCGCGAGGCGGTCCTGCACGTACTCCCGAGCGTCGCTGGCCGCTTCTGTATGCGCTCGGAGCGCTCGCTCGGACACCTTTTGGTCTCCTCGATCCAGCTCGTCCGACGCGATGAAGCCATGCCTATCCGGAGGGGTCCCGAAGTTCGCCATTGATTGCCTTCCGTTGAGGTCGGAAGGGCGGCCAGTCGGGCTTACGCCGACGGTCCAGGCGACCAGGATTGCTTTCACCTTACCCGACTGGTCGAACGCTCAATCGCGGCGTCTGTAGACCTCACACGCTCGATCCGCTAGGCTTCGAGTCGAGGAACCGAGAAACGTTCCACCACTGAGGCTCTCGCCTCCGGCAGGACGCAACGGAGAAAGCAGCAAGGTCCGTTGTCCTTCCTAGCAGGAGGTAGAGATGTCTGCGACAAGATCGAAGAAGCTCCGAAGCAAACTGTCGACGGCTCGCCGCGTCAGCAACCAGACGCAGGCGAGCTTCCTTCGTTCCGAGGACGCTCATGTCGAGGATGGCGGCCATGTCCTCGGCGATATCCGACCTCATCCGCAGGAGGCTTTGGGCTACGCGGTCGTGGCGTGAGGCGTCGGCGACGAAGGTCCGCAGCCGAGCGCGGGCCTCCGGATCAAGCCGGGTGAGCACTTCCTGGAGATGGCGTCGTCCGTGAGCACCTCGCCCCTTATTGGCCTCTTACGGCCAACCGTCGCGGTGGGTTTCCGTGGGTCGCGCGGGGCTCCCCCGTCCACCGGCTCCAGGAGGCTGATACACCCTTCTGACCAGCAACAACACTGCGTTTCGGCTGGTCCGGATCTCGTGGGGC
>DATKDI010000020.1:0-2355 GCA_035512775.1 Actinomycetota bacterium | reverse complement strand
TTCGGCGAACGCGCCGGGCCGGTCCACGCCGATGCCCTTCGCGAACGCGCAGAGGTGGCGCCTGCCCGCCATGCAGTTCCGGCATCGCCCACAGACCACGTGGCCCTCACCGCTCACGAGGTCGCCTTCGCGGAAGTCGCTGACGTTGGAGCCGACCTGCGTGATCTCGCCGACGAACTCGTGTCCGATGACCAGCGGGAGCGGCACATGTTGCTCGGCCCACTCGTTCCAATCGTAGATGTGCAGGTCGGTCCCGCAGATCCCCGTTCGGTCCACGCGGATCAACACGTCGTTGATCCCGATCTCGGGCTCGGGCACCTCCGTGATGACCAGACCCGGGCCGGGCTCCTGCTTCACCAGCGCACGCATGACCGATATCTCAACACGGATGCCCTCTGAGCGGCACGCCCCGCGTTCAGCTGCGCTTCAGGCCGCGCGGGTAGGATGCCGCGCCGATGGCCGACGTCGCGATCGAGGTCGAGGGTCTCAGGAAGCGGTTCGGTGCCGTCATCGCGCTCGACGGGGTCGACTTCAGTGTCCCGGAGCGCTCCGTGTTCGGCCTCCTCGGCCCGAACGGAGCCGGCAAGACGACGGCCATCCGGATCCTCGCGACGGTGCTCGAGCCGGATGCGGGACGTGCCTCCGTCCTCGGGCACGACGTCGCTCGCGAACCGGACGCGGTCCGCCGCCGCATCGGCCTCGCCGGGCAGTTCGCGGCCGTCGATCCCAACCTCACCGGGCGGGAGAACCTGCGGCTGGTCGGCCTCCTGACCCAGATGGCGTCGCCCGCGATCATGCCGCGCGCGGCCGAGCTGGTTACTCGGTTCGATCTGATCGACGCCGCGGACCGGCCGGCTCGAACCTATTCCGGCGGCATGCGCAGGCGTCTGGACATCGCGGCGGCGCTGATGCCGCGCCCGCCGGTGCTCTTCCTCGACGAGCCGACGACGGGTCTCGACCTGCAGAGTCGGAACGAACTCTGGGACATGATCCGAGAGCTGGTACATGACGGCACCACCGTCCTGCTCACCACTCAGTACCTCGAGGAAGCAGATCGGCTCGCGCAGCGGGTCGCCGTCATCGACGGCGGCCGTGTGATCGCGAACGACTCGCCCGCCGCGCTCAAGGCGCAGCTCGGAAGCGCGGTGGCGGAGCTGGGGTTCGAGGACGAAGCCGCTGCCGAGAAGGCGCTCGCGCTCCTGGCGGCTCCCTATGCGGGCGTCGAACGCGAAGGCGCCACGGTCCGGCTCAGCACGAACGAGGGACCACGGGTGTTGATCGACGTTCTCCGTGATCTCGACGGCGCGGGTCTCGCGCCGTCCACGCTCGCGGTGCACGAGCCGAGCCTGGACGACGTCTTCCTCGCCCTGACGGGTCGCCGCGCAGAGAGCGTCGAAGCTGCGGACGAGCCAACGGAAGGCAAGCGATCTCGACGTCGGGGTGCGGCGTGAGCACGGTCACGTCTGTCGAGCGGCCCATGGTCGTCCGCGCCCTCCGTGACACGCTCGCGATCACCTGGCGGAACCTCATCGGCTATCGGCGGGTACCCCAACTCCTCGTGTTCTCGACGGTACAGCCCGTGATCTTCGTGCTGTTGTTCCGATACGTGTTCGGTGGCGCGATCGACGTTCCTGGGCCGATCCCGTACGTGGACTTCCTCATGCCGGGTGTGTTCGTGCAGACCGTCGTGTTCGGCGCCCTCGCGACGGCGATCGGACTCGCCGCCGACATGAAGACCGGGCTCCTCGAGCGGTTCCGCTCGCTCCCGATGGCACGCAGTGCCGTGCTCGCGGGGCGCACCTTCGCGGACCTCACGCGAAACGTCTTCGTCGTGCTCCTGATGGTGGTGGTCGGGTTCCTGGTCGGGTTCCGGATCCACACGAACCCGATCGCGCTGATCGCCGGCATCCTGCTGCTTCTCTTCTTCGGGTACGCCATGTCGTGGATCTTCGCGACGGTCGGGCTCGCCTTGGGCGACCCGGAGACCGCCCAGGCCGCCGCGTTCCCGGTGCTCGCGCCACTTGTGTTCGCGTCCACGGTGTTCGTGCCCCTCGAGAGGATGCCCGGCTGGCTGCAGGTGTGGGCAGAGCACCAGCCCGTGTCCGTGACGGCGTCCGCGGTGCGGGCTCTGGTGCTGGGAGGACCGACGGCCGGCCTCGTGTGGCAGTCGCTCGCGTGGTGCGTGGGGATCCTGGCGGTGTTCGCACCGCTGGCCGTCCGGCGTTACCGTCGAGCCGTCTAGCCTCGCTACTGCCAGCTCGCCACGATGATCGCGGCAACGAGATTCCCCACCACGTGGTAGCCGGCGTTCACGGCGCCCCAGACCATCGGCTTCGGCTTCTCGGATTCGAACTG
>DATKDI010000019.1:0-46788 GCA_035512775.1 Actinomycetota bacterium | reverse complement strand
ATCCACAGGTAGTCGCAGTCCGCGACGCCGGACAGCAGAGCGGCGCGCTCGATCATCCGCTCCGAGTCGAACACCTCGACATCGGCGACCTCCTCGAGGGCCTGGCGACCGACGTCCATGACCGGCTGGACGACGAAGACCTTCGGTTTCTTCGGTGGCGCGCTCACTCGCCCCCTCGTCCGAACAGGCTCGCGGCGGTTCCGCGCAAGAGAGCGTGACGCTCCTCGTCGGAGAGCTCGGTCATCGTCTCGAGGCGGCCGACCGGGTCGTCGAAGGTCATCGGAGCCGGCCAGTCGGTACCGAAGACGACCCGGTCGGCCCCCACCACGTCGATCAGGAACCGCAGGTTCCGCGGCGTGTAGACGACCGTGTCGTAATAGAACCGCCGCACGTAGGTGCTCGGACGATCCTGCGACTTCCCCCGCTCGCCCGACCAGACCTCCCATCCCTTGTCGAGGCGGTCCAGGGCATAGGGGACGTAGCCGCCGCCGTGGCACAGGCAGATCGTGAGGTCCGGGTACCGGTCGAGCACCCCGCCGTAGATGAAGGCCGCGAACGTGATCGTGCGGTCGACGAGGTTCCCGATCGAGTTCAGTAGGAAGTACTTCCGGGTGCGGTACGTGACCGTCGTGTGCTGGAACTGATGGATCAGCAGGAAGGCACCGAGTTCTTGCGCCGCTTCCCAGATCGGCTCGAACTGATCGTGGTCGTACGTGAGCCCGTTCACGTGATCGTCGATCATGAATCCCGTGAGACCGAGTTCCTTCATCCCCCGGGTCATCTCGGCGACGGCACGTGGTGGATCCTGCATGGGGAGCGTGCCCAGCCCCATGAACCGGCCGGGATGATCGCGCACCATGCCCGCGATCTCCTCGTTCGCTTCCTGGGAGATCCGCTCCGTGACCTCTGGAGACTGGTGGTATTGGTAGAAGACGTCCGTCGGGGACACGAGCTGGACGTCGATCCGCAGCTCGTCCATCGTCTCGAGCCGCTTCGGCACCTGCCACCGGTTCTTGATGTTGCCGAGCTCGCCGTCGGCGGTCGTCATGCCGTACCAGTCGCCTCCACCCTGCAGCACCGCCTCCTGGAACCGCTGCAGCGTGCAATGACAGTGGACGTCGATGATCGGAGCCCGCTTCATGGCGGTCATGTCGTTTCCCTCCGAGATCGCGAGGCCGCGGCGATCAAGGCCCGTGCATCTCGTGGGTCAGGCGGGCCGTCCACTCGTACTTCGTCGCCGCGGAGAGCGCCCGCATCGTGTCGCGGTACGCGTCTCCCTTGATCAGCTTCTCGGCCGTGTCGGCATCGGGCAGCTCCAGGTCGAGGAGCCAGTCGTAGTCGGTCTTCAGGTCACCGACGCCGGTACCGAGGGTGAGCCGCTCGACGCCCGGTTCATCGCCCAGCCGTTTGACTTCCGTGAGCGCCCGCTCCTTCGAGGCCTCGTCCAGGTCGTCCTTCCAGATGAACATCGCGGAGTGCCGAACGTGGCCCGGCACCATGAGCGGGGCGCCCTCGTACCACCAGTCGATCCTCGCGGTCAGCTCTCCCTGGCAGACCGCCGCGTTGTAGACGGCGATCTCGTGGTGCACGTCGTCCTTGTTGTATGCCTCGAGTCCGGCTTCGTCCTCGAAGTCCAGGTGGAGGGCGACGTCGTAGTCGCACGGCGGGCCCTCGATGGCGGCACGCCACCTCGGCGTCCGGTCCCACGGCTTCGTCTCGGAGAGATGCAGCGACCCGCCGAACAGGTCAGACCCGAAGTCGATCGCGACGGGCCCGGCGGCGGTGAACCGCATGTACGCGGACCCTTTCTGCATCCACTGCATCTCTTCGGGCCCGTTCCCTTCCTTCAGCATGAAGAAGGCGGTGTGTCTCAGCATGTGGTCCTCCTCGTCGGTTACGCATCGACCTTGGGGCGTTCCATCTCCTCGAACAGCTCGAGGATCTCCGCCTGATGGATCGCGACCTCTTTGTCCGTCTGGCGGCGCGGGAACGGGAGGTCGATCGTGAGGTCTCGGAAGATGACTCCTCGGCTGCTCATCATCAGCACACGGCTCGAGAGCAGCACTGCCTCGAGCACGTCGTGGGTCACGAACAGGATGGTCGAGGCCGTGTCGAGCCAGAGGCGCTGGAGCTCGACGCGGAGGTCGCGCGCCGTGATCGCGTCGAGGTGGCTGAACGGTTCGTCCATCAGCAGCAGATCCGGCTCGATCGAGAGCGCCCGCGCGATCCCCACACGTTGCTGCATCCCGCCCGAGAGCTGTCCCGGGTACATGTCCGCCGTCGACCCGAGGTTCACGAGATCGAGGAACCGGCGGCCGCGAGCCTCTCGCTCCTCGGTCGAACCCTCGTCGAGGACGTAGACCATGTTGTCGAGGACGGTCTTCCAGGGCAACAGGCGGGGGTCCTGGAACACGTAGCCGATCTTCGCGTCGCCCTCGGCCCTGCCGAGCACTTCGAGCGTGCCCGCGCTCGGCGTGTCGATGCCCGAGACCATGTTGAGGAAGGTGCTCTTCCCGCAGCCGGACGGACCGACCAGGGTGACGAAGGTGTGTCCCTCCGCTTCGAAGCTCACGTCACGCAGGGCGAACACGGGATCCTGACCCTGCCGGGTCGGCGGGAACACCTTCTTCACGTCACGGGCTACCAGTCGGGCCACGGTGACTCACCTTTCGCTCGTCGTCCTCGGCCTCGGGCGCATACGATCAACGCGACCATTGCTGCCCCCCGATCCGCCAGCTCCGGAAGTGACGAACCACCCGGTCCATCACGATCCGGTCGAACGAGAGGATGATGACCATCATCACGAGGCCCCACCCCATCATCCCTTCGAAGCTGTGCGCGTCGTACCAATAGTGGGCGCGGAACCCGACGCCCTTGTCGTTGCCGAACCACTCGACGAGGAGCACCGCACCCCAGCCCGCGAGCACCGCTGATCGGAATCCGGCGGCGATGTACTCCATCATCGAGGGGATCACGAGCCAACGGAACTGGCGCCGGGTGCCCACCCGGTAGGCGTCCGACATCGCGAGCAACTTCCCGGGCGTCGCAGTCGCGCCCTGGAACGTGTTGACCACGAGCTGCGGGGTCGCGGACACCACGCACACCGTGATCGGCCCGATGTTGCTGAACCCCCACCACATCACCACGAGCAGCGCCCAGATGAACGCCGGGAGCGTGATCCCCACGAGGATGAGATCGGTCAGGAAGAAGCGGACGCGCCACCACCTCGCCATCGCGATCCCGATCGCGATGCCGAGCACGAGGACGAGGGATAGACCGATCACCGCGCGGAAGAGGCTGATCCCGACGTTCCGGAAGACCTCGCCGCGCGCGAACTCCTCTCTCAGGAACTCGAGCGTCCCGAGCGGTGCAGGGATGTCCTGGAACGTCGACCCCGCCCACTGCCACACGACGAGGAAAGCGAGACGAGCCGTGTAGCGAGCGGCTCGATCCGACGTCAGCCACCACCACCACGGACGAGCGGGCGGCGCGAGGAGAGACGCGGGGATGTCGTCGGTCGCGCCATGCCCTCGGACGGCGGCCTGGACCTCGCTCATGCCATCTGCTCCCTCGCGCCCGCGGGGTCGCGCCATGCGAACACCTTCCGCTCGGCCGGCGCGATCAGGAGCCGCTCCACCATGATCACGAAGATCACGAAGAAGAACATCCACGCGAGCAGGGTGACGACCGAGAAGGTCTGGAACGCCTTCTCGAGCTGGAAGCCGATGCCGAGGTAGCCGCCGAAGGTCTCCGCCAGGGCGGCGAGCTTCCACGAGTTGGCGAACGAGACGCGGCCGCTCGCGAACAGGAACGGGACGACGGAGGGGATCACGATGCTCCGGGCGGTCCTCCCGCTGCTCCGCCGGAACGAGCGGCTCATCGCCAGGAGCCCACGATCGATCGACTCCACGCCGGCCGCCACGTTGATCGCGATGCCCGTGAACGCCTCCAGCATGACCACGAAGGCGGGACCCCACGGACTGATGCCGAAGACGATGATCGCGATGACCGCGTAGACCAGGAGCGGGACGTTCGCGAAGAGGTACACGAAGTCGTGGAAGAACGCGCGCGCGTACCGGTAGCGGCCCATCAGCAGGCCGATCGGGATCCCGAGCGCGAGGGCCAACGCCCAGCCGGCCATCGTCTTCAGGAAACTGCTCCCGAAGTTGATGAACACGTCGCCCGAGACGATCAGCTCCCACATCCGCGTCCCCACGGCGAGCGGTGACGGAAGGACGTATGGCTCGAGCACGGTCGAGAAGTACGTCCAGACCGCGAGGAAGGAGAGCGCCCCCAGGCTGGAATAGAGGAACTTGGAGCGCGTCCGACGCCCGCTCGAAGCGAGGGAGTCGATCGCGTCCTGCTCGAGTTCCTCGAGGGTCTTCTCGGTCGTCGCCATGACGGGGAGGGGACGATGCCGGTGTCACGCGGATCCGCGTGACACCGGCATCGTGCCGCTTGCTAGGACTCCTCCGGGCAGGGCGAGTCGTCGGGTGGCTCGAGCGCCTCGTGGCGCGGGAACGCCGCGTCCTCCGGGATGATGCCCGCTTCCTGGACCAGATCGAACACCGGGCGCTCGCCCTCGATCCACTCGTCCGTCAGATACGGACTCTCCACGAACCAGTCGAACGTGTTGCTGAAGTAATCCTTCATGAACGTGCCCTGGGACGCGTCTTCGACCGCGAAGTGCTGCGGATACGTGTCGATGATCTCCTCCCGATGGTCGGCCCACTGCACCATGGCGCAGTCCCACACCTCGAGGAAGAACGCCGCCGCGTCGGGATTGGCGTCGAACCACTCCGCCCGCGAGACGAACGCGTTGCTCAGGACCCCTGCGTGTCCCGGCACGATCTCCTCGCCGTAGAGCTGCGACGCCGCCTTCCCGTCGTACATCACCGTCAGGTCCCCGGACGCCATGTCGGCGATCACCTGTGTCGGGTCCAGGATCCCCGCGCACGCCTCGTCCTCGCGCAGGAGCGACGGGATGATCTGGTAGTCGGCCGTCACGATCCCGATGTCGTCGGACCCCTCGCCGACCTCCCGGCCATCGAGCTGGTTGATCAGGGAGGCCCAGATGATGGTGTTGCCGGAAACCGACTCTGACGCGATCTTGCATCCTGCGGGCAGGTCGGCGGCCGTCAGGTATTCGGGATGTGCCGTGACCAGCACGTCCTTGTTCATGTTGAACTGACCGAACGTCACGGTCTCGATGCCCTGATCCTCGAGCAAGGGCGTCTCGTAGGTCCCCGTCGAGATCACGTCGGCGTGACCGCCGGCGAACGTCGCGAACTCGTCCCACGTGGCGAGCTGGATGATCCGGAACCCGGACTCCTGCTCCATGGTCTCCAGGATCCCCTGGTCCTTCACCCAGTCCCAGGCGGGATCAGGAGCGAAGGTGAACCGGATGATGTTGCTCTCCTCGCCTTCGCCGTCGCCACCTCCGCCGTCGTCCCCGCATGAGACGGCCATGAGTGCGGCCACTGCCAGAAGTGCAGCACTGCGGAACAGCTTGCTACGCCCCATTTCGAAGCCCTCCCCTGTAAGGCCCGATCAAGTGACGCACTCTATAGAATATGCGAATCCTTGTCTAGACAGCAGAGCCCGCCCCCGTGACCGCCCGCGGATCGGCCCTCGAGGGCCGCCGCGACCACCTGCGAGGGTTGCTGCTGTGCGCCACGGGCGTGATCGTGATCAGTCCCGACGCGCTGATCATCCGAACCGTGCGTACCGACGCGTGGTCGACCGTCTGCTGGCGAGGGATCTTCACGCTGGTGGGAACACTGGTGATGCTCGCCGTCCTCGCGCCCGGCCGGGAACCCCGCGGGTGGCGACCGACACGCCCCCACGTGTTCGCGGGAGCGCTGTTCGCGGCGGCGAGCGTGGCGTTCGTTTCCGCGTTGTATCGAACGGACGCGGCGAGCGTGCTGGTGATCATCGCCGCGGGGCCTCTGATCGCCTCCGTCCTGGGCCGGGTGTTCCTCCACGAGCCGGCGCACGTTCGCACCTGGCTCACCGGAGCCGCGGTGCTGGGTGGCCTGGCGGTGATCCTCGGGGGAAGCCTCGGACGCGGAGGCTTCGACGGCGATCTGCTCGCCCTGGCCGGCGCGTCGTGCTTCGCCGGCTACCTCACCGTCTCACGCGCGGCTCGCCCGGCGGACATGACGCCGGCGATCGCGATCGGCGGCGCCGGGGCCGCACTCGCCGGGCTGGTCGCCGGCGCCGATCTCACGATCGGCGTCGGCGACCTGCTCCTGCTCGCGCTGCTGGGGATGGTCATCCTGCCGGTGTCGCTCACGCTCATCACGCGAGCGACCCATCATCTGCCGGCGCCCGAGGTGAACCTGATCGCGCTCCTCGAGACCCTTCTCGGACCGCTCTGGGTATGGCTCGCGCTCGGTGAGACGCCGTCGCCCCAGGTCCTGGCCGGCGGTGTCCTCGTCGTCGGTGCCGTCACGATCCACTCCGCGCTCGCCCTGCGAGCCGGAGCGGATCGGGATGCGGCCGCCGGGGTGGTCGTCTAGCGGAGATCCGACAGGTCCGCCGCGCATCCGGACTCGAGGCTTCGGCCGATCCCCTCGAGGACGGCCGCGACCTCGATCGCCTCGGGAACGCCGGTCTCCGGTTCACTTTCGCCTCTGATGGAGCGCGCGAACTCGGCGATCTCGTCGACCAGGGTGTCGATCGTCTCGACCTCCTGCTCCTTCCGCACCGCGTCGCTCCGCGCCTGCGTGAAGAGCCGTGTGCCGTCCTCCTCGTTCCAGGCGGCGGCGTCACTCCCGAACACCGACAGCTCGACGACCGGCGGCGCGAAGTAGGTCGTGTTGATCGAGGCGATCGGCCCGGACTCGTATTCGAGCAGCACCGTCGTGGCCTCGTCGAGATCGTTGAAGCCCTTGATGCGCGTGCTGAGCGACGTCACCTTCTTCGCCGGTCCGATGAAGTAGTGGAACGTGTCGACGGTGTGGACCCCGAGCGCCGCCATGCCTCCGAACGGACACTCGCTCGGATCCTTCCGCCACGCGGGCAGGTCGGGCTTGTGCCCCCCCGGCGCGGTATGCATGCCGTCGAGCTGGAGGATGGTCCCAAGCTCGCCGGCATCGATCATCGCCTTGATCCGTCGATTGGCGGGCTGACGCCGCCGGTTGTGCCCGACCTGCACCGCGACGCCGGCGCGGCTCGCGGCCTCGGCGACTCGCTTCGTGTCGGCCACCGTAAGGGTGAGCGGCTTCTCGACGAAGACGTGCTTCCCGGCCTCCGCCACCCGTACCGCGATGTCCGCATGCGTGGAGTGGGGGGTCGCCACCAACACGCCGTCGATCGCCGGATCCGCGAGCATCTCGTCGAGATCCGTGACGGCTCGGGAGCCGTGCTTCTCGGCGAACGCGACGCGCGTGTCCTCGGTCCGCGAATAGCAGGCGACCACGTCGGCAACGCCCGAAGACCGCGCGCTGTCGGCCAGCACTGCACCGAACCACCCGAGACCGACGACGCCGAGTCCAACCGTGTCCATATCAGCCACTCCTTTCCGAAGGGTGCATCCGCGAGGTCACCGGCCGTGACCCCATCCGCTCAGGCCGTTCCGCGTTCCTCCGGCCTGGTCATCTCGATCGGCATCGCCGCGTGACCCTGCATCACGGCCGCCGCACGTTCTCCGTCACGGGCGCGGAACGCGTCGATCAGCGCCTGATGCTCGTCGTCGGCCCGCCGTCGGATCTCCGGGTGCCATCGCTGCGCCTGCGCCACGTAGACGGCGGATGCCTCTTCGAACCCCTTCAAGATCGCGGCGAGGCGGTGCACGCCGGTCGAATCATGGAACACGAGATGGAACTGCGTGTTGAGCTCGACCCAGTTGCCGAGGTCCCGCTCCTTCGCCATCCGCTCTCGCAAACGCTCGGCCTGCTCGAGATCGGCGTCGGTGATGTGCTCCACCACGAGGCGTACGGCCAGCGGCTCCAGTTGGTGGCGGATCAGCCGGATCTCCTCCATCTCCTGCCAGTTCAGCTCCCGGACGACGCCGCCTCGGTGCCGGTCCAGCGTGATGAGGCCTTCGGTCGCCAGGTCACGGAGCGCCTCGCGGACGGGGGTCGTGCTGACGTTGAGCATCGCCGCCAGATCCGCCTGGATCAGCCGAGCCCCACCGCTCAGGTCGCCACGGAGGATCGCCCGTCGCAGCGAATCCTTCACGAACTCGTGGGCGGTCCTCCTGCCTCCGGCGTTGGCGATGTTCGCCCAGCTCACGTCGCCCGACATCGATCTCTCCGTGGTCATGGGGGATCCTCCCGCCCGAGACCTGGGGTTTCACTTCAGACAACATGTATGATACATCTCCCGCGGACGGACCTCGGGACTCCCACCGGTCCTTCCCGTCGCACCGACGAGACCGGCAGGGGCGGTCCCCCGGACCCGAGGAGAGTGATGAGCGGCTACGCGCGCGGACCCTTCGGGGTCGACTGGGAGGACCGCATCGATTTCGCGCGGCTCCGGACCCATCGCGTCGAAGCCGCGCAACAAGCCCTCCGCAGCTCGGATATGGATGCCCTCCTCTTGTGGAAGGACGAGAACGTCCGCTACCTCACGTCGCTCCGCGCGCAGCTGATCGCGGGGAAGATGACTTCCCTCAACGGCGTGCTCCTGACACGCGACGCGGGCCCGGTCCTCCTGTGCTCGGGAGGCGAGATCGACAAGGCGTCGATGGGGATGTCCTGGCTGACCGCCGCGCACCCGATCCCGATCATGGAGCAGCGCGAGCTGGTCGACGGCTTCGTCAAGGTGACGCTGGCTCCACTGCTGGACGAGTTCGGCGTCGCCGCAGCGCGCCTCGGGGTGGACCAGGTGAACTACTCCTTGGTCGAGTCGATGGCCTCGCACCTTCCGGACCTCCAGCCCACCGATGGCGACCATCTCATGCAGCAGGTGCGGTTGGTCAAGAGCGAAGACGAGATCGCCATCATCGAGGAGGCGTGCGCGATCGGGGACGCGGTCACCCAGCGCGCGATCGACTCGAGTCGCGCCGGGCGCCGCGAGAACGAGGTCGCCGGCGACGCGATGCAGACGCTGTACTACATGGGCGGGGAGATGGCCCACGTCATCACGCCGTTCGTCGCCTCGGGCGAACACATGTCGCCGCCGCACCGGATCTGCACGGACAAGATCATCCGGAACGGCGACCTGTGCTTCATCGACATCGGGGCGATGTGGAACGGCTACTTCGCCGACATCGGCCGGACCATGATGGTCGGGAAGCCCACGCCGATGCAGAAGCGCGTGTACACCTCAGTGTATCGCGGGCTGATGGCCGGCGTCGAGCAGATGCGGCCCGGCCGAACCAACCAGGACGTCGCGGACGCGATCATCGCGGAGGTCCGAGAGCATGGGTTCGGCGACAACCTGTTCAGCCTGTTCATCGGCCACGGCATCGGCATGGGTGCGAACGAGCCCCCCTACATCGGCGAGACGATGCCCGGGTCGACGGTCTTCGACCTGAAGCCGGGGATGGTATTCGCGGTCGAGCCCCTCGTCTGGGTGCCCGACGTCCAGGGAGGCGGAGGTGTCCGGATCGAGGACATGGTCCTCGTGACCGAAGGCGACCCGCGCATCTTGTCCCGGGTTGAGTACGACGACGGGCTGCTCGACTAGCTCGATCCGCCGCACGATGGCGCGAGACCGCGACGCACTGACGGACGACAGGCGTCCCGCACGAACCTCCGGCCGCATGCGCGATCGCCTCTGGTCGGATCCGGATGACCAGGCGCCCGTGATGCGCCGTCCGGCCGTCTACCTTCTCGCCGCCGCGACCGTGACCGTCCTCGGCCTGAACTGGCCCATCATGTCGGCGGGCGTCGACCTCGTACCTCCGCTGTGGCTCGCCGCGTTCCGGATGGGGGGCGCCGCGCTCGTGGTCGCGGCGGTGATGTCCACGCGCGGGATCCCGCGTCCTCAGGTCGCCGATCGTCCGATCCTGTGGAGCGTCGGCCTCGTTCGACTTGCCCTCGTGACCGCGCTCGTGTTCAGCGCCCTCGAGTTCGTGCCCCCCGGGCGGTCGTCGATCTTGGTGTACACGGCGAGCTTGTGGACCGTCCCGCTCGCGGTGGCGTTGCTCCACGAGCGCCTCACGTCCTTCCGGATCGCGGGTCTCGCGCTCGGGTCGGCCGGTGTCGTACTGCTGCTCGAACCGTGGGCCCTCGACTGGAGCGACACGAACGTCCTCGTCGGACTCGGCATGCTCTTGGTCGCGGCGATCGCGAACGCCGCGACGACCGTTCACATCCGAGCACACCGATGGGCGGGCACCCCGTTCGAGCTGATGCCCTGGCAGCTCGCGGTGGCTGCTGTGCCGATCACGGTCTTCGCCGCCGCGATCGAGGGCGCGCCCGACATCCGATGGACGACCGAGACCGTGGCGATCGTCGCGTATCAGATCCTGCTCGGCTCCGCGTTCGGGTTCTGGGGGCTGCTCACGATCAGCCGCAGCCTCCCCGCGATCACCACGAACCTGACCTTGATGGCGGTCCCGGTCGTCGGGCTCCTCTCGTCGATCGGGATCGCGGACGAGCGTCTGACTCCGGCCGTGGCCGCGAGCCTGGTGCTCATCCTGATGGGCGTCGGGCTCGGGGTGCTCTCGGACCGCCGACGGAGGGAGCCTCTGCTCCCCGTCTCCTAGACGTGTGATCCGAGCGAGCGCGTAGGGTCGGACGATGCGCGCGATGGCCGTGACGAGCTACGAGGAACCGCTGGAACCGATCGACGCGCCCGAGCCGGTCCTCCCCGACCGTCATGCCCTCATCGAGATCCTCACATGCGGCGTGTGTTTCAGCGACGTGAAGACGTCCCGTGGACACATGCCGTTCAGCGAGGAGCTCGTGCTCCCGCACATCCCGGGACACGAGATCTTCGGTCGCGTCCTCCGGACCGAGCCGCCGGGGCTGGTCGAGGAGGGAGTGCGGGCCATCGTCTACCACTATTGGCCGTGCGGGCGCTGCCGGGCGTGCCGACGTGGCGACGAGACCCTCTGCGCCCGCCTGGTGGGATGGGCGGGGTTCACGCATCAAGGCGGCTTCGCGGAACGGATCGCCGTGCCGATCGATCGCCTCGTCTCCGTCCCCGATGCGATCGACCCGGTGCATGCCGCCCCGATGTCGTGCGCGCTCGGAACCGCGTATCGATCGGTCGTGACTCGAGGCGGTGTCGACTCGGGATCGACCTGCGTCATCGTCGGGCTCGGCGGCGTCGGGATCCACGCCGCGCAAGTGGCACGCGCCGCGGGTGCCATCGTCGTCGGACTCGACGTGCGTGAACCGGCGCTGGCGACCGCTCGGTCGCTGGATCTCGATGTCAGGCGTTCGGACGATGCCGAGGCGATCGCGGATCTCGCCCTGACGAACGGCGAGGGGATCGACGTCGTGGTCGACACCGTCGGCCACGACGACACCCTCGAGACGGCACGACGCCTGGTGCGGAAAGGGGGGCGTGTGGTGACGGTCGGATACTCCCCCACCTCCTCGCTGAGCGTCCCCACCTCCTCACTGATCCTCGACGAGGTGGACTACGTCGGCTCCCGGTTCGCACGGAGAGACGACCTCGCGAAGGCCGTCTCGCTCGTCGAACGTGGCCTCGTCGGGATGGTGGTCGGCCTCGTGCGACCGCTCGAAGGGATCAACGATGTGTTCCGCGCACTCGAAGCGGGTTCCGTGATGGGGAGGGCCGTCCTGCAGATCGGCCCCGACACCTCCGGTGTCGTCTGAGCGTCAGCGGTCGAGACTCAGCAGCCGCGCCGCGTTCCCACCGGCGATCAGGCCGCGGTCCTCCTCGTCGACGTTCTCCACCCTCGCGAGGAGTCCGAGGGGATCGGTCTCCCCCATGTCGAACGGGTAGTCCGTGCCGAGCAACACGTGGTCCGCCCCCCACCGACCCACCAGCGAAGCGATCGCCTCCGGCTCGAAGACCATCGTGTCGAAGTACATCTGCGCCAGATAGGTGCTCGGCGGCCGCCGGATGTGCTCGCGGCAGTCGTCTCTGGCCTGGTAGGCATGGTCGAAGCGCGCCGAGTAGAACGGCAGGTACCCGCCCCCGTGCGTCACACAGATCTTGAGACCGGGGAAGCGCTCCAAGACGCCTCCGAAGATGACCCTCGCGATGAAGACGGTCGAGTCCATCGGCATCCCGACGGTGTTGATCAGGTAATAGTCGGCGAGTCGCCGGCCGTCGGAGAAGCCGTGCGGATGGACGACCAGCAACAGGTCGTGTTCGACGACCTTCTCGAAGAACGGAACGAACCGAGGGTCGTCGAAGTCGAGACCGCTCACGTTGGTGCAGATCTCCAGACCGGTGAATCGCAACTCACCGACGACACGTTCCAGCTCGGCGAGGGCGCGGTCCACGTCCTGCAACGGCAACGTGCCGAGGCCCACGAAGCGATCCGGATGGCCCTGCACGATCTCGAAGAGACGGTCGTTCACCATCCGAGCGAGACGACCGCCGAGGTCTGGCTCCGTCCAGTAGAAGTACTGGGGCGGCATCACCGAGATCGCTTGGATGTCGACGCCCATGCGATCCATATCACGCAAGCGAACGTCAGGCAGGGTGAGAGCGGGCACGACCTCCGGGATGTGCAGCTTGTTGTACGCCCTCGTGGACGAGCTCGCATATCCGAAGAACGGATCCTTCTCGGGGGAGAAGAACGGTCGGACGAGCTCCTGTGCCTCGGGCGTCATGACGTGGGAGTGGATGTCGATCACCACCCCGCTGCTGTCACCGCCGTTCGGGGCCGCCATCTGATCGCCTCAACGACCGAGCTCGACGGTGACGAAGCGGAGCAGCGTGTCTCCGACGTTCTCCAGGTCGTGTACGAGCGGAGCGGTGTCGGTGGGCTCGAGGTAGCGAGTTTCGCCGAGGGGATAGTCACGGACGACGAACGTGCCGTCATCGGATCGCTGGAGGCCTCGGCCGGGCTCCACGACCGTCCAGAAGTACGTGCGATCGTGCACGTGGAAGGGACCGCGCTCCCCCGGCTCGAGCCGCACCTCGAATACGCGGATGTGATCGTTCGCGAACCACAGTGACGTGCCGATCTCGCGATTCATCCGCGCCCCGGCGAGCTCCTCGGAGAACGCCTCGAGCGGGAACGTCCCGCGCTCGTCCCCCGGCGCGTCGTCCCTCATCCAGAGGCTCGTGCCGCGACGAAGTCGACCTCGATCCGCCAGTCGGCGTGCGCGAGACCCGCGACGAGCATCAGGGTGGACGCTGGGCGGTGACCGTCCAGGACCTCTTCGCGGACGGCTCGAGCGGTCGGGAGGTCGTTGCGGTCCACGAGCAGCATGGTGAGCTGCACGATGTCCGAGATCTCCATCCCTGCACCGGCGAGCACCCCCTCGATGTTCCGCCACATCAGGCGCGACTGCTCCTCGATGTCCTCGCCGATCCGACCGTCGGTATCGACGCCGGTCTGCCCCGCCCCGAAGACGAGCCGCATCGGGCTCTCGACCTCGATGCCGTGCGAGTAGCTGCCGAACGGGCCGGGGACCCCCGCTGGGTTGAACGCGCGCATCTGCCTCTGCTCCCTTCGTTCGGCCCGGCACCATAGCGTTCCGCACCGCCTTCCCGCTCGCAGCCGCTCCGCACATAGCATGCGGAGCGTGCGGATCTTGGTGTGGCACGGATGGCTGCTGGAGGGATCGGGGTCCAACGTCGCTACCGCCCGGATCGTCGAGGTCTGGCGAGCGACGGGGCACGACGTGCTCCTGCTCTGTCAAGAGCGCCATCCCGAGCGATACCGATGGATCGACGCCCACGGCACGATCGATCGGGACGGCCCCTCCGAGCTCGAGCCGAACACGGACGTCGCGAGCGCCTCCGGCCGATGCGTGTTGCTCCGTCCGGACATCGGCACGACGCTTCCGGTCTTCGTCGTCGACCATTACGAGGGGTTCGAGACCGTTCGGCCGTTCGTCGATCTCACCGGCGACGAGCTCGATGGCTACCTGCGTGCGAACGTCGAGGCGATGGAGGCGGCCGCGGCGTCGCACGAGCCCGAGATCGCGTTCGTGGGCCACGGGATCCCGGGGGCCGCGATCGGGCGTCGCGCCCTGGGTCCGGGTGCCTACGTCGCGAAGATCCACGGGAGCGATCTCGAGTACGCGATCCGGCCGCAGGACCGCTACCGCGAGCTGGCGCGTGAGGGGCTCGAACCTGCTCGCACCGTCGTCGGCCCGAGCCACGAAGCGCTCGCGCGGTGTGCGGAGTTCGTGCCCGAGATGCGAGAGCTGGCGCGCGTCGTCCCCCCGGGGGTCGACGTGTCGGCGTTCCGTCCCCGGCCTCGCGTGGAAGCGCTGCGAGAGGTCGCCTCGCTCATCGAGGACGACCCGCACACGGTGCGAGGGCGGCCGTCATCCCTGGACGGAGAGGTGGAGCGAGCCCTCGACGCCCGGGATCGAAGCGCGATCGCGGCGCTCTTCGAGACGTACGACGAGGACGTGCCCGAGCCGGACGCGCCCGTCAAGCTCCGCGCGCTCGCCGAGAGGGACGAGCCGATCGTGGGGTACCTCGGCAAGCTGATCCCCCAGAAGGGTGTCGCACTCCTCCTCGAGGCGCTGCCGGCACTCCTGCACAACAGCGCGGCGCTCGTCGTGGGCTTCGGATCGGACCGGGACTGGCTCGCGGGGTTGGCGATCGGGCTCCGGCGAGGCGATCGAGCGGCCCTCGAGTGGTTGCGGGACGTCGGCGGGCTCCCGGTCGATCCGTCGGCGACTCCGGACCCCAGCGGGAACCTCGCGGACGTCACCTTCACCGGCCTGCTCGACCACCGATTCGCGCCACGTGCCCTGGCCGCCATGGATGTGCAGGTCGTTCCCTCGATCCTCCAGGAAGCCTTCGGGATGGTCGCGGCCGAGGGGGCCGCCTCCGGCGCGCTCCCGCTGGTCGCCCGGCATTCCGGTCTGGCGGAGATCGCGGCGGCGTTGGAGACCGAGGTCGGTCGCCCCGGGCTGTTCTCCTTCGAGCCGGGTGAAGGCGCCGTGCGACGGTTGGCCACGGGCATCGACCGTCTGCTCTCCCTCCCGCAGACCGAACGGGAGGAGCTGCGTCGAGCCGTGAGCTCGTTCGTCGCCGGACACTGGACGTGGGAACGAACGGCCGCGGGTCTCCTCGCGGCGGCCGAACGCGTGCCCTGAGCGGGTGGCCGCGGTCGCCGACCGGTTACCTGGTCTTGCGAGCCTTCCACGCCTCCTCGATCGGCCACCGCCGAGCCCACGCGGGTGTGGCGAGCGGATCGGTGGGCATCTCGGCGCCCTCCGGCGCACGGACCTCCACCAGGTCCTCGATCTCGAACCCAGAATCGCGGAGCAGCCGGATCATGTCGCCGTGAGTGAGGGCGAACTCGATCGCGCCGTCGGTGGCTTCTGGCCATTCGAAGCGATGCATACCGAAGTGGTCACGCTGGAGTTGCTCGCTCGCCGGCAGGTCGTCGTCGGGGAACGTCAGCATCGCGATGTAGGAATGCCCCAGGAACACGAGCCGCCCGTCGGGGCGAAGGATCCTCGAGGCCTCGGGGATCCACCGGTACGGATCGCACCAGATGGCCGCACCGTACTCGGAGACTGCCAGGTCGAAGCTCGCGTCTCGGAGCGGCGCCCGTTCGGCGTCCGCGTGGATCAGCGGGAAACGGATCCCGAACTCCTCCTGGAACGTCCGCGCCGTCGTGAGCTGATTCCCCGAGTTGTCCAGCCCCACCGGTCGAGCGCCGCGCCGCGAGAGCCAGGAGGACACGTAGCCGGTGCCGCAGCCGAGCTCGACGGCGTCCAGGCCATCCACATCCGGCAGCAGGGCGAGCTCTGACTCCGGGACGCCCCAGATGCCCCACGTGATGTCGTCGGCGGCCCAGAGCACCCGCCCGCGCTCGACCCAGTTCTCGGCGTCCGCGTCCCAGGAGGCGCGGTTCACGAGGACGTGATCGTCGGTGCCCTCGGAAGCGGTCATCGCCGACCACCATACGGAGCTTCGGCGCTCCGGGATGCAGCTAGCTGTCGGGATCCTCGGATCTCGCGAGGGGTGCCTCGTCTCCGCTCACGATGCTCGCGAGTCGCTCCACCTGCTCCGCGACCTGATGCACCATCCCCGCGAGCACGCGGATGTCGTCGGCCTCGCCGGGGGGTCCGTCCCCGTTCGCCATGCGCTCCGCCGTCTCCTTCGTCTTCCGCGCCTCCGCGAGGATCGCGTCCGCGCCGTCGAGCTGTCGTTCGGCCATCGTCCCGGTCCTTCCTGGTCGGTTGCTCTCCGGACTTTCCCGACGCGTGCGAGACGCAAACGCGCGCTCCATGACGCACGACCGTGCGCCTCGGCCGCCGTTCGGGTATACCGGGGGCGAAAGGAGGTCTGGACATGGACGAGACCGCAACGCAGGAGCTTACCGACGAAGACATCCGGACCGTGATGCCCGGGACGACTGCCGCGCCGAAGGCCGAGACCGATCCCGACAAGGTGGACGGCGACGGGACGGACGGAGACACGACGGACAAGAAGGATGGCGACGCCACCGACCAGGACGGGACCGACGGCAAGGACGCCGACGGCACCGACACCGGCGACATGGACGGGACCGACGGCTCGTCGTGAGCCTGGACACGCTCGACCGCGTCCGCGCCGGGCGCGGTTCGCTCGAGCGCTGCACCGGGAACCCCCGGTCGTTCCTCGAGCACGACTGGGGGAAACGGGCGGCGGTTCGCCTCGGCGGCCCGCCGGGCTTCGAGGACCTGCTCTCGCTCGACGACGTCGACCGCTTCCTCACGTCGTCGGCGCTCCGCACGCCGTTCTTCCGGCTGGTGAAGGTGGGCGAGCAGATCCAGGAGTCCTCCTACACGCGGTCGGGACGCACCGGCTCCCGAGAGTTCTCCGGCATCGCGGATCCCGCACGCGTCGCGGCGCTCTTCGAAGACGGAGCCACCATCGTGCTCCAGGGCCTGCACCGATGGTCCGAACCGGTCGCCCGCTTCTGTCGAGACCTCGAGCTGGATCTCGGGCACCCGTGCCAGGTCAACGCCTACATCACGCCCCCCGGCGCCCAGGGACTCGACCTGCACGAGGACGCCCACGACGTCTTCGTCTTGCAGGCGTTCGGCCGCAAGCACTGGGAGGTGCACTCCGCACCACACGAGGAGACGCGTGATCCCCTACGGGTCGAGGTGACCTCGGGCGCGACGATCTACATGCCGACGGGCACGCCCCACGCAGCACGCGCGCAGGACGTGCTGTCGGGCCACCTCACCGTCGGCGTCCACGTGACTCCATGGCGAGAAGTTCTGAGCGGCGTGGTCGGTCGGGCCCTCGAGGGGATCGAAGATCCGGTGGCCGCCGGCTGGACGGAGGACCTGGAGGGCTTCGCCGAGGAGCTCAGGCGGCGGCTCGCGGCGCTCGCCTCCGCGCTCGGCGAGGTCGACGTCCGCACGGAGGCCGGCGAGCGCCGCGAGCGGTTCCTCTCGAACAGGGGACAGCTGGCACGGGGGACGATCGTGGAACGATCGACGCCGATCTCGGTGGACGATGCCACCGTGGTCGCCCGACGTCCGGGCGCCGTCTGCGAACTGGCCGTGCGGACGGATCGTCTCCTCGTGCTCCTCGGAGACCGACGGCTCGAGATGCCCACCTGGGTGGAGCGGGCGATGCGCCGGGTGGCCGGCCTGGACGAGAACGCCGAGCTCACGGTCGGTGAGCTCGCGCCCGATCTCCCGGCCGCGGCCGACCGCGCCGTGCTGGTGCGGCGGTTGATCCGCGAGGGGCTGCTCACGATCCGCGGCGGTCGCTGAGCGCGCCGGTGCCCTCGATCGAAGACCGCTGCTCGTTGCGCAGCCTGGCCATCGACGAGCCCCCCGCCGGTACCGCCTCGACGATCAGACACTGGCTGCTGATCGAGCATCCGGGTCCGTGGGGGCGCGACGGGCTCCTCGACGCCCGCCTGCCGGAAGGGCTCGGGAACGACCTCCGCGCCCTCGAACGCCGGACCGGCGCGCGGGTCCTGCTGATCCGCAAGCCGGGCCGCATCCCCGAGTACGACGACGGCACCGTGCGGTGCTTCGCCGTCGACACGCGGGACGCGTGGATGGGCTTCGCCGGTCTGGGAAGGATCCAGGAAGCGCTCACCTTCGACCCCCGCGATCCGAGCTCGTTCCCCGGCGATCCCGAGGGAGAGCCGCTGGTCGTGGTCTGCACCCACGGACGGCGGGATCCCTGTTGTGCCGAACGGGGGCGGCCGCTCGCGCAGGGTCTTGCCGCCTCGTTCCCCGACGTCACCTGGGAGAGCACGCACGTCGGCGGGGACCGCTTCGCCGCCAACCTCGTGGCCTTCCCTCACGGCCTGTACTTCGGGCGCGTCGAACCCGACGAAGGCCGGGAGATCGTGCAGGCCTACGCCGAGGGACGGATCGCTCGACTGGACCGCTACCGCGGTCGGGCGAGCGATCCGGTCCACGTCCAAGCGGCGGAGCGCTCCATCCGGGAGCACCTGGGTCTGGACCGGATCGACGCCGTGACGCCGGAGCGAGCCGCCCGTAGCGGCGATCGGGCGGAGGTCGCCTTCGCGACCGAGAGCGGATCCCACCTGGTCCGGCTCGAGCGGGTGCTCGGAGCCCCTATGCGGCTCACGTGTCACGCTTCGAGCGAGGAGGCTCCCCCGATGTGGCGAACGCTCGAGATCCGTCGCGCCGGCGGCTGAGGCCTGCGCGGGCGAGCGGTCAGATCACGATCCAGCGGTCGACCGCGACCCCGTTCCCCGAGCTCGCGCCCCGATGCGTGCCGAGCACGACGATCCGCACGGTGTGCGATCCGTCCACCAGCCCGTCCGCCAGCCGGACGGTGGCGAACGTCGGCGCCGGCGCGTAGAGATCCACGATGCGCGCGAGCGCTCCGTCCACCCAGACCTCCGCGCGACCCATCGCCGGACCCCGCCGGGTGCGGAGCGACACCCCCGTGCCCTGGAACCGAAGCCTCGCGAAGGCTTCTCGCGCGTCACCGATCACGTAGCTGCCGCCGCTCGCCGCCGCGTTCGAGACCGACGCCCACGCCGCCTGCGCCGCCGGAGGGTTGAGGCGCGTCTGGCCGCCCCACCGGAGCGCGTCGACCGCGACGCGGGTCCCCGTGGCGGCGGACCGCTTGGTGCCGAGCACGTCGACCGTGAGGCTGTGCGGACCCGCGCCGAGCTGCGTGAAGCGATGCCTCACGCCGGTCGCGACGGTGCGAGCGTAGCCGTCGAACGTGTCGACCGTCGTCCCGTCGATCGAGATGCGACCTCGGCCCATCCCCGGCCCCGACACCGTGAACAGCGTCACCGTGCCGCCGGAGAAGGCGTACGTCGCGGAAGCTCCTGCTCGCCGCTCCCAGCGGTAGGAACCCCCGAACGCATCCGGAGCGACCACCCGGCCCCAGCCGAAGGCGGTCCCGACGCCGTCCTGCTCGACGCTCACCACCGAGTGGAACGTCGCGACGACCTCGATGGGCTGGGAGACGGTCACCTGGCAACCGGGGTTGCCGCCTGCGCACCCGCCGCTCCACCCCACGAAGGCCGACGCGGAATCGGCGGCGGCCGTGAGATCGACGGTCGAGCCGACGGGGAACGAGGCCGTGCAGGTCGTCCCGCAATCCACCCCGGCCGGAGCCGAGGAGACGGTTCCCGCTCCGCTGCCCTGCATCTGGACCTGCACCGGATAGGTGAAGACCGCCGAGACGGTCTTGGTGCCGAGCGCGGTGACGTCGCACGTCGGCGAGGACCCCGCGCCGGCGCAGGCCCCTTTCCATCGTCGGAAGGAGGCGCCCGGATCGGGGGTGGCGGCGAGCGTGAGCACCGTGTCCGGGTTCGCGAGCCGTCTGCACGTGAGGGCGCCGCCGCCGCACGCGATCCGGGCGCCGGTGATCACCCCGCCGGCCGCGGGCGTCACCGTGAGGGAAGCGATCTTGCCCCGGAGGAGGTTGGAACCGTTGAAGCGATCGCGATCCACGTTCGTGGAGATCCCCGAGACGCTCCCCGTCGAGGTCCACTGCCAGAACGTCCATCCGCGACCGCCCCAGTTCTCGGCCGGGACGGTGGGTGACGGAACGCCCCAGTGCGCGATCCACAACGGGTACCCGTTGTCCGCGAACCACGTCGTGTCGCCCAGGTACGTTCGCCAGAAGTAGGGGCTGGCGTAGATCATCGCGCGCACGCCCGTCCGTGTGAACACGCGGGCGAGCCACGTGCGCACCCACTTGGTCAGCTGCGGAACCGTGAGGCCGCCGTGCTCTTCGATGTCCAAGACCGGAAGCACATCGCCCGCGTCGATCTGTGCGACGTCGACGAAGTGGTTGGCCTCCGCTCTCGGATCACCGGCGGCGAGGCTTGCCTTCGCACGGTGATAGGCGCCGACGACGAGCCCGTTCGCGGACGCTTCGGCCAGGTACTCCGCGTACCGGGGATCGACGTAGTCGTGACCGCGTGTGGCCCGCATGATGGCGAAGCGCGTCGACGTCGAGGCGACCGCGGCCCAATCGACGTCGCCTTGCCACATCGAAACGTCGATCCCCGGCACCCTCGTCGCCGCCGCGGCGGGTGGAGCCGGCACGGTCAGGAGGATCGCCGTGAACACCGTGACACACGCGATCGCGATCCGCATGCGCTCCGCGCCCGTCGTGGGGCGGCGTGCACCCACTCCTGTTACGCCCATGAAGACAACCATACGACCACTGACAACGAAGAGGGCGTTACGCTGGGGACGAGATGCTGGGTGAGGAAGATGCGATCGTCCTCGAGGTGAAGCCGTTCGATCTGCACGGCGTTCGGTACTACGACCTCGCCGTGGGGTTCCCCGATCGCTCCGTCCAGCAGGCTCGTCTCGGGGCTGAGAGCGTTCCGGACGACCTCGCGAAAGGCGACCGCGTCCTCGCCACACGGGTGGCGAACATGGTCATCTCGGTTCGCCGCCCGTAGAGGCTCAGCGCTTCAGCGTGAGCGCCGCCCCCGCCGCGACCAGCAGCAAGCCGGCGGCTCTCGCGGCCGTCACCGGGATGCGCGGTGAGCCGAACCATCCGAAGGCGTCGATCAGCGCGCCGGCCGCCAGCTGGCCCGCGATGAGCAGCGCCACGGTCGCGAACGTGCCGATCCGGGGAGGCGCATACGCGATCGCCAGCACGATCACCGCGCCGAAGACGCCGCCCAGCCACAGCCGAGCCGGCTGGTGGACCGCGGCGAAGATCGACCCACCGCGACCGAGCACCAGCGCGAGGGCGATCACGAGGATCGCGGCCAGCACGACGCCGAACCCGGCCGAGCCGATCGTGCCCACTCTGCGACCCAGGACTCCGGAGATCGCGGCTTGCGCGGCGCCGGCGATGCCTGCTCCGAGGGAGAAGACGATCGCGATCCGGGTGCCCGTCACGGCGGCGAGGCTACCGGAACGCTGTTGCTACTCGCGTTCGATGTGCAGGGCCGCCTCCTCGGCGCTCTCCGCCGGATCGGAAGACAACTCGCCGATCTCCTCGCCCGTGCGGTCGAGATCGGCGTCCTCCGCCACCACGTCCGGATCCTCCGTCACGAGGTCTTCGGTGGCGACGTCGTCGTCGATGATCGATCCGAGGGACGTCCGCGGGACCCTGGAGCCATCCCGGGAGGAGACGTCCGGCTCGTCCATCGCGAGACGACGGTCGAGGGAGCGCTCTCCTTGCTCCTCCGCGGTGGTCCCGGGCTCCTCCACGGCGACGGGCTCGTCGGGCGGCATCTCGAACGGCTCGCCCGGCGAGTCCCCGACGTACTCCGCTCCGTCCCTATCCATCTCGGGCTCCCGCTAGCGCGCTCTGCGGGAGACGGCCTTCCGCGCTCGGGCCGTTTTGCGCTTGCGTGAGGCGGCGGCCTTCTTCCCGGCGGCGACGCGCTTCGGCGATTTCCGCGTGGTGGCCTTGCGAGCCGTCGTGCGCTTCCGGGTGGTCGCGGCCTTCTTGCGAGCCGGAGCCGTCTTGCGCTTGCGTGAGGCGGCGGCTTTCTTCCCCGCGGCGACGCGCTTCGGCGACTTCCGGGTCGTGCTCTTGCGCGTGGCGGGCCTCGTCGATCCCGTCTTCCTCGCGGCGGATCGCTTCCTCGTCGCGGCCTTCGTGCTCGCGGCGGTCGCGGCCTTGCGTGCGGCGGTCGACCGACGAGTGCGCGTGGTCGTCGGATCGGTCGCCGCCCTGTCCATCGGCCCGCCGAGAGGCATCGCCGTGGTCTCGGATCGAGGCGATGGTCGGTCCCAGGCGGGGGTCTCGGGCTGCCAGGACGGTTCGGGCGCGCTGGGCGAATCGAGGGCGCCGCGCTCCTCCGCCGCCTTCCTCTGCTCCGAACCGTCCGATGCTGGCTCTTCGGCGTCGTTCCCACTCGGATCCCACGTCGTGCGCTCGTCAGATGACGGCATGAACAACCTCCTCCGCTCAAGGGTCTCTTATGGTTGTACCCGAACCGACTCAAAAAGATGCATGAGAAAGGTTCGCCCTCGAGACGTCCCGGGTATGGCGGGCATACCCGAGACGAGGAGAGTGTGAGCAGATGAAGACGATCGAAGAGTCGATCGAGATCGACGTTCCGGTGAGGGTCGCCTACAACCAGTGGACGCAGTTCGAGGAATTCCCTCGCTTCATGGAAGGCGTGGAGAAGGTCGAGCAGCTCGATGACCGCCGCCTCCACTGGGTCGCTGAGGTCGCCGGGAGGCGCAACGAGTGGGACGCCGAGATCAGCGAGCAGAGTCCTGATGAGCGCGTCGCCTGGCACAGCACCAGCGGCACGCCGAATGCGGGCGTCGTCACGTTCCACCGCCTGGACGACGACCGAACGAAGGTGATGGTCCAGATGGACTACGAGCCGGAGGGCGCTGTCGAAACGGTCGGTGACGCGCTCGGCATGGTGGAGCGCCGCACCAAGGGCGACCTCGAGAGGTTCAAGGAGTTCATCGAAGCGCGCGGCAACGAAACCGGTGCGTGGCGCGGAGAGGTCGACCGCCCGGGATCCGGGAACTGATCAGAAGGAGGCTGGCCGGTCCCTATCGGGACCGGCCGACGGCCATGGCCGGCCGGGAGAGATCATGGCGCTCCCGGTCGCCATGGCCACCCGCTTCCCGTCGGCGTCGTCCACCCGACATGTCGTGACCGCGATCGTGCGGCCTCGCTGCTCGACGGTCGCTCGCGCGACGAGCTCGCGCGTATCGGGGACGACGGGCCGGAGGAAGTTGACCTTCAGATCGAGCGTCCCGAACGAGGCGCCGGGCGGCAGGGTGGTCGTCACCGCCGAGTTGATCGCGGTGTCGGCGAATGCGGTCACCACACCACCGTAGAACGTGCCGAATCCTGTGCAGAACCAGAGCGAGGCCGGCATCGCGAGCGTGACATCCCCTTCGGCAACGTCGACGAACCGCAGGCCGAGCAGCGAGCAGTTCGGCGGGGGAGGCCGCTCACCCTTGTGCCAGAGCTGCATGAGGTCCAGTCCGTTCGTCTCGTCCCAGACCGCTTGCGGGACGATCTCGCCTTCCGCAGGACGCAGGTAGGGGTCGGGCGTCTCGAACGACTTCGACTCGACCGCGGGGAATTCCTCGGGTGGGTCGGGCGGATCGAACGGGAGCGGCTGCAGCACGCACCGCGAGGTGGCGTGCGCGAGGAGGGTGCCTCGGGCGTCCTCGATCCGAGCCTCGGACAATCCCTGGCGTCTTCCCGCGTGGATCGCCGTGCCTCGCGCCACCAATCGCTCGCTGGACGGTGAGGCGGGTTCGAGGAAGTTGATCGAGAGATCGGACGACAGCAGCGCGATGCCCCTCGGCAGCGTGGTGAAGACGGCGCCCGCGAGCGCGGCGTCGGCGACGAAGCCGAGCGATCCTCCCGCGAACACACCGGCGGCCGTCTGCCACCACGGGCTCGCGGGGATCGACCACGTGGAGGCACCGACGGAGGCCTCCTCCACGACCAGACCGCTCAGGTGCGTGAGCGGCGGCGCCGGCAGCTTCCCATCGATGAAGAGCTGGAGCTGATCGACGCCCGACATCCCGAATGATCCGGGCTGCTCGAGATACGCGAAGGACCCCCGGACCGGCTCATGGACGATCACCCGGCGAGGATATCGGCCCCCGGACGCCTATCGTCCGCGCCTCGCCGGCCGCGGTCGCGAGCGTGGCTGCGGCCGGCGGACGTCGTTGTGGGGCTTGGGCGCGTCGGGGCGCAGCCCCGCGTCAACGAACTCTGCGTGCAGTTTCAGGACCTTGGCGATCCTCCCGACCTCACGCGTCTTCTCCGGCGTGACGAACGTGATACCTGTGCCGCTGCGGCCGGCACGAGCGGTACGGCCCACCCGATGGAGGTAGTCCTTCTCGTCGGCAGGCGGGTCGAAGTTGATGACGTGGGTGATGTGTTCGAGGTCGAGTCCGCGCGCGGCGACGTCGGTCGCCACCAACACGTCGTTGGCGCCGGCGGCGAACCTCCCGAGCGAGCGCTCGCGTGCCGATTGAGTCATCCCACCGTGGAGGGCTCCCGCATGGAATCCCTCGGCCTTCAGGGTCCGCGCGAGCCGATCGACGCCTCGCTTGGTCCGAACGAACACCAAGGTCAGGCCTCGATCTGCGGCCAGCTCTCGGACGAGCGCTCGCGACCGTCCGGCCTGGTCCACCGCCACGAAGCGATGGTGCGCCTCGGTCACGAGCGGGCCGTCCTCGCCGGCTACCTCGTGGCGAACCGGGTTCTCGATGAAGCGTGCCGCGAGCCGTCCGACCTCGCCGTCCAGCGTCGCGGAGAAGAGCATGGTCTGCCGCTCGGGTCGCAGCATCTGCAGGATGCGTGTGACGTCGGGCATGAAGCCCATGTCGAGCATCCGGTCGGCCTCGTCCAGCACGCAGATGCGCACCCGGTCGAGGCGGAGCAGCTTGCGCTGCACCAGGTCGATCAACCGGCCCGGCGTGGCGATCACGATGTCGGCATGGCGGGCTCGCTTCGCTTGCGGCGCGAGTCCGACGCCGCCGTACACGGAGGCGATCCGCAACCGCTTCACATCGGCGATCACACGGAACTCCTCGGTGACCTGGCTCGCGAGCTCCCTCGTCGGCGTCAGGATCAGCGCGTTCGGGCTTCCGCCGCCGGGCGTCAGCCGCTCGACGATCGGCACCGCGAACGCGAGGGTCTTCCCGGAGCCGGTGCGCGAACGTGCGAGGACGTCTCGACCCGCGAGCGCGTCGCGAAGGACGAGCGATTGGATCGGGAAGGGCTCGCGGATCCCGCGCATCCGCAGGCCTTCCACGATGGGAGGCGACACGCCCAGCTCTGCGAAGCTCGGCGTTCGGGCGGGTTGGGATCGGGGCGGCACGACGGCATCGCGCCGTGCATGGGCTACTTGTGACATGACTGCTTCCTCTCGGACTGTGTGGGGACGATCGACTGCTCCGAGAAGAAGGGAGGGGAGGCGGCCTTCACCACGTGGACGTCGAGCGAGTTCGCATCGACGCGTGACCTCCACAGTGTACGTGATATGTGAGGCCGTTCGACCAGTTAGACGGATCCGTCGCTCCCCATGTGCTCGACCCGTGCCCGGATGCGGGCCGCGGCGACGACGTTCCCCTTCCGCTCGAAGCGGTCGAGCGCCTCGCCGAAGGCCGCGCGCGCATCGTCATCGCGGGCCGCCGCATCCAGGACCCTGCCCCGCACCTCGTAGCCCCCGCCTTGCCAGTCCAGATAGTCGGTGGCGTCGAAGATCGTAACGGCTTCATCGATGAGCGCGAGAGCTTCGTCGAACGAGCCGCGCTCGGAGAGCACCCTCGCACGCACCAGCCGCCAATCGCCCTGCGACGCGAAGTCGTCCTCGGACGCCATCTCTCGACTCCGTGCCGCGTACTCCTCGGCATCGTCGAACCGTCCCTGGTCACAGAGCGCGTGACCGAGAAGGGAACAGATCGTCGAGTTGAACGCCGTCTCGCCCATCGAGTCGTACAGCTCGTGCATCTCCCGGAGGACCCGCTCCGCATCCTGCGGCCGTCCCTCGAGCCGCAGTGCCTCCGCGGTGATCTGGTTCGTCGAGATCATGATGGTCGGGGCCCCGAGCTCTTCGTAGATCGCCCTCGATCGCTCCACCGCCTCGTGCGCCTCCTCGAAGCGCCCGGCCATCGCGAAGACGCCGCTCCGGACCTGCAGATCGTGGGCCTCGCCGATCAGGCTCTCGCCTCGAAGGTGGGCGGCTCGATCGAGCACGACGAACGCTTCGTCGACGGGAACGGATCCGAAGTACGAGCAGATCGCCATCTGGCCGGCGACCTCGTTCCGATCGCGCCGCGACATCGTCGGTACCCGATCGGACAGCTCGTCGATGATCACCATCGCCTCCGTCGGCTTCCCCAGGAAGAATGCAAGCAGCGTCAGCGCGAGGACGGCTCGGTCACGCAGGTCGGCGTCCCCCAGTCGCTCGGCCTGGGCGAGCACCTCCTCCACTGCCGTGCGGCCCATCTTCATCGTGTGCGTCGGATCGATCGAGCTCCGGTTGAGGGCGCGGACAAGCCCGGCCCGAAGCGAGGAGGGACGGTCGCCCACCGCGTCGGCTGCCTCGATCGCGCGGACCGCGGTCTCATGCGCCGCCGCGTACTCGCCGAGCTCTGGGAGGAGCTCCGACAGGAGCACGAGGGCCCGTACGCGGAGCGTCCCGTCCGACAGGTCGACGTTCCGATCAAGGAGGGATCGGGCCGTCGCCAGGTCGCCGCGCTCGTCGGCTCGCACCGCGGCCGCATACAGATGCTCTGCCGCTCGGGCGGCGAGCCCGCGCGCCAGATCGTCGGGCGCGCCGAGCTCGACGCGGTAGCGGTAGGCCTGTTCCAAGTGATGGGCGAGGATCTCCTCGTACTCCACCATGCGATCGCGGGCAGCCTCGGCGAGCCAGCCAGCGTAGCGCTCGTGCAGCTCGGCGCGCTGTTCCTTCGGCATCGCCTGGTACGCGGCGTCGCGGATCAGCAGGTGGCGGAACCGGAAGGCGTCCTCGCCTGCGAACTCCGGTCGGTCCGGTCGGATCAGCTCTTTGCGCGCCAGAGCGAGCAGCCTTGACCGGACCTGTGGCCGGGCGGTTTGCGGGCTGAGGGTCGCGACCGCGCCGGAATGGAACACCTTGCCCTCCACGGCACCGCGCTCGATCACGCCGCGCTCCTCGGCATCCAGCCGATCCAATCGCGCGGCGAGGAGCAGATGGATCGTGGGCGGCACCGTCACGTCCGCCAGGTCCTCGACCGCCCGCCAGGCGCCGTCTTCCAGCCGGAGCAGCCCGTCGTCGATCAGCATAGCGAGCATCTCCTCGACGAACAGAGGGTTGCCCTCGGCGGCCTCGAGGATCCGTTGGCGCGCCGCCTGCGGGATGTCCGCCCGGCCCAGCAGGTTGTCCACGAGCGTCGAGGCCTCGTTGACGGGCAGCGGCTCCAGCAGGATCGACGTCGCGTTCATCTTGCCGCCGCCCCAACCTGGGCGAACTTCCAACAGCTCGGGCCGGGCGATGCACAGGAGCAGGAGCGCCGCTTCCCGCGTCCAGTCGGCGAGGTGCTCGATCAGGTCGAGGAACGTTGGCTCGCCCCAGTGGATGTCGTCGAACACGACGACGACCGGGCGCTCGCGAGCGAGGTGCTCGAGCAGTTTCCGCACGGCCCAGAAGGCGTCCTCGGTCGCGCCGGGCTCGGCCCACCCGAACAGCCCCGCGACGAGCCCGGCCACGCGCTCGGCGTCGGGCGCGTCGACCAGGACGGTGTCGAGCTTCGACCGAGCGACCCCCGGGAGGTCGGAGTCGAGGATCGCCGCGGCCCGATGGACCACCTCGGCGATCGGGAAGAGCGTGATGCCCTCGCCGTAGGAGAGGCATCGGCCGCGCAGGATGGTCGCGCCGGCGGCCGGGCCGTTCAGGAACTCGTGGACGAGGCGAGACTTCCCGACGCCCGCGGGGCCCATCAGCGTGAACAGATGCGAGGTCCGGTCGGTGACCGCGCGCTCGAGCGCGTGCTCGAGGAGGGAGAGCTCCTTCGCGCGTCCCACCATCGGTGAGTCGAGGTGGCGTTCGTGCCCGGCTGCGCCGGCCGAGACGTCGAGCAATCGGAACGCCGGCACACGTTCCTCCTTGCCCTTCAGGGCGAGCGCGTCGACCGGCTCGACCTCGACGGCGTCCTTCACCAGGCGGAAGGTGGGTTCACCGAGGAGGATCTCCCCGGGTTCGGCGGCCTGCTCCAGCCTGGCGGCGATGTTCACGGCGTCGCCGGTAACGAGTCGTTGCCCGGCTGAGGGATCGCCGGCCACGACCTCGCCGGTGTTCACGCCGATCCGTGCGGCCAGGCCCTCGCCGTGCTCGCGCTCCAGATCGGTGTTGAGTGAGGCGAGGGCGTCGCGCATGCCGACCGCGGCGCGCACCGCTCGCACGGCGTCATCCTCGTGGAGCCGGGGGATCCCGAAGACCGCCATCACCGCGTCACCGATGAACTTCTCGACAGTGCCGCCGTGGCTCTCGATCACGGCGGCCATCTCGTCGAAGTACCGGCCCATCACGCTGCGGAGCGCCTCGGGATCGAGCCGCTCGCCGAGCGCCGTGGACCCCGTCACGTCGGCGAAGACGATCGTGACGACCTTCCGGACGTCGGCCGCGGGGGCTTCCGCCTCGCCCAGCGGCGTCGCGCAGTTCTGGCAGAAGCGAGCCTTGTCGGCGTTCTCGTCCCCGCAAGACGGGCATCGCTTCACGAGCGAATCCTAGAGGGTGCCCGGGATGCCCCGGAGCGACCCGGGGGGCGCTAACCGGTGGTCAGTGCCGTCTCATGCGCGGACGTGATGTCTCGAAGCGGCACCCGGAGCAGTTCGCCGTCGCCGTTACCGCGGAGCAGCATGTAGGTCTCCGCTTCCTCGTCGAGATAGGCGACCGTCCCGATCACCGTGCGCACGTACCCCCCTCGGGATTCGAGCTCGAACGAGGTCCTGCCCAACGGGATGTGCGGTGGCACATCGTCGACGAGAGTTGCCCCCTCTTCGGGTTCCGACGACGTGTCGGCGTGTTGTTCTTCGGTCTCGGCCTCGAGATCGGGCGCGAGGAACTCTTGGAGCGAAGACGGATCGAGCGGGCGGATCCGATCCTTCAGGATCGACATAGTGCCCTCACTTTCATGTGGGAGGAGGGAGTCCACCGAGGTGGACTCCCTCCCCGCACGGCCGCGCTCGTGCAGTCGCGCGGCGCGGCCGCGAAGAACCGATCCCTAGACCTTTGCGGGCGTGCCCTCGAAGAAGGCCATGTCCCCGATCTGGGTCGTACGGAGGTCCACCCGGTTGGCGATGTTCTCGCGCACCCAGCGCTCTGCCACCGGAACGGCGGCGTCGGCGTCCTTGCGGGTCTCCCAGAGGCTCAGCGAAACGAGCTTCCGCTCGCCGAGGTCGGCGAGGCCGTAGCGGATGAAGCCGGGCTGCTCCTGGAACGTGCGCAGCATCCCCTGACGGGCGATGTCGGCGAGCTCCTGGAAGTTGCCGTCCTTGATCTCATACGTTGCGATGCGTACGTGCTGCATATGTGAGTTCTCCTTCGATGTATCGGTCGATGTGTCGGGTGTTTCGGACCCGCGACCGTCAGGCCAGCGTGAGCCGGATCGAGAGCGAGATCGCTCGGGATATCGAGCCCTCGCTGGGACCAGCGATGGGACGGGATGGTCGGATGCGACCTCCGTAACTCCTGCTTCTCCCCTCACATGGATGGGGATCGCGTCTGTTCCAGTGTACGTCTTCCCTCCGACGGCACGACGGAGGCGCATCTTCGCTCTGATAGGAAGTGCTCCGATGGAAGAAGCCATCTCGATGGACGGCACCACGATCGCGTTCGACCGGTCGGGCGAGGGACCGCCGATCGTCATCGTCGGCGGTGCGCTGAGCGATCGCGCGGCGGCGCCGGAGCTGACCTCGCTCCTGGCACGGCGCTTCACCGTGATCGCCTACGACCGCCGGGGTCGAGGCGACAGCGGCGACACGGCGCCGTACGCGATCGATCGCGAGGTCGAGGACATCGAGTCGCTGATCGTCACGGCCGGCGGGCGGTCATCCGTGTACGGACATTCGTCCGGCGGCGTTCTCGCCCTCGAGACCGCTCGCACGATCCCCGACCTGATCACGAAGCTGGCGTTGTACGAACCACCCTTCATCATCGATGACAGCCGCGCCCCACTCCCGGAGGACTTCGTGACACGGCTCGATGCCCTGATCTCGGCGAACCGCCGGGGCGATGCGGTCGAGTACTTCCTGACGACGGGACCCGGCATGCCCGCCGAGGTGGTGGCCGGGATGCGGCAAGAACCCTTCTGGGCATCCTTCGAGTCGATCGCGCACACGTTGGCGTATGACGGAACCATCGTGAGAGATGCCACCGGCGGCAGTCCTGCGCCGCTTCGGCGTTGGGCTTCCGTCGGCGTCCCCACGCTCGTCATGGACGGAGGCGCGAGCCCCGACTGGATCCGGAACGCCGCGTCGGCGCTCACGGAAGTGCTTCCCGATGCGCAGCGGCGGACCCTCGAAGGTCAGGATCATGGGCCCGACTCGAAGCTCCTCGCTCCTGCACTGGAGGCGTTCTTCGCGGGTTGAACGGCGTGACTTGGGTCACCGAACGACGAGCATCCGGCCGGGAGTTGCGTTCATCGCGTAGACTGGTCGTGTGGAAGGTGAGCGGAACGTCTACAAGACCGAATCCGGAGTCATCTTCAGGGTCTCGGAGACGCAGGAAGGCCACATCTCGGTCGAAACGCTCGCCGACGCTGCATGGGTGTCCGGACGGATCGGGATGGTCGGTTTGCGCGTCCTCCCCACCACCACTCGCCTCACGGCTCGCCAGGTCCTCGCGCTCCCGATCTAAGCCGCTCCCGATCGAGGGCCCGTCGCTGACGAAGACGAAGGCGTTCTTCCCGGTCTCGTTCTGAGCAACGAAGAGTTCATCGGCGACGCCGTGATGGCGGAAGGGAGCCGTCGTCGTGGTCCAACAGGTCCGTTCGAAGCTGGTTGCTTGTCGAAGGTGGGATCCGTCAGGCGTAGCGACCGCACTTGATGCAGGCGTACCAGCCACCGGCGGGGTCGTCGAGCACGAAGATGGTGTGCTCCCCGCATCGAGCGCACGTGCGGTTCTGATACGGCGCCAGCGTGGGTCGTTGACCGAGCGACGTCGCGATGCCGCGCATGTCCTCTCCCTTGTGGTCTCCCGCCACGATCCTGGTTCTGATCATCTCGTACTCCCTTTCACCCGGGCATCGAGGATCCGATGCAGGAACGAGAGATGCAGCGTCTACGGTGTGGCTCGCACCCTCCGTGGATCCGACTCGTTCGCGAGCCTCGCCGGGAACCCTGGAAGCTTCCGGATGATCGCGAACCCGACCCGTTCGGAGACCATGAGGTCCAGGTCGGGGGTCTCGTGGTCGGTCGCGATGGCGAAGTGGGTCCCGTGGGCGCGGACCTCTTCGTACTCCACATGAGTGAGATGGATCGTCGAGGTGCACTCTCCGTCGCTGCACTCGCAGACGAACGGGCTCGACCCTTCGGCGTTCGACTCGTTCGATTCGTCGATCCACTCGTTGATCTCACGAGACCGGGTCTCGTTCTCTACCTCTAGCTGGCGCCAATCGTTCATGGTCGCTCCCTGACCACCCGGAGTCGTCGGATCTTCCGCTCTCCGGGGAGTGGAGGAAGCGACATCGCAGACCATCGCCCGTCCCCTGAGGCGAGAACATCTGAGATGTCGGTCTCGGTCAGGAGCATGTCCGCCCCGGCCAGCTCGAACGCGTGCCGGACATGGTCTCGACTATTCACGATGAACAGCCACCAACCGTCTTGCCCTGCGTGCTGGGCGGTCGCCTCCAACGCACGCACGCCGTCAGGGTCCACGGCTTCGAGCTCTCGGAGATCGATGATGAGCGCGCCGCCCACGTGGGCGACGCCTTCGAGCTCATCCTCGAACGTGGAAACGTTGTCCCGATCGAGCTCGCCGATCAGGGAGAGACGGTCGACGCCGTTACGGCGGTCGCCGCGGACGACGAAACGGGATTCCGGAGTGTCGATGCGGTTCTGCACCCTCGGGTCTCCTCGGTCCGACCGCTTGTTCCCCGCACGGGGAGCGGTGCTTTCTCGGACCGGGAGCTGGGGTTCGCGAGGCGGAAACCGTGAGCTGGGGCTCCCGCAGAGCGAACCTAGCACACCCCCGCTCAGTTGCGGAATAGGGCAACCACATCCGCTAAAGTAGGTCAGCCGAGGGACAGGAAACAGCCCGACGGAGCGCCAGAATGACGGCCGAAATGGGGAGGAAACTGCGGGTCCTCATCGCCGACGGCGTCGGCTCCCGTCACGACCAGGTGACGAGCACCGTGGAGTCGCTCGGGCACGAGGTCGTCGGCGTCGGGGCGCCCCTCGAGGCCGTCGGTCACGCGACCGCCGTCGAGCTGCCGGACGTGGCCCTGGTCATCGTCGGCGAGGATTCTGACGAGTCACTCGAGCTGATCCGCTCGATCGTGCAGGAGGCCGCGTGCCCCGTCATGGCGATCCTCGACGTCCAAGACCGGGCATTCATCGACCGGGCCGCCCGCCTCGGCATCTTCTCCTACATCGCGCACACCGACGATCGCGAGGAGATGCAGAGCTCGATGGACATCGCCCTCCAGCGCTTCGCCGAGTACCACGCCCTGGAGGGCGCGTTCGGAAGGCGAGCCGTCACGGAGAGGGCTAAGGGGATCTTGATGGAACGTCACGCCCTCGACGAGCAACAAGCCTTCCGTCTGCTCCGCGAGCACGCCCGCCGGACGAACAGGAAGGTCGTCGACGTCGCCGCATCCATCCTGGAGAGTCACCAGCTGCTTTCGAAGGGCGAGGAGCCGACGGCCCCCGAGGGAGACCTCCTCACGCGAACGGACGAAGAGGGCTGAGGACTCCTACGACGGGAGCGCTCCCGCGGCCACCATGTCGCGCGCGCGAAGGAGCTCCTCGGCGCCTTCGATCGGGACCGGCCTCGAGAAATAGTACCCCTGACCCAGCTCGCAACGGAGCTCCAAGAGCTTCGTTGTCATCCCGTGTTCCCTCCTGCTCGGGGGGCTCGATCCCGGAGGAGCTCGCGATGTCCGTCATGTTGGAGTTCGAAACGTTCGTTGATCTCTCCGAGGACCTCGCACAGCCGCTCGATCTGCTCGTCACCGTTCGCGGCCGTGACCTGGATCCGGAAGCCGGCCTCGTCCATGGGGACGAGGGGGTAGGCGGCCATCGTCACGTAGATGCCGCTGTCGAAGAGGTAGCGACCGACCGCGTCGATGTCCTCGTCATCGGCCAGGGGAACCTTGATCAGCGGATAGCCGGATCGGTTGGGCGTGTAGATGTCGAGCTCGCGGAGCCGGTCGAGGACCTGTTCGGTCTTCAGGTACATATCGAGCCGGTTGATGTCGCCGCGTCGCTCGTTCACGTCGAGCCCCGTGATCGCCGTCGCCAGCGATGCGATCGGCGACGACCCGGAGTGCAGGTACGGAGTCGCGGCAACTTTGAGCACATCCTTCAATCGCGTCGGCAGGGTCAGGAACGCGAGCAAGGACGAGTACGCCTTGGAGAAGCCGGCGACGAAGATCACGTTCTCGTAGGACTCGCCCTGGTGACGGATGATGCCGTTGCCGCGCTTGCCCCACGGGGTGAGTTCGTCCTGCGCGCGCTCGCCGACGACCCCGAACCCGTGGGCGTCGTCCACGTACAGGATCGCGTCGTACTCGCGCGCCAATCGGGCGAACTCACGGAGGTCGGGCGCGTTGCCGAGCATCGAGTTGACACCGTCGAGAGCGATCACGCGTGACGTGATCGGGCCCGACCGCAGCAGCTCCTCGAGATGCGCCGCATCGTCGTGGCGGAACCGTTGGATGGTCGCACCGTGTCCGCGCGCGATCATCGCGCCGTCGTAGATCGTCTTGTGCGCCCGTCCGTCGAGGAAGACGGTGCCCGCGCCCGCGAGAACCGGGATGACCGACATGTGGATGTGGGTGATCGTCGGGAACAGCAGCGTGTCCTCCCCCCCGACGAGCTCCGTCACCTTCTCCTCGATCTCTTCGTACAGCACCGGGCTTCCGAGAAGACGGGACCATGACGGGTGGGTGCCCCATCGATCCAGGTACGCGGGGACCGCGTCGATGATCTCGCGGTCGAGGTCGAAACCGAGGTAGTTGCACGACGCGAAGTCGAAGAGCCAGCGGTCGCCGATCCGGATCCGGCGGCCCTGCTGTTCGTCGATCACTGCGTCGAGCATCGGATGGGAGTCCTTCAGGCGTGCCAGGTCGGCGACGGCCTCCATCCAACGATCGAGCCACCCGTCGCTCTCGCGCCGGAGAGGCTGCGGTCCCATCGGGCCGGTCACGACCGTATCGGTCGCGCGCCGGCGTGAGTCACCAGACTTCGGGAGAGCGAGCACGGATGCGCGGGGGGCGCGCTCAGCCAGCGGCATGGAATCCGTATCGGCCGAACGGGCGACGGGCTTTACACCTACAAGGGGGTATCTCGCCGCGACGCCTGAGCACGGATGCAGCACGTGCTCGCGGTTTCAGACGTTGCGCCCGGGCCGGAGGCGTTGGCACCCCAGATGGGGGACAGGAAAGGGGTTCGAGCCCTGAGGGACTGGACAGGAAGCCGGACGGGTACGGTGCAGACGATGCCGACTGTCGGGTTCCACGCATCTCATGAGCAGCTGTCCCCGGCCCGCCTCATCGAGGCGTCCCGGGCCGCCGAAGCCGCCGGCTTCCAGGCGGCGATGTGCTCGGACCACCTGGCTCCGTGGAGCGAGCGACAGGGCCACTCCGGACATGCATGGTCGTGGCTGGGAGCGGCGATGCAGGCGACGAAGCTGCCATTCGGGGTGGTGACCGCGCCGGGCCAGCGATACCACCCCGCGGTGATCGCACAGGCGATCGCAACGCTCGGGGATCTGTTCCCCGGACGCTTCTGGGCCGCCCTGGGCTCGGGCGAGGCCCTCAACGAGCACGTGACCGGTGACCCGTGGCCGCCGAAACCGGATCGGGACGCGAGGCTCCTCGAGTGCGTCGAGGTGATCCGCGCGCTCCTCCGCGGCGAGGAGGTGAGCCACGACAGCCTCGTCCGGGTGGATCGCGCCCGCGTGTGGAGCCTCCCTTCCCAGCTCCCGCCGCTGTTCGGCGCGGCGGTCAGCGAGGCGACCGCGAGAACCGTGGGTGGCTGGGCCGATGGCCTGATCACGGTGAACCAGCCGGTCGAGGTGCTCCGGCGTGTGATCGACGCCTTCCGGGAGGGAGGCGGCGAGCGAAAGCCGGTCGCCGTGCAGGTCCACGTCTGCTGGGCCGAGGACGAGGACACGGCCCTGGCGATCGCGCTCGATCAGTGGCGCACGAACGTGTTCGGTCCGGACATCGCGTGGAACCTCGAGCTCCCGCGTCAGTTCGACGAGGCGGCGAAGCACGTCTCCACCGAGGACGTCGCCGGCGCCGTGCTGGTCTCCGCCGACCCCGACCGGCACGTGAAGTGGCTCATGGAGCTGGCCGAGCTCGAGATCGACTCGCTCTATCTCCACCACGTGGGTCAGGAGCAGGAGGGTTTCATCGAGGTGTTCGCCGAACGAGTGCTCCCGGAGGTGACGTCGTGACGACCGCGAGGACGAGCGATCTCTGGTGGAAGAACGCGGTGATCTACTGCTTGGACGTCGAGACGTTCCTCGACTGGGACGGCGACGGCATCGGAGACCTCACGGGACTCACCGAGCGACTCGACTACCTCGCCGGCATCGGTGTCAGCTGTATCTGGCTGATGCCGTTCCAGCCCTCGCCCAACCGCGACGACGGCTACGACATCACCGACTACTACGGTGTGGACGAGCGGCTGGGCACGCTCGGGGACTTCGTGGCCATGATCCGGACGGCGAAAGACCGTGGGATGCGCGTGATCATCGACCTCGTCGTCAACCACACCTCGGACAAACACCCGTGGTTCCGGGCCGCCCGATCTTCCCCCGACTCGGAGTTCCGCGACTTCTACGTCTGGGCCGACGAGCCACCGGCCGAGCCGAAGAACGAGGTGGTGTTCCCCGACGCCGAGGAGAGCATCTGGGCCTTCGACGAGAAGGCGGGGCAGTACTACCTGCACCACTTCTACTCGCACCAGCCGGACCTGAACATCGCCAACCCGAGGGTCCGCGAGGAGATCGCGAAGATCGCCGGGTTCTGGCTGGAGCTCGGCGTGGACGGGTTCCGCGTGGACGCGGTGCCGTTCCTCTTGGAGACCGGCGGGATCGTTGGCGAGGTGAACCTCGATCCGCACAAGGAGCTTCGGGACCTGCGGTCGTTCATGGCGCGCCGCCGGGGCGACAGCCTCCTGCTCGGCGAGGTCAACCTCCCCCCGAAGGACCTCCGAGCGTTCTTCGGCGGCAAGGATGGGGACGAGGTCCAGCTGCTCTTCAACTTCAACCTGATGCAGGCGATGTACCTGGCACTGGCTCGGCAGGACGCGGCACCGCTGGCGAAGGCTCTGCGCGAGACCGTGCGCGAGTCGGACGACCAGCAGTTCGCGAACTTCGTCCGCAACCACGACGAGCTCACGCTGGACAAGCTGACCGACGTCCAGCGCCAGGAGGTGTTCGCGGCGTTCGGGCCGGACGAAGAGATGCAGCTCTTCGGCCGCGGGCTCCGCCGCAGGCTCCCGTCGATGCTCGACGGCGATCCGCAGCGGATCCGGATGGTCTACAGCCTGCTGTTCTCGCTGCCCGGGACACCCGTCCTCTTCTATGGGGAGGAGATCGGGATGGCCGAGAACCTCGCGATCGAGGGCCGGATGAGCGTGCGGTCGCCGATGCAATGGAACGACGAGAAGAACGGGGGTTTCTCCAAGGCCCGGCCGTCTCGCCTGCGCCGGCCCGTCGTCGAGGGGCGTTTCGGGCCGATGGCCGTCAACGCGACGGCACAGCGGCACGACCCCGGCTCCCTGCTGAGTTGGATGGAACGGGTCATCCGCCGGCGCCGAGAAACGCCCGAGCTGGCGTGGGGAACGTGGGAGGTCCTGGAGACCGATGTCGACGCTGTGCTTGCTCACCGATGCGACTGGGACGGGCGGAGCATCGTGGCCGTCCACAACCTGGCTTCGGAGCCGTGCATCGCTCGCGTGGAGCTGAGCGACATCCCGGAGGACGCGCACCTCGATGACCTCCTGGACGAACGCCCTGCGTTCGATGAGATCGAGGGGACCTCGCTCGAGCTGAAGCTCGAAGGCTACGGGTTCCGCTGGTTCCGCATCGGGACGCCCGATCAGCAGACGCCTCCGTAGCGATGCGTCACTCGAGCGGCGTCGCGGCCTGGACCGCGAGCTGATCCTCGAGCCCGGCCACGCGCGCCGTCTCCACTCCGGTCCGCCGGCGCTCGCGGATCTCCAGACGGCGGGACAGACGTGACAGCGCGAGGTTCACGATCACGAACATGACGCCGACGGTGAGGAAGACCTGGAGGAGCGGCGCGTCCACCCCCGTGCCGACGAACGGGCTCCCGCTCGTGGAGGTGATGATCCGGGCGTGGCGCATCACCTCCTGGATGCCGAGGATGCTGATCAACGTCGTGTCCTTGTTCAGGGTGATGAGCTGCGACACGGTGGCCGGCACCATCCGGCGCAGCCCCTGCGGCAGGATCACCAGCCGCATCGCTTGCCAGTAGCGGAGCCCGATCGACGCGGCCGCCTCCCCTTGTCCCTTCTCCAGCGAAGCGACCCCCGCTCGCATGATCTCGGCGAGCACGGCGGAGTTGTAGAGCGTCAAGCCTGCCACGGCGGCCAGGAAGAACGGCGACTGGAAGGCCGTCGGGAACCACTCGGGCACCCCTCGCTGATACGCCTCCCGCCATGGTTCCGGGATGGCGAGGGCGAGGTACAAGATGATGAAGATCAGCGGCAGGTTCCGCCATACGTCGATCCACACGCCCGCCGCCACGCTGACGATCCTCTGCTTGGAAAGGCGAAGGAGCGCGAGGATGAGGCCGAAGCAGAGCGACAGCACCATCGCCACCAGCGCGATCTGGATGTTGATCCAGAAGCCCGTGAGCAGGAACCGGAAGTTGTTCCCCGAGATGAGCCAGTGCCAGTTCTCGGGGTCGAACAGGTAGCCCACCTCAGCTCACCGCCCTCTCATCGCCGGACGACCAGCCGCCGCTCGAGGAAGCGCACGGCGAATGTCGCGGTCACCGTGAGGATCAGGTAGCCCACGGCCGCCCAGAAGAACACCTCGTTGGTCTGGAACGTTCGCGAGTTGATCAGCCGGGCCTGCTTCAGCAGGTCGTCGGCGAGCCCGAGCGCGACGCCGATGATCGCCGAGTTCTTGATCATCGCGATCACCAGGCTCCCCAGGGGAGGGATGACGCTTCGCACCGCCTGGGGGATCACGATCTGCGACAGCACCTTGCGGTAGGGGAAGCCCAGCGAGAGGCCGGCCTCGATCTGGCCCTTCCCCACCGCGAACACGCCGGATCGCACGGTCTCCGCCACGTAGGCCGCCGTGTAGAGACCGAGGCTGGCCGTTCCCGCCACCCAGGGTCCGATCTCGATCCCCGCCCGGCGGAGCCCGAGGTAGGAGATATAGAGCAGCACCAGGAGCGGGATGTTGCGGAAGAACTCCACATAGAGACCCCCCAGCAACCGCGCCCAGCGGATGGGCGTGACCCGGAGGGCGCCGATCACCAGCCCCACCACGACCGCGATGACGAAGGACACCGCCACCAACTGGACGGTGACCAGGAACCCCGAGCGGAACTCTGGGAAGTGCCTGAGCAGCACTTCCCAGAGGTCGCTCATCGACGTGCGATCGTCCCGATCAGCACATCTCCTCGCACGGACGCAGCTCCAGTGCCTCCTCGAGGGTCATCGTCGGAGGGTCCTGCGCCTCTCCCGTGTATTGCCCGATCCAGTTCTCGTACGCGGCCGCCCACCGCCCGTCGGAGATGTAGTCCGAGACCACGCCGTCGACGAACTCCTTGAACTCCGTGTCGCCCTCGGCGATGCCGACGCCGTAGGGCTCGGTCGTGTATCCGTCACCGACGAGCTTCAACGTGTCGTCCGAGATGATCATCCCGGTGAGGATGACGTCGTCGGTGGACACGGCGTCGACCGAGTCGGTCTGGATCAGCTCCAGGCATTCCGAGTAGGTGTCGACGAGGCGCAGCTTCGCCTCCGGCGCGTTCGTCTTCAGGTTCTCCTCGTAGGTCGAGCCGGTCGCCGTGCACACGGTCGTCCCGGCGAGGTCTTCGACGCCCGTGACGTCCGAGTCCCCCGGAACCAGCACCCGTCCCTCCGCGACGTAGTAGGGGAGCGAGAAATCGATCTCCGCGTCACGGTCGGTCGTGATCGTCATCGTCGAGAGGATCAGGTCGGCGGTCCCGTCGGCGAGGAACGGGATCCGGTTGTCGGAGATCGCCTCGATGAACTCCGGCTCCACGCCGAGCGCGTCGGCGATCGCCTGGCCCAGGTCCACGTCGAAACCCTCGACCTCATCGGTCTCCGGGTTCTTGAACCCGAACGGCGGAACGTCGAACTTCACGCCGATCGTGATCGTCCCCGCCTCCTGCAGGTCGGCCATGGTGGTACCCGCGGGGAACTCATCGACCGGGCTCTCGGTGTCGCCATCGGTCGGCTCCGTGTCGTCTCCACACGCCGCCCCGACCAACGCGAAGACACACGCGAACACCGCCAACCACCGCATGTTCCGTTTCACCGTCATGTCGCCTCCTTGTCCGGTTCGCGCTCCGCGCGGACCGATCGACCCCCTGCGGTTCATCACCGTGAGCCTCAATGCCGGAGGATCTTGTCCACGAAGTCCTTGACCCTCTGGCTCTTCGCCCCTTCGAAGAACTCATCCGCCGATCCCTCCTCCACGATCCTCCCTTCGTCCATGAACGCGACCTTGTCGCACACCTCGCGCGCGAAGCCCATCTCGTGGGTCACGACGATCATGGTCATCCCTTCCCTGGCCAGATCGCGCATGACGTCGAGTACCTCTCGGATCATCTCGGGGTCCAGGGCCGAGGTCGGCTCGTCGAAGAGGATGAGCTTGGGCTCCATCGCCAGGGCGCGCGCGATCGCGACGCGCTGCTGCTGACCACCGGAGAGGTCCGCCGGGAAGGCGTCGGCCTTCTCCGGGATCCCGACCCGCTCCAGAAACTCTCGGGCGAGGCGGTTCGCGTCGTCTTCCGACAGTCCCTTCACCTTGATCGGTCCCAGCGTGATGTTCTCCAGCACCGACTTGTGCGCGAAGAGGTTGAACGACTGGAACACCATGCCGATCTCCGCGCGGAGCCGGTAGAGATCTTTGCCGGCACCCGGGATCGAGCGCCCCTCGAACCGGATGTCTCCCTCGTCGATCGTCTCCAGGCCGTTGACGCATCGCAGGAGCGTGGACTTGCCCGATCCCGACGGGCCGGCGACGACCACGGCCTCCCCCATCGCGATCGACATGTCGATGCCGTCGAGCACGAGCTGGGACCCGAAGCTCTTCCGGACCGACTGGATCTCGATGAGATGACCGTTGGCGCTCATATCGCGTATCCGGCCAGTCTAGGGTGGGGTTGCGTTCTCAGCCACCCAGCGACTTGGAGGCCGGGAGGGGCACCTCCGACTGAGCGTCGTCGACGACGCGGCCGTTCCCGACGGGGAGCGTGCCGGCCACGGTCGTGCCGGCGCCGACCGACGACCGGACTTCGAGCTCGCCGTCCAGCGCCGCGAGCCGATCCGCGATCCCCTGCAGCCCGGTGCCGTAGGACGACGTCGAGGGATCGAACCCGGCGCCGTCGTCGGTCACCTCGAAGCGCAAGCGCCCGTCCCCGTCGCTCAGGCGCACGGTTGCGCGCGAAGCCGAGGCGTACTTCGCGACGTTCTGCAGCGCTTCCAGGCACGAGAAGTACACGGCCGCCTCCGCCTCGCGCGCGTAACGCCCCACACCCTCGGCCTCGATGGTGACCGGCACCGTCGACTTCCGGGCCTGCGACCCGAGCGCCGCGGCCAGCCCCTGGTCGGCGAGGAGCGGCGGGTAGATCCCCCGCGCGAGGTCCCGCAGCTCCTCGAGTGCCCCGGTCGCATCCCCCTGGAGCTGCCCGGCGATCGTCTTCGCCTGCCCGGGGTCGCGCTCGACCAGCCGCTCCAGCAGCCCGAGCTTCACGGTGAGCGCCACGAGCTGCTGCTGCGCGCCGTCGTGCAGGTTCCGCTCGAGCTTCCGGCGCTCCTCGTCCTGCGCGGTCACGAGCCGCTGGCGCGACGTCCGGAGCTGTTCGATCGTGTCCAGCAGGTCCTCTGTCAGGGCCGCGTTCCGCATCACGAGCCCGGCCTGCGCCGCCAGGTCCTGGATCAGCTTCTCCTCGGTGGCCGAGAGCGACTCCCCAGGCCGCTTCTCGATCGAGAGCGCGCCGAGCAGCTCGTCCCGATGACGGACCGGCTCGAAGAAGGAGGAGGCCGTCGCAACACGTTCCTCCGACGAGGACATCGCTCGCGGCGGCGGCACCTCGGCGTCCTCGGGCCACGTCGCCTCCGACCGGAGCTCCTCCCCGACGCGCACCCACACGTCGGCCCGCGCCGCCCCCGTGCCCTCGCCAAGCGCTCGCGCCATCCTCGGGAGGAGCTCCTCGTTCGCGTAGGTCTGCCCGACGCGCTCGGAGAACTCCGAGAGCACCTCGTACGGCGTCGCACGCTTCCCGTAGACGAGACGGTCGGCGAGACGCTGCGCCCGACGTCGTAGCGGTTGGAACGCGAGGGCGACGGTTGCCGCGGCCGCAGCCGACAGCACCGGACTCGCCTGGCTGCCGACGAGCGCTCCCACGCCCACGACGATCGCCACGTACACGACCGTGATGAACACGGCCAGCGCGCCGAACAGGACCGCCCGGTTGATCACGACGTCGATGTCGAACAGCCGGTACCGCAGGATCGACACGCCGATCGCGATCGGGATCAGCGCGAACGACACGAGCACGACGGTCTGGACCACTATGAGCCAGCCCGGGTCGTTCTCCCCGTCCCAGGAGCCCCCGAGCGACGCGAGGATCGCCCCCGTATAGAGCAACCCCACGAAGGCGGCGGCGGTCAGCAGCCACCGCAGCTGGAGCCGCTCGACCCCGCGCGATCGACGGAAACGAAGGACGAGCGCCGTCAACGACGCGATCACACCGATCGGGATCACGAGGATCAGCGCTTGGGCGGCGTGCAGGATCGGCCCGAGCGCCTCGATGCCGATCGGGTTCCGCACATCCGCGACAGGAGACTCCTGCATCGGGGCGGGGTCGAGCAGGATCGAGAAGAACACGAGTATCAAACCGATCCCGAGCGCCCACGCGAACCACCGCCAACGTGGCGACGGGAGATGCCCGTCCGGGAACAGCAGCAACAGGAACGTGACAGGCAGCACGACGATCGGGAGCCAACTCGGTTGGTCGAACGCGATCAACACGAATCCTGCATCTGGACGGCCGGAATGGACCAAGTAAGCGCCGAGCTCGCTCACGATCGCCCCCAGTCCGAAGTACGTTCCGATCCCGAGCATCAGCCAGCCGATCGAGTTCTCCGGGCGGCGGCTCGCCAGCAGGTAGCCGATCACCGGGAACATCGCGAACGAGAGCACGAACACGATGTCCCCGAGCGAGTCACCTGTGCCCGGAGGGCGGATCGAGGCGTCGAGGAACGCGAACACGATCCCGATCGCGAAGCCGGCCAATGTGAGGCCGGCCAAGACCCGTGCGAGCAGCAGATGACGGCCGCGCTGTACGTCGGCGAGATGAGCGTGTTCCTGCAGCACGGGTGGATGTTCGCACGGTCGCAGGTCGGCGCCCAAGGGCGCCGACCTGCCACTTCGCGGGGTGGAGGCTCCACGCGGTGCGGATGTCACCACCACGACGGGACGGTTTGCCTCATCCGCGACCTCTGTAGGCCGCACGCCCGACGGCCATCTCTGCGGCAGAGATCCGGGTCGGACGGGCGTACGATCGCATGCCCAACCACGGGAGGCCACCGACGGCCATGGATCGCGAGCGAACGGTGCAGGTGGTCCTCGGCGAAGCCGAGCGAACCGGGATCCTCCGCTTCGTGCTCGAAGGCGAGGGATTCGACATCGTCGGGATGGCCTCCAGCGACGAGGAGCTCGAGCGGGTCCTGGCGGGGGCTCGACCATCGGTGATCGTCCTCGACGGCGGGATCTCCGCCGCCGCCGCCCTCGAGGCGAGGGAACGGGCGACCGGGGCCTCCCTGGTCGTCGTCTGGCCGGAAGGCGTCGCCGCGGTCCTCGCCGAGGAGCGCGTCGACCCACACCTGGTCATCGAGGACCTCGGCGCGGCCGTGCGGAGAGCGTCGAAGCGGGCGGAGGACCGGCACGCACCTATCCGGATCCCGGAGTTCCTCGAGGTCGCGACTCCCATCGAGGAACGTCGCGTTGCACCTCGTTCGGAGGAAGTCGAACCCCCGGAGCCGGCGCGCCGGGGCGGGAACCGCAGTCGCGTGCTGGCGGCGGTGGCCACGTGGATCATGGTCCTCACGGCGCTCACGACGATCGCCGTGGCGGTGCCGAACGCGCTCGATCTCTTGGATGAGGACCGGACGCCACGCCGCTCACCCAGCCCTGCTCAGACCCGGCGTCCCGACGACGGGACCGTCGCTACCGGTTCGGAACAGCCGGGCGAGCAGGGCCGGCTGGCGCGCTGCGAACCTCGGCGAGACGGTGACGAGCGAGCGGATCGGCCCACTGGTCGCGAAGCGCGTCCGGCGAACGGCTGTCCGCAGGATCGTGGGAGCAACGCAGGTGGCAACCGCGGGCAGAACGGGGGCGGCAAGCCGGATGACCCAGGAAGCCAGGGCAACAAGGGCGAAGCCAAGGGCAAGGAGAACCCGAGCGACGGCCGTTCCGCCGGTGGCGAGAAGCCCGAGAGCGGCGGCGATGGCAAGCAGCGTGGTGCCGACGTCGATCGTGTCGGCGATCCGGGTCGCAGCAACAACGCGAGAGCCGATCGAGACACGGTGGCACCTGGCCGACCGGGTCCATGACCGCCGACGACTCCCTGAACTCGTTCTGACGATGGCCCAGCCTAGGCGTCCCCCAAACGCTTCCATCCATCCCGCTCCATCAGGAGGGAAACGGCCGTCCCGAGGACGAGCGACCAGAAGAACGGTCCCAAGCCGAACAGCTTCATCTCCGAGAGCGCGATCACGAACGCGAACAGGGGCCCGATGATGAGCGGCCCTGTGGTGATCTCCCGCAACGCGGCGATGAGCGCGGGCATCAGCGCCAACCCGGCCATCGCGAGGAGCAGCACGGGCGGGACGAGCACCGAGAGATCGGCCGCCGTGCCAGCGAACAGTGCGATCAGCAAGCCCGTCGCGACGGGAACGTAAACGGCTCGGAAGCGGATCGAGCGCTCGCCCGCGCCGGGTCCCGCGGCCAGCAGCAGGGGCGGCAGCGCCAACGACACGGCGATCGGACCGAACAACGAACCCACCATCGTTCCCACGCCGCTCACGATGTTGACGACGCGCTCCGGCGCTCGGAATCCCTGCGTCCGCAGGTAGATGACGGACGGGACGTTCGACTGAACGGTGAGCAGCGCCACCAGCACCGGCGTGGCGGTAACGATCGCGGTCCACGAGAACCCGGGACGGACGACTTCCAAGTTCGGGAGCTCGAGAGACGAAGGGATCTCTCCCAGCTGCCCGGTCAGGAGGGCGACGAAGAGTCCGGCCACGAACGACGGAAGGATCGGCGGGATCCGTGGCCCCAGGAAGCGTTGACTCAGGAGGTAGGTCGCGAGCGCCGCCCCGACCATCAGCGGGATCTCCGGAGGGATCGCCACTCCACCAGCCGATGTGCTGAGCGAGGAGAAGACGTCGACGACGAACGGGGTCACCGCTCCGGCGATCAGGCCGTGGACGATGGGTGCCGGGATCCAACGCGCGAGGGGTCCCGTCAGACCGAAGGCCGCCGCCACGAGCACCAGCGCTCCGGCCACGAGAGAGGCGCCGGCCAGGTCCCGGAACGCGATCTGGTCCCCCAGCGAGACGAAGAAGATGATCGCGAAGATGTTCCCGGTGAAGATGAGCGGCTGGCGGTACCGGATCGACAGCACCAGGGTCGGGAGCATCGGGAGTCCGTAGACCACGGCGATCCAACCGCTGGTCTCCTCGTCGGACAGCGCCAACCCCTCTGGCCCGGCCGCGGTCAAGATGATGCCAAGGACCGCGAAGAACACGATGGCGATCGGGATCGCCGCGATGAGGGCCGGCATCGTGCGCCGGAGCTCCCCCGAGTTGCGCGACATCGATCCCCTCAGCCGCCGACGGCGCCGAGGCCGCGCCCGCCGCTGCGCCGCTGCATGGGCGGGAGTCTAGGTTCTCGGACGGCGCGAGTGGAAGGCAGCCTCAGTCGCTTCGTACATCTATCCAGATGGTCTTCCTGGCCGCGTCGACGACGATCGCACGGACAGAACCCTCGATCCGGGTGAAGCCAGGAGTGGCCCGCACGGTGACCGGATCCACCTTCGTGACGGTGCCGTCCGCGTGCGAGACCCAGACCGCCCCGAGCCCCGCGGCGAGCCCGGTCGCACGCGTCGGGAGCCGCGCCCGCCGCTGCGCCGCTGCATGGGCGGAGTCTAGGGTCGCCTCGGCCTCGGGTCGAGAGGCTCAGGCAGTCAGACTCATGCCCATGTGTCGGCGTTCGAGGCGGCAGCTGCCAGCTCGATGACCTCTTGGGCGCGCAGGACGGCGGGCTGCCTCAGCATCCAGTCCTTCACGCCTCTCGTCGCATCCACGTAGACCTCGGCCGGTCGCTGCTTGATGGTCCAGTTGTCGCAGAGGATCGCGATCACGCCTCGAACCTCGACGGGTCGTCCGACCGCGGCCGCGAGGAGTCGCGACGCACGGCGCGCCTCGGCGGTCGCCCTTGGGAGGAAGTCGGTACTTCTCCGGTTGTACAGGATGCTCTTCGGTCCCACCCATACCTTGCCGGTCAGGTTCTTCGTGTTGATCGTGAAGACCCCCGAGGGTCCGATCACGACATGGTCGACCATCCCGCCGGCATCGCCGACGGGAACCTCGTTGATCACGTGCCAACCCTCGGGGAGCCGACCGAGCCACCAACCGCTCACGAGCTCACCGTTCGCTCCCCTGTTCGATGCCCGCGCATCCGGATGGAGGCCCAGGAAACGCGCGAAACGCGTCCGGACGGGCTCGGCGGTGCGAGGATCGTCAGCGCGACGACCCACCAACGTGTCGCCCAGTCCATCGCTCTCCCGCCGCTCGTTCTGATCGACAGCCATACCGGAGTGGTCGGCACGTCGGCCCTCATCCCTGAGCACGCCGATCGGGATCGCGGCGGCGACGTGGCCGATGGGCCGGCAACGATACGCTCTCGCCCATGCCGGACCAAGGCGAGACCCGGTTCGCGAAGGTCGGCGACGTGCACATCGCGTACCAGGTCGTCGGGGACGGTCCGATCGACATCCTGTTCGTCGACACCTGGGTGCATCACGTCGAGGCGGTCTGGGACTTCCCGGACTTCGCCCGGCTGCTGCGCCGGCTCGCCTCGTTGGGCCGCCTGATCCACTTCGACCGGCGAGGGACGGGCCTCTCCGACCCGGTGCCACTCGACGCCCTGCCCGATTTCGACACGCAGGTCGAGGACGTGGTCGCGGTCCTCGACGCGGTGGGTTCGGAACGACCCGTCATCGTCGGCACCAACGATGGCACCCTGGTCGCGATGCTGCTGGCGGCGACGCATCCGGAGCGATGCGGCTCCCTCGTCCTGTTCGCCCCGACGGCGAAGCACGAGCTGGAGGGAGGACC
>DATKDI010000018.1:0-28610 GCA_035512775.1 Actinomycetota bacterium | reverse complement strand
GGTTTGGCACCTCGATGTCGGCTCGTCTCATCCTGGGGCTGGAGCAGGTCCCAAGGGTCGGGCTGTTCGCCCGTTAAAGAGGCACGCGAGCTGGGTTTAGAACGTCGCGAGACAGTTCGGTCCCTATCCGCTGTGGGCGCAGGAGATTTGAGAGGAGCTACCCCTAGTACGAGAGGACCGGGGTGGACGAACCTCTGGTGTGCCAGTTGTCGCGCCAGCGGCATGGCTGGTTGGCCACGTTCGGAAGGGATAAGCGCTGAAAGCATCTAAGTGCGAAGCTCACCTCGAGATGAGATCTCCCACTGGCTCGACCAGGTAAGGCCCCTCGCAGACCACGAGGTTGATAGGCGGGAAGTGGAAGCACGGCAACGTGTGGAGCTGACCCGTACTAATAGGCCGAGGACTTGACTCTTGCTCGCGCTCGCTATCGTGTTCCGAGCTCTGCTCGGGGCGCATCCTCGCCATCTTCTCGGATCGCGATGCCTTCGATCCGGGGACACAGTGTTTCGGTGGCCATGGCGGAGGGGGAACACCCGGTCCCATCTCGAACCCGGAAGTTAAGCCCTCCAGCGCCGATGGTACTGCTCTGGAGACGGAGTGGGAGAGTAGGTCGCTGCCGAGACTTCGTACGAACGGGCCGCCCGCAAGGGCGGCCCGTTCGCTTTTCCGTACGCTGACCTCCATGTCGGGTGCCTTCCAGAAGAAGGGGCGCGGCGGCCCGAGGGCCGCCGCGCCCACCGACGGACTCCCTCGTGCCATCCAGGAGGAGATCCGCCGGACGGCGCCGCCCGGGAAAGAACGTGACGCGATGTCCCGGCTCGCACGGGCGATCGAGCTCCTCGATCGAGACGATCCCAAGGCCGCCGCGGCCGAAGCCGAGAAGGCCAAGGCCCTCGTCCCTCGTTCCGGGGCGGTCCGAGAGGTCCTCGGACTGGCCATGTACGGGCTCGGGCGATGGCAGGAGGCGCTCACCGAGCTCAAGGCGTACAAGCGCATCAGCGGCCGCGCCGACCAGAACCACCTCATCGCCGACAGCCTTCGCGGGCTCGGTCGACCGGCGGAGGCGGTGCCTCTCGCCGAGGAGGTGCTCCGGGTCAAGGGCGTCTCCGACGAAGCCAAGGCGGAAGCGGTGATCGTGGCCGCGTCGGCACTCGCGGATCAGGGGCGTTTCGCCGAAGCCCTCGCGTTCCTCGGTCGAGCGAAGACCCGTGAGGATGTGGCCGCCGGCTACACGCTTCGACTCTGGTACGTGAAGGGTGACGTCTTGGAACGCGCCGGGAGGCGCGAAGAGGCGGCACAGGAGTTCCGGCGGATCATGCGCCACGATGCAGGAGCGTTCGACGTCGCCGAGCGCCTTGCCGCGATCAGCTGAGGGTTTCCTCTTCCCGCTTCCGCCGCTTCTGCCAGTAGCGCGCCAACCCCTGTGCGTTCATCTTGATGCTCGACAGCAGCCGGAGGCGATCCTCGAGCATCGCCAGGTCGAGCGTCGCCTCGGCACCGGTGTCGATGTCGGCGAGCGCCGCCGCCTCGAGCCGGGCGGTGAGCTCTTCCGGATCCGCGGTCTCGCGGAGCGCCTTCTCGACGACGGCAGCCCAGTCCCGCACGCGGCGGATCGCGAGGTCACAGGTCGCCGCGACGTCGGGGAGCGGTCCGAAGTGCGCGAACAGCAGGACCGATCTCGCCGCGTCCCGGATGCGTTCGATCGAATCGACGTACCGCTCGAGGTCGAACTCGGGAGGGGGTGTCGCCGGCCGGAGCACGGGCAGGTCCGGCACATGGATCCCGAGGGCGTCGCCCGTGAAGGTGGCGCCGGTCCGGGAGTCGACGAGCGCCACGTGATGCGACGCGTGCCCCGGTGTCTCGAGCACCCGGAGCCCGCGGTCGCCCATACGGATCACGTCGGCGTCGTGGAGCGATCGCACGCGTCCTTGGTCTACGGGTTGCGTGGGTCCGAAGAGCTCGCGCATCTCCTGTTCGCCCCAGACGCGGGCCGTGCTCGCGACGAGTCGGGAGGGGTCCACGAGATGCGGCGCGCCGCGCTCGTGCACCCACACGGTGGCGCTCGGGAATCGCGCCGCGAGCTGCCCGACGCCACCCGCGTGGTCCAGATGGATGTGGGTGAGGACGATGTGGGCGAGCTCGTCCGTGGTCATCCCGAGCGTGCCGAGCGCCGCGGCGACGGGCTCGACGGATGTTCCCGGGCCGGTTTCGACCAGCGTCGGTTCGACGGCATCCAGGAGGTACGCGGCGGTGTAACGTGCCCTGCCGCCCATGAAGGTGTCGATCGCGGTGATGCCGTCGGCGACGGGGAACACAACGGGCGGCCGTTCCTGCATCGAGCCAGTCTCGCAGGGGTGTGTCGGTGCCGGCGGATACGGTCGTCTCGCGGAAGGGAGGAGAACTCATGGTGACGGTCAACGTCGTCGTGCTCGCAGGCACCGTGGCGGCCGATCCGGTCCAGCGCCGGATGCCGTCCGGAGACGAGGTCACCGAGCTCCGACTCTCCGTTCCGGAGGCGGGAAGGCGCCTCCTCCCCCTGCCGGTCGCGGCGTGGCACGCCACGGTCGGCGCGCGCACCGTCGACGGGATCGTCAAGGGCGACGCCGTGCTCGTGCACGGGCACCTCGTCCGGCGGTTCTATCGGAGCGGAGCAGGAGCTCGAAGTCTGACGGAGGTGGTGGCCACGGGGATCAAGAAGCTCGAGCAGCCTGCCGCCTGATCGCTCTCGCTCGGCGCACCCGTCGTTGCGTCCGGCGCCACGCTCGGTTTGCGGGTGGACTTCTGGGGGAAGTCTCAACTCATCGGTTCATCGGTCCGAAGCGGACGTCAGAATGATGGAGGAGGAGCTCCATGTGTGCGAACTGCGGATGCGGAAGTCCCGAAGACAACCACGGTGACGACCGGAACATCAACTGGAGCGCGATCGCCGCCTCGGCGGAGGCCAACGACATCACCCCGGCCGAGGCCGTCCAGAACATCCAGAAGATGGCGGAGCAGCAGGGCTAAGCAGCGGGGAGAACGTCCCGAAGTCCCCGTTCGCCGTCCTCCGAGTAACCGCCCTCTTGGTCGTCACTGCTAACGTCGAGTGGTGGGGAAGCAGTCGTCTCGAGAAGAATCGGCGTACGACCTGTATGCCCGAGGCTGTTCGATGCTGGCTGGTGGCCATCCGCATCAGGCCGTGATGTTGCTCTCGCGGGCGAAGCTGATGGAGCCGGAGAAAGCGTCGATCCGGGAGGCGCTCGGGCGCGCGCTCTACGCGAGCGGCCGAGCGTCTCGCGCTCGTCGCGAGTTCGCGAAAGCTGTGCAGCTCAACCCCTCCGATGACTACGCCCATTTCGCGCTCGCGCTCGCGTGTGAACGCACGGGCCAGCGCTCGCGAGCTCGGGGACACGCCAAGCTCGCGGTCGTCCTGCGGCCGGGCGTGCCCGACTACGTCAAGGTCCTCGAGCGGCTGTCGGCCTGACGCGCGTGCTGGCGGATCCCTACGACGCGATCCTGCTCGATCTGGACGGGGTCCTATATCGGTGGCCCGAGCCGATCGGCGGTGCGGCCGACGCGGTTCGGGCCCTGCGGGACGGCGGGAAGCGGATCGCCTTCGTCACCAACAACTCGAGCAGGACGCCGGCGCAAGTGGCCGAGCGGCTTGCCTCCGTCGGCGTCGTCGCGAAGCCGGAGGAGATCGTGACCTCGGCGCTCGCGACGGCGACGCTCCTGGCCGAGCGCGGCGTCGGATCGGCGTTCGTCGTCGGTGAAGAGGGGCTCCTCGAAGCGCTGGCCGACGCCGGCATCCGCGTCGTGGATGGCTCCACGGACGGGGCCGACGTCGTCGTGGTGGGGTTCGATCGAGGAGCCGACTACACGAAGTTGAAGGATGCCGCGGTGCTCGTGGAACGGGGCGCTCCCCTGGTGGCCTCGAACGCGGATCCCTCGTTCCCCGCACCGGGGGGTGAGTCCTGGCCCGGTGCCGGCGCGCTCCTCGCCGCGATCGAAACGACCGCCGGCACCCGCGGCGAGGTCGTCGGGAAACCCGAGCCCCCGCTCTTCGAGCGTGCGCTCGCCTCGGCAGGCGGTGGCCGCCCACTCGTGGTCGGCGATCGGCTGGACACCGACATCGCCGGCGCCGAGCGGCTCGGGTGGGACGCGGCGCTCGTCCTCACGGGTGATGCCCGTCGCGAGGACGTGGAACGCTCGAAGTGGAAGCCGACGTTCATCATCGACGACCTCTCCGGACTGGTGTGACGGGTTCCGCCCGGGGGACGGGGGTATCCTGCCCCAAGAAGCGGAGAACACTGAAAACGATCGACCCGGAACAGGAGGAGTGGTCCGATGGTGCTCGATGAGATCCGGAAGACGTTCGAGGCCGTGATCGGTCAGCTGAGTCCGGCGAAGGCACAAGATCTCGCGAAGCGCTACCTGGATCCCGATGCGGCCAAGGACCAGGTGGCGAAGACCGCCGTAGAGCTGGTCCAGCTGTCGCAGCGTCTCCGCGAGGCGGTGCGGAAGGAGGTCGCCTCGCAGATGCGCTCGATGGGCGCGGCCACGCAGAGCGAGCTCGACTCGCTCCGCAAGAGGGTGCGGGACCTGGAGCGCGCGACGGGCATGACCGCATCCGGTCGGAAGAAGCCTGCCGCGCGGAAGACGCCCTCGCGGAAGTCGCCGGCCCGGAAGCCGACCGGTCGCACCACCACGCGACGCACGACCGGGTCGCGGAAGAAGACGTCTGCTCGGAAGACGACGACGGGATCCCGTCGGAAGTCCTCGAGCGCGTCGTAGGGCGGGATCGACCCGTTGGGCCGCCGCCGCCTCGACGCCGAGCTGGTGCGCCGTGGGCTCGCGGGCAGCCGGGCGGAAGCGCAGGAGGCGGTCCGGGCGGGGCACGTGACCGTTCGGGGTGCGCCGGCAACCAAGAGCACTACGCTCGTGGGAACGGACGAGGCGCTCGTCGTCGGCGCGCCGGCGCGCGGCTACGTCTCTCGAGGCGGAGACAAGCTCGCCGCCGCGCTCGACGCGTTCGCGATCGATCCCACCGGACGTGACTGTCTCGACGCCGGGGCATCCACCGGGGGATTCACCGACTGCCTCCTGCAGCGTGGAGCGCGCCACGTCGTCGCTTTGGACGTCGGCTACGGCCAGCTCGCGTGGGAGCTCCGAACCGATCCTCGCGTGACGGTCATGGACAAGACGAACGTGCGCGAGCTCGATCCCGATCTGCTCCCGTACCGGCCGTCCCTCTTCACCGCGGACCTTTCGTTCATCTCGCTCCGCCTGGTCGTGGGCCCGCTCGTCGGCGTGGCCGAGCCCCTCGCGGATCTCGTCCTCCTCATCAAGCCGCAGTTCGAGGTAGGTCGGGAGCAAGTGGAGCGCGGTGGCGTGGTCCGAGATCCGGGCGGATGGCGACGGGCGATCGAGGAGGTGGCCGAAGCGACCCGGGCCGCGGGGGCCGCGACCCTGGCCGTGATCGCCTCCCCCGTGAAGGGACCGGCCGGCAATGTCGAGTTCCTCCTACATACGAGGACAGCGGGGGAGGGGAGCTCCCTCGACATCGACGGCGCCATCGAGGCAGCGGAGCACGCGGTGGCCTCATGAGCCGGGTGGCGTTCGTCGTGCACCAGGGCCGACCGACGGCGGTCGAGACGGCCGAGAAGCTCCGGCACGATCTCGAAGCCGAAGGTGTCGCGACCGGGCTCGCGAGAGGCCCCGAGGACGTTCGCCACGACCCTCCCGGCCTGGTGGTGTCGGTCGGCGGGGACGGCACGTTCCTTCGAGCCGCGCGTGTCGCGGCCGAGGTGGACTGCCCGGTGCTGGGTGTCAAGGTGGGACGGCTCGGGTTCCTGACGGAGATCGAGCCCGGCCCGGATGCGTTGGAGCTCGTGCGAGCCGCGCTCGAAGGCAGAACGCGGGTCGAGGAACGACTCGCGGTGATGGCAGAGCCCGCCGAGGGCACCTCGTTCCCCGCCCAGTGGGCGATGAACGAGATCATGGTCGAGAAGTGGACCCGCCACCGTCTGGTGCGGCTCGCGGTCCACGTCGACGGCGAGTACGTGACCACGTTTTCGGCCGACGGCGTCATCGTGGCGACGCCGACGGGATCCACCGCGTACTCCTTCTCGGCGCGCGGTCCGATCGTGAGTCCCAGCGTCGCCTGCCTGGTGCTCACCCCGATCGCCGCGCACATGGTGTTCGACCGATCCTTCGTGCTCGGGGCGGAGCAGGTGGTGGTCCTCGAGGTGGTCGGGGACGAACCGGGTGTCGTATCCGCCGACGGCCGAGAGGGGATCGAGCTGCCGGTCGGCTCGAGGGTTCGGATCCGCGCGGCACCGCGACCCGCGCGGCTGGTGGCCAAGGAGAACGGGCCGGGGTTCCTCGCGCGGGTCCGTGACAAGTTCGATCTGCCCGGGGATCCGCCGGACGTCGGGGGAGCGGGTGTCAGGGGGCGGCGCTAGCATCCGCGCCGTGCTGCGGGAGCTCCACATCAGCGGGCTCGGGGTGATCGCGGACCTCGAGCTCGAGCTGGGGCCGGGTCTGAACGTGCTGACCGGCGAGACGGGTGCTGGCAAGACCATGGTGACCGTCGGGCTCCTGCTGGCGCTTGGGGAACGAGGCTCGGCCTCGCTCGTCCGCGACGATGCGCGCGCTGCCCGGGTGCAGGCGCGCTTCGACGCCACGGACCAGGCCGGGGAGTGGGCCGAGGACGGCGAGGTGATCTTGGCGCGGGCGATCGCCCGGGACGGGCGATCGACCGCGCGCATCGGCGGTCAACTCGCGACCGCGTCGGCCCTCGCCGAGCTCGGCGCCGGCCTCGTCGAGCACCACGGGCAGGGACAGACCCAGCGGTTGCTCGTGCCCGCCGCCCAGACGGCGTTCCTGGATCGGTTCGCGGGGGACGTGCATCTCGTGGCCCTGGGCGCCTACCGGGAGGCGCACGACAGGCTTCGCGTGAGCCGCGCGGAGCTCGAGGCGTTGCGGGAGGCGGCGCGTGGACGCGAGCGAGAGCTGGACCTCCTCGCGTATCAGGTCAACGAGATCGAGGCCGTCGGTCCCCGGGACGGAGAGACCGAGGAGCTCACCACGGAGGAAGGCCGGCTCTCGCACGTCGAGCGGCTGATGGAGCAGGCATCTTCGGCCGAGCACGCTCTGACCGGTGAGGGCGGCATCGCTGACGCGGCGGCGTCGCTCGCATCCGTGCTGGAGGCCGCGGCCGAGCTCGACCCGACGGCGGTCGAGGTTGCCCAGCGGGCTCGCGGCGTCGCTGCCGAGACCTCGGAGCTGGCGCGAGACGTCCGCGCCTACGGTGAGGCGTTGCTCCCGGATCCCGAACGGCTGCAGGAGATCCGGGAGCGGATCGCGGCGCTCAAGCAGCTCCAGCGGAAGTATGGCCCGTCCGACGCCGACGTCTCGGCTTTCCTTGCCGAGGCAGCCGAACGGCTGCGGACCCTGGCGGGTGCCGACGATCGGATCACGGAGTTGGAGACCGAGGCCGCGACCTTGACGGAGCAGACCCGTGACCGCGCTGCCACCGTGACCGCCGGACGCACGGCGGCCTCAGGTGCGCTGGAGGTGTCGGTCCGCGAGGAGCTCGAGGAGCTCGGGATGCCTGGGGCCGCCTTCGAGGTTCGTCTGGTCTCGACCGAGGAGCCGGGACCGGCGGGCGCCGAGCGCGTCGAGCTGTGGTTCTCGCCCTCGCCCGGTCAGCCGGTGCGCGCGCTTGCCAAGGCCGCCTCGGGCGGCGAGCTCTCTCGGGTGATGCTCGCCTGCCGGAGCGTCCTCGCAGATCTCGACGAGGTGGGGACCCTGGTGTTCGACGAGGTCGATGCGGGCATCGGAGGACAGGCCGGTCTGGCGGTGGGACGTCGTCTCGCCCGGCTGGCGTCCGGCCGCCAGGTGCTCGTGGTGACGCACCTGCCGCAGATCGCCTGCTTCGCGGACAGGCACCTCCGGGTGACCAAGGAAGGCGGGACCGCTTCGGTGGACCTCCTCGACGGGCCCGGTCGGACCGAGGAGCTCTCACGGATGCTGGCCGGGCTCGCAGGGAGCGAGAGCGCCGTCTCCCACGCGGAAGAGCTTCTCGGCGAAGCCGACCGGCTCCGAGCGGAGACCGCGGGGCTCGGAAGGGCAGGCGCCGTCACCTGAGCCTCGCTCTCGGCTACCCTCGAATCACTCGAGGGACGGCCGGGACGGTCCCGGGCCGGGGAAGGGACGAACTGGCCTCCAAGCTGCTTCGGCTCCGCACGACCCGTCCACGCGGCCAGGCGGGGGGCAGGGCGCGGGTCGACCATCGTACGAAGGATCTCGTCTCCCGGATACAGCCGGGGGATGTGGCGGTGATCGATCACGAGGACCTCGACCGTGTCGCCGCCGAGGCGCTCGTTCGCGCCGGGGTGGGTGCCGTCGTGAACGCCGCCCCCTCGATCAGCGGTCGCTACCCGAACCTCGGTCCCAAGATCCTGGAGGAAGCGGGGATCCCTTTGATCGACCGCGTCGGACCGTTGGTGCTCCAGAAGGTGCGGGAGGGGGATCCGGTGCGCCTGGAGGACGACCGCTTGTTCGCTGGCGACCGCCTGCTCGCGGTGGGAGTCAGGCAGGATCGGATCTCGATCCTTCGAGACATGGAGTCGGCCCGCGAAGCCGTGGACGAGCGCTTCGAGGGCTTCGCACGCAACACCCTCGAGTACATGCGAGAGGAGCGTGATCTGCTCTTCGGCGGCGCCGGCCTCCCCGAGCTTCGCCACTCGCTCGCCGGGCGCCACGTGCTGGTGGTGGTGCGCGGCTACGGCTATCGCGAGGATCTGGCTGCCCTGCGCTCCTACATCCGCGACGTCAAGCCGGTGCTGGTCGGCGTGGACGGGGGCGCGGACGCCCTGCTCGATGCCGGCTATCGCCCGGATGTCGTGGTCGGCGACATGGACAGCATCTCGGATCGAGCCCTGGCGCTCATCCAGCGCCCGCGGCGGGTGCGAACGGACATCGTCCTGCACGCCTATCTCGACGGCCGAGCGCCGGGTCGCGCGCGTCTCGAGCGTCTCGGGATCCCGCACGTCGAGGTGCGGTCGGCAGGTACGAGCGAAGACGTGGCGTTCCTCCTCGCGCACGAGCGGCGGGCGGAGCTGATCGTGGCCGTCGGCACCCACGGCAACCTCCGGGAGTTCCTGGACAAGGGACGGCCGGGGATGTCCTCCACCTTCCTGGTCCGCCTCCGCGTGGGGGAGATCTTGATGGACGCGAAGGGCGTAGCTCGGCTGTACCCGAGGAGGGCGCGAGCGCGCGACGTCGCGTTGCTGGTCGGGGCGGTGCTCGTGGCGTTCGGTCTGATGCTCGCCGCGTCACCCGCACTCCGGCTGTATCTCGTGCAAACGCTCGACGGATTCGTCGAGTGGGTGAGGTCGATCGCGTGATCTCGTGGCGGTATCACGTCGTCTCGCTCGTCGCCGTCGTGCTCGCGTTCGGGCTGGGGATCCTGGCGGGGACCTCGGTCCTGGACGACCGGTTCATCAGGGAACTGGAACGGAACAACCGACAGACCCGGCAGGAACGGGACGCGGCGGTGGCGCTCACCAACCTCTACGAACGCTTCGCGGTCGGATTGCAACCCACGCTCCGAGACGGCGTCCTGATCGGGGAGGCCGCGGTCGTCGTGACGATGGAGGGCGTCGACCGGCCGGCCCAGCGGACGGTCGACGAGCTCACCGCGGCCGGTGTCGAAGTCCTGGCGACCTTCCAGCTGAACCGAAGTCTCGCCGAGCCCGAGATCGCGGAGAACGCGGCAGCCCTGGCAAGGATCCTGGGGGTGCCCGGGTCGGATGCGGAGGCGCTGCGGGACGAGGTCGCGGACGCCCTCGCGGTGCGCCTCGCGGTGGGAACCCTCTCCGAGGAGGATGACGTGCTGGGTGAGCTGCTCGCGGAGGGGTTCGTCACCGCGGACCGCGACGTCGAGCCCGAGGCGCTGCTGGGGATCGGCGGAGGAGGCCAGCTCGTGGTCATCGCCGGGGGAGGTTCACCGCCCGACGGGTTCCCCCAACCGGACGCCCTCCTGGTTCCCTTCACGGAACGGCTCGTGCGGCTGGACGTCACGACGGCGGCGGTGGGGCCGACCGAAGACGACTACGGTTTCGTCACCGCGATCCGTGAAGCGAACGGCATCCCCGACTGTTCGATGGTGACCGTCGATGACATCGAGCTCGTGATCGGCGGCATCACCCTGGTAGTGGCGCTGGATCGCTTCCTGGAAGACGCCGATCCCGAGGTCCGCCCCGGAGGGGACTACGGGATCGGAGGAGATTCGATCGTGCCAGGTGCCGTCGAGCCTCCCGAGTCCTGCCGTCCCTGATGGAGCGGCAGGTCGTGGCGCTGGTCGCCGCGTACGAGGAGTCCGCGCGGATCGGCGCCACGGTCTCGGCGCTCCAAGGCCTGGTGGACGAGGTCGTGGTGGTGGACGACGGCTCGAGTGACGGAACGAGTTCGGCTGCTCTCGTCGCGGGGGCGACCGTGCTGCGAGCGTCCCGCCGCCGCGGGAAGGGCCGGGCGTTGGAGGAAGCGCTGGATCGGCTGCCCGCCGCCGCCGTGTGGCTTCTGGTCGACGCGGATCTCGAACGGACGGCGGCTCGCCTCGCTCCGCTCCTTGACGCGGTTCGTGAGGGGAAGGCGGACATCGCGGTCGCCGCGTTCCCGAAGCTCGCGGGAGGCGGCTTCGGGATGGTGAAACGGGTCGCGGCTCGATCGATCCGAGCCGCGTGTGGGTTCGAGGCCAGCGAGCCGCTGTCGGGGCAGCGGGCGATCACCGCCGCGGCCCTCGCGGCGGTGCGCCCGCTGGCCCCCGGGTTCGGCCTCGAGGTCGGGATGACGATCGACGCCGTCCGGGCCGGCCTCCGCGTCGTCGAGATCCCGATCGAGGGGCTCTCGCACCGTCCGACCGGGCGTGGCGCGCGCGGGTTCGCGCACCGCGCCCGCCAGGGCGCAGACATCTTCGCGTCGATGGCCGCGAGGGCGATCCCGCGTCCTCGCGGTCGTACCGGAAGATGACGATGTTGGATCTCGGCGGCGTTCTCGCCTTCGGCGCGGGGTTCGTGATCGCCGCCATCGCTTGGCACCTGGTTCGGCGCGCGGGCCGGCGATGGCGGAAGGAGAACCGGCGGGGGAAGGTGCTCCCGGTGACGCTCGGGTGGGCGTTCGCCGCGGGACTGCTCCCGCTGGTCGTCGTCGTATGGGACCAGGCGAACGAGATCGGTCTCCGCGGTTCGCAGACCGGGGAGGTCATCGGGGCGACGATCATCTTCCTCGCCGGGGTCGTGGACGACGGGTACGGGGGTTCTGTCCGGGGCCTGCGTGGGCATCTCCGCGCGCTGCTGAACGGGCATCTCACGACGGGCGGACTCAAGCTCGCGGCGGCCGTCCTCGCCGCGACCATCACCGTGGCCTGGACCCCCCGTGACCACCTCTGGGCCAACCTGCTCGCGCTGATCGCGATCGCCGGGTGCACGAACGTCTGGAACGGCCTGGACGTGGCACCGGGGAGGGCCTTGAAGGGGTTCCTCGTGGTCGCGATCGTGTTGCTGATCGTCGACCTCAAGGCGTTCCTGCTCGTCTGCACGGGTGCGGCGACCGCGGTCCTTTTCCCGGATCTCCGCGAACGAGGGATGCTCGGCGACTCCGGCGCGAACCTCCTCGGGTTCCTCGCGGGGGCGGAGATCGTCGGGCGGCTCCCGGAGGTGTGGCTGATCCCCGCGGTGGCCGTCGTGATCGGTCTCAACGTCCTGGCCGAGACCGTCACGTTCACCCGGACGATCGAGGCGATCCCGCCGCTGCGCTGGTTCGACCGGCTCGGACGGCTTCCGGACTGAAGATCCTCACCCGAAAACCGCAGTCGTGTCGACCGAGTCTGTTAGAGTCGATTCCCGTGGTGAATGAGACGAGTTTCATCTTCGTCACGGGCGGAGTCGCTTCAGGACTCGGCAAGGGGATCACCACCGCCAGCCTCGGCCGCCTCTTCAAAGCCCGCGGTTCGAAGGTCGTCGTCCAGAAGCTGGATCCCTACATCAACGTCGATCCGGGCACGATGAACCCCTTCGAGCACGGCGAGGTCTTCGTCCTGGACGACGGAGCGGAAACCGACCTCGACCTCGGTCATTACGAACGGTTCCTCGACCAGGACCTCCATCGGGGTTCCAACTTCACGACCGGCGCGGTCTACTCGAGCGTCCTCGCCAAGGAGCGCCGCGGCGACTACCTGGGCAAGACGGTGCAGGTGATCCCGCACATCACAGACGAGATCAAGGAACGCATCCGAGCGCTCGCAGAGACCGAGCAAGCCGACATCCAGATCGTCGAGATCGGCGGCACCGTCGGCGACATCGAATCGCTCCCGTTCCTGGAAGCGGTTCGTCAGCTCCGGAACGAGATCGGGCGAGACCGGTGCGCCTTCGTGCACGTCTCGCTGATGCCCTACATCGGACCCTCGGGCGAGATCAAGACGAAGCCGACCCAGCACTCCGTGAAGGAGCTGCGGTCCCTCGGTCTCCAGCCTGACGCCATCGTCTGCCGGAGCGATCGCCCCATCGGGCGCAACCTGAAGGAGAAGATCTCGCTGCTGTGCGACGTACCGATCAGCGGCGTGATCAGCGCACCGGACGCCAAGTCCATCTACGAGGTCCCGCTCACGCTGCACCAGGAAGGGCTCGACGCCGAGCTCGCCCGCCACCTCGGGATCGACGGTGAGCCGGACCTCACGGAATGGGAAGAACTGGTCAACAAGGTCCGCACCGCGACCGACCCCGTGCGGATCGCGGTCGTCGGGAAGTACGTCAACCTCCGCGACGCCTACCTCTCGGTGACGGAGGCTTTGAATCACGGCGGCATCCATCACGGTGTAGACGTTGTCATCGACTGGGTCGCATCGGACGACCTCGGCGGCGACGCCACCGAGCAGGCGCTCGAGAGCGCGGACGGCATCCTGATCCCCGGGGGCTTCGGGATCCGAGGGGTCGAGGGGAAGGTCGACGCGGTCCGGTTCGCGCGGGAACGCGGCGTGCCGTTCCTCGGGATCTGCCTCGGGCTGCAGTGCGCGGTGATCGAGTTCGCTCGGCATGTCTGCGGGCTCGAGGACGCCAACTCCTCGGAGTTCGCACCGGGGACCTCCGATCCGGTGATCGACCTCCTTCCGGAACAGAAGAACGTTTCGGATCTCGGCGCCACGATGCGGTTGGGCGCCCAGCCCTGCTACCTCGAGCCCGGCACACTGGCCGCCCGTTGCTACGGGCAGGAGGTCGTCGAGGAGCGACACCGTCACCGTTGGGAGGTCAACCCGGCCTACCTCGACACGCTCCGCGAGCACGGGATGGTGATCAGCGGAACCTCTCAGAAGGGCCGGCTGGCGGAGATCATCGAGCTGCCCGATCACCCGTTCTTCATCGCCGGCCAGTTCCACCCGGAGCTCCGGTCGAGGCCCACCCGGCCGCACCCGCTGTTCCGCGAGTTCGTCGGCGCCGCGAAGACCCGCGCCCACGAACGCACGGGCGAGCGCCGCGTCGCCGTCAGCTGAGGCGGATGCGCGAGCCGGAGCACTCCGAACCCCTGTTCCAGGGGCGGTGGGTCCGTGTCGATGAGGAAGACTGGCCTGAGGTCGGCGCGTGGGAAGTGGTTCGAACCGCCGACGTGGCTGCGGTGGTACCGCTGACTCCGGAGGGCGATGTTTTGCTGGTGCGACAGTTCCGCGCCCCAGCGCGTCGAGTGATGACGGAGATCCCGGCGGGTCTCCTCGACGTGGACGGCGAAAGCGCCGAGAGTTGTGCCGCCCGAGAGCTCTTCGAAGAGACCGGGTTCCGTCATACATCTCTCGAGTCCCTGAGCGGGTTCTATCCCTCGTCGGGTCATTCGGCCGAGTTCGTTCACCTCTTCCTGGCCCGAACGGATCGGGAGCCCGAGGGCGAACCGGAGGCGGGGATCGAGCTGGTTCGCCGTCCCTTCGCCGAGATGGTGGCGGAAGCCCGTGCCGGGCAGCTCGAGGACGCGAAAACCGCGCTCGCTCTCCTCCTGGCCGCTGCACGTATGCCCTCGGGGTAGGCTGGCCCAAGTCCAGAAGGCCGAGGTCCACAAGCAGATCCGGGAGGACGGCCGGAAGGCAGGAAAGGGGCACGCGTGATCGTCGGCATCCCGAAAGAGGTCAAGGACAACGAGTATCGGGTTGCCGCGACGCCGGAAGGCGTCCGCGAGCTGGTGGATGCCGGGCACACGGTGCTGATCCAGGAGGGTGCGGGGGTCGGTTCGAGCCTCTCCGAGGATCGATACAAGCGGGCAGGGGCGCAGTTCGCCTCGACGGCGGACGATGTGTGGCGCGGGGCGGACATGATCCTCAAGGTGAAAGAGCCGATCCCCTCGGAGTTCCACTTGATCCAGGAAGGACAGATCCTCTTCACCTATCTCCATCTCGCGGCGAATCGGGAGCTCACCGAGGAGCTGATCCGGCGGAAGGTCGAAGCGATGGCCTACGAGACCGTGCAGCTCGCCGACGGGCGCCTTCCCCTCCTCGCGCCGATGAGCGAGATCGCCGGCCGCATGGCCCCGCACGAAGCCGCGCGCTTCCTGGAGAAGGAGCAGGGCGGCCGAGGCGTGTTGATGGGCGGCGTATCGGGGGTGCGGCCCGCGAAGGTGCTCGTGCTCGGCGCCGGGATGGCCGGCGCGAACGCGGCATGGATCGCGGCGGGGATGGAGGCCGAGGTGACCGTGGTCGACAAGAACCTTGACAAGCTCCGGTTCATCGACCAGATCCACAAAGGACGGATCGTCACGCTGATGTCGGACAGGCTCACGCTCGAGCAGCGGGTGCGTGAGTCCGACGCGGTGATCGGGAGCGTGCTCCTCCCCGGCGCGAAGGCACCCGTGATCGTGTCCGAGGAGATGGTGGCGTCGATGCGGCCGGGATCCGTGATCGTCGACATCGCGATCGATCAGGGCGGATGTGTGGCGACCGCCAGGATGACCACGCACTCGGAGCCGACCTACACGGTGCACGACGTCGTGCACTACTGCGTCGGGAACATGCCCGGCGCGGTTCCCAACACCTCGACCTACGCGCTCACGAACGTGACGCTGCCGTACGCCCTCGATATCGCCGGAGGAGGTCTGGAAGCGGCCGTGCGGGCGGATCCTGTGCTCGCCGGCGGGGTGAACGTGTACGGCGGGGTTGTCACCAACGAAGGCGTGGCCGAGGCACATGGCCTCGATCACGTACCGATCCAGGGCCTGATCGACGGGATCCGCTGAGGAGCGTGGCGGTGGCGGCCCGGCTGGCTGTGGAGGCGGAGCGGTACCTCGACCACCTGGCCGTCGAGCGGGGGCTGTCCGAGCACACGCTGTCGGCATACCGGAGGGATCTCCGCCGATACGTCGCGTTCCTCACGCGCAGAGATCTGCATGATCCCGGAGCCGTCGAGGAGGCGACGATCCGCTCCTTCGTCGCCTCGCTGTCCGCATCGACGCATGGTGCCGACGAGGCCCCGTACCGGGCCAGCTCGGTCGCGCGGACCCTGTCGGCGGTCCGGTCATTCCATCGGTTCCTCCTCCGGGAAGGGGTCACCGACCTCGACCCCGCCGCGGACGTGCCGAAGCCGCGGCTGCCTCGATCCTTGCCACGGCCGATCCCCCTCGAAGACGTCCGGCGCCTCCTCGAGGCCCCTGACGAAGAGACTCCGAGCGGGATCAGGGACCGAGCCATCCTCGAGCTGCTCTACGGCTCGGGGCTGCGGATCTCCGAGCTCACCGGGCTCGACGTGGACTCCATCGACCTGGAGGAGGGGAGTGTCCGTGTCCTCGGGAAAGGGGGCAAGGAGCGGGAGGTCCCGCTCGGTTCGTTCGGCCGGGACGCGGTGGGCGCGTACCTGACGCGCGGCCGACCCACGCTCGCCACCGCGGGCAGCAGAGGCGCCGTGTTCCTGAACGCGCGGGGCGGCCGCCTGTCCCGCCAGAGCTGCGCGCGGATCCTCGGTCGATACGTGCGGCTCGCCGGGATCGAGCGGCGGGTCACCCTGCACACCCTGCGCCATTCGTTCGCGACGCATCTCCTGGAAGGGGGCGCGGACGTCCGGGTCGTGCAGGAGCTGCTCGGCCACGCGAGCGTCGCGACCACACAGATCTACACGCTCGTCACCGCCAGGCACCTGCGCGAGGTCTACGACGAGTCGCATCCTCGCGCCAGGCGCCGCGTGCGCGCGTGATGGGAGCGCTTCGGTGACGGTCTTGGTCCCTCGCGTGCTGGTCGTCGTCTGCGACTCCTGGGGTGTGGGCGACGCACCCGACGCGGCAGCGTACGGGGACGAGGGTTCCGACACCCTGGCGAACACCGCCGAGGTGGTCGGCGGCATCCGTGCACCCCACCTCGAGGCGCTCGGTCTGGGGATGCTCACGACGATCCGCGGCGTCGTCTCCACCGCGGCGCCGGGCTCCGGCCACGGCCGCGCGACGGAGCGCTCCGCCGGGAAGGACACCACGACCGGGCACTGGGAGATGATGGGGATCCGTCTCGACGAGCCGTTCCCGCTGTATCCGGCGGGGTTCCCGCCGGAGATCATCGTGGCGTTCGAGGAGGAGGTCGGGCGCGAAGTGCTCGGGAACCGACCCGCCTCCGGCACGGAGATCATCGCCGAGCTCGGCGAGGAGCATCTGAAGTCGGGTCGACCGATCGTGTACACGTCCGGAGATTCCGTGTTCCAGATCGCCGCCCACAAGTCGGTGGCGCCGCTGCCCACCCTCTACGAGTGGTCGCGGGTCGCGCGGCGCCTCCTCACCGGTCCTCACAACGTCGGACGCGTGATCGCTCGACCCTTCGGAGGCGAGCCGGGCGCGTTCGTCCGAAGCCCGGAACGGCGTGACTTCTCCGTCCCCCCGCCGGGTCCGACGATCCTCGACCGGCTCCAGGATGCGGACGTCGCGGTCCTCGGCGTGGGGAAGATCCAGGACATCTTCTCCGGTCAGGGGATCAGCGAGGCGCGCTACTCGGACTCGAACGACCACGGGGTGGATCTCACGCTCGAGTATCTACGGAGAACCGGCCCGACCCTCGTGTTCACCAACCTCGTGGACTTCGACTCGAAGTACGGTCACCGGAACGATCCTGCGGGCTACGCCGCGTGCATCGAGGCATTCGACCGGCGCCTCCCCGAGCTGGTCGGTGCGTTGGATGGAGGAGTGCTGCTCATCACGGGCGATCATGGGTGCGATCCGACGACGCCACCGACCGACCACTCCCGGGAGCGAACACCCCTCCTCGCGGCCGGGCTGCGGGGAGGTCCGCACGACATCGGGACGCGCGCGTCGTTCGGGGACCTGGGTCAGACGGTCGCGGAGCTCCTCGACGCCGATGGCGGGGGCCTCGAGGGAGAGAGCTTCGTGAACCTCCTGGGGATCGAGGGGTCGAGTTGATGTCGACCCTCAAGGTTAGAGCCCTCGAGGGGCCCCCCATCGTGTCCATACGATCGCCATGTGAGGTTGAGGTTCGCCTCTCCGACAGTGCTCTGTGGACCTGGATCGAGCCTCGAGCGTGAAGGATCCACGCGAGATCGTTGCCGCCAAGCGGGACGGGAAAGCGCTGTCTCCGGCTGAGGTCCGGGCCCTCGTCGAGGGTTACACCCGGGGTGAGGTCTCCGACTCTCTGGCGGCCGCATTCCTGATGGCATGCCTGCTGCGAGGGCTCGACGCCGAGGAGACCCTCGCGCTCACGCGGGCGATGGTGGAGTCGGGAGACACGGTCAACTTCGAAGGACTCGGCCGGCCGGCCGTCGACAAGCACTCGACCGGAGGGGTCGCGGACGGCGTCACCCTGGTGTTCGCGCCCCTGGCCGCCGCCCTCGGGCTCGCGGTGGCCAAGCTCTCGGGTCGCGGGCTCGGACACACCGGTGGGACGTTGGACAAGCTGGAGTCGATCCCCGGCCTGCGGACGGATCTCTCGCCGGAGGAGATCCGCCGGCAGGTCGAGGAGGTGGGATGTGCCGTCGCGGCGCAGTCACCGAACCTGGTGCCGGCGGACGGCGCGCTCTACGCGCTCCGGGACGCGACGGCAACCGTACCGTCCGTTCCCCTGATCGCCGCCAGCGTGATGTCCAAGAAGCTGGCGGTCGGGACGGACCTGATCCTCCTCGACGTCAAGACGGGCTCCGGGGCCTTCATGAAGACGCCGGAGGACGCACGCGAGCTCGCGGAGTCCTGTCTCACGCTCGCATCCGGCTTCGACCGGAAGGCGAGCGCGGCCGTCACCGACATGTCCCAGCCTCTGGGGGATGCGGTCGGCAACGCGCTCGACGTCGCGGAGGCGATCACCCTTCTTCGCGGGGAGGGCGGTGGTCACTTGCGCGAGCTCACCCTGCTCTTCGCGGCCCGCGCGCTCGAGCAGGCGCGAGGAGACGACCACGAAGCGGCGCTCGCGCAGGCGGCCGAGGCGATCGACGGGGGAGCGGCTCTCGAGCGGTTCCGGGCGATGGTCGAGGCGCAGGGCGGCGACCCACGCGTCGTCGACGATCCGGCGGGCGTGCTCCCGCGAGCTCCGGTCCGCGAGCCGTTGCTCGCGGACCGGAGCGGTGTCCTCGCCGCGGTCGAGGCGGAGGAGATCGGCCTCGCGAGCGTCGGGCTCGGAGCGGGCCGGCTCCGGAAGGGCGACGCGATCGACCCGGCCGTCGGTATCGTGGTGCATCCGAAGATCGGGGACCGGCTCGAGGCCGGGACGCCCATCGGGGAGGTGCACGCGAGAGATCGCGACGCGGCAGCCGAGGCCGCCCGCCGCGTCCTTGCCGCGATGGACGTCGCCGACGATTCCGTCCAGCCTCCGCCGCTGGTCCACACCTGGTTGTGACGTAAGGATGTGAGGGCGTTTGGGGAACTTCACGATGCTCGGGCTGCGACTGGCCGCCTACATGGTCGTGTCGCTGTTCGGCGGTCTCGCGATCCGCGAGTACGCGCGGGCGCGCGTTGCCACCACACTCGGTGATCCCACGCCGAGGCTCTGGGGTCGGGTGACCCTGCGACCCAAGGCCTGGTTCGACCCGTTCGGGAGCGGGTTCCTCCCCGCGCTGGTCGCCCTGCTCTGGTCGGTCCAGGCGTTCATGACGCCTGGCGCCTACGCGAAACCCGCCCCCATCGACACGAACTACTTCAGGCGTCAACCGCGGGACGTCGTGCTCGCGTCGCTGGCGGGCCCGGCCGCCTCCCTCGTCCTCGCGATCGTCGGGGGCCTCCTCGTCCGGACCGGCGTGTCCGGTGAGGCGCTCCTCGTGCTCGTCACGTTCGCGTTCACGAACGCATCGCTGTTCGTGTTCCACCTGCTGCCGATCCCCGGTCTCGACGGTGGCCGCCTGCTCGCGCTGCTGCTCCCACCCCATGCCCGCGAGGTGTTCCGCAACGCGGATCGCTACCTCGCCCTGATCGTGCTCGTGGTCCTGTTCCTCTTCACCTTCCTGCTCAGCATCGCGTCCCTGCTCACGGGCGCGATCTGTGAAGCGGCGACCGGTCAGGACTGCCTGTTCCTGCTCAGCTTCCCCTAGGCCACTCCTCCCGGGGTCGGGAGGAGTGGCGGCTATCATCGCCGACATCGTGAGCGTTCCCGCCGCCGACACGCGTATCCAGCCCGTCGAGACCCGTCGCGGTCGCGTCCTCAGCGGGTTCCGACCCACGGGCGACCTCCACGTGGGCCACTGGGCGGGCAACGTGAGCAACGCCGTCCGGCTACAGGATGAGTACGACTGTTACTACTTCGTGGCCGACTGGCACATGCTCACGACGCACTACGACCGCACGGCAGAGCTGCCGGCGCTGATCGAGGGGATCGTGTTGGATCTCCTCGCCTGTGGGATCGATCCGCAGCGATCGGTCCTCTATCTCCAGTCCGACCTGTCCGAGGTGGCGGAGATGGCCCTGCTGCTCGGGATGATCACGCCGCTGGGATGGCTCGAGCGCGTCCCGACCTACAAGGAGCGCCTCCGTGACATGGCCGAGCGCGACGTGGCGAACTTCGGCCTGCTGGGCTACCCCATCCTGCAGACCGTGGACATCTCGATCGTCCAGGGTGAGCTGGTGCCGGTCGGAGAGGATCAGGTGTCGCATCTCGAGATCTCCCGGGAGATCGTCCGCCGGTTCAACCGGCTGTTCGGTGAGGTGCTGGTCGAACCGCAGCCGCTGCTCTCGGATTTCCCGCTCGTCCCCGGATCCGACGGTCGCAAGATGTCGAAGTCGCTCGACAACGGGATCGGGTTGGCGGATGACCCCGACATGATCCGCGCGAAGGTTCGATCGTTCATCACCGACCCGCAGAAGGTTCGGCTCGGCGACCCCGGTCGCCCGGAGATCTGTCCGATCTTCGCGCTCCACACCCGCTTCTCACCCGACATCGTCGATTGGACCCGCGATCATTGCCGCTCCGGCGAGCTGGGGTGCGTCGACTGCAAGACGAACCTCGCCGATCGCCTGATCGAGGAGCTGCGCCCGATCCGGGAGCGGCGACTCGAGCTGGCGGAGGAGCCGGGACTCGTGTGGAAGGTCCTCGACGAAGGACGAGAGCGGGTGCGGCCGGTCGTGCAGGGTACGCTCGCGGCGGTTCGCGACGCGATGGGATTCTCCCGCCCATGAGCGCGGAGGGTCCGGGCGCGTTCGCGGTCGAGCTGCCCGCGTTCACGGGGCCGTTCCGGTTGCTGTCGGAGCTGATCCTCGAGCAGAAGGTCGACGTCTGCGACGTGCAGGTCGCGACGGTGACCGACGCGTTCCTCGCGTACGCGAAAGACGCGGAGCGGTGGGACCTCGAGGAGGTCACCTGGTTCCTCGCGATGTGCGCCGTCCTGCTGGAGCTGAAGGTCGGCCGGTTGATGCCGCGACACACCGACACCGACGAGGACGACCTCCGTGGTTCACCCGACATCGCGTACGCGCGTTCGCTGGAGCTGGCGGCGTTCAGGAAGGTGGCGGTGGAGCTCGCTCGCCGGCTCGAAGACGAGGCGGGCTACTTCACGAGGGACGTCGGCCCCGGTCCGGAGTTCTCGCATCTGTATCCGGATCCGATGACGAAGGTGGATGCGCAGGCGCTGGCCCGTCTCGCCGCGCAGCTCCTCCGGCCGCCGCCGACGCTCGACCTCACCCACGTCACGCCGATCCGCTACACGATGGCGGAGGCGATGTCGGCCGTCGAGCGGCGGATCGAGGACTTCGGGCGTGCCGCCTCCTTCCGCGATCTGGTGGCGGATTGTGACGAGCGGATCCAGGTGGTGGTGCGTTTCCTCGCGTTGCTCGAGCTGTACCGTGACGGCCGGGTCGAGCTGCATCAGGGGGACACGTTCGGCCAGATCCGGGTGGAATGGCAGGGATGACGAAGGTGGAGACGCATGCCGGTGGGTGACACGCGGGAGCTCGAGGCGCTCCTTTTCGTCTCCGACGAGCCCATCACCACCTCGGTCATCGCGCAAGCGCTCGAGCTCGACCGGAAGGTGGCCGATGAACTGTGCGACCGGCTGATGAAGGAACTCGAGGATCGCGGGGCCGGCGTGGTGCTTCGCAACGTCGCCGGCGGTTGGCGCCTCTTCACCCACCCCGACACGGCGCCCGAGGTCGAGCGGTTCGTCCTTTCGTCCCGGCAAGCTCGGCTCACGAAGGCTGCGCTCGAGACGCTCGCGATCGTCGCCTACAAGCAGCCGGTGACCCGGCACCAGGTCTCGTCGATCCGTGGGGTCAACTCCGACGGGGTCCTCCGCGCGCTCCAGGACAAGGGGCTCGTCGAGGAGGCAGGTCGCGAGGAGACGCCCGGCCGACCGATCCTCTTCGCGACGACACCGACGTTCCTCGAACGGCTCGGGCTGCCGTCGCTCGCCTCCCTGCCCTCCCTGGCTCCTCTCCTCGGCATGGACGCCGACGAGGGAGCCGACGGGGAACAGGGACCCGCGGGTGCGGAGGCGGCGACCGCGGAGCCGGTCGAGTCTCCCGAGTAGCCCGTGCCGGTCGAGCGGCTCCAGCGGCTCCTCGCGCGCGCGGGCTACGGCTCTCGTCGGGCCTCCGAGGAGCTGATCGTCGAGGGTCGGGTCACCTTGAACGGCATCGTCGCGACCCTCGGCGATCGCGCGGACCCGGCCGAGGATGAAGTGAGGGTCGACGGTCTGCGCGTGAACCTCGACCCCAACGTGAAGTACTACGCGCTGCACAAGCCCCTGGGGGTCGTGACGACGATGCGTGACCCTCAAGGCCGTCCGGACATCCGGGCGTACCTCCCGGAGGACGGACCCGGGATCTTCCCGGTCGGGAGATTGGACCGGGACAGCGAAGGCCTCCTCCTGCTCACGAACGACGGCGACCTCGCGAACGCCCTGATGCATCCTCGCTTCGAGGTCGAGAAGGAGTACCTGGCCGAGGTCGAGGGGAGCCCCACGGCCAAGCACATCGGCCGGCTCCGGCGGGGTGTGGAGCTGGAGGACGGCCTCGCGAGCGCGAAGAGCGCTCGGGTCGCCGGCCGGACGGGCGATCGGGGGGCCGTGCGTCTGGTGATGACGGAGGGTCGCAAGCGAGAGGTCCGTCGCTTGTTGGCCGCGGTAGGACTGCCCGTGACGCGACTCGTCCGGGTGCGCGTGGGGGCGGTCAAGCTGGGGGCGCTCCCGCCGGGGGAGCGGCGGGAGCTCACGCACGACGAGGTGGTCGCGCTCAGGCACGTCGTCGACGGGTAGCCTCTGTGCCTCGGGGCGCCGCTCCCGAGGGAGGTTCCCATGAGGCTTCGTGCGGCGCGCGGGGCCATCCGCGTGCCATCGGACGACGGTGACGCGCTGCTCGGATCTACCGAGCGGCTCCTGTCGGCCGTGCTGCAGCGCAACGCGATCGACCCGGAGGAGCTCGTGAGCATCATGTTCACGGCCACGCAGGACCTCCGCTCGGCCTTCCCCGCAGAGGCGGCTCGGCGGATGGGTCTCGGTCGCGTGCCGCTCATGTGCGCTCAGGAGATCCCGGTCGAGGGTTCGATGCCTTCTGTGATCCGGATCCTCGTGCACTTCCACTCCGACCGGACCCTCGACGAGGTCGCCCACGTGTACCTCGACGGTGCGGAGACACTCCGAGATGACGTCCGCTGAGGGGCGTCGCCCGATGACGGCCGCCCGCTCGTACGAACCGATCGGGCGCGTCGCTGTCCTCGGCACCGGGCTGATGGGAACCTCCGTCGCGATGGCGGCGGCGCGGGTCGGCGCCGCGGTGTCGGGGTGGGACGCCGACCCCGCGACGACGGCCCGCGCCGCCGGGCTGGGCGGCTTCACGCCGGCGATCTCACTCGAGGAAGCGGTTCTGGGAGTCGACCTCGTCGTGGTCTGCACCCCGATCCCGACGATCGCCCCGGTCGTCACTGCCGCCCTGGCCGCGACGACCGCCGCGATCGTCACCGACGTAGGGAGCATCATGGCTCCGGTGTCGCGGGACGTGGCGGCGGAGGTCACGGTGGAGGACCTTCCCCGCTACGTGCCGGGTCACCCGATGGGCGGGAGCGAGCGATCCGGCCCCGAGCACGCTTCACCGTCGGTCCTCGACGGCATCGTGTGGGTGCTCTCGGCGACGGAGGCCTCCGATGTCGCTGCCGTCGATGCCCTCGAGTCGTGGGTCGAGGGCCTGGGCGCGAGAGCGGTCCGGATGACCGGCGACCGTCATGACCGGCTCGTGGCCTTCGTGAGCCATCTCCCGCAGGTGGCGTCCACCGCCCTGATGAGCCTCGCCGCGACCGAGGAGGCGGATGAGCCGGAGATCCTGCTCCTGGCGGCCGGAGGATTCCGTGACTTGACGCGACTCGCCGCCTCCGACGCGGCGCTCTGGTCCTCGATCCTCGTCGCGAACCGCGAGCGGATCGCCGAGGCCATCGACCTGTACGTCGACCGCCTTCAGAGCCTCCGAGACGACGTCGTGGGGAGCAAAGGCAAGGCCGTGGAGTCCAGGTTCGCGCAGGCGAAGGACGCTCGTCTCCGGCTCGCCACCAAGCCGCAGGTGAAGGCCGGCGTGGCCGTGCTCCAGGTGGAGGTGCCCGACCGGCCCGGTGCGCTCGCCGAGCTGACCTCGATCCTCGCGGAGGGCCGTGTGAACATCGAGGACCTTCAGATCGTGCACTCGCCCGAGGGCGGGCGAGGCACCGTGCACCTCACGGTGGCCGCGGATGCGGCGGGCCACGCCACGGAGGTCTTGGTCGCCGGCGGGCTCGACCCCATCCGACTGGCCTGAGCGACGATGCGAGCTCGCCTGACGCCCGGCGCCACGATCGAAGGTGAGGTCGGAGTGCCCGGGGACAAGTCGATCTCTCACCGCTGGCTCCTGATGGCTGCGACGGCGACCGGGGCGAGCCGGCTCGAGGGACTGCCTCGGTCACTCGACACTCGCTCGACCGCCGCCTGCCTCTCGGAGCTCGTTCCGTCGGCTCGACCTGCACTCGAAGCTTGGGGCTCGAGCCCTTCGGTCACCGATGAGAGGGACGGTTCCACGTGGAACCGGGACGCCTCGACCCTCGACCTCGGCGCCCTCGACCTTCGAGCTGAGGGGAGGAGATCGCTGAAGCGTCCGGGGCGTCCGCTCGACTGTGGGAACTCGGGGACGACGATGCGGCTCGTCGCCGGGCTCGTGTCGCCGTCTCCGTTCGAGACGGTGCTCCGGGGAGACCGGAGTCTCTCGGGAAGGCCGATGGAGCGTGTCGCGGATCCCCTGCGGAGGATGGGCGCGGACGTCACCACCGAGGACGGCCATCCGCCGGTCACCATCCGAGGATCGGCGCTCCGTGGGATTCGATTCGAACCGGATGTCCCGAGTGCTCAGGTCAAGGGGGCAGTGCTGCTGGCAGCCCTCGCGGCCGAGGGGCCGACGACCGTGTCGGAGCGCGTCCCGACCAGGGACCACACGGAGCGACTGTTCCTCGCCTTGGGGGCGCCGATCCGGTCGAACGGGCCGGAACTGGTCCTCGACGGGCCGTTCCAGCACGAAGGATTCCGCGGCACGGTGCCGGGAGACCCTTCCTCCGCGGCGTTCCTCCTCGGAGCGGCCGCGCTCACGGGCGGGCACCTCACGGTCCGGGGTGTGGGCCTGAACCCGACGCGACTTCGTCTGCTCGACGTGCTCCGGAGGATGGGGCTGGAGGTCGAGGTCGCCGTCGAGGGTGAGGAACTGGGAGAGCCGGTCGGGACGATGCGGATGGGGCCGGGCGGGGTGCTTCGGCCGGTGCATGTCGACCGGAGCGAGCTGCCGCTCGTGATCGACGAGGTTCCCCTCCTCGCGGCGCTCGCCGCGCACGCGGACGGACCGTCCCGATTCGAAGGAGCCGCCGAGCTACGGGTGAAGGAGAGCGACCGGCTCGCCGTGCTCGCGGAGGGGATCCGCGCGCTCGGAGGAGAGACCTCGGAGGAGGGAGACGATCTCGTGATCGGCGGGGGAGGTCTCGCCGGCGGGTCCGCCCCGTCGGAGGGAGACCATCGGATGGCGATGGCGTTCGCCGTGTCGGCGCTGGCCGCCCGCGCGCCGTCGGAGATCGACGCGATCGAGTCGGCCTCGGTCTCATTCCCCGGGTTCTTCGAGCTCCTCCGCTCGCTCGGAGCCGACGTCGAGGTGTCGGAGTGACGCCCGCCGTGGTGGCCATCGACGGGTCCGCGGGAAGCGGCAAGAGCACCCTCGCCCGGCTGCTCGCGCGAGAGCTCCAGCTCCCGTACGTGAACACCGGGGCGATGTACCGGGCGCTGACGCTGGCGGCACGTCGTCGAGAGGTGCAGATCGAGGATGCGGAGGCGTTGGTTCGCCTCATGGAGACCCTCGAGTTCACGTTGAGCCCCCCGGTCCGCCACGACGAGCCTCGGGAGCTCTGGATCGACGGTGCGCGACCGACCGAGGAGCTCGAGTCGGCCGAGGTCGAGGCGGACGTGAGCACCGTCGCCACGCACCCCCAGGTCCGTGCGGCGATGCGGGCCGCGCAACGAGCACTGGGGGAGGGCGGGGCCGTCATGGAGGGCCGAGACATCGGTTCCGCGGTGTTCCCGGATGCACGCCTGAAGATGTTCCTCGTCGCCGAACCCCATGAGCGCGCCGGCCGGCGGGTCGAGGAGCGGGGGGTCGAGGACGTGGCCGACGCGCTCCACGAGCGAGACCGGCGCGACGCCCGTGTGAACCCTTTCGTCCCCGCCGGGGATGCGGTCGTGATCGACACGAGCGAGCTCGACGTGGACGGCACGCTCCGAGCCGCACTCGCGATCGTCGAAGAGCGAGCGCCGGAGCTCCTCTCGGGAGGCTCGCGACCATGACCGTCCCTCGGATCGCCGTCGTGGGCCGGCAGAACGTGGGCAAATCGACGCTGGTCAACAGGCTCTTCGGCAAGCGAGAGACGATCGCCCACGACGATCCCGGTGTGACCCGGGACCGCATCGAGCTCGAGGCGACGTGGAACGGCAGGCGGTTCGGGTTGATCGACACCGCCGGGTATCTCCATCGCGCGAAGGGAGTCGAGGCGCTCTCGGGCCGCCAGTCGATCCGGGCGATGGATGAGGCCGACGTCGTCCTGCTGGTCGTGGACGTCGCTTCCGGGATCACGGAGGAGGACGCGCAGCTGGCGCGCCGTCTGCGAAGGGCGACGTCACCTGTGTTGGTGGTCGTGAACAAGACCGACTCTCGGCACGAAGAGGTGGATGTCCCCGCGTTCCATTCTCTCGGGCTGGGCGATCCGATCGCCGTCTCCGCGCAACACGGTCGCGGTGTCGGGGAGCTCCTGGACCGGCTGGTCGATCTCTTGCCCGATGCGCCGAAGACCGACGAGGGGGCTACGGCCGAGGCCCGGGATGGCGAGGCCCGGGATGGCGAGCTGGCTGACGGAGAGCCGGAAGAACCAAGATTCGCGCTGGTCGGTCGCCCGAACGTGGGCAAGTCCAGCCTGTTCAACCGGCTCGTGGGCGAGGAGCGGGCCGTCGTCTTCGAAGAGGCCGGAACCACCCGCGACAGCGTCGATGCGCTGGTCGAGTGGCCGGGCGCGGGTACGATCCGGTTCGTCGACACCGCCGGCATGCGCCGGGCGATCCGCGTGCAGGGGGTCGAGTACTACAGCTTCGTTCGGGCAGGAGAGGCGATCGACCGAGCTGATGCCGTCGCCGTGATCTTCGACGCCACCGAGGGCCTCACGGCCGAGGACGAGAAGATCGCGTTCCGCGTGCTCGAGGCCGGAAAGGCGCTCCTCCTGGTCGCCAACAAGTGGGATCTCGTGGAGGACAAGGACCGCCACTTCAAACAGCTGACCGAGGACGCGAGGATGCTCGGACGCGCCACGGTGGTTCGAAGCTCCGCCGTCCGCGGGCAAGGCGTCGCCCGCATCCCCGAGCTGCTCCTGGACCTCCGTCGGCGGTGGTCCGGGCGAGCGTCCACCTCGCGGGTGAACGAGATCCTTCAGGAGGCACAAGGCGCGCAGCCTCCACCCCGGTCTTCCGGGACCCTGCACTATGCGGCGCAGGTCGCGACGCGGCCGCCCTCCTTCGTCATCTTCGGTGGCGGCCGAGCTCCCGGTCCCGGCTACCGCCGATACGTCGAGAACAGGTTCCGCGAAGCGTTCCGTCTCGACGGCGTCCCACTCCGGATGAGCTTCCGCACGCGAACGCGCGGCCGATCGCGATGAAGGTGGAGCGCGGACCCACCCGCTACACTTCGGCCCACGGGCCGTGGCGCAGCTTGGTTAGCGCGTCTGACTGGGGGCTAGCTGGGGCTAAACGGTGTGCTGACCTGGGAAAACGCAGGTCACGGGGGAGCGAAACGGGCGAAGTTATGCGCTCTCAAGGCCCCCTTGTGGAATGCCGATGATGTGTGTACGGTTGTGCGTACCAAGGGAGGTTAGAGAGATGGCGACGATCAGCATTCGAGAGCTGGCCCGGAACGTGAGCGGGGTCATTCGTGATGTGGAGGATTCCCATCGACCGGCGGTCGTCACGCGAAACGGCGCCCCGGTGGCTGCCGTCGTCCCCCTGGACCCCGAGGGACTTGAGGACTACGTTCTCGCGAACGCTCCAACCTTCGTGAGCGCCATGGAAGCTGCTGACCGGGATCTCGCTCTTGGGCGCACCTCGTCCATTGAGGAGGCCTTTCGGGACCTGGAAGCCCTCGGGGATCTCGAATCAGCCGAATAGGTGACGTGGGCGCGGCGTGGCCGTGGCCAACGTCCAGCTCTCAGCGGACGCGAAAGAGGATCTAGCCGCCTTCAGGCGGGACAAGCGGGCGCTGACCCGAATTCGTAGAGCCCTCACCAACCTCGAGGACGAAGCACCGAACCTCGACATCCAGACACTCACCGGTAGGGCACCGTGGAAGCGCCTGCGAGCGGGGGATTGGCGCATCCTCTTCCGGCCCTTCACGCCGGCCGAGATCGAGCACTACGGCGGCGGGTACCTCGTGGCCCGAATTGTGAACCGTCGCGACCTGGAGCGAGCGATTCGGACCCTCTGAGGACCCCGTGTCGGCGCCTGGCACTATGCTGACGGCGGTCTAGGTGTAGTTCCCATCAGGGTTGTTGACTGGCGAGAGCCTCCCTGCACGGTTTGGGGCTGACCAAAGCTCCCAACCGAGAAGGAGGCTCTCGTGGCCCATCGTAGGGCTCGTCTCACCCCGTTCGGCCGTCTGTTGCTGGTGAC
>DATKDI010000017.1:0-5039 GCA_035512775.1 Actinomycetota bacterium | reverse complement strand
GATCGCCGCGGCTGCCGCCGCGGCGATCGCCCACGTCGAGGAACCGCTTCGGCCCATCCGCCTCCTCGGTGTGCGGGCCGAGTTCGTGAACGCCGGCTGATCGCATCAGGGGGTCGCTTCGGCCAGCCACCGCGCGGGGTAGGATGGCCCGTCAGATGAGGTCTCGGCTCCTACCCCCCGCCTTGCTGCTGGCCATCGTGTTGGGCCTGCTCACGCCGGCTCCCGCCTCGGCGACGATCCGCGCGTCGATCTCCTTGCCGCACTACAACTTCCATCTCTTCTCGCCGTTCCCGGGTCCCGCTCGGATCCGCCTGTCCTGGGGATCGGGCGACCCCGACGCAGGGCTGACGTTCCGTCTCCACCGGGGTACCACCGTGCTCCACACCGCGCCGTACGATCTTCAGACGCCCGGCTCCGGGAGCAAGACCGTGGAGTTCACGTGGCCGGCAGAGTCCGTGAAAGAGCCGACGGACTACCGGATCACCGTGCATCGGAACTCGACGCAGCTGGCGTCCAAAACCTTCACGCTCCTCCCGCCCCTGGTGACGATCACGTCGATCAAGCCCAACCCGTTCTACCCGTTGGTCCGGGACGGTTACCGAGACTGGACGACCGTTCGCTTCCACCTCGAGGGGAGCTCGAACCCGACGATCTTGCAGATCTATCGAGCGAACGCCCAGGGTGGGTGCTGCGGGATCCGAGTGCGGAGGCAGAACCTCGAGGACCAAGCCGTCGGCGACCGCACCGTCGAGTGGAACGGGCGGAATGGCGACGGGACGAAGGCCGGGAGGGGCAAGTACTTCGTGAGGATCACCGCCACGAAGCAATCTTTCCCGGAGGACGTGACCCGAACATCCCGCCCGAAGCCCGTCACGATCAGGCGAGGGTAACGGAGCCGGGGCCACGGGCGGCGCTTTCCCGATTCCCCGAGATCGCCCGTCCCGTACGCCTTCTGGGAGTCAGGGTGGAGTTCGAGCGACAAGAATGACCGTTTGGGGGTCGACATCGGGTGGGCAGCCGTGGAAGATGCGCCTCAACGCAATGAGGAAACGCTCTGTCGCCGCCGTCGCCGTCTTCACCATCCTGATCGGTCTGCTGACGGCAACCCCCGCGCTCGCCACCTACAGCGCGTCCATCCGATTCCCCAACGGGGCGACCACGTTCTTCTCGCCCTTCTCGGGCCCCGCTGAAGTCACGTTCAACTTCGACGACGACCCAACCGGCGGCATAGACGACCCCCAGTCATTCAACGTTCGTCTGCGGTACCAGAACGGCGCGACGATCCACTCACAGAACTTCACGATCACACCACAGGTCGGGTCGTCACCCGATACCGTCCAATTCAGCTGGCCCGCCCTCAATGTCACCTCGAACACGTATTACGAGATCGCCGTCTACAGGGGCACCACTCAGCTCCGGGAGCGGACCTTCTTACTTCGGCCGCGGCTCCTCAAGATCACGTCGATCACCCCCGATCCCTTCTTCCCCACCATCTCCGACGGCTTCAAGGACACGACGAGGATCACGTATGACCTCCTCGCAAGCTCCACCTCGATCAGGGTCCAGGTCCTCGAGGCGGCCGGAGGTGGTGGATGCTGCGGCGACGTTGTCCGGGACTTCCTGCAGTTCGAGAACCGCGTCGCCGGCACGTACGGGTACACGTGGAACGGAAGGGACGACGGCGGAACCGTCCTCCCTGAAGGGGATTACTGGGTCCGCATAACGGCGACCGCCTACAACGGGATCCAGGGGACCTCCGTCCCCGTCCAGGTGTCGCTCGACCGCTACTACCGCGTAACGAGGAGGGCGTCCAAGAACGGCATCGCCTACCACCACAGGAGCGCGATCACGGTGCTACGGAGCGGCGGGAGCTGCGCCCTGGACAAGCTCACAGCCAGTTCGGACCTCCGGATCCGGTGCAACAACGCCAGGGTCCGGGTCTTCTGGCGCTGGAGTCTGCCGGCCGGCCCCACGATCACCCAAGCTGAGATCACCCAAGCCAACTTCGACCTCATCCCGGTGCCCGGCTATACCTGCGGCGCGGCGAAGGGCTTCAGCGGCACCGACTCCTCTCTGCGGGTCGGTGCGCTCGGTCAGCGCCGGTGCCGCGTGGACAAGGCCCGGATCACGTACACGTACATCAAGGAGTCCTAGGGGCGCTCGGCGGCCTAGGTCATCCGTCGCTGGATATCTGAGGCTGAGATGCCGATGATGCAGTGATGAAGGCACGTCTCCTCTCTCTGGGCGTAGCGATGGCGCTCGCGTTCGGCCTCCTGACGGCCGCGCCCGCCACCGCGACCTACGCGGTGGCGAGCATCACGTTCCCGGACGCGAGTGCTGAGTTCTACTCGCCGTTCTCCGGCCCGGCCTCCATCATGTTCACCTTCGACGGCTCCGAGAACAACGCGACCTTCAACGCTCGGCTCCGGCCGGCCGGGGGAACAGCTATCTACACCAGGGATGTCTTCGTCACTCCGGACGAACCGTCGGGCTTCGAGATCGAGGAGTTCAGCTGGCCTGCCCTGTCGGTGAGCAGCGCGAAGACGTACGTCGTCGCCGTGTACAGGAACGGTACGCAGGTCGCGAGTGAGAGCTTCTTCCTCAGGCCCCGATTGGTCACCATCACCGGGGCATCGCCGAACCCGTTCCTCCCATGGATCGACGACGGGTACAAAGACACGCAGAACGTGAACTTCAAACTCTCCGCGGATGCCGATGCAGAAGCCCGCGTCTACCGGCCGAGGACCGACGGGAAGTGCTGCGGAGCGCTCGTGCTCAGCGACAACACGGGCATCAGCAACCTCTCGGCCGGAGCCCACACGTGGAATTGGGACGGACAAGGAGAAGGCACCTACGCCGGCAACCTCCCGAAGGGCGACTACTTCGTCAAGATGGTCGCGACGGACCTGGCGGCCGTCACCAAGGTATCGAAGCCGCACAAGGTCACGATCGCCCGGACATACCGCAAGCTCGACACGCGCGAGAAGAATGGCGCCGCGTACCACCACACGGGATCGGTGACCGTCTACGAACGAGGCGGGAACTGCTTCGTCTCGAAACTCGGAGACCCGTACTACGACCTCTACGTCATCTGCACGAACGCGAAGTTCAAGGTCTATTGGCGTTGGGCGCTTCCGAAAGGAGGGCGCATAGAGAAGGTGGCGTTCGTCTTCCTCGAGACGTCCGCCCCATGCAACGCCAAGAAAGGGCACACGACGACCGATTCCTCCATGACGGTCGGCGGGTCTGGCCAGTTCCGCTGCCGAGTCGATAGGGCGAAGATCACGTTCAGCGTTCCGGTGGCGTCCTAGTCCTGACGCACGGCGCGAGCTGCGTCAACCCTATGATGACCCGCCGTGCCACCCACCCTCGAAGAGATCCGCCTTGCTCCCAAGGTCCTCCTGCACGATCACCTCGACGGCGGGCTCCGTCCGGGCACGATCGTGGAGCTCGCTGAGGAGAACGGCTACACAGCGCTCCCGACGCGCGATCCCGGGGAGCTCGGAGACTGGATGACGCGCGGCGCGGATCGCAAGGACCTCTTGCTGTACCTGGAGACGTTCGCGCACACCGTCGGTGTGATGCAGACCCCTGGCGCACTCGCGCGCGTCGCGCGCGAGTGCGCCGAGGACCTCGCCGCCGACGGCGTCGTGTACGCCGAGGTCCGCTTCGCGCCGGAACAGCACCTGGAGCGCGGGCTCGGCCTCGACGAGGTCGTCGAGGCCGTGCAGGCAGGCTTCGGTGAAGGCGCCGAGGGCACCGGGATCCACATCGGCACTCTGTTGACGGCGATGCGGACGGCAGCGCGCTCGCTGGAGATCGCGGAGCTGGCCGTCCGCTGGCGAGATCGGGACGTCGTCGGGTTCGACATCGCCGGGGCGGAAGCCGGCTACCCACCGACCCGCCATCTCGACGCGTTCGATCATGTCCGCCGAGAGAACTTCCATCTCACGATCCACGCCGGCGAGGCATTCGGTATCCCGTCGATCTGGGAAGCGCTCCAGCTCTGCGGCGCCGAACGGCTCGGACACGGGGTACGGATCGTGGACGACATCGAGGTCGGGTCCGACGGCGGTGCCCGACTCGGACGCGTCGCCCATCTCGTCCGCGATCGCCGCGTGCCGCTGGAGCTCTGTCCGACCTCCAACGTGCACTCCGGCGCCGCGACGTCGATCGAGGAGCATCCGATCGGGCTGCTGATGGACCTGCGGTTCCGAGTGACCGTCAACACGGACAACCGGCTGATGTCGGGGACGTCGCTCTCGAAGGAGTTCGTGCAGTTGGTGGATGCCTTCGGGATCGGCTGGAGCCAGATCGGGCGGCTCACGACCAACGCGATGAAGTCCGCGTTCATCCCCTTCGACGAGCGGCTGGAGCTGCTGGAGCGTGTCATCCGGCCCGCCTACGCGGAGCTGCGTGGCGCATGAGCGAGGACCCCCCCGCGATCAGTGAGGTCGCCTCCTCGGGCGTGTCGTTCCGGGTCGTGCGCACCGAGCGGGCCGGCAGCGCCGAGGAGAGCGCCGCTCTACAGGGCATCGAGATCGGGCGGCTGATCCGCACGATCGTGGTGAGGCGCGGTGCGGCCGACTACGTCTTCGTCCTCGTACCCGGCGGCAGGCAGATCGACTGGCCGCTGCTCCGGGCCCACCTCGGCGTCAGCAGGCTGTCGTTGCCCGACCAGGAAGAGGCCAAGGAGGCTACGGGCTACGAGCGAGGAGCGATCACGCCGTTCGCCTCGACCACGACCTGGCCGGTCGTCGCAGACGCGACCCTCACCGGACCGGAACCGGTCGCGATCGGCGCCGGCGCTCACGGGGTCAACCTTCATCTCGATCCGGCAGACCTCGTCAGGCTCCTCGATGCCGACGTGGCGGCCGTCACCCGTGCCGCGAACTAGATGTAGTTCCCATCAGGGTTGTTGACTGGCGAGAGCCTCCCTGCACGGTTTGGGGCTGACCAAAGCTCCCAACCGAGAAGGAGGCTCTCGTGGCCCATCGTAGGGCTCGTCTCACCCCGTTCGGCCGTCTGTTGCTGGTGAC
>DATKDI010000016.1:0-30117 GCA_035512775.1 Actinomycetota bacterium | reverse complement strand
CCGCAGCCGATCCGGCGGAAAGTCGCAGGAAGTCGCGGCGGCTGTAACGGGAAAGGCGTCCGTTGCGCGACACGCTGGGTAGGCTAGCAAGAAGGGCCTGGATCTCGCGTCGGCTTCACCGCGACTTCACGGCTTCTTCATTCGATCCCGCGAGTCTGTCCATCAACTCTCGAAATTGGAGCGTAGGTCGGTGCCCTCGGGGATCTCCGCGATCGTCGATCCCGCGGGGAAGGTCGTCGCTCGGACCGGAGGTCTCGTGGGGGCAGTTGGGGCAGAACTACTCAAACTGTCTGTAACAACCAGGATAACGTCACCCGACGACAGCCGTTTCAGCAGAGTCCCCTCACGTCGCCTACCGGGAACCGACGAGTGACGCGAACGCGATGATGTTGTCCACGTAATGACCCGTCGAGGAGTCGAACAAGCCTCCGCACGTGATCAGCCTTAGCGCTGCGTCGTCCGTGTTGCCGTACACGAGCTCCGTGGGGAATCGGTTCTTCGGGTAGTGCCGAACTCGACTGATCTCGAACACCGCGACCGAACCATCCTTGCGTGACACCATCACCCTGTTGCCGCGTCTGAGGTCACCAAGCCTGAAGAACACGGAAGCACTCCCGTCTCCCGAGACGTGCCCGAGGATGACGGCGGGCCCGATGGATCCGGGGGTGGGGGAGTACCGGTACCAGCCGGCCCGGTCGTAGGAGGTCCCCGAAGGCACCTGTACCGTGCCATCGGCATTCAGTCCCAGGGACAGGAGCGACGAGCGAACGCCGATCACTGGGATGTCGATCGCGACCGGCTTCGAACGCGGGAGCACTTGCTCGGCGACCGTTGAGATCGCGTCATACTCCGAACGTGGCGGTCCGAGAGACCCCGAAGCCGAAGCCGGAGGGAGAGATCCCGCCGCTGAAGGCGGAGGTTGCGGCGCGCGTTCCTGCGAGGCCATCGCGACCACGATCAGCGTCGTTCCGCTCAGCGCGAACACGGTGCCGATCGCAGTGAGGAGGCCTCGACGGCCCCCGCTCATTCAGTGCTCCTTCATACGGCTCGGCGGCGAGGCCTCACTCATGCCGCATGGAACGACGACGGATCGCGAACGTCCCCGCCGCGGCCGCGAGCAACGCGCCACCGAGCCAGAGGAGGACGACACCTTGCCCGCCGTCCGTCGACCCCCCACCGGTCGCCGGGCCACCGGATGGGACGCTCGGCACCTGAGACGTGGGCGGGGGACTCGTCGGCGGGGGACTCGGTGCCGCGATGCATGCCGATGCGTCGATGTCGGCGTCGTCCAAGGTGACCGACGCGGTTCGGGCCAACACCCGGCCTTCCACGACGGCGTCGGTCTGGACCTCGATGGAGGCCAACGCCATGATGGTGCCCGTGAAGTTGGAGTTCGTTCCGAGCGTCGCCGAACTTCCGACCTGCCACCAGACGTTACAGGGCGACGCACTCCCGATCAGGTTCACATCGCTGCTGTCGAACGTCACGAGCGTGGCGGCCATCTGGAAGATGAAGACACCATCGGGGTCGCCCTGGGCGTCGAGTGTGAGCGTCTGGCCCACGGAGATCTCGAACGTGCCGGAGAGTGAGTCGTAGACACCCGGGTTCAGGGTCACCCCGCCGAGCTCTGTGGCGATGGTTGTCACGGGTGTGCGGCCGGCGGCGTCGTTGTACGCGGTGGTCAAGTCGGTCTGAGCCTGGAGCGCGACGGCATCGGCCTCGTGGATCGCTCCGGTCACCGTTCCTGGCGGAAATCCGGTCACCGCAGGATTCGGATGCGTCCCGAGATCTCCGGTGACCACCGTGAAGCCGGTGTTGGCCACGCCCTCGCCGGCCAGTACGGCGAAGCTCTCCGCAGTTCCGAGATCGACTGGCGTTTGCGCTTGCGCATTGGCGATCAGTGGCTGCAAGGCGAGGACGCCGCCGAGGGTGAGGATGAGCATGATGTGCACTGACGGCCTTCTGAGCGAGCGATCCCGCATACCCTGCCTCCTGCCGTGTGAGTGTGGACCATTGTACGGGGGAGCAATAGCCCGTTCAATGAGGCTGCCCTGACAATATAGAGACCGGTCTCCGCGTGCGCTCGGACCCTGACGCATCCGGTAGAGGCTGAGCGAAGGTTCGGCTATGAGATGGTTCTGCGGTGGCTGGCAAGGCGACGACTGCCGAAGACGTGATGCGCGGAGTGGCGGGTGGCGTCCTCCTGGGGGTCCCGCTGCTCTACACCCAGGAGACATGGTTGCACGGACGGAGCATCTCGCCGGTGATCATCCTGGGTGGGCTTCTCGGCACGTTCGCGATCAACGTGGCTCTGTCCTATTACGTCGGATTCCGTCCGGGGCGGACCCATCGACCCATCGAGGATGCTCTGGTCGGGATGGGGCTGTCCGTCCTGCTCTCCGTGCTGCTGCTCCTCCTCCTGGATCGGGTCGGGCAGGAGACCGACCTTGAGAACGTGCTCGGCGTCGCCGCCCTGACGGCGATCCCCGTGAGCATCGGCTTCTCGATCGGGGCGGCGCTCGCGCCTCGCAGCGGCGCCGAGAAGTCTGAGGAGATCCCGAGTGGGGGCGGCGATCTTCTGGTCGCGGCCGGCGGAGCGCTGGTGTTCGCGCTGAACATCGCCCCGACCGAGGAGCCGATCCTCCTTGCCGCCGAGCTGGACGGCGTCCGTCTCGGCCTGCTGGTCGTGGCCTCCCTGGTGCTCCCGTACCTCATGGTGTTCTTCGCCGAGTTCGGCGGCCGCGACCGCCGCGTCGCGAGCGACGGCGCGACCCAGGGACCGCTCACCGAAACGCTCCTCGCCTACGCCGTGGCGTTCGTCGTCTGCGCCGCGATGCTCGCGATGTTCGGCCGCATGGATGAGGTGAACGGCGCCGCGACGGCGCGAGTGGTCACGCTGGCGTTCCCCGCATCGATCGGGGCGGCGCTCGGGCGGATGCTCATATGACCGCGAAGCGGGGCTCCCGGAGCAGCGGTCTCGGGCGGGAGCGAACCACGTTCGAGTGGGTGCTGCTGCTGGTCTCGGTGGCCGCCATCTTGGCCGTCGTGGCGGGGCTCGTGGCGAGCGAGCTCTTCGGGCGGGGAGGCCCGGTCGATCTCCGCGTGAGTGTGACCGATACGGGCGAAGAGGCCAGCGGCGGCCGTACGCTCGAGGTCACAGTCACGAACGTGGGGGGAACCAGCGCCGAGAACGTCGTCATCGAGGTGACGGTCGGCGAGGTCGTTCGCGAGATCACCCTGGACCTGGTGGCGAAGGGCGACGAGGGATCCGCGGCCGTGGTCGTCCCCACCGATGCCTCGGGCACGCCGCATGCCGAGGTCCTCAGCTATACGAAGCCTTGAGGGAGGTCTCGAGGCGGGCTACTCGGTTTCCTGGTCCGCCCCCCGAGCGGGTCTCTTCGAGCCAGTGCTCCCCGGTCTGACCACCACGAAGTAGAAGATGACCCACCCGATCACCGCCAGCTTGATGAGCAGGACGAGCGGTGGGATATCTGCTTCGACGCCGGCGAGGATCGCGAGGATGAGCCCCCACCGCGATCGCCAGCAGGCCGAAGATCCTATCCCCAGTTCGGCTCACTACCGGGGGAGTTACCCCTTCCGATGGTCTCCAACCGCGCGGCTTCGAGACCCAAGCCCCTGGTCACTTAGAGAGTCACGTCGTGAAGCTCGTAGACACATCGACGGCCTCGGCTCTCCCTTTGAACGAGGTGGCTCCGAGTGGTTCGACACGCGCCCGACCGCGCATCAGCTCATAGGTGGCGGCTGCGAGCAGCACCTGTCCCGGCTTCGCGACCGCCTGCACGCGCGCGGCCACATCGGTGGTATCGCCGATGGCGGCGAAGCTCCGCTGGCCGGTCGCACCGACATTCCCGATCACGGCGGGGCGGCTATTCAGGCCGATCCGGAACCGGGGCCACTCGGGATGCTCCGCCGCGGTCCGCCGCGTCTGTTCCTGCATGGCCAGGGCTGCCCGAGCGGCGTGAAGCGCGTGATCCGGCTGATCGTCGAGCGCGTTGAACGCCGCCATGATCGCGTCGCTCGCGAATCGTTCGATCAAACCTCCCTCTCTTTCGACCACCACCGGGACGGTGCCCTCCCAGTACCCACCGCCCATTCCCGACGCGTCACACGAGAGAGGGCCGACCCAGAAGGGCCGGCCCTCTCGATACCCGCGACGGGTGAGCTGCTACTCGAAGCGGCGACGGGCCAAGTTCGCAACCAGCGCCCCCGCTGCCACCGGCCGGAACGCCAGGAGCATCCAGGCCATGGCGGCGAACAGGATGAATACGGTTCCGACGGTGCCCCAGGTCGCGCTCATACCCACGAGCGCGAGGGTGATGCCTCCGATCAACCACAACATGTTGTCCGTCCTTTCGTGTCACACCCCGCGCGTCCTACCTGCTACAACGCGGGGCGGCCTTCTTCGGATTCCTCTTTCGAGGTTACTGGTGGTATCGGCAGCTGTGAACCCTCCCGTGTGAACTCTGGATGAACAGGTCGAAGGCTCAGATGAGCGCCGAGGAGGCATCTGAGGGCTCCTGTACCCTGTCGCGGAGGGCTCCAGGACCGTCGCAGGCCGCGGCTAGACTGGGCCCTCGTTCGGCGGGGTGGCCGAGTGGTTAGGCAGAGGCCTGCAAAGCCTCGCACACCGGTTCGATTCCGGTCCCCGCCTCGAGCCCGCTACGATGAGGCCGATCCGGGCGCTTAGCTCAGGGGGAGAGCGCTTCCTTGACACGGAAGAGGTCAGAGGTTCAAATCCTCTAGCGCCCACCACAGATAGGCTTCAGCAGAGCGCATCTCGTCGGTCACCCAGAGTGTTCGCTCTTCACGTCGCTCATCACTGGATCGCGTCGAGAAGCTCCGGATACCGTAAGGGTGGAACATCGGCAGCTCGAAGGTCCACAATCTGGTCCGATGGGTACCTGCGCTAACTGCGGCGCTCCTGTTCCCGAGGCCGCGCGCTTCTGCCCCAACTGCGCCGCGCCAGTAGGGACCGGTCCCGATCAGAGCGAACGGAAGATCGCGACCGTCATCTTCGCCGACCTGGTGGGCTCGACCCAGCTCGCCGGCTCGCAGGACCCGGAGCGGACGAGAGCGATGCTCGAGCGCTTCTACGACGCCATGGCCGCCGAGATCGAAGTCGCCGGCGGGACCGTCGAGAAGTTCGCCGGCGACGCCGTGATGGCGGTTTTCGGCGCGCCCGCATCACTCGAGGATCACGCCGAGCGTGCGCTCCACGGAGCGCTCGCGCTGCAGCGGCGCCTACACGAACTATTCGGCGAGACGCTCGCGCTGCGGATCGGGGTCAACACGGGCGAGGTCGTCGTGGGGACGCCACGTGAAGGCAGCTCCTTCGTTACCGGCGACCCCGTCAACGTGGCGGCGCGACTGGAACAGGCGGCAGAGCCGGGCGAGATCCTCGTCGGCGAGCGGACGGTCGCAACCGCGCGGGGCGCGTTCGAATTCGCGGAGCCTCAGACGGTCGAGGCCAAAGGCAAGCCCGGGGGGGTTGAGTGCCGGCGACTGGTCCGTGGCCTCTCCCTGATGCGTCCACGGGGCGTCGGTGGTCTCCGCAGGGCCTTCGTTGGCCGGGACCGAGAGATGGACGTACTCGAGCGAGCCTACGCAGAGGTCGAGGATCGACGGGAGCCGAGACTGGTAACGATCCTCGGGGACGCCGGCGTCGGGAAGACGAGGATCGTGCGCGAGTTCTGGGAGCGTCTGGGCGATCGCTCGCCCGAGACGCTGCGGCGGACCGGGCGTTGCCTCTCGTACGGTCAAGGCATCACGTACTGGCCGCTCGCGGAGGTGCTGAAGGAGCACCTCGGGATCATCGAGAGCGACCCGCCGACCGTAGTCCTGGAGCGACTCGGCTCGCGTGAGATCTTGGGCTTGACCCTCGGTCTCGACGTGACCCATGGGCTCCATCCCCTCGCCGCGCGCGACCGCTTCCAGGACGCGTGGGTCGGGTTCCTCGAGGAGATCGCCGCGGAGCGACCCACCGTCGTCTTGATCGAGGACATCCACTGGGGGGAGGAGCAGTTGCTCGACCTCCTGGAACGGATCGTGCGCGACACGCGTGGACCCCTCCTTCTGATCGCGACCGCGCGGCCGGAGCTCCTCGAGCAGCGACCCGGCTGGGGGTCCCGGGTCCGTGCCACGACGCTGGAGCTCGACGCGCTTTCCTCGGAAGAGGCGGTTGAGCTGCTCGACGAGCTGCTGGGCGGGAGGCTCCCCGCCGGGTTGCGCGAGGTGGTCGTCCAACGCGCGGACGGGAACCCGTTCTTCGTCGAGGAGCTGCTCGGGACCCTCATCGACCGGCAACTGCTCGAGCGACAGAACGGCTCATGGCGCCTGGTGGAGCTGCCCACGGACTTCGCTGTTCCGGATACCGTGCAGGCGGTCGTCGCGGCACGCGTCGACCTGCTCGATCTTGCCGAGAAGCAGGCGCTCCAGGCAGCGTCCGTGATCGGCCGGATCTTCTGGGCCGGCCCTGTCTATGAACTCGTTCACGATTCCGAGCCGGACCTAGGGATCCTCGAAGAGCGTGACTTCATCCGGCGACGCCCCGGTTCCTCTATCGCCGGCGACCGGGAATACGCGATCAAGCACGCGCTGACGCGCGAGGTCGCCTACGGGAGTCTGCCGAAGGCCAGAAGAGCCAGGTTGCACGCTGCCTTCGCGCGCTGGCTCGAACGGATCGGCGATGGACGGGATGAGGACGCACCGCTCCTCGCGCACCATTACGCCGAGGCCGTCCGGCCCGACGACGCCGACCTGGCGTGGGTCGGCGAGGAGAGGGAGCTCACGGAGCTTCGGGCACACGGCCTGTCGTGGCTCCGCCGCGCGGCCGAGAGCGCGATCGATCGGTTCGAGATCGATGAAGGTCTCGCGCTCCTCCACCGCGCTCTCGACCTGGAGCCGGATGAGGCCGACCGGGCCGCGCTCTCGCGGGAGGTCGGCCGCGCGAACGTGTTGAAGATGGACGGCGAGGCATTCTGGACGGCGATGCTGCATTCGCTGGAGGGCACGACCGACCGTGCAACCCTCGCGGATACCTATAGTGACCTCGCCTTCCAAACGGCCACCCGAGCCGCGATGTGGAAGCGCAGACCTGACCGCGATTTGATTGCGGGATGGATCGACCGAGCGCTCGAGCTTTCCGAGCCGGATGAGCCGGCTCGGGCGCGGGCACTGATCGCGCGCGCGAACTTCGACCCCGAGGGATCGGGGGTGGCGGCCGAAGAGGCCAGCGAGTTGGCCGACCAAATCGAAGACATGGAGCTGCGGTCCTGGGCGTGGGGAGCTCGGTCTCAGGTCGCCTACTCCCGAGGCGACTACGAAGAGGCGTACGACTGGTCACGGTGTCGCTTCGACATCGTGCCGACTTTGACCGATCCCGATCACATCTCGTTGATCTACGTGGACGGCCTTCCCGCCTGCCTCGCGACTGGCCGGTTCCAGGAAGCTCGCCGCCTCTCGCGGGCGCACGACGAGGTGACGGCCAGCCTGACCCCGCACCATCGGATGCACGCGGCCAGTCTGCTGATCGACGTCGAGCAGACGACCGCCCGCTGGAGTGCGGTGCGCGACCTCACGCCGCGTGCGGAGTCAGCTGTCGCCGCCAACATCTCGACGCCATGCGTGTCCAACGCAAGGACGCTCCTCCGGTGTGCGCTCGCGAACGTTCACCTGGGTGATGACCGGGAGGCACGCCGCCTCGAGCGCAGCGCCGAGGATCTGGGCATGGAGGGCTACAGCTTCGACGATCTGTACGTCGAGATCGCGGTAGCACGAGGTGACCTCAGTGAGGTCGAGCGAAGGCTTGGCGAGTGGAGCCCAGAGGGGCCCGGGGACGTCGAGGGATCGATCGCGCGGCTCAACGCTCTCGTAGCCCTCGAGCGACGTTCGGAGATCCAAGAGGAGGCGTCGGCGATGGTGAAAGCGAAGACCTATCTCGAGCCGTTCGCTCTTCGGACGCTAGGGTACGCGCGTGGTGACGTCGGACTTATCCAGCAGGCGATCGAGAGGTTCGACGCGATGGGATTGGAGTGGCACTCCGCCAAGACGAGAGAGCTCATGTAGCCGGAGGAGGTGTCGGATGTCCATCCAGATCGACCCTGAGGGGAACGAACGGACGCACTATTCGACTTGGTCAACCTCGATGCGCGAGAGGTGTTGGAGATCGGTTGCAGCGACGGTCGGTTGACGTGGCGTTATGCGGACAAGGTGGCGCATGTCACCGCGATCGATACCTTCGCTGGAGCGATCGGACGAGCCAAGGAGCGACTCCCTAACATGCTGACGGGGCGCGTCGAGTTCTCCACCGCAGCGTTCGAGGAGTTCGCTCGGTCCTACCACCCATCCGCGTTCGACGTCGCCATCCTTGCCTGGTCGTTGTGCTGAATGGAGCGGGGGGGCATGGTTCATGCCTTACGGGAGATCCACAGACTCCTTCGGCGCGACGGTTGCCTGATCGAGATCCACCCTGCCGTCGGTGCGCCGACCGTGGAGGTCAGACAGGATCGCCATCTCTCGTTCGTCGAACATGACCCCGGGTACGACTACGAGGACGACCTGCGCAGCGCTGAGGATGCGGTCGATCGGGTGATCGAGGCCGGCGTCTTCATGGTCGATCGAACCGCGAGTTCGAGCTCCGCACCCACAGCTCCTCCGTCGCCGAGCTGCGCGATCACTTCGCGGTCTCGGGCGCGTACGACTCGGACCCGAAGGATGAGGACCTACTGGCGCTGCAGACCGATCTGTACGGTCGTGTCGAGCAGGTCATGCGGACGTCCGACCGCTCGGCGGAGGTCGTCTACTGCGAGACAGCGCGGATGACCCGCCTGCGACCTCGAAGAGCGGACTGAGCAAAGAGCCTGGTCTCGCAGCGAGCGTGACTCCGTCTCTGATCGTTGGGCAGGCTAGACACATGTGCAGTGAACATCCGCCTGCTGGCATCCGGCGCATCTCAACGTGCAGTAGCGATCCGAGCCGACGTGCAAGTGTCCGACGTCGTGCTCGCCCGCCACCGAGCCGCATATCGCGCATTTCCAGCCGTCCGCTACCCCTCCGCATCTCGCGCACAGCAGGCTGTCCGTCTGCCCCATCTTGCCACTCCCTTCGCTCGTGCTTGCTGCCCGTGAGGCGGGCGGCCGGTGACCGGCCGCCCGACCTCGTCGAGCTCACCCCTTCCGCAGGGTCAGGATCCCTCGAAGCGCCACGAGGGCTCCGGCCACGAAGATCAGCGTCGCGAGGTAGATCAACCCCAGATGGCCGAGCGTGTCGAAGTCATTCGGGTAGTGAGCCGGAAGAGCCACCAGGAGCCCGATCACTGGTGCAGCCACCGCCCCAACCCAGGCCCAGAGCTCGCCTCGCCTCACGCCGTAAGCGACGAGGAACAGCACGGCGACGCCCGTCGCCGCGATGAACCCGGCCACTGCGATGTGCAGGTGGCTGATGTACTCGAAGAGGGACGGGCTGAAGTTCTGGATCGCCTCCTTCCCGACGTTCACTTCGTTCGGGCCTATACCCAGCTCCAAGAAGCTGTCCGTGAAGTTCCGGATGAGGAAGATCACCGCGTAGCCGATGAATCCCGCTGCTGCGGCCCCCATCAGCCAAGAGCCGATGCGGAGGTTCCCCTCCGCGGCCGTCGGCACGGGCCGATCCACTGTGATGGTCGTCATCTCATTTCCTCCTTTCGTCCTCCAAGACGACGGTCGAACGGATCCGATTGCAGTTCGGGATCGCTGCAATAAAGTCGGCGTCGGCGTCGTCCTCTGTAGTGGAGGCGCGTATGCGGAGATCCGTCATCGAGATGAGCGAGGTAGGCATCCAAGACCGAACGAAGGAGGCCTTCCAAGAGCTGGTCATCGCGGAGCTGCCTGCCCTCTACTCGCTCGCGAGGCGGCTCGTACGAGACGGCGCCGAGGACCTGGTCCAAGAGGCCTTGTTGCAGGCCTTCCGCGCATTCGGAACCCTGAAGGACGAGGCGGCGGCCGGACGCTGGCTCAAGACCATCCTCGTGAACGTGTTCCGAGATCAGCTCCGGAAGCGCTCGAGGACCGTCGACGAAAGGCCGATGGGCGACCTGAGCGACTTCTCCCTCTACCGCACACTCGTTGACGAGGATCCATTCCCATACTCGGACACGCTCCACGCGGACTTCTTGCGGGTGTTCGATTCCGAGGATCTGCGAGAGGTCCTCATCCGATTGCCCGACATCTACCGGGTCCCTCTCGTGCTGCGATACATCGACGGGTTCGCGACCAAGGAGATCGCCCGTCTGATGGAAGCACCGCTCGGCACGACGCTGGCGCGCCTCCACAGAGGGCGGCGGCTGTTCGAGCGCGAGATGTGGGTGTACGCGCAAGAAGCCGGACTTCTCACGAAAGAGAGATGAGCATGACTGACACGAAGGCGATCCCCTGCTCGGAGGCTGTGGGGCAGCTCTGGGACTACCTGGATCACGCGATCTCGCCAGAGGACCAGGAGAAGGTAGAGAAGCACCTCTCGTTCTGCCGGAGGTGCTGCGGCGAGCTCGAGTTCGCCAAGGAGATGCGGGCGTTCCTCGCCACGTCGTCTGCGGAGGAGATCCCGCCGCACGTGAAGGAGCGACTCGAGCGCTTCGTGGAAGGACTGTAAGTCGGTGGCGAAGGACCTGATGTTCCAGGACGAGATCAAGGAAGCGGTGAGGGACGCCTACGCGGGGATCTCGGCGGGCGCGGGTGAGACGGTCGCCCGGTGGCTCTATTCGGACGAGGAGCTCGCCGAGGTCCCTCAGGGAGCCGTGGCTTGGGCCCTCGGAGTCGGGAACCCAGTCCGGTACGCCTTGCTGCAGCCCGGAGAGGACGTCCTCGATGTCGGCTCGGGCGGAGGGATCGACAGCATCCTCGCGGCCAAACGGGTCGGTCCCGAGGGGAGTGTGATCGGTCTCGACATCTTGGAGGCGATGTGCGACCGAGGCAGAGCACACGCGACCGAAGCGGGTGTGGACGGCTGGACGGAATTCCGCCGCGGCGAGATGGAGGACATCCCGCTCGAGGATGAGTCCGTCGACGTCGTCATCTCCAACGGGGTCATGAACCTTTCGGCTCGGAAGAGCAGGGCGCTCGCAGAGATCTTCCGGGTCCTGAGGCCGCGTGGGCGGATTTCGCTCGCGGACCTGACGGTCGAGGGAGAGCTACCACCGGAGATCGCGAACGATCAGAGCGCCTGGGCTGGGTGAGTATCCGGAGCGATGGCGGAGCGTGTCTTCGCCGCGAAGCTTCAAGGGGCTGGGTTCGAAGACGTGTGGGTGGGTGGGCACCGTCCATCCGGTATCGAGGAGGCCTCCTATTACCCCCTCTTCACCGAGGAAGTCATCGAACTCATGAGGAAGACGCTGCCTCCCGAGCGTCACGATCACGTCGCGACCGGCGTCGTCGTCAAAGCCAGGAAACCCGCGGACGCGCGTTCGGGTGAGCGAGGGAGGTGAGCGCGAGGACCGGTGGAGGGCTAGAAGGGGAGGCCCATCAGGCACCGTCGACCGAAGGAGGAGAGCCATGTCAGTGATCGTGCAGTACATCGTGAAGGTGCCGGACGTGGATCGGTTCGTGGCGACGTCGGACAAGTACGCCCCGATGATGGAGGAGATGGGCTCCCGCAACGGCAGCGTCTACGAGGACGAGAACGAGCCGGGCCTCGTAAGCACCATGTCCGAGTGGGACAGCCACGACCAGATGCACTCGGCGTCCGAAAAGGTAGGCGATGACTTCAATCGGGAAGCCGGAACGGAGGGTCTGAACTGGACCACACACATCTGGCAGAGAAAGGGGTCCTCATAGAAGAGACACACGGGGTTGATTTGGCGGCACGCGTGCCAGCGCCTCGACCAGCCAGTCCCACTAGCCCTTCGTCCGCCGCGTTTCTCAACCGCTCAGCCGGTCCCCGTCTGGTCAACACCAGGTCAAGGAGCCGACCGAATCAGGGGGTACTCGGCGGTACTCCTGTGACACGTCGCAGATGCCTGAGCTGCGAAAGCGCTGGTCAGCGAGCTGCGCGAGCCTTCCTTGACACGGAAGAGGTCAGAGGTTCAAATCCTCTAGCGCCCACCACGAAACACGCAGGTCAGGCGTTCAGTCCGGACGGCGAGCGGATCGCGACGGCCGGCGGTGATGCGACCGTCAAGCTGTTCGACGCGGAGGGCGAAGAGGAACTGGTGCTCCGCGGGCATCGGTTCCTAGTCTCGGGCGTTGCGTTCGGTCCGGATGGTCGACGGCTGGTCTCCGCCGGACCCGACGGCGTCGTGCGCGTGTGGACGCTCGACCTCGACGAGCTGATCGAGATCGCGGACGAGGTCACTCGCGAGCTCACCGACGACGAGTGCCGCCAGTACCTGCATCTCCAGGGAGGATGCGCTTGAACCGGAACCTCTGTCTATTGTGGAGCTCGAACGCCCTCGGCCGGAGGGACCCCGGAGTGAACGCCCTTCCGGGACGAAATGGCCACTCCCCGGCCGAGGGCGTTCCTTGCGCGAGGTCAGAAGGGGTTCTTGACCATTTCAGCCAGGGTCGATCCAGGGAGGTACTCGTTCACGATCCCCGGAGACTGCCTCCTCGAGGACCCCTTCCGATCCAGGTCGTCCGAGGTCGATCCAGACGATCAGGTGCTGCACATCGCCGAAGGGCCTCCATGGAGCGAGCATCGAGCGCTCCCAGCGAGGGTCGGGCGCGAGCGCGGCACGCAGACCATCCATGGTCTCGTTGTGGACGGGACTGTCGTGCTCCTCAGCGATGGGGACTGGCCCCATTCGGGTGCGTACGCGTCATCGGCATCGTTGAAGGCGCAACCATCGACGTGAGGGCCATGCCCGAGCGGAGCCTTTGGACGCTTCCTAGCCTGGAAAGCGGCTGCCCGGTGGTTGCGGGGTGCGTGCCGCTGAGCGCGCTCTCTTGTAGCCGGGACTTCGGATGTGTCGAGACCCTTCGTTGACGCTGACGCCCGGGTGGACCTACCGTTGGGATCGTGAGTCGGCTCCTGACGTCGCTCGTCCTTGGGTACGTCGTACTTGCCCTCTTCACGAAGACCAAGGAAGCGGCTGGGCTGCTCTCGTGTGACTGCTACCCGGACTGCTGGTGTCAGAAGCCGGGGCTGAGCCTCTTCCGCTGGGTCTTCCCGCAGTTCCACCATATTCCCGGGCTCGAAGCGTGGAAGAAGCGACAACTCGACGCAGAGGAGTGACGCTGCGCTACTTCGACGGCTGTCCGCATTGGCACACGATGCACGCTCGCGTGGGGGAAGTACTCACGGAACTCGGGATCGATCCCATCGAAGTCTTGCTCGAGCGTGTCGAAACAATTGATGACGCCGAACGGCTCCGATTCATCGGATCGCCAACGATCCTGGTCGATGGCCGGGATCCCTTCGAGGAGGACGCTGTCGGCGGCTATGGGCTCTCATGCCGGATCTACCAATCTTCGGAGGGACCCGCCGGTTCACCGACGAGGGAGCAACTGCGCGAGGTCCTAGCGGCCTATGTCGACGGCGACGCGACGAGCTGACCCCACTCCTCGCGACCTCTCTCGGCCAGCGCCCGAAGATTCAGTGATTCGCCGGTCCCTCCTCGGCTTCGATGCCGCCAAGCCTCTAGGTCTCCGCTCGAGCAGAACAACAGAGCGCTCGGACAAAACTCCGCGATCACGTTCGAACACGCCTCGTCCGGGAGCCACCCGAAGACCAAACTCCCTCCCGGATCGCCTTCTCGGATCTCGACCCGGATCCTGCGGCCGCACATGCCGCATCGCGTCAAGCCCGTCGCGTCCGAGCCGAGAGCCGCCACGATCCCGACGATGTCGTAGGCGCACCACGTGCACAGATCGATGCCCGCGAGATTGATGCAATGCCGTGTTTGGCGGATCGTCAGCCCATCCATCCCGACGACGCCTATCTCGTCGAGCTCGGCCATACCCACCGAAGCGACGTTCTCTGCCGCCTGACGCGCTGACGCCTCGGTCAGGCGTGCCTCCGCCGCGATCTCGCCGAACGACGCGACTCGGCCCGCGAGCAAGCTGCGGAACGCGGCGCTACGGACGGGGAGCGCGGCGCGCAGCATGGCCTCCCGCTCTTTATCGAGGCACCCTGGCGATTGGTTCATGCGACCACTGTAGCGAGGCCCTCAGCCCGGACGGCATAGCTGAGCGCTTCCTGCCTTGGGAAGATGCTGAGCGTTCGCCCTGCTAGACGGGCCGTTGCGATGGCCAGTCAACCCACGGTCAATACCGAGGCGGGCATCACCGCCGTACACGGCTAGCACGGGTCAACAGCTCGGGGGCCGCGCCGTGCTTGCCAGAAGAGCCCCGGATAAGACTCTGACGTCCTTCGTCAGCCGCCCGGGCTCAAGGCCGGCTGACGGGGCTGGTGGTACGGTCGGCGTGATGCGACGTGCTGCGATCGTGCTCGTCGTAGTGCTGCTAGTCCTCTTGCTGCTCGTCGTGCCCGTCGGCATGGGGGCCGGGATGGCGGGGATGCCATGCCCCGACTGCACGCTGGCGGGGGCCCCTCTGATGTGCTTCGTGCTCGCGCTCGGGCTCGCGACGATCCTTGCCGTGACGACATCGTGGCGCCGTGTCGTGGGATTTCTGCCCGCTCCTCCGGGAGATGGCGAACCGCGCGTGCTCGAGCGACCACCGAGGTAACCGACCCAACCGCCCCCTTCGCCGTATCCCTGCGGGGGATGACGGCGTGTCCATCCCTTCTTCGGAGGTCGAGTTGTTTCGGGATGAGGACAAGCGTGTCCAATCGATCGGTCATCTTCACCTGCCGCCGCTTCCCCGTCAGTCGGTTGGACGGCATAGCCGGGCCTTCCTGGTCAAGAGGTCGTGCTCAAGGTCTGGAGATCCGTTCGTGACACCAAGCGATCCCAACGACGTCGAGTCGCGAGACGTCCCGAAGCCGTCCGCTTCGGCCGCCTACTCACGTCTCGCGCTGTGGCCCGTCGCCTTCGGCGTGATCGCGCTCGTGATCGCGCTCGCCGCGCAGCAGCTCCGGTCGCGCGGGACTGACGTCGTCGGTCCGCTCTCGATCGCCGATTTCGCGGCGACCGCGGAGACGGCGAATCGACCGGCGCCCAACTTCGACGTGAGGGCTCTCGAGGGTTCAGGTTCGATCAGTCTCGACGACTACCCTGACAGGGTCGTCATCCTCAACTTCTGGGCGTCTTGGTGCGGCCCCTGTCGGCTTGAGGCGCGCGACCTCCAAGCCGCCTGGGAGGCGAACAGGTCTCGAGGGGTCCAGTTCGTCGGTGTCGACTACCAGGACGATCTGTACGCCGGTCGCGCCTTCCTCGACGAGTTCGGCATCACGTACCCAAGCGTCTTCGATCCATCCGGCCGGCTCGCGTACGAGTACGGACTCGTCGGTCTCCCGGCCACGTTCGTGATCACGCCGGATCGGAGGATCGCGTACCAGTTCGTAGGGATCGTGGATCGCGCCGCTCTCGAGCGGGCGATCCGCGAGGTCCTGAAAGGTGCGGAGGGATAGTGGGTGCCGTCGCGCTCGCGTTCGTTGCCGGCGTCGTGTCGTTCACGTCGCCGTGCTGCCTGCCGCTGATGCCTGGGTACCTCTCGTACGTGAGCGGCGTGGCACGAGAGCCGTCCGCCGCCATCGGGGTCCGCAGCAGAGTGATCTCCTCCGCGCTCCTCTTCGTCCTCGGCTTCGCCACTGTCTTCACGATCCTCGGAGCGGGTGCTTCGACGCTGGGCGGCGTGATCCTCCGGAACCGGCCGGTGTTCATGGGGATCGCCGGCGTCTTCGTCATCGTGATGGGCCTGGTCGCGCTCGGCATGTTTCGCATCCCCTTCCTGTACCGGGAGGCGCGGATCGACCTCCGTAGCGTGAAGGCGGGGCCTCTCGGGGCCGTCCCGTTGGGGATGGCGTTCGCGCTCGGCTGGACCCCGTGCATCGGGCCGGTGCTCGCGGGCATCCTTACCGCCGCAGCGGGGACGCAGACCGCCTGGACCGGTGCCGGACTTCTCTTCGTCTACTCGCTCGGGCTGGGCGTCCCATTCATGCTCCTCGCGGTCGGGTACGAACGCGCCGGCAGGGCGTTCGGGTGGCTGCGTCGGCACGGCCGCGCGATCGAGCGCGTCGGCGGCGCTCTCCTGATCCTGATGGGGATCCTCATGATCACGGGGCAGTGGACGCGCATGTTCATCCCGCTGATCAGGTGGTTCTCGGAGAACCGATGGCCGCCGATCTGAGGCAGTCGTCGTGACGACGGGTCGAGCGTTGCGGCTGAACGCATGGAGTTCGTCCTTCGTTGCGCTCGCCGTCGTGGCCATGATCGTCGGGCATCCCGCGACCGCGCTCGCGCACGCTGCGGTTGTGTCGTCGCAGCCCGAGCCCGGCCAGGAGCTCGGCTCGGCGCCAGGCGTCGTGGTGCTCGCGTTCTCCGAACCACTGAACGTCTCGCTCTCGCGAGCCACCGTGATCGACCCGAGTGGTCGCCGCTTCGAGGGGGATTCGACGGGGGAGCGTGAGATCCGGATCCCGCTCACGACGAACGCCTTGGGTGTCTACGAGGTCGACTGGGTCACGGTCAGTACGCTCGACGGACACACGCTGCGCGGTTCGTTCCGCTTCGGCGTCGGCGTCGACCCTGGGCCGGGATCCGAGGGCGAGATCGGAACTGACCCACAGAGGTCGGACCTGATCGTCGCGATCTTCCGGGCGCTCGAGTACCTGTCGCTGCTCGTCGCGATCGGCATGTTGCTCCTGCTCTGGCTGGCCAGATCCGCGGGGCTCGAGTGGGTGCGCCCACGGGTCGGCTGGGCGCTCGGTGCGGCGTTCGCGAGCGGGCTGATCGTGGTGGTCGGTGAGGCGGTTTCCGCGGCGGGTTCGATCCGATCCGGAGCCGTCGTCGGGTACCTGACGACCGGACCATCCGGTGCTGCCAGGACGATCCGGCTGCTCGCGGAGGCTCTTTCGATCGTCGGGTGGCGGATCCGGCGCGGTCACGGCCTCTTCCTGCTCGTCGCGATCGTGGCGCTCTCCGCCTCGGGTCACGCGGCGGCGGTCGCCTTCGGCGTGCCGGTCGACGCTATGCACCTGGTCGTCGCGGGTCTCTGGACCGGTGGGATCCTCGCCCTCGCGACGCTCCGGCCACCGGACGGCTGGAGGGGACCCCAGGGTCGGGCGCTGCTCGATGGTTTTTCCGCGGTGGCGATCCCGGCCTTCGTCGCGACGCTCGCGACCGGGAGCCTCAGAGGGATCCAGGAGCTGAGTCGTCCTGCCGACCTGGTCCAGACCACTTACGGGCTCCTGCTCTCGTTGAAGGTCCTGATCGTGCTGTGCATGGTCCCGCTCTCGATCCTGATGTGGCGCCGGGTCCTCGGGAGCCCGCGGTTCGAGGCTGGAGTCGCCGTGCTGGTGATCGGCGTCGCCGCACTGCTCGCCGCGTTCCCGCTACCGCCTGGCCGGGCGTCGGAAGCCGAGGAAGCCGAGGAGCCTTCAGCCGCAGCGGTCGCGCTGCCGAGGGAGGGGGATCTCACGCTCGGGGGCGATGCGGGGGAGGTCCTGGTCGGACTGACGATCCGCCCCGCGCGGCCGGGCACGAACGACGTGTACGTGTACCTGCTCCCGCTCGAGGGGGAGGAAGCCGCGGCGGGCGTCCCCGCGACGATCGAGCTGCGAGGCCGCACGACCTCGATGGAAGAGTGCGGGACGACGTGCCGGCGAACCGAGCTCGAACTCGAGGGCGGCGAGCGCCTCGCCGTCGATGTCGGAAGGGGGATCGGAGGCACCGCGTCGTTCGAGATCCCGGAGCTTCCGGCCCGCGACGGCTCGGCGCTTCTCGATCAGGCCCAGCAGCGGATGCATCAGCTCCGCAGCTACCGACAGGTGGAGGTCCTCTCGAGCGGGCGGGGTGCGACGCGCTCGGAATACGCTTTCGTCGCGCCTGACCGATACACGTCCCGGGGAATCCGCGACGGGAAGGTGACGGTCGAGGTCATCGAGATCGGCGGCACCCGTTACCTCCGCACCTCCCCAGAAGCACCGTGGGCGAAAGAGACGGGAGGTCCCGTCCCCGAAGTGCCCAAGTTCATCTGGGACTACTACCTTCCGGCGGTGGGAGCGAACATCGTTGGGTCCGCTCGGGTCGAGGGCGTGCACACCGAGGCGGTGTCGTTCGCCGGAACAGGGTCGGTCCCGATCTGGTTCAAACTCTGGGTGGACGAGGAGGGTCTCGTCCGCAGGGCCGAGATGCGCGCGCAGGGCCACTTCATGGACCACCGCTACTTCGCGTTCGATGCCCCGATCGAGATCCAGCCCCCGCCAGATCGATGAGGGAGACATAAAGACGATGCCTGATGGAGAAGCCCGATGACGCTCGTTGAGATCGTCGTTACCGCCGGCGGGGCGCTCCTGAGCGCCGGACTGGTCTGGGTCTTTTTCGGACCGAAGGCTTCGGGCGAGGCTGTGATGCGCGGAGGCGTCCAGGAGGTCGAGGTGACCGTCCGGGGCGGGTACTCCCCGGCGATCGTCCATGTACGGCGCGGATTGCCGCTCCGGCTGGTCTTCGACCGGCAAGAGAGCGGGGAGTGCACGTCCGAAGTGGTTTTCCCCGACTTCCGGATCCGCCGGACCTTGCCGGCCTTCACCAGCACGGCCGTGGAGCTGATGCCGGCGCGCAGCGGCGAGTTCCCATTCGCGTGCGGGATGAACATGGTTCACGGCACGCTCGTCGTGGAGGAAACGGACGGCGAGGGCGTTGCCGCGGACGGCGCCGCGGACGAGTTCTCCGCTGCCCCCGAGACCGATGGCCACCCACACGACACCGCGAGGACGATCCAGATCGAATCGCATGGGGATAGGGCAGGTGAAGTGACGTTCACGCTGTTGGACCGAGGTGTCGCCTGCGCCACCTGCATGCGGACGATCGAATCGGTGCTCGAGCCGCTCCGCGGGGTGAGAGGCGTCACGACCGATGTCGTCGAGCAGCGGGCGAGCGTGCGGTTCGACCCCTCGGTGACTTCAGTCGACGAGATGCGCCGCGTCGTGGCATCGGCTGGCTACCGGGTCGAGGCCACGGCCCCCTCAGGGGCCGCCGCCGCGGCGGAAGACGAGGAGGAGGTCGAACGGCGTCGGGAGGTCGCCGACCTTTCGCGCCGGGTCCTGGTCGGCGCACTGCTGTCCGTTCCCGTCCTGGGAGCGGTGATGGCCGAGGAGTTCTTCGGACTCGCGGTTCCTTCGTTCCTGGTGGAGCCGTGGGTGCAGCTCGCCTTGATCGCGCCCGTATTCGCCTACACGGGGTGGCCGATCCATGCCGTCGGATGGCGGACCCTCGTGCATCGAACGGCCGAGATGAACGCCTTGATCACGCTCGGAACCACGTCGGCGTTCGCCTACAGCCTGCTCGTGACGGTGGCACCGGGGCTCTTCCCCACGGCCGTCCGCGACGTCTACTACGAGGCTGTCGGCGTGATCTTGACGCTGATCCTCCTGGGCCGTGTCCTCGAGGCGAAGGCGAAAGCGGGGACAGGGGACGCGATCCGGAAGCTTCTCGGCCTGCGGCCTCAAACGGCTCGCGTGATCCGGGACGGCTCCGAGCGCGAGATGCCGGTCCAGGAAGTGCGTGTCGACGACGAGATCATCGTGAGACCGGGGGAGCGCGTCCCGGTTGACGGGGAGATCACGGAAGGGCGCTCGACGCTCGACGAGTCGATGATCACCGGCGAATCGATCCCCGCGGACAAGAGTCCCGGGGATCCGGTCGTCGGGGGGACCGTGAACCAGGCCGGCGCCTTCCGGTACCGGGCGACGGCCGTGGGGTCGGACACGGTCTTGGCGCAGATCGTGCGGCTCGTCAGGGAGGCACAGGCGTCCAAGGCGCCGATCCAGCGCCTCGCCGACCGCGTCGCCAGCTACTTCGTCCCGGCCGTCGTCGTCGTGGCGATCGCGGCGTTCGTGGTCTGGTTCGACGTCGGCCCGCAGCCAGCGGTCACGAACGGGCTCGTGAGTGCGGTCTCGGTGCTGATCATCGCGTGCCCGTGTGCCCTCGGTCTCGCGACACCGCTCTCGATCATGGTCGGGACCGGCCGGGGCGCGGAACACGGCGTGCTGATCCGCTCGGCCGAGGCGCTCGAGGTCGCGCATCGGATCGGCACGGTCGTCCTCGACAAGACCGGCACGATCACGAAGGGCTCACCGGGCCTTACCGATGTGGTCGCCGCGTCAGCTCTGGACGAAGCGGAACTGCTCCGGCTCGTGGCATCCGCGGAGCGGCTATCCGAACACCCGCTGGCCCAGGCCATCGTCCGACGAGCCGAGGAGCGCCGTTTGCGGCTCTCCGATACGGAGGACTTCGAGTCGGTGACGGGCCTCGGGATCCGGGCGACGGTAGACGGTCGCAAGGTCGTGGTCGGGAAGGGACGGTTCCTCGAGGCGGACGGCATCGACGTCGCGGAGCTGAAGAACGTCGCCTCAGAGCTCGAGGAGCAGGGCAAGACGGCGATCCTTGCTGGCATCGACGGCCGACCCGCCGGTGTGGTGGCCGTCGCCGACACGTCGCGGGACGAAGCGCCCTCGGCGATCTCAGCCTTGCGGAAGAGGGGTCTCGAGGTCGCGATGATCACGGGGGACAACAGGCAGACGGCTCGAGCGATCGCGCGGGATGTCGGCATCAGCCGAGTGCTGGCCGAGGTGTTGCCGGACGACAAGGTTAGGGAGATCAAGCGGCTGCAAGGCGAGGGGCGGATCGTCGCGATGGTCGGAGACGGGATCAACGACGCGCCGGCGCTGGCCCAGGCTGACGTGGGCGTGGCGATCGGGACCGGCACCGCCGTCGCGATCGAGGCCGCGGACGTCACGCTGATCTCCGGGGATCTCCACGCTGTCGTAACGGCCTTCGATCTCAGCCGGGCGACGATGCGCAACATCCGGCAGAACCTGTTCTTCGCCTTCGCCTACAACGTGGTCGGGATCCCCGTTGCAGCGGGCGCGCTGTACCCGTTGATCGGGCTCCGGCTCAGTCCGATGATCGCGGCTGCCGCGATGGCGCTCAGTTCGTTGTCAGTGGTGACGAACGCGAATCGCCTGCGCGCGTTCCGGGAGGATCCCATCTCGGCGTCGAGCGAAGCTCCTCGAGCGACGCAGGTGCACGTAGAGGTTCCAGAGGCTCGGGTGACGACGGACGACCGAGAGGAGGATCGAGAGATGGCCACGGTTCGAGACCCAGTATGCGGGATGGACATCGATCCGGCGACGTCGGCAGGGAGCGAGGAGTTCGAGGGAACGAGGTACTTCTTCTGTTCGACGTCATGCCTCGAGACGTTCCGCGCGGATCCAGGTCGTTACGCATCGGCGATGAAGCGGTAGGCCAGGTGGCAGAGATGATGCAGGGAACTTCGACAGAGATGATGTTGTGGATGGCCGTGCTGTCCGCCGTCATCGTTGGAGCCTGGGTCGCCTTCGGCGTCTGGGCCGTCCGCCGGATCTCAGAGTCTCGGCGGGTCGATCCCCAGCGGATCCTGGAGGAGCGATTCGCCCGAGGCGAGATCGATGCCGACGAGTTCAACCGTCGTGCGAGCCTCCGGAGTGATCGATGAAGGCTCTGTACATCGACGAAGCCGGTCTGGGAGATATTGGAGGAGTGCGTAGTCGTGCGCTCTCACGTCAGCCGTATCGACCGCTGAGGCTTAGCCTGCTCGGCCTGCTGCTGCTCATGGCCTGCTCCGGGGACCAGCCCACATCACCCGCCACGCCGGATGTGCCGAAGGTGGGACAGACGGCGCCGGGCTTCGAGCTGCGAAGTTCCGAAGGGAAGGCGCTCGCCCTCGAGCAGCTTCTCGGACGCCGTCCCATCCTCCTGTACTTCAGCATGGGGCCTGGGTGAGCACCCTGCATGCAGCAGGTGGTCGACCTGCAGGAGGATCCCGAGTTCCAAGCGCTCGACGTGGAGGTGCTGAGCATCTCGCCGGATCCGGTCACTGCGTGGCGGGATGAAGGCGAGGTGTTCGGGATCACGACGCCGACACTCTCCGATCCCGGGAACGTCGTCGCGTCGCGCTACGGCGTCATGAGATGGGGGATGCCCTCGAACGAGCCGGGTCATACGTTCGTCCTGATCGACGGGGCGGGTGAGCTCGCCTGGATCCAGGACTACGGAGCCCCCGAGCATGGCGGCCTGATGTACGTTCCGCCTGACGAACTCGCCACCGAGATTGACTCCGTACTGAGCCAGAGCTGAGAGTCGTTCCGGTCAACACCAGCTCAAGGAGCCGACCGAACCAGGCGGTACTCGACGGTACTCATGTGACAGCCCGAAACGAGGCTGAGCTGCGAAGACGCTGGTCAGAGCCTTGCACGGGCCTTCCTTGACACGGAAGAGGTCTGAGGTTCAGATCCTCTAGCGCCCACCAGAAACCGCAGGTCGGAAGCCCCTTCCTCGCTGTCATCGCCCCGAGCAGGGTGAACCGTTCCTTGATCGCACCCGTACTTCATTCAGAGTCCAGAACGGAAGAGAGGGGATCGTCATGCGCACCGCCAGACGGATGTTGCTCGTCGCGACCGTGGCCACCGGGTTAGTCGCGGTCCCAGTGGGGGTGGCCTCGGCACACGTTCACGGCATCACGCCGCTCCTCGCGTGCGGCAACACCGCGATCAACGGTGCCAATCGGACGGACTCAACACCGGCGGCGGCTGCGAACGGCGGTCCCATCACCGGGCTGATCCCCAGGGATGTGGGAAACGCGCCGCTCACCGTGGGGGACGGCGGGTTCGGCGCAGCAGCTGTGGACAACTGCCAGAGCTGAGCCACCGTTTCAAGCACCGGGGGGATCGGACCCCATCCCGTACCTCCGCTGAGCGGACCCACGCTGAAGCCGAATGCCCGGCTTAGACTCCCGGCCATGACGTCGCGCCGCGACATCGAGGACCTCCTGGAGTCGGTCGCGAGCCACCACCTGACGACCGCGGACGCCATCGAACGGCTCGTCGAGCTGCCTTACCGAGATCTCGGCTTCGCCCGTGTGGACACCCATCGCGAGCTTCGCCAGGGCGCACCCGAAGTGGTCTTGGGTCAGGGGAAGACCCCTGACCAGGCTGCTGCGATCGCACGGGCACTCGATGAGGCGGGTGCGTCGAGCGTCCTCGTCACGAGAGCCGATGACCGGATGCGAGCCGCGGTGCGGGCCGCCATCCCAGATGCGAACGAGCATGTGATCGCCCGGTCGGTCTGGGTCGAGCGGGGCCCCCTCGATCGCCGCGGGCATGTCCTAATCGTGTCGGCCGGAACCTCGGACGGCCCGGTCGTTCACGAGGCCAGGATCCGCGCTGAGCTGCTCGGAACCACTGTCACCGTGTACGAGGACGTAGGGGTCGCCGGGATGCACCGCCTCGCGCCTGTGATTCCCGATCTCGACCACGCGGACTGTGTCGTCGTTGTCGCTGGGATGGACGGTGCGCTCGCGAGCGTCATCGGTGGTCTCGCCGCCTGCCCGGTGATCGGGGTTCCGACGAGCGTTGGCTACGGCTCTGCTCACGGCGGCGAGACGGCGCTCAATGCAATGTTGTGCTCGTGTGCGGACGGTCTCGCAGTGGTCGGCATCGATGACGGTGTTGGCGCGGGATCGGTTGCCGCACGGATCGCCCGAAGGGCCGCGCCTCGATGACCCGCGTCGCCTACCTCGACTGCATCGGGGGACTCGCCGGCGACATGCTGCTCGGGGCGCTCATCGATGCTGGCGCTCCGAGGCGCGCGCTTGATGACGCGGTCGCTGCCCTCGGGATCCCGGGGGTGAGCGTCGAGACTGAACGCGTTACACGTCACGGTGTCGTCGGCACCCACGTTCGCGTCGCGAGCTCCGAGGGACGGGTGAGTCGTCCCGCCTCGTCGCTGCGCGAGTTGATCACCTCGGCCCAGACCCTGCCGGCTCGTGTCCGAGGACGCGCCATCGAGGCGATCGACCGCCTGGCCGCCGCAGAAGCCGACATCCATGGCCTCTCCCCTGACGAAGTCCACTTGCACGAGCTCGGCGGCGCAGACACGCTCGTCGACCTGGCCGGCTCGTTCGCGCTCCTGGACGCCGCCGGCATCGAGCGGCTCGTCTGCTCGCCGTTGCCGTTCGCGCGAGGCACGGCCTCGACGGCCCACGGCACGCTCCCTACCCCCGCTCCGGCCGCGCTCTCGCTGCTCGGGGGCGCGGCGTTCGAGGGAGTCAGGTCAACGGATGAGCTCGTCACCCCGACCGGGGCAGCAATCGTCGCGGTAGCCGCGGACGGGTTCGGCGAGCTCCCGCCGCTCGTTCTGGAGCGTGTCGGCTACGGAGCCGGCACCCGCGACACGGCCGAACGCCCGAACCTGCTCCGAGTCGTGATCGGCGAGGCGGTGCCCGCGGAGGTCACGACCGACGTGGTCATCTTGGAGGCCACGATCGACGACCTCGTCCCGGAGCTGGTGCCCGACGCCCTGCAAGAGGTGAGAGACGTCGGGGCCATCGACGCGTGGGTGACGCCGGTGCAGATGAAGAAGGGCCGGCCGGGAATCGTGGTAAGCGTCCTCGCGCGTCCCGCAGACGAGGAGGCCGTCGCCAGCGCGCTTCTCGAGCACACCAGCACCCTGGGGGTCCGGGTCGCGCGCATGCGCCGCTACGAGCTCGCGCGCGAGATCCGCGAAGTCCATGTGGACGGTCGTCCGATCCGGGTGAAGGTCGGCCTGTTGCACGGCCGGGTCGTCAACGTTGCCCCCGAGCACGACGACTGCGCCGCGGTGGCGGCCGGGACGGGCCGGTCGGTGAAACAAGTCTGGGCCGCGGCGCTCGCCGCAGCGTCCGAGTCGTCGGGGGAGCCCCGCTCGTGAGCGCTGATGGGGTCCGCCTCGAGCGCGTCGTCTCGACCGCCGACAGCGCGGTCATCGCGTTCTCCGGAGGCGTAGATTCCTCTGTCGTCGCTGCGGCCGCGCATCGGGCGCTCGGTTCGCGAGCTCTCGCGGTGACGGCCGTCTCACCGGCCCTCGCCTCGGGCGAACTCGACGGCGCCCGATCGGTCGCCGCCCAGATCGGTATCGCGCACCGCGCCATCACAACGAACGAGCTTGCCCGCCCCGGCTATCGAGCAAACGGTTCGGACCGTTGCTATCACTGCAAGACGGAGCTGTACGAAGCGCTGGCCTCGCTCGCCGACGTCCAGGGGTTCACTAAGGTGTTCTCGGGCGCGAATGTCGATGATCTCGGAGACTGGCGGCCGGGTCTCCGCGCCGCCGAGGAGCACGGCGTGCGTCACCCGCTGATCGAGGCGGGTCTGGGCAAGGCTCGGATCCGGGCGCTGGCTCGCGAGCTTCACCTGCCGAGTGCCGAGAAGCCGGCGATGCCGTGCCTCGCCTCACGCTTGCCGTTCGGCACGGAGGTCGATCGTGACGTCCTCGCCCAGATCGATCGGGCGGAGCAGGCTCTGAAGAGAAGCGGTTATCGGGAGCTCCGCGTGCGTCACCTCGGTGACCGTGCCCGCGTCGAGCTCGGCGAAGACGACCTCGCCCGAGTGAGCGCCGAGACCGTGATAGAGGACGTGCGGAGCGCCGGCTACCTCGAGGTCGAGATCGCCCGGGAACCGTTGCGGTCGGGATCGCTGCACGGATTGGGTTTGCCGCTTCCGATCCGCATCGCTTGACCGCAAGCCGCGACCCCATCAACCGTACGAACACAAGCTGGTCAACACCAGGTCAAGGAGCCGACCGAAACAGACGGTACTCGACGGTACTCCTCTGACACCTCGCGGATGCGCTGAACTGGGAAGACGCAGGTCAGAGCGTTGCACGATCCTTCCTTGACACGGAAGAGGTCAGAGGTTCAAATCCTCTAGCGCCCACCAAGAAACCCGCAGGTCAGGCGTAGTCTTGCGGCGTCGGCGGTACATGCTCGATTTCACTCGAACGCTACATCTCGGCCAGCCGGCTCGTCCCCGCCTCATCGGCTCCCATATCGGCGACCATCGTCGTCCTCTTCGCACCCACATCACCAGGACGAGCGAGAGCCCCATCCTGTTGCGGGCCGACGCGGTGGGTCAGAGTAGGTCATGGCTCGATCCGGATCGAGTCGAGGATGGCACGCAGCTCGGCGAGGTCCTCGGGCGGCGAGTCGGGGGACCGCTCCGCCGCGATCATCAGACGGATTTCCTCGACGTCGAGGATCCAGAACTCCTCACGGTAGCCGGGGCCGGTGTAGCCGTAGAAGGCGTCACCTTCCTCGGCCGCGTCCATGGGCGCGATCCAGCTCCTGAGGTCGCCTGCGTCGCAGCGATCGAACGCCACGTCCGGCACGGTCAGCTCGAGGTGCTTCCCGCGATAGCCGTCGACCGTCACGTCGCTCGGTGGCGACGTCACCTCGAACGGGGCCAGTTCCGACAGCGCGGTCGCGAGGTCGTCCACGGTCGGCCCGACGGGCGGATCGGCGGCGAGGTGGTCGCGACAGCCGTCCGTCACCAGGTTCACCACCGTGGTGATGCTCACGCCGACGTGCCCGTCGTTCTGGCCGAACTTCGCCGCTCCGATCCAGCTCGACCATCCCTCGGAGGGGATCTCGTACACGACCCGGAGCGGCGTTGAGGGGTCGGTGTCGGCGTCGATGAAGTAGGTCCCGGGCTCGAGCGGGGCGAAGGGCTCGATCTTCCAGATGTCCTGCACCGTCGAGCCGATACCCGTTCCGCTCGGCGCGACCGACGGCGGAGCCGGCGCCGCAGCGTCCGCCGGCTCGGGACCCGAGGCGCAGGCACCGAGCACGAGCACGCCGACCAAGGCGATCACATGTCCGTGACGGGTCGTCATCGCGATCCGTCCATCACGTGCATCCGCAGACGTACGAACCACCGGCCCAGCTCAGGTACGTGAGCTCGTCGACAGGCCCGGCTTCGCCCGCTCCGTTGGCGTGGAACACGGTGATCTCGCCGCCCTCATCTTTGTGGAACGCGATCTGCGACCCGTCAGGCGACCACGTCAGGCCGCACTTGTAGTTGTAAGTGCACCCGGCGAACGAGAGGCTCCCGATTGCGGTCGGAGCGGCACCGTCCACCGGCGCGACCCGGATCCGGACCTCATCGTCCTGCTCCGACCCTTCCGCGAACGCAAGCCGCGTCCCGTCGGAGGACCAGGCGACTCCCAGAGGGTCGTAGTCGTCGGCCAGGACCTGCAGGTTCGATCCGTCCGAGTCGATCACGAACAGGCGCTCGGTCTCACTCGGCTCCAGGTAGGTCCGAACGGCGATGTGCGCTCCGTCCGGCGACCAGAGGATCCCGTCGACCGAGGGGACCTCCTCGCCCGGCAGGCGCACGAGGAGCGAACGCTCGCCGCCCCGGACGTCGACCGAGTAGAGCGCACCCCCGGCCACACCGAACACGATACGCGTCCCGTCGGGCGACCACGCGAGCGGGGACGTGACGTCGCCGGGTATCGACCCGAGGTGGGTCGGCTCGCCGGTCATCGGGTCGATCGTGCTCAACGTCGAACGCCGGATCGTCTGGACATCACCCGAGCCGGACGACGAACGACGGATCGTCAAGACCTCGGCACCGGTCGAGGACCATCCCCACAGCAGCGAGCCGTCCGCGAAGAGGTCCCGGTCGCCGCCCGTCGCCACAAGGCGAGGCTCCTGCGACGCGCCCACGACCCACACGCCGATGCCGGCACCTTCCGGCGCTGGCGTCTCGTACGCGACCCAACGGCCGTCCGCCGACCATCTCGCGGAGTAGAGGTTGTCGAGGTCCTCGACGAGAACGCGTTCCTTGCCGGTCTCGGGGTTCACCGCGACGAGATCGCCGGACGCCTCGAAGTTCACGCCGGTGAAGCGCAGCACCTCGCCGTCGGCGCGAGCGAAGCTGTCGCTCGGGACCGGCGTGGTCTCGGTCGGCTCGGTCGACGCGGCCGGATGCCACGGACCCGAGGCCGCGAACCCGAACGCCCGCACGTTGGAACCGTCCGCATCGGCGATCGCGAGGCCGGCCGGGCTCGATCCCGCCTGCGGGTCGAACTGCGCGCACGTGAAGGTCGGGTCTTCGTCGCACTGGATCGTGTACGCGATCTGGGATCCGTCGGGTGACCAATACGGCGAGCTCCCACCGACGATCGCCTTCGTGAAGGCCGAGCCGTCGGGGGCGAAGGTGTAGATGGAGCCGCCGCTCCTTTCGTGGGTACCCACCCCGATCGCGAGACGGTCGCCCGCCGGCGACCACACCGGGCCGGACACACCCCGGAGCACGGTTGGCTCGTCCGCCAAGATCTCGTGCGCGTCGGTGCCGTCCGCGTTCGCCACCCACACCTGACCCTCGCCGTTCCCGGCGAGGTACGCGATCTGCGCCCCGTCGGGCGAGAAGGTCGGATCGCTCGCGCCGTCCTCAGCTTGCGGGACCGGGAGGGCAACCGGCCGACCGCCTTCGGCGTCGATCACGTACAGACCCGCCAGGCCGTACTGGCCGGCGAACACGACGCGCGTCCCGTCGGGCGAGATCGTCGCGCTCGAGATCCCCATCGGGTCTTCGTTCAATCGGGTCTCGGATCCATCAGCGTGGAGGATCGACAGGTACTGCTCCGGGAACAGGCCGTCTCCGACCGATCGCATGAGCAGCAGCTCGGTGCCGTCGCTCGACCAGCCGAGCGGCTCCCCGTCGAGCTCCAGCGGCACCAGCGTCGAGGCGACGTCGTCGGCGACCCCCGGTCCAGGCACCGTGTCGGAGGGGCCGTTCGGATCGGCGGCCCAGAAGCCAGGGTCGTAGCCGCGGTCTGGATCGATCTTCTCGTAGAGGATCCGGCCGGCGACCGGGGCGAAGATCCCGAGCTTCTCGGAACGATCGTCGCCGGGGATCGGCGGCGTCGACCGGATCGCATGGATACCCATCCAGCCCACGGCGATCGCGACCCCGAGGCCGGCGATCCCTGCCCGGATCCGCTGGTCGCGACGCTTGCGGTCACGGCGCCGAAGGACCCGCTCGAGCGGCAAGTCCGGCGAGGGGGCACTGGCGCTCGCCCGCTCGAGGAACGATCGGTATTCACTCACGGGCCATCGTCTCCTTCAGGGCGGCGTGTGCGCGGGACGCGTGCATCCGGAGCGTCGAGGCCCGGATGCCGAGCATCCTCGCGGCTTCCTCGGAGCGGAACCCCAGCAGGTCGGTGAGGACGACGGCGGCGCGTTGGCGCGGTGAGAGAGCGGCGAGGGCACGGACGGTGGTGTCGCGCTCATCGATCGCGGCTATCGCGTCGTCCTCGGGCACGAGCCGAATCGAGCGTCGGGCCGCCAGTCGCGCGCGCGCATAGCCGGTGCGGAACGCGTTCATCGCGGTCCGATACAGGTACCGGCGAGGCTCTTCCATCGCCGAGACGCGTTCCCAACGTTCCAGGACGCGCACGAAGGCCTCCTGGGTGAGCTCCTCTGCCTCGAAGCGGTTACGGGTGACGAGCCAGAGCGTCCGGTAGAGGCCGTCGCGCTCGCGCTCGAAGAACCACTCGAAGGACACGGCTGCCGGGGCTGCGTCCTCCACATCCGCTCCCACCGCTCTCAACCTGGCCGTCTCGCTCATCTGGATGGACCAACCGTGGAGGGCACCGGATCGCCTACACGGCGCCGCTATCTTCCCTCGCTCCCGGGTTCGAGGGATCACCCGGCTGGATACTTCCGCCCACGGCTCGAGCGTCACCGACACCGAGGCCGACAGATGGAGGAGCACCTCCGGGGGCTCGGCTACCTCGAGTAGGTCAGGGCTCGATCTCGAATCGAGTCGAGGACCGCCTGCAGTTCCGCCACCGTAATCAGGAGAACAGGTCCCTGGCGGAGAGCCCGCCGCCACCCCGGCTCCTCCACGCGAGCTCGTCGATTGGCTGGGCCTCGCCCGTTCCATCGGCGTTCGCGACCACCCACCCGCTACAGGCGTGGTAGGCGACCTGCGTTCCGCTGGGGCGCCCAGACCGATGAAGCGTCGGCAAGCGAGACCGACGTCGCTCGGGAGGTCGACCGTGGAGCCGGCTGGTCAACACCAGGTCAAGGAGCCGACCGAACCAGGCCGTACCCGACGGTACTCCTGTGACAGCTCGCAACCGGCCTGACCTGCGAAAGCGCTGGTCACAGCGTTGCGCGGGCCTTCCTTGACACGGAAGAGGTCAGA
>DATKDI010000015.1:0-3024 GCA_035512775.1 Actinomycetota bacterium | reverse complement strand
GGGTCGACCCACATGATCCCGCCGTGCTCGACGACCAGTTGCCGCGCCAGGTGAAGGCCGGTGCCGACGCCGGACTTCTCCTTGTGCAGGACCCCTTCCCCCGTGGAGAAGGGCTGTTCGAACGCCCGGGTGGCGACGGCGCGGTCCATGCCCTCGCCACGGTCCGTCACCATCACGGTCACGCCTTCGACGAGATCCCTGGCCACCAGCTCCACGGCGCGGCCGAACGGCGAGTACCGGCAGGCGTTGTCCAGCAGTTCTCGGACCACCGACCCGAGCCTCGGCCCATCGGCGATGCAGATCAGGCCGTCGGCCACCTCGGCGGCGATGGGGATCCCGGGGTAGCGCATCCGAACCTCGTCCAGTGCGTGCCGCACCAGTGGTGCCAGGTCCGTTTCCACGAGACTGAGCTCGAACGTGCCGCGCTCCAGCTCGGAGAGCGTGATCAGCTCGTCCACGATCCCCATCAGCTTGTCGAGCGAGCCCGTGAGCTGATCGAGGAATCCTGTCTTCTCCTCGTCGGGGACCGCCGGGTTCTTCAAGACGTAGGCGATGCCCTTCGCCACGGTGACCGGCGTCCGGAGCTCGTGAGAGATGTTGGCGAGGAAGTCGGCTTTCGCGCTCGAGCCTTTCGCGACGTCGTCGCGAACGGCGAGCACCTCGGCCTCGAGCTCCCGCGAGCGGCTCACCGCTCGCCCGAGCTCGGTGGAGAGCAGGCCAGCCACTTGTCCCGACAGCGTCACCGCGCCGGTGGACGCCGCCCGGATCGCCCGGATGGAGTCCTCGATCGGATCCTCCTTCAGCACGTACCCGGAAGCGCCTGCGGCGAGAACCTCCGTCACCCGCACGGGATCGCGGACGACGGTGTGCGCGACGAACCGAGAGCTCGGGGAGGACGCGAGGAATCGTTTCACGAGCTCCGCGCCACCCAGCCCCTCCAGGGTCAGCTCGGAGACGATCACGTCCGGCCGTGAGCGCACTGCGGCCTCGACGCCTCGGAAGGCATCGGTCGTGACCTCGACCTCGAGATCGTGCTCCCGCAGCAGGTGGTACTGGAAGCGGGCGACCTCGTCGGGCGTGTCGCAGAGCAACACGGTGGTGGGCATCTTCAGGGGGTATCGGCGCTTCGGGGGGGCGGTTGAGGTGGGCGGGTCAGTGGACGATGCCCATACGGATGGCGATCGCCACCGCCTGAGCGCGATCCTTGGCCCCGAGCTTCTCGAAGATCCGTTCGAGATGGGTCTTCACCGTGTGGGGCGAGATCCCCAGGTCGCTCGCGACCAGCCTCGTGGTGGCACCGTCGGCCACCTTCTGGAGGATCTCCCGCTCGCGCTTCGAAAGCGGTGTGGACTTCGAGCCGCCGCTCTCGGCGAGATGGACCTCCTCGATGAACGTCTTGGTGAGCTGGGGGTGGATGACGGCGTTCCCCTCGACGGCGTTGCGGGCCGCGTCGACGAGCGCATCCGGCGACGCGTCCTTCAAGAGGTATCCCGAGACGCCCGCCTGGATCGCCTCCGAGATCGCGCCCCGCGACTCGTCGATCGTGATCAGGATCACCCGGGTCTCGGGGGCCGCCTCGCGGATCCGGCGGGTGGCCTCGATCCCGTCCATCCCGGGCATCCGGACATCCATGAAGACGACGTCCGGCGAGAGCTCCTTGGCTGCCACGACGGCTTCCTCGCCGCTCGCCGCCTCGCCGACCACCTCGACCGCGTCGTCGGACATCGCGAGCGCTGTTCGCAGACCCTCCCGAGTGACCGGGTGGTCATCCACGATGAGTGCCCGGATCGGAGCCGTCACCAAGGAGCGCTCCTTCTCATGTGCCTTCGAGGTTCAGGGCGGTAGTGTGTGTGGTGCTAAGGATAGTTCGGATCTGAAGCGAGGTATGCATGCCTGAGAGCGAAACCGTGATACCGCAAACGCATGAGGCGCCGGCGCCCGTCGAAACGGTGCCGGGTGCGTCCGTGCCCACGACAGGTGCGTCTGTGGCCCCGAACGGGGAGGCGCCGTCTGAGGACGAGGTGCTCGAGGCCTTGAAGAGCGTCATCGATCCGGAGCTGGGGATCAACATCGTCGATCTCGGTCTGGTCTACGAGGTCGACGTCGCCGAAGACGGCGACGTGGACATCCAGTACACGCTGACGACGATGGGCTGTCCGATCGGCCCGCTCATCGAGGACCAGATGCGCGCGTTCCTCGCCCCTCTCTCCGGCATCGGGGAAGTGAGGCCGGAGATGGTGCTCCGCCCGGCATGGACTCCCGAGATGATGTCGGACGAGGCCAAGGCCGCGATGGGGATGTTCTGACGGAACCCTCGCTCGCTCGCCCTTGACGCTCGACGCAGGGTGAGATAGTCGTTGCATCTGCAACTTCACGGACAGAGGGGTGAAGATGGTCCGGACGCGAGCGCTGGGTGTCGTGGGCGCGATGATCCCGTCGAAGCTCTGCTGTCCCCTTCCGGAGGGATCGCGGCGCGTCCGCTCGGCGTAGCCATCCCTCGACGGAACCTGAAGATCGAGCGGCCGCGGAAGCGGTCGCTCACGTGTTTCCGGGCACCCCCAGAGATGGCGGAGGAAGACCAACAAGGAGAGGAGTCACCGGATGACGGACTACGCGAAGCCCGACGTGCTCGTGAGCACGGACTGGCTGGAGGAGCGCCTCGACGATCCCGCGGTGCGGGCGATCGAGGTGGACGAGGACACGGAAGCCTACGAGAAGGGACACGTCCGAGGCGCCGTCGGGTGGAACTGGACGACCGATCTTCACTCGAAGGTCGGTAGGGACTACCGGGACCAAGCAGGTTTCTCGGAGTTGCTGTCGAGCGTCGGCGTCGGTCCTGACACGACGGTCGTGCTGTACGGCGGGAACAACAACTGGTTCGCGGCCTACGCGTACTGGCTCCTGAAGCTGCGCGGCTTCGACAACGTGAAGCTGCTCGACGGCGGTCGCAAGAAGTGGGAGCTCGAGAGCCGCGAGCTGACGCAGGACGCGCCCTCCTTCCAGGCGACCGGATTCTCGATCTCA
>DATKDI010000014.1:0-2075 GCA_035512775.1 Actinomycetota bacterium | reverse complement strand
GACGCCGGTCGAGCAGAAGGCCGACGATCTCGGCCGCCCGGCCCCGCGCCCGCGCGACGCGTCTCTGAGGAGCCTCGTGCTCGAGGGCGCCACGGTGGAGCCGATGCCGCCGCTCGACGAGGCGCTCCGGGACCTGCTGAGGAGGGCCGGCTCGTGAGCGCGACCGGTCTCCACCGCCGCACCAGCGAGAGCCCCCAGTTCAGCATCTTCGAGCGGATCCGCGAGGTGCTCTCGCGCCGCGAGGTGATCGGCAACCTGATCGGCAAGGAGCTGAAGGTCAAGTACAAGAGCACCGTCCTCGGGGTGCTGTGGTCGATGCTCAACCCGCTCCTGTACCTGGTGGTCTTCTGGGTCGTGTTCACGGTGTTCCTGCCGGCCGGGATCCCCGACTTCGCGGTGTTCCTGCTGTCGGGGTTGCTCGTGTACACGCTGTTCGCCACCGGCCTCGCGGCCGGCACGGGCTCGGTCGTGGACAACGCCTCGCTCGTCACCAAGGTCGCCTTCCCCCGGGAGGTGCTGCCGCTGGCGGCCGTCGGAGCCTCGCTGGTGAACTTCGCCTACCAGGTCGCGGTGCTCCTGCTGTTCATGGTGGCGATCGGCTACGACTTCGTCGGATGGAACCTCCTGCTCGTCCCGGCCGGGCTGACGGTCCTCCTGCTGTTCACCACCGCCCTGGCGATGGGCACCTCGGCCCTCAACGTCCGCTACCGGGACACCATGCACCTCGTCGAGCTGTCGCTGATCGCGTGGTTCTGGGTGACCCCCATCGTCTACTCGGCCTCGCTCGTGCTGGGGCGCCTCGACGTCTGGGCCCAGCGTCTGTACCTGGCGAACCCGCTCGCTCCGATCGTCCTCGCGTTCCAGCGAGGGCTCTACGGGTACCGCCTGGCGGGGAGCTGCAACGACGCGGGGGTCCAGGACGCGCTGCCGGCGAGGATCGCCGAGCTGCCGGGCTGCCAGGCGATCCTACCCGACCCCGGGCTGACCTGGTACTTCTGGCGCCTGGGGCTGGTGGCCGCGATGTCCCTGGTGCTGATCGCGCTCTCCTGGTGGATCTTCTTCCGGATGTCGGGCGACTTCGCGGAGGAGCTGTGACGGAGCCGGCGGTCGCGGTCGACGGCGTCTCGAAGCGCTTCAAGCTCTATCGGGAGCGGCCGACCAGCCTGAAGGAGCGCGTGGTCTCGTTCCGCCGCGCCGAGCGGGCCGTCGACTTCTGGGCGCTCCGCGACATCTCCGCCGAGATCCCCGCCGGGACCACCGTGGGGCTGATCGGCGCGAACGGCTCGGGAAAGACCACGTTGCTGAAGATCATCGGGGGGATCATCCGGCCGACCTCCGGCGAGGTGCGCACGCGGGGGCGTATCGCCGCGCTCCTCGAGCTCGGCGCGGGCTTCCACCCCGAGCTGACCGGCAGGGAGAACGTCTACCTCAACGCGTCGATCCTCGGGCTCTCCAGGCGCGAGACCGACAGCTACTTCGATCGCATCGTCGAGTTCTCCGAGCTCGAGCGCTTCATCGACAACCAGGTGAAGCACTACTCGTCGGGGATGTTCGTGCGGCTGGGGTTCGCGGTGGCGATCCACGTGGACCCCGACATCCTGCTCGTGGACGAGGTGCTGGCCGTGGGGGACGAGGCCTTCCAGCGGAAGTGCCTCGACCGCGTCGCCGGGTTCCAAGAGGAGGGGCGGACGATGATCATCGTCAGCCACGACGCCGACCTCGTGGCGCGCGTCTGCGACCAGGCCATCATGCTCGACGGAGGGCGCGTGCGGGCGGCGGGCGATGCGATGGAGGTCGTGAAGGATTTCCACACGCACATGCTGAGGATCCACGCCCCGTTCGTCCGCGAGGACGTGACGAAGGAGGTCGAGATCCGCGACGTGCGGCTCCTCAACCGGAAGGGCGAGACGCCGTATCGGGGGGTTCGTGCCGGCGATCCCCTCACCGTCCAGGTCGACATCGAGGCGAAGCTGCCCGTACGGGACCCCGTGGTCTCGATGGCGATCTACGACGGCTCCGACCGGCTGATGTTCAAGACGGGGACCGACTGGACGCAGATGCCGCTGGGTACGGTG
>DATKDI010000013.1:0-16398 GCA_035512775.1 Actinomycetota bacterium | reverse complement strand
GCCGCGGCCGCGGCCGCGACGGCCTCGGCCGGGCTCACGATCGCTGCGAGCAGCATCGACGCGCTCCTGTTCTCCCGCGGTGGGGTCGACGACCTTCCGGTGCTGTACGTCTTCCTGGGCGTGACGATGTTCGTCGCGACCCTCGGCGTCTCGGCGGTGCTCGGGCACCTCGGGCGAGGACGGACGTTCCTCGTGATCCCCGCGTCGATCGCGTTGATCGCCGGGGCGGCGCGAGTGGCGCTGGCCACCGAGGCGGAGTGGATCTATCCGGCGCTCTGGCTGCTCCGCGGGGCGTCCGAGTTCCTCCTCGGCCTCGCGGTCTGGGGACTCGCCGGTCTCGTCACGGACACTCGTCAGGCCAAGCGGTTCTTCCCGTTGATCGGTGGCGCGGCCGTGCTGGGGCAGGTGGTCGGTGGCCTCGCCACGAAGCCGCTCGCGGCGTGGCTCGGGACGGACAACCTGATCCTCGTGTGGCTGACCACCCTCGGGATCGTCGTTCTCTTGGGGCGAAGGCTGGTCGCCAAAGCAGGCGCGGACGTTCGTCCTGCACGGCGACGGCGAACCTCCGCGATCGCCGAGATGAAGATCGAGGTGCGTGATGGCCTCCGGTATGCCCGGCGATCTCCGCTGCTCCGCTGGATGTCGCTGGGATCGATCCTGTTCTCGCTCCTGTTCTTCTCCCTGTATCTCCCCTTCTCGCGCGCGGTCGCCGAGCGGTACCCGCAGCCCGACGACCTGGCCGGGTTCCTCGGTCTGTTCTTCGCGGTGTCGACCACCGTGACCCTGCTCCTGTCGCTCCTCGTGATGAACCGCCTGCTCTCGAAGCTCGGTGTCCCCACGGTGATGATGGTCCTCCCCGTCCTGTACCTCCTCGCGTTCGGCGTGCTCACGGTCGCCTCCACGTTCGCGATCCTCCTCGCCTTCCGCTTCGCCCAGGTGGTGTGGCTCCAGGGTGGCGCGTCGAGCGCATGGGAGGCCGTGATCAACACCGTGCCCGGCGACCGCCGCGACCGCATGCGGGCGTTCCTGTACGGAGGACCGACCCAGGTGGGCACCGTGCTCGCCGGCGTCGTCGCGCTGATCGGCGAACGCGCGGTGTCGCCCCGGGTCCTGTTCGGCATCGGGCTCGCGGCCGCGGCGGCGGCCGTGTATTCGATGGCCCGGGTGCGGAGGGCCTATGCCGAGGAGCTGCTCGTCGCCCTTCGGGAGGGGAGGCCACACGTGTTCGGCGGCACGCCGGGCGGGGGCGAGCCCTTCGGGCTCGCCCGCGCCGACCTCGCCGCCGCGTCGATCGCGATCGACGCGATGACGGACCCCGACGTGGGCGTGCGTCGCGTGGCCGCCGAGATCCTCGGTGACCTCGACGCTCCCGGCGCGATCCCGGCGCTGATCGGAGGAGTGCGCGATGACGATCCCGAGGTCCGGGCGACGGCACTGCGCTCGCTCGCCCGGACCGAGGCGTTCGCGGCGTCGGACATGGTCCCCGAACGGCTGACCGACCCCGTCCCGGAGGTCCGCCTCGCAGCGTTGGACGCGCTCGACGCGCTCCGGGCGGATCGTTCCCGGGCTCGTGCCCTCTTGCGAGATCCCGACGGGCTCGTGCGGGCTCGTGCGGCAGGGATCCTGCTCAAGGACGCACCGCCGGAGGGACCGGAGGACGCCGGGAGCGACCTCGAGGCGGAGACGATCCTGGCGAGGCTCGCGAGATCGCCCCATGCCGAGGCCCGCGTCGCGGCCCTCCAAGCGCTCGCGTCGTCACGGAGCCCGATGGCCCCAGATCTGGCTCGCGCCGGGCTCTCCGACCCCATCCCCTCCGTGCGAGCAGAAGCCGCGCGAACGCTGACCACCCTGGATCCGATCGGAGGGGTCGACGACCTCATCGCGGCGATGGCCGGCGGCGGCGAGGTGCTGGAGGCCGCGGACGAAGCGATGTCCGTCTCCCCGGAGCGCTCGCGAGCGGACGTCCAAGGGCTCGCGGCCGCATCGACGGCGCGGGCGCTCGAGAACCGCCGGCTCGCGGACTCGATCGAGGCAGGTGGTGACGAGCGGCTCGGACTGCTTCGCGACTCCCTCCTCTCGTCGTCCCGGCTCCACGCCCTCATCGCGATCCGGACCGTCGCCCTGCTGGCCGATCGCGGCTCGATCTCCACGGCGCTCGAGAGCCTTTCGGGCGAGGACGCGGCGCAGCGAGCCAACGCCTTGGAGGTGATCGAAACGACCGGCGATCCCGATCTCGTTCGCCCGTTGCTCTCGTTGTGGGACGACCGCCGCACTCCGGATCTCGATCGCGACTGGCGAGACGGAGCGGCCCATCACCCGGACGAGTGGATCCGCGCCTGCGCCGAGTGGGCGACCGGAGCCGGAGAAGCCGCAGACGAAACCACACAAGGAGGGACGATGACCGAGACCATGGCGACGCTCCCGTTGATGGAGCGAGTGCTCTTCCTCCGGCGGGTGGCGTTGTTCGCCGACCTGCCTCCCCAGGACCTCGCACCGATCGCGGCGATCGCCTCGGAGCGGAGCTTCGCCGACGCCGACACGATCGCCGAGCAGGACGAACCGGGCGACGAGATGCACATCATCGTCTCGGGCTATGTGATGGTGATCCTGCGAGAGCCGGGCGGACACCAACAGGTGCTGGCCGTCCGCTCGACCGGAGATGTGATCGGCGAGATGGCCGTGATCACGAGCGCTCCGAGGATGGCGTCCCTCGCCGCGAAGGGGCCGGTCCGGCTCCTCTCGATCCGGCGACGGGAGTTCGAGTCGATGCTCCGGGACCGCCCCGAGACGGCGCTTGCCCTGATGCGGGTCCTCTGTCAGCGCCTCGCGGATCGCGACACGATGACGCAGACGTGACGCGCGCCACGGATCGAGGAGCCGACCGCTGAGACCCGGTACGATGCACCGTTCCCGACAGCTCGGACATCCGCAACCTCGTCGTCTCACAAGGAGGACATCTGAAGGCCGCCCTCCTCACCGGTCCCCGGCGGATCGAGCTGCACGAAGCGGACGAACCTCATCCGGCTCCGGGTGAGCTCGTGATGCAGGTGGAGTCCGTCGGTATCTGCGGGACGGACCTGAGCATCTATGCGGGGAAGATCCCCGTCGAGTATCCCCGCGTGATGGGCCACGAGATCGTCGGGACGGTGATCGCGGGCGCGAGCGGCGACGAGGTGAGCACCAGGGTCCTCGTGGATCCCGGGATCGCATGCGGAGACTGCCGGCAGTGTCGCGAGGGCAGAACCAACATCTGCACGGCCGGGGGGTTGATCGGTCGCGATCGGGACGGAGGGCTGAGGGGCGTGATGACGGTGCCGGCTTCCAACGTCCACGAGTTGCCCGCAGGCCTCGACCTGGGAACCGCCCCCATGCTCCAGGTCCTCGCGACCTGCGTGCACGCGCAGCACCGCGCCCGCCCCCGCCCTGGCGAAAGCGTGGTGGTGCTCGGTCTCGGCGTGACGGGCCTGCTCCACCTGCAGCTGGCCAAACTGCGTGGCGCGAGCCCCGTGATCGGCATCACGAGGTCCGCACCGAAGCTCGCGCTGGCGCGTGAGCTCGGCGCGGACCTCGTGATCGCGTCGGACGGGTCGGAGACCGCAGAGGTCGCCGCCGCCGTGCCCGGTGGACCCGACCTCGTGATCGAATGCGTCGGGACGGTCAACGCCTTCGCCCGAGCGATCGAGATGGTCCGGATCGGTGGACGGATCCTCGCGTACGGCACGATGACCGAGACGAGCGGCGAGGTCCCCTTCTACGAGCTCTATCGCAAGGAGATCTCGGTCATCGGAGCCCGCTCGGCCAGGGTCGAGGACTTCCCGATGGCGATCGCTGCCGTCGCCTCGGGACGTGTCGAGCTCGAACCGCTCGTGTCGGGTCGGTTCCCGATCGACCAGGTCGGCGACGCGATCCGTGCGGCGGGTGCACCCGGGGCTCTGAAGGTGTTCGTCGATGTGTGAGCCGCAGGGGTGAGCGAAGGTCCGACGTCCGTCGCGCCCCACGAACGGCTCGCGGTCGAGATGCGGGAGGCGCAGGTTCGGATCGAGGGTCGAACGGTCCTCGGCCCGATCGACCTGGAGGTCGGCCGCGGGGAGCGATGGGTGTTGCTCGGGCCGAACGGCGGAGGCAAGACGACCCTCCTGTCGCTGGCCGGTGCCCGCCGCCAGCCCTCGTCCGGTCGCGTGACGGTGCTGGGTATCACTTTGGGAACCGGCGACGTCCGTGCGCTGCATCCGAGGATCAGCCACACCAGCCACGTGCTGGCCGAGCGGATGCCTCCCGACCTCTCGGTTCGGACCGTGGTGCTCACCGGCAAGCGGGCGACCCTCTCGCCCTGGTTCCAGGAGTTCGACGAGGTCGACGAGCGCCGCGCGGTCGCGCTGCTCGAACGGGTCGGCTGCGGGCACCTCGCCGCGCGGCGCTTCGCCACCGCCAGCCAGGGCGAGCGCCAACGCGTGCTCCTCGCCCGCGCGCTCTTCCCCGACCCGGAGCTCCTGATCCTCGACGAACCCGCGTCGGGATTGGATCTGCCCGCGCGCGAGGCGTTGATCGAAGCGCTCGAGGCGGTGGAGTCCCCTTCCGGGCCGACGACGATCGTCGCCACGCATCACCTGGAGGAGATCCCTCCGTCCTCGACCCACGCGGCCCTGCTGCGAGACGGCCTGCTCGTCGCGAGCGGCGAGATCGAGGGTGTCCTCACCCCACGATCGCTCGAAGGCTGCTTCGGGATCGCGATGGAGGTCGGTCGACGCGGTGCGCGCTGGTGGGCCACTGCCGGTCCCCCGCGCGCGGGACCGGCGAGGACCTAGCTCGACCTGCCGAGGGCCTCCGCGTTGACGGCGTACGGCGGCGTTCGTCCGGCGAGGGCCTCGATCACCTGCTCGACTGCCTTGCGCTGGAGCTCTTCCAGCGACTCCTCGCTGTAGAAGGCGGCGTGCGGCGTCACGATGACGTCGTCGCGATGCAGGAGTGGGTCGTCGGCTGCGGGCGGCTCCACCTCGAGCACGTCGAGCCCGGCGCCGCCGAGCCGGTCCTCCGCCAGTGCGGCGCGGAGCGCGTCGAGGTCGACGAGCGGGCCTCGCGACGTGTTGATCAAGATCGCGCCGGGCTTCATCATCGCGAGCTCGGCCTCGCCGATCAGGTGACGGCTGTCAGGTGTGAGCGGTGCGTGGATCGAGACGACATCCGCGACGACCAGGAGCTCCTCCAACGTCGCCGGCTCGGCTCCCGCGTCGCGAACCGCCTCGTCCGGCACGAACGGATCGGTCGTCACCACGCGGAAGCCGAGCGGCGCCACCTTCGCGGCGAGCGCGCGCGCGATGCGGCCGAAACCCACGAGCCCCAGGGTCCTGCCGCGGAGGCGGTGGATCGGCCGCGCGTCCGTCGACGTCCACGACCCCGAGCGCACACGCCGATCGAGGAGCGTCACACCGCGGGCGAGGGACATGAGCAGCGCGAGCGCGTGATCGGACACCTCATCGATGCAGTAGTCCGGCACGTTGGTCACGACGATGCCCTTCGCGGTGGCTTCGTCGAGGTCGATCGTGTCGAGCCCGATGCCGTACCGCGCGATGATCACGCACCGTTCGAGGCTGCGGATCACCTCGGCCGGCATCGGCGCGAAGCAGTTGAGGACGGCGTCCGCGCCGGTGACCGCCTCGCGTACCTCCTCGACCGAGGCGGCGTTCGATCCGAAGCGGAGCTCGTGGCCGACATCGGCCAACAAACTCCGTTCTTGCTCGAGATCGGGGAAGACGTGATCGGTGACCGCGACGAGCGCCATCGGTGCTTCCCCTCCTTCGGTCCTCGGGCTCAGGCCATCGCTCGCGCATCGTCGTGCGACGGCCACGACGATGCCCCACCGGGCGGCAGGATCGACACGACACCGTCGTCCCCGTCGACCGCGACCAGCGAGCCACGCTCGCCCGGAAAGATCGGGTCGACTCCGATCACGGACGGGACGCCGAGGGAACGGGCCACCTCGAACAGATGTGACCCCGAGCTGCCGCCGACACTCACGAGGGCCGCGGTGTGCCAGAGGAGCGGCGCCAGATGAGGCAGCGGGAGTGGCGTCACGAGCACGTCGCGCGGGGCGGGGCGACCCATCGCTCGGAGCTCCCGGAGCGGATGCAGATGCCCCGCCGCGATGCCCGGCGAGACCGGCCTCCCGGTCGCGTGGACGCCTCGAGCGCGCACGACGTCGGCCACGAACGGCTCCCACCGGCCCGGTCCACGCCGCAGGGGCGGCCGCGTCCCGGCGATCGCGCGCTCGAGCTCCGAGACGGTCAGCCCCCACACGAGTGACCCCGAGGGCAGGATGCCGGCGTCGGTCAACCACGCTCCCAGACCGTGGATGAGCGCCACCACGCGGCGCGCGACGGCGGGGTCGGGGGCGGGAAGGTCGCGGATCTCTCGGCAGCCATCCGATACCCGGCCGGTCAGCAGGAGCCGAGAGACACTCGCCGCACGCTCCCGAGCCGCGGAGGGCGCTGCTCCCCAGACCTCTGCGGCGAGCTCACCCGCCGACGTACGGGCCTCACGGAGGGCGGTCGCCGGATCGGCCACGCGGATCTCGTCGGCCTCGGGCAGCTCGCCCATGCCGAACGCCCACGGGAGGACGAGCTCGTCGCCGAGCCGTCCGGGGAAGTGGGTGACCAGCCGGGCGAGGCGCTCGGCGTCGTCCGGCATGGGCACCGCCTTCGTCGCGCGCAACGTCTTGGCGACGCCTGCCTGCGCCGGCGCTGTCGGACCGATCTGCAGGAGAGAAACCTCGTCGCCGACCACACCCCATTCGATCACGCCGGACGCCACGGTCTCTGCGGCTCGCCGCGCGAGCGCGGCGGCCGCCTCCACCGGGCCCGCCCCGATGGCCGAGCCGTCGAGTCCCTCGACGGCTCGGCCATCCACGCCGACGATCGCCTCGACCCCGCCGCGCCCGCCGACCACCCCGGCCGGTCCGCCCAACGCCGCCGTGACCGCGACCGTGCCGTCCTCTCGGACCCGCGCGGTCCCCCCGACGTCGAAGGCCAGGAACGGCTGGACGAGCACACCGATCCGGAGGTCCCCGACCTGGACGCCCGCCTCCCGGCAGCGGTCGACGGCGTCGGCGGTGAACGCCGAAGCCCAGCATCCTCGAACGGCGGTGTCCAGATCGCTCGGACTCACTCTCAGGTAGCTGGCGAAGGCACCCGACCATCGCCCGTCGTCATCGAGCACGGTCGAGGACCGCACGACGAGGTACCGGTCATCGGGAGATCGGTCGTCCGGCTTCGGTCGCGGGACCAGGTCCTCCACGGAGGGCACCGCGCTGTCCATGGCCTCGAGATACGCCGCCGGCGTCCCCGACCCCGTCTCCAGCGCCTCCACGCCCCGCCTGATGGCGTTCCACGACGCCTCCGAGGGAAGAACCCGACCCTCGAGGACGGGCAGCCCGGCGGCGGCGGCGGCGGCGAGCCGGGCGGCCTTCACCCCGACGTGCGCGGGATCCCGCGCCACCGGATCCGTGAGGACGACGGGGGACACCATCCGGATCAATCCAGGACCGTGATCTCGTCGATCGGGAAGGACGTGATCAGGTCGTGCCCGGTCTCGGTCACGATCAGCATCTCCTCCAGCCGCACACCGAACTCGTGCACCTTCCCGTGCTGCGTCTCGAGCGCGAACACCATGCCGGGCTTGATCTCGATCGGATGGTCGAGCGACCAGATCCGGGAGATGACCGGCTGGTCGTACTGCGCCAGTCCCAGACCGTGTCCCCAGAGGTTGGCGGCCGCCTCGTCCTCGTCGGCATACCCCCACGTCTCCATCGCGGACGGCCACTTGGAGGCGATGTCACGGGTGGACACACCGGGCTTCACGGCATCGATCGAGTCGCGCAGCCACGTGAGCGCCGTGTCGTAGTACTGCTTCATCTCGTCGGTGGGCTTCCCCCCCACGCAATACGTGCGGTAGACGCAGGACTTGAAGCCGTTCCACGTGAGCGCCGCGACATCGATGATCACGAGCTCCCCCGGCCGGATGATGCGATCGGAGAAGTTGCGCCAGTTCGGCCATGCGTTGGGACCCGACGACACGATCACGTCCTCGACGTCCTCGACCCCCGGGAACGAGTACAGGAACTCGAACCCGTGCGCGGCCACCTGGTTCTCCGTGAGGCCTGGGCGCAGCCACTGCGACATCTCGTAGTGGAGCGCGTCGCACATCGAACCCACGATCCGCGAGCAGTTCTGCTCATCGGGGCTCTTGATCGCCCTCGCCTCCATCATCGGCGTCATGCCGTCGGTCCACGTGATGCCCGCTTGCTCGAAGGTCTTCATCATCGTGATGTCGATGAAGTCCACACCGAGCGGCTGGTCCTTCACGCCCGCGTCCTCGAGGTCGTCCGCGAGCGCCTTCGTGAACTTCTCGACCTGCATCGTGGACGCGGGGCCGGCCGCGCCCTTGATCCACGCGAACGAGTGCCGCACGTTGTCGGTCGGGATCCACGGCGAGTGCGCCTTGATGTGGATGCCCAGGTCCCCCTGCTCGTACAGGATGGGCTCCTTCCCGGCCGGGAGGACCGCGTAGCGGAGGCCGGGCTTCAGCTTGTTCCAGCCGGGGGTCAGGGTGGAGGTCACGTAACGGATGTTCTCGTCGTACATCAGCAGCATCGCGCCGAGGCCGTGCCGCTTCATCGCGTCCTGCGCACGTTCCTTCCGGAACGCGCGCACCGCGTCCCAGTCGATCCCCTTCTTCCATTCGATGCTCGCGTAACCGAACGCTTCCCTCATCGCGACCTCCCTTTCCTTTCCTTGGCCTCTCCTTGGGCTCCGTTCCGTTCGGTCACGACGTGACCTGGTCGACGATCGCCGAGAACTCCTCGTCGTCGAGGAGGCCCTTCGTCTGGAGCGAGCGGGCTTTCACCTCGTTCAGGATCTCCTGCATCTGCTCCGGGGTGGCGGTGCGGCCGAGGCGATCGAGCCCGGCCGCGACCGAGTCCAAGCCGGAACCTTTCCCCAGCACCAGGACCGGCTGCGGTTGCCCGACCAGCTCGGGACGGTACGGGAACGACTCGGTCAGCTCGTCGCCGACGTTGCGGACCCAGGTGGTGATGATCCCGGACTCCACGTTGTAGAGGCGCTCACCGACGACGGGGCGGTTCGAGGGCTGCGAGACGCCGGCCAGCTCCATCACCAGCTTCGAGAGCTCGAAGAAGCGCTCGGTGCGGATCCCCGCGTCGATGTCGTACATCGTGAGGAGCGCGAGGACCGTCTCCTCCATCGGGGTGTTGCCGGCGCGCTCGCCGATGCCGGTGACGGTCGTTTGGATCACCTCAACGCCTTCGGCGACCGCGAGGAGCGTGTTCGCCACGCCGAGTCCGAAATCCATGTGGAAATGGGTCTCGAGCGGCACGCCCAGACGCTCGCGTGTCTGGCGGACGAACATGCCGACGCCGTGGGGCGACAGGACACCGAAGGTGTCCACGAGCCCCACGGCGTCCACATGCCCATCGGTCGCGACGCGCTCGAGCAGATCGAGGTACTCGACCAACCCGGCGCGCGTGGCGTCGATCGGGAAGAACGAGACCGTGAGGCCGAGTTCATGAGCGAGGCTGGTCGCCTCCACCGAGGCGTCGATCGCGCGCTGGACCGGCCAGCGATAGGCCTTCTCGACGAGATGGTGACTCGACGGGATCTCCATCACGACGCCGTCGACGCCACAATCGGCCGCGCGCTTCACGTCGTCGACGATGCACCGGGAGAAGGCGTAGATCTTCGACGGCAGTCCCATCTTCACCATCTCGCGGACCGCCGCGTCATCCGCAGGTGAGACCGCGGGCAGGCCCGCCTCGATCCTCGGCACGCCGGCCTTGGCCAGCGCCTCGGCGATCCGCAGCTTGTCGTCCTTCGTGAACACGACGCCCGCCTGCTGCTCGCCGTCTCGGAGCGTGACGTCGTGCACCTGCACGGACGCCGGGAGCTGCAGCGTCTCTCGGATCTCAGGCAGGAAATTCCAGGGACTCGTGAACCACCGATCGGTGTGCCAAGGACCTTCGCTCATCCAGCAGCTCCTCCATGTCGCCTGGGACCATCCGGCGAGGGGCCGGCAGGCCATGCGATGGCCACGATATTCGATATCGTGCGTTCTGCAATCCAGAGGAAGGGAGGTCCGGATGCTCCGGCACGTAGCGATGTTCAAGTGGAAAGACGGCGTCGAGGATGAGAAGAAGGTCGCCGCCCGGGATGCCCTGGCTGCGCTCAAGCAGCGGGTCCCGAGCGTCGTCGAGTACACGGTCGGCTTCGACATCGGGCGGAACCCGAACAACTGGGACATGGTGCTGGTGGCCGATTTCGAAGACGTCGCGGGGCTGGAGAGCTACTTCGCACACCCGGTGATGAACGCGGCCTCGGATCTCGTGGCATCGGTGACCCAGAAAGAGATCACCGCCCGCGTCCAGTTCGAGTTCTGACGCCGATGGCCGTCATCGACATCCACAACCACGTCACGCCGCGCCGCTTCGTCGAGGCGATCGAGCGGGACGGTGAGTGGCACTCTCTCGACGCCGACGTCGGCGAGCTGCACATCCCGAAGTTCTCGATCCCCGCGGAGGAGCGCATCGCGGAGATGGACCGCATGGGCGTGGACGTCCACGTGCTCACGGTGAACACGGGGTTCTTCAAGTACAACCTCGATCCCTCCGTCACGCGTACGATCGCCGACGAGTGCAACGAGGAGCTCGCAGAGATGATGCGTGCCCACCCCGACCGGTTCATGGGGCTCGCGTCGATCCCTCTCCAGGACGTGCCCGCCGCGATCGCGGTGATGGAGCACGCGATGGGTGAGATGGGCTTCAAGGGGATCACGATCGGCGACCACGTGGACGGCGTCACCCTCGACGATCCGCGCTTCGCACCCTTCTGGGCGGCCGTCGAGCAGCTCGGGGCCGTCGTGTTCTTCCACCAGTGCGCCGCCACCGTCGTGGAGGGTCGGACCATCCGCTACGGCCTTCCCAACGTGATCGGCAACCTCGTGGAACGAGCGATCACGTTCGGCACGCTCGTGTACGGCGGCGTGATGGATCGGTACCCCGACCTCAAGCTTTGCCTCGGTCATGCCGGCGGGTACACCGCCTTCGGGGTCGCGAGGATGGACAAGGGCTGGCAGGCGGGCGCGATGGAGAACATGCCCGAGTTCGAGGACGCGCGGACCTTCCTCGAGCGGGCGCCCAGCGAGTACGTGAACCGGTTCTGGTACGACTCCTGCACCTACACGGAATCCACGCTGCGCTACCTCTTGGACGTGGTCGGCAGTGACCGCGTCGTCCTCGGAACGGACTACCCCGCACCGATGATGGAGGCAGACCCGGTCCCCTGGATCAACGGGATGCGAAGCCTCTCCGCGGAGGAGAAGGAAGGCATCCTCGAGCGGAACCCCGCCCGATTGCTCGGCCTCTAGGCGGGACTGAGCCCCGCCTCCTCCGCCTTGCGGGCCGCCTCGGCCAGCTCGGCGATGCGCGGATCGAGGCTCCGGCGCTTGCGCTCCATCTCCTCGAACACCTCGAGGATCTGCGCCTGCATCGTCGCGACCGCCGGATCCGTCTGCAGGCGGGGGTACGGGAGGTCGATCGAGAGATCGGCGAAGTTCCGGCCCCCATACGCGACGATGATGATCCGGCTGGAAAGCTGGACGGCCTCCATCACGTCGTGCGTGACGAACAGCACGGTCTTCTTCGTCTGCCGCCAGATCGACTGAAGCTCCTCCCGCAGCGTCCGCGCCGTGATCGCGTCGAGGTGGCTGAAGGGTTCGTCCATCAGGAGCAGGTCCGGCTCGACGGAGAACGCGCGCGCGATGCCCACGCGCTGCTGCATGCCGCCGGACAGATGGGCCGGATACATCTGCTCGAAGCCGTTCAGACCCACCATGTCGAGGTACCGACCGATCCGGGCCTTGGTCTCGTCCGTCTTCTCCCGGTGCACGTACAGCACATTGCTCATGACGGTGCGCCACGGCAGGAGCCTCGGATCCTGGAAGACGTAGCCGAGCCTGGCGGGCCCGCCACCGTCCGCGGTCACGGACACGCTGCCGGTCGAGGGTGTCTCGATCCCCGACACGATGTTCAGGAACGTGCTCTTGCCGCATCCCGACGGGCCCACCATCGAGACGAATGTCTGCCCGCTCATCTCGAAGTCCAGGCCGTCCAGCGCCCGCACGGTCGGTTGGTTCTTCGTCGGAGGTGGGAACTCCTTCACGACGTTCGTTGCCCGCAGGACCGCCATCCCCCGCCCTCCTACGCCTTCGCCCCGAACGACGCGATCGCCCCACGCCAGCGATGCGCGGCACGATCGACCCGCTCGACGATCCCTCGATCCACGAGGATCACCACGAAGAGCACCACGATCCCCCACGCCATCAGCCCGTTGTAGTCGGCGGCCGACGAGTACCAGTGCCGGGCACGGAAGCCGGCGCCCTCGTCGCTCCCGAACCACTCCACGAGGACAACGCACCCCCACGCGGCGATGATGGAGAGCCGGATGCCCGCGATCAACGCGCCGGCCATCGAGGGCAGGACGAGGTCGCGAGCGCGTGCGGTTCCCGGCACGTCGTAGGCGTCCGACATGTCGCGCAGGTCGCGCGGGATCGCCAGCGTTCCCTGCAGCACGTGGACGATCAGGCCGGGCATGGCGGAGACCACCGCGCAGAACACCGGGGCGCGGACGCCGAACCCGAACCACATCACCCCGAGCAGCGCCCACATATAGGCGGGAAGCGCGATCCCGACCGTCACCAGGTCCGTGAAGTACGCCTGGATCCTCCACCACCTGCCCATCGCGTACCCGATCGGCACCCCGATCGCCACCACGATCGCGAGGGCCAGCAGCGTCCGCGTGAGGCTGATCTGCAGGTTCTGCACGAGCTCGTTGTTCCAAACGCTCCACGCGTCTCCGCCGAACGGCGCCGCGAACTCGCGGACGAGGATGTCCATCGTCTGCGCCGGTGTGGGGAACCGGTCGCTCATGATGCCGGCGAGCTGCCACAGCACGAGGAGCGACAAGCGTGAGGTCCATCGAGCCACGCGGTCGCGACGCAGGAACGCCAACAGACCGTCCCCCGCTCGGGGATGCGTACCGGCGACCGCCTCAGCCACGACCCTCCCTCGATCCATTCAGAACCGAAGCACGTCCTCGCCGCGCTTCAGCCGATAGCGGAACACGAACCGTTCGAACCGCATCAGCACCACGCGCTCGATCAGTACGACGAAGATCACGAAGAACATCATCCACGCGAGCATGTCGGTCACGGAGAACCCCTGGAACGCCTTGCGGATCTGCACACCGATCCCGGTGGTGCCTCCGAACGTCTCAGCGAGCGCGGCGAGCTTCCACGACGCGGCGAACGACGCTCGCGTCGCGGCGAACAGGAAGGGGGCGAACGATGGCACCACGATCTCGCGCATCGCCGCCGAGGCCGGCATCCCGTAGGCCCTGCTCATCGAGAGCAGGTTCCGATCGACCCCCTCGACACCGGCCGCGACATTGAGGGCGATCACCGGCAGGACCAGGAGCGCCACGACGAACGCCGGCCCGGTGTCGCCGAGGCCGAACAGCAACAGACCGAGGATCGCGTACACGATCAGCGGGACGTTCGCGGCGAGGTACACGAAGTCGAAGAAGAAGTTCTTCGCGTACCGGTAGCGTCCCATCAGCACCCCGACCGGCACGCCCACGGCCACCGCCCCGGCGAAGCCGATCAACGTCTTGCGGAAGGTCTCCCAGAAGTTGACGAGGACGAACCCGGCCTCGATGCCCTCGAGCTCGTTGCCGAACGTGTAGTCCCCCATCCGCTGCAGCACCTGGAGGGGGCCGGGCAGCAGGTCGAACTCGGTCCGGCTGTACCCGGACGCCAGCTCCCAGAGCACCAGGAGCGACACGGCCCCCGCCAGGGAGTACGCGGTGGCCTTCCATCGGGTGCTCGCTGGCCGTTTCGCCGTCGCGAGCGGGATGGCGTTGACGCCCTCTGCCGGCTCGATGTCGGTGACGGAAGGTGTCGCCATCCCTCTCCAGGTGTCGGTTCGTACCATCTGACCCGGCTCACGCGGGCAGGCTGCAGGTCTCCTCGCCGGTCTCCGGGTCGACGCAGACGTGGATGGGCGCGACATGCCCCTCGGGGACGAGCCCCGCATCGGCGAGCAGGCCCGTGACCTGGAGCTCGCCCTCGATCCACGTCTCGTCGAGATACACCGTCTCGGTGAACTCGTTGAACTGCGTCTCGTACCACTGCTTCAGGAACTCGAGCTCCTCGGGGTTCCTGTAGCCGAAGTCGTCCGGATAGGCATCGAGGATCGCGTCGCGGTTGGTCTCCCACTCCTGAAGGCCGCGATCCCAGACCTCGAGGAAGAACGCCACCTCTTCCGGGTGCTCGTCGTACCAGCTCTTGAGGACGACGAAGTTGTTGCTGTTCATGCCCTCGTGGCCCGGGACGTACTCCTCGCCGTAGAGCTGGGAGGCGGACTTCCCCTCGTACAGCCCAACGACGCTTCCATCCATCAGGGCTCCCGCCGCGTTGTAGATCGACGTGACGCCCGCACAGAGGTCTCCGGTCTGCACCAGGTCCACCGCCGTGTTGAAGTCGGTGATCGCCATCTGGATGTCGTCGGGCCCCTCCCCGATCGACCTGCCGTGCAGGTCCTGGGCGAGTGCCTGCCACACGATCGTAGAGCCGCTGAACGACTCGACGCCGAGCTTGCATCCCGGCTCGAGGTCGTCGAACGTCTCGTATCCCGAGTCGGCCTTGACGATGATGATGTCCTTCGCCTTGTTGTACTTGCCGATCGTCACGGTCTCGACGCCGGCTTCGGCTTCGAGCACCGGGGTCTCGTAGCTGCCCGTCGACACCAGGTCCGCGTGTCCGCCGGCGAAGAACGCGAACTCGTCCTCCGACTCGTTGCGCTGGATCGTGATCCCCGACTCCTGCTCCAACTCTTCGAGGATCCCCTCGTCCTCGAGCCAGTTCCAGACCGGGTCGGGGGAGAAGACGAAGCGCATCGTGCCGCCCTCGCCGCCCGTGTCTCCGTTCCCGCCGCACGCACCGAGCGTGACGAGCGCCAGGACCGCACCAACAACCGCCAGCCGACGAACCATCCGCGGACCCCCTCTGTCTAACCGACCCGGATCATCGCGCACTCTATATCTTGTATGACCTGCCTGTCTAGGCGCGATTCGGGTGCCTTCACCCTTCCCTCCCTTGTACGCAGATGGGGCTCAGCCGAGTCGGTCCGGGCGGACACCGGCGGGCTCACCGTACACCTCGGGGTTGACCACCCCGGGCGCCCGCTCGCCCGCGATCATCGCCTTCAGGTTGTCCACAACCGCCAGGCTCATCGCCACCCGTGCCTCGACCGTGGCGCTTCCGATGTGCGGCGTGAGGATCACGTTGGAGAGCTCGAACAGCTCGGGGCTGGGCGCAGGCTCTCCGACGGGCGGCTCCTGCCAGTACACGTCGAGACCGGCGCCCGCGATCTTCCGTTCGCGGAGCGCCTGGATGAGCGCGGGCTCGTCCATGATCCGACCTCGGGCGGTGTTCACGAAGAAGGCCGACGGCTTCATCAGGTCGAACTCGCGGGCACCGATCATCTTGTGCGTCGTGGCGTTGTACGTCGCCATCAGCACCACGAAGTCGGCGCGTCGGAGGAGCTCGTCCCGTTCGGGCTCCCAGGTGACACCCAGCTCCCGTTCTCGCTCGTCGGGGAGCCGGTTCCGCTTCGTATAGATCACGTCCATCTCGAAGGCCCGGAGGCGCTTCACGATCTCGGCGCCGATGTCACCGAGGCCGATCATCCCCACGAGCTTGCCGGCGAGCTCGTGGGTCAGGAACGTCGTCGACTGCTCCTGATGGAACCGTCCCTCGCGGACGAACCGATCGGCCTCGACGAGGCGCCAGGAGAGGCCGAGCACGAGCGCACACGTGAGATCGCACGTGGTCTTGGTGATGACATGCGGCACCACGGTGACGGGCAGGCCCCGACGGGTCGCGGCCTCGACGTCCACGACGTTGGGGAACAACGCCATCGTGGCGATCCCTTTCAGCGAGGGCGCCGCCTCCATGATCTCCTCGTCGATCGGCGTGTCGCCCAGCATCCACAGGTAGTCGCAGTCCGCGACGCCGGACAGCAGGGCGGCGCGCTCGATCATCCGCTCCGAGTCGAACACCTCGACATCGGCGACCTCCTCGAGAGCGCGACGACTGACGTCCATGATCGGCTGCACGACGAAGACCTTCGGCTTCTTCGTCGGCGCGCTCACTCGGCCCCTCGTCCGAACAGGCTCGCCGCCGTGCCGCGCAGCAGGGCGTTGCGCTCGTCCTCGGAGAGCTCGGTCATCGTCTCGAGGCGGCCGACCGGGTCGTCGAAGGTCATCGGAGCCGGCC
>DATKDI010000012.1:0-2275 GCA_035512775.1 Actinomycetota bacterium | reverse complement strand
CCGCTGACCCTCGCCATCTTCCTCATCGCCGCCCTGATGCTGGCTGGGCCATACATCCCGGCCCTCATCGCCCGCCTGCGCGGCGAGCGTCCGTCTCGCGGCCGGGTGGTCGTGGGCGAAGGGAAGGAGGACTGAGGCGTCCTTCGTGGGAAGAGCCGCCGAGTTGCAAACCTGGCGGACGTCATCCACGCGTCAGCGCGGCCGACTCGGCGCTAGTTACCGGTGTCGCCGGATCGGGCAAGAGTCGAATCCGGAGATTGGCACGAAGCCTCGCTCCCGATGTCCACGCAACGGGAGAGTGATCGATGAGCGCTACCGACGCGAGACTGGCGAGGGAAGGATCGGCCGGCGCATCCGCATCGCGCCCGCATTCCTGGACCAGGTGGACGATGCCGTCGTATCACTCGCGGAGCGGTTAGGGGCGACGGCGCGCTGAGCTGGGTGGTCCCTTATCCGGCCCGGAACCTGAAGGGTTCAACAATCCGGATCACGCCGCGCGGCGATACTCGTGGATCAGGCCCCCGAGCACGTCCCTCCGTTCGACGCGCGCGTGGGTCGCCCCAAAGGCACGCGGTGGTTGGTCACCGGCGGGCACGGCCAGGTGCAGTCCCCGGTGCGGCCTCTCCGCGACGTAGTGAGCGACGTAAGTCCCGAGCACCCGCTCGAGGTGTCGAGGACCGTAGACCAGGAGGTGGTCGAGACACTCACGGCGCACGGTTCGCACGAACCACTCCGCGAAGGCGTTTGCCCGAGGCGCGCGGATCGGCGTTCGGATGACCCGGACGCGCTCGGCACGGAGGACCGCGTCGAACGGCCCACAGAACTTGGCGTCCCGGTCGCGCAGGAGGAACCGAACACCCGACAGCCGCTCGCCGATGGCAAGGTTCCTCGCCTGCTGGGTGACCCACGCCGAGTCAGGATGTGCCGTGACACCGGCCAGGTGCACGCGCCGTGTCGCGAGCTCGATGAAGAACAGGACGTAGAGAGTCTTGCGGCTGATCGTCTCGACGGTGAAGGAGTCGGTCGCGAGGATCCCCGCCGCCTGTGACCGGAGGAACTGGGTCCACGTCGGGCCCGCCCGGCGAGGAGCTGGGTCGAGCCCGTTGCGGAGCAGGATCGTCCGGACCGTCGTCGCGGAGATCCTGATCCCGAGCTTGAGGAGCTCCCCACGGATCCGCTGGTATCCCCAGCGGGAGTTCTCCCGGCCCAGGCGGACGATGAGGTCCCGCACGCCAGGCTCGATCGGCGGCCGGCCGGGTCGACCCGTCCTCCGATAGATCCACTTCTTCCTGACGAGCTCCCGGTGCCACCGCAGCAGGGTCTCCGGCCGCATGATGAACGAGGACCAGCTGCCTCGTGGCAACCTCGTGCTCGCCGCCGCCAACAGGATCCGATCGAGACGGTTGAGTCGAGGGCGCGTCCCCTGCCGCTGCAGGACCTTCAGCTGGTGCCGGAGCACCAGGAGCTCGATGTCCCTCGCATCTGGTCGACGACCTCCGACTCCGAGGAGACGCAGGACCAGGAAGTACAGCAGCGAGAACAGCATGGAGCTCCTACCGGTTGCGGAGATCGCATGCTAGGTGGTGCCATCGACCACGAATCGGGGAAGATGAACCCTTCAGGCTTTGCGTACGACCCCGCACTACTCCCACATGAGATTCCGGACCTCGCGCTGGAGACCGCGGCTGAGTTCGGTGCCGTTGTGGATGAGGCTATCGAGATCGGTGTGTGCGTCGTCGATTGCTCGTCGGGAACGCAGCTGCGATTCGCGCTCCAGTGAGAACCGCGCTGCTGCCTCCCCGGCGCGACGGCCGAACACCGAGGTCTCCACCAACGAGTTGGCACCCAGCCGGTTGGCGCCGTGGAAGAGCTACCGCTTGATGGCGCCCTTGACCGCCTCGCTTAGGCGGGGCTGGACCTTGATGTGCTTCACCTTGGCCTGCTTCACCTTGGGGATCGTGAGGGTGAGGACGCCGTGTTCGAAGACCGCCTCGGCCTTCTCGGTCTCGAATCGCTCCGGCAGCCTTAAGGCGCGCTCGAACGTGCCGACGTGCAGTTCACGCCGGTGATACTCCTTGTCGAGACCCTCCTCGTCGGCCTTGAACTCGCCCGTGATCGTCAGCGTGTCGCCGTCGATGGCGATGTCGACGTCCTCCGGTTGGATGCCCGGGAGCCTCGACTTGATGACGAGCTCATCGGGCGTCTCGTAGACGTCGATCGCCAGCCAATGGCGGTCCGGCCGGGGCAAGCTCTGCTCGAAGAGCCGGTCCATCGC
>DATKDI010000011.1:0-2124 GCA_035512775.1 Actinomycetota bacterium | reverse complement strand
GCCAGCTCCCGCTGCCCCTCGCTCATCTCAGCCACGCTTCTCCCCCTCGCCGCCGATGACCTCCCGCTCGTCCACCAGCCGCTTCGCCTTCAGCTCGAAGCGCGGGAGCGAGCCCGTCTCGGCCTGCCGCACGCCGAACCGCAGCGACTCGTGCGCGTCGGCCAGCTCCTTCCCCAGCCTGGCCAGGATCGCGTCGACGTCCGCGCCCTCGCCGGGGATCTCCACGAGCACCTCGATCTCGTCGCGGATCCCCTCCTCCGTGTAGAGGCGAATCTGGAACTCGTCGATCTCGGGGATCTCGCGCACGATCGACTCCACCGCGCGCGGGTAGACGTTCGTGCCGCGGACGAGCTTCATGTCGTCGACACGCCCCCGGATGCCGCCGTCGTAGATGTCGAAGGTTCGGCCGCACCCGCAGCCCTCGCCCGGCACCTTCACCACGAGGTCCCGGGTGCGGTACCGGAGCACGGGGATGAACCCCCGGCCGAACGAGGTCACCACGCGCTCGCCCTGCTCGCCGTAGCCGACCGGCTCGCCGGTCTCCGCGTCGATGACCTCCTCGATGTAGTGGTCCTCGATGATGTGGGTCCCGCCCGGCTGCGCCTCGCACTCGAAGATCATGATCGTGCCCAGCTCGGTCATCCCCGCGGTGTCGCCGGCCTTCGCCCCCCACTGCTCCTCGATCAGCTTCTTCGTGGCGGTGATGGACCCCGCGGGCTCGCCGGACAGGATGAGCCGCTCCACCGGGCCGCTCGCCAGGTCGATCCCCAGTGACCGGGCCTCCTGGGCCATGCGCAGCGCGTAGGTCGGCGTCGACGCCACCACAGTCGCGCCCATCTCCTCGATCGTCCGCACCCGCTGCTCGGTGGTCATCGCGCCGCCGGGCAAGGTCAGGCAGCCCATCTTCTCGGAGGCGTAGTGGAGCCCCCAGAACCCGATGAACGTGGCGTAGCCGAACGCGATGAAGACGCGGTCGGTCGGCCTCACGCCGAAGCCCCACAGCCCGTAGCACCACATCTCAGCGATCCACTCCCAGTCCTTCATCGAGTCGAGCACGCGGATCGGGGTGCGGCCGGTGGTGCCGGAGGTCATGTGGTAGCGGATCGCGGTCTCCTCGGGCGCCGCGAGGATCGGGCCGAACGGCGGCTGCTCGAGCTGTCCTTCCATCCACTCGTCTCGCGTGAAGAAGGGGATGCGCCGCAGGTCGTCGAGGCTCTGGATCGAGTCGGGCGTCACGCCCGCGTCAGAGAGGCGCTTCGCGTGGTAGGGGACCTGCGCGCCGGCCCACTCCACGAGGTTCCGGAGCTTCCGGACCTGGAGCGCCTCGAGCTCTTCCCGAGGCATGGTCTCGTGACGGGGGTTCCAGTACGGCGTGTCCTTCATCTGCTCCCTCCCCGGGGTTGCTGCACGGCGTCATCCTACCGAGGGGCCCACCGCACCGCGCAAGCGTCGAGTACCCTCTGTCCACCGGAGGGAGGCGCCATGTCGCTGCTGGAGCGGTCACGCATTTTCGTGCACCAGAAGGCCAAGCTGATCGAGCTCACGAACGAGTATCAGATCCTCGACGAGGAAGGGCAGCCGATCGGCTTCATCCGCCAGGAGGGGCAGTCGGCAGCCAGGAAGGTGCTGCGCCTCGTCTCGTCGCTTGACCAGTTCCTGACCCACACGTACGCGATCTACGATGCCGACGGCACGAAGCTCCTCCAGCTCACTCGGCCGCGGAAGTTCATGAAGTCGAGGTTCCTGGTGAGCGACGGGGCCGGTCTCCCTGTGGGCTCGATCGTGCAGGAGAACGTCGTGGGGAAGAAGCGCTTCCGTCTGCTGGGCCAGGCGGGCGAGGACCTGGGGACGTTCCGGGCCGAGAACCTGATCTCCTGGGACTTCCAGATCCTCGACGCCGCCGGGATCCCCGTGGGGCGCGTCACGAAGAAGTGGAAGGGCCTCGGGGTGGAGCTGCTCACAACCGCCGACAACTACATGATCGAGATCGACGACTCGGTGAGCGGCCCCTTCCGGATGCTGGCGCTGGCGTCGGCGGCCAGCATCGACACGGCGCTGAAGCAGGACACCGGGGGCTTCAACTGAGCTTCGCCCTCACCCCAGAGCACCGGGCCTTGATCGAGG
>DATKDI010000010.1:0-27058 GCA_035512775.1 Actinomycetota bacterium | reverse complement strand
GTGGGAGTGGGCCTACGCCCGGGCCTACGACTCGAACGACTCACGCACCACCGAACTCGAGCGCTGGCTCCACCACTACAACTACCATCGACCCCACATGGCGCATGCGGGCAAGACGCCGATCACGGTCTTGAACAACGTCCCGAGGAAGCACAACTAGCATCCAAGACCTGTCGAATCAGGAGGGTGCCCATGACTACCTATCTGATGCGCTTCAGCTACACGCCCGAGACGTGGAAGAAGCTCCTCCAGAATCCTGAGGATCGCCGGGATGCGGCGCGCGCGTACGCCGAGCAGGTGGGCGGTTCCCTTCTCGGCTTCTGGTACGGCTTCGGGGAGTTCGACGGGTACGCGATCTTCGAGGTGCCTGACAACGCGTCTATGGCTGGCCTCGCGGTTGCCATCGCGGCGGGCGGTGCTCTCGCCTCGGTTGAGACCACCGTGCTGCTAAGTGTGGAAGAGACACTGCAGGCACTCGCCAAGGGGAAGGGCATCGGCTACCGAAAGCCGGGAGAGTAGGCGCGGAAAGCTTGGACCGCGCGGCGCGCGGGCGTTCCTCTACTTCATGCTCGGCCGTAGGGGCGGCGTTCGCGCCCTATCGCTCCATCCCTCACAGCCATCGCTGCTCCATCCAGTTTCACGTGATGCACCGCTCGCGCGTTGTTCGGGGTGTGGTTGCATCTCAGATCGTGGAGCTCCCGCCGTTCAGCGAATTCCTGGAGGAGCACCGAGGAACCGTGTACCGGTTCCTCATGGCGGCCGTCGGTCCTCACGAGGCCGATGACTGTTTCCAGGACACGTTCGTGGCGGCGCTCCGGGCGTATCCGCGCCTGACCGACGCATCGAGGCTCGACCGGTGGATCCTGCGGATCGCCTCGCGGAAGGCGATCGACCACCATCGGGCCGCCGGGCGGCGAGCGATCCCGTCCGACGAACTACCGGAGCGGCCGGCCGTCCCGACCGGGCAGCCGGAGTTCGACGGCGACCTGCGGGCGGCGGTGTCGAGCCTGCCGCCGAAGCAGCGCGTGGCGGTGGTCCATCGCCACGTCCTGGATCGCAGCTACGCCGACGTCGCGGAAGCGCTCGGGATCTCCGAGGAGGCGGCCCGGGCGAACGTCTACCAGGGTGTCAAGAAGCTGAGGGAGCTGATGGGATGAAGGCGACGCCGTTGCACACGAAGGCGCTGAAGGGGCTGGCGGGGAAGAGGGAGGCCGACCGGCGGGCCGAGGTTGCAGCTGCCGCCATCCCTGCGACCGCGGCCGAGCACGGCCTCCTCGACGTCGCCCTCGGCGCCTTCGAGAGCCCGGTCGGGGAGCTGCTTCTCGCGGTCACGCCCCGCGGCCTGGCGTACGTTGCCTTCGAGGAGGAGGAGCGCGACGAGCTGCTGGGCCGGTTCTCGCGTCAGCTCTCGCCCCGGATCCTCGAGCATCCCGCATCCACCGACCAGGTCCGTCGACAGCTCGAGGAGTACTTCGAGGGCGAACGGACCCGCTTCGATCTGAAGTTGGACCGCCGGCTGATGCGCGGGATCGCTCGGGACGTCCTGGCCGCGACCGCCCGCGTGCCCTTCGGTCGCACGACCACGTACGGCGCACTCGCGGAGCGCATCGGCCGACCGCGCGCGTCGCGCGCGGTCGGCAACGCCCTCGGCTCCAACCCGATCCCGATCGTGGTGCCGTGCCACCGGGTGCTCCGCACCGGTGGCGACGTCGGCGGCTACGCCGGAGGACCGTCCCGCAAGCGCCGCCTCCTCACCCTCGAAGGGTCATTGCCCGCCGCGCGCACACGCTGAGGGTTTGCGCGCCGTTGACGGCTGCCAGGGCATCATCGAGTATCCCGCAAGTCCCCAAGCCTCGAGAGGAGAACTGCCTTGACCGATGTGGCCCAGCAGCGCGACGAGCTCGTGGAGCGATTGTTCTCGGCGGGTCTCGCGATGGCAGAGGTGTTGACGGTGTACCTCGGAGACACCCTCGGTCTCTATCGTGCTCTCGAGCGAGCTGGCTCGATGACGGCCGCCGAGCTCGCGAACGAGACGGGGGATCTTCGAGCGATACGCGAGAGAGTGGCTCGAGCAGCAAGCCGCCGCCGGGATCGTCGCGACCGAGGACGTGACTGCCGGCGCCGACGAACGCCGATACCAACTCCCGCCGGGTCACGTCGAACCGCTCCTCGATCTCGACAGCCCGTACTCGATCGCGCCTCTCTGCAAGTCCTTCGTCGCCGTGTCCAGCGCCATGCCTGACCTGGTCGCCGCGTTCCGCTCCGGAGGCGAGGTCCCCTGGAGCGCATACGGGCGCGACATGGTCGAGGCGCAGGGAGATTTCAACCGGCCGTGGCTCGTCGGCTCCCTCGGCACCGAGTACCTGCCTTCCATCCCGGATCTTCACGCGCGGCTCGCGAGTGAGTCCGCAGCGAAAGTCGCCGACGTGGCTTGTGGCGTCGGTTGGGCGGCCATATCGCTCGCCCGGGCATATCCGCACATCACCGTCGACGGCGTCGACCTCGACGAGCCGTCGATCGAGATCGCCTCGAGGAACGCGCGGGAGGCCGGCGTCGCGGATCGTGTCCGATTCGAAGCGAGGGACGGCGCGGATCCCAGGCTCGAGAGTCAGTACGACCTCGCCATGGTGGTGGAGTCGATCCACGACATGTCGCAACCGGTCGCCGTATTGAGCGCCATCCGGAAGATGCTCAGGCCCGGCGGAACTCTGATCGTCGCCGACGAGCGGACGGAGGACTCGTTCACCGCACCGGCCAGCGAGACCGAGCGGCTGTTCTACGCCTACAGCGTCCTGTGTTGCTTGCCATCCGCGATGGACGACCACAAGTCGGCGGCAACGGGCACCGTCATGCGGAAGTCGACCTTCGAGAGGTATGCGAAGGAAGCCGGGTTCGAGGAGGTATCGGTCATGTCCATCGAACACGACTTCCTTCGCTTCTATCGGCTCGACCGCTAACGGCACGCGAATGGCCCGGCGGAGCAACCTCCTGGAGAGGGATGACACCCGCCGGTAGACTGGCCTTCAGGTGGGCGCGGAGAGTCCCAAAGACGAATGCGGCTTGTTCGGGGTGTGGGCCCCGGGTGAGGACGTCGCTCGTCTGACGTACTTCGGCCTCTTCGCCCAGCAGCACCGCGGCCAGGAATCGGCGGGCATCGCGGTCTCCGACGGCCACAACATCCTGATCTACAAGGACCTGGGGCTGGTCGCCCAGGTCTTCAACGAGGCCACCCTCACGACCCTCCAGGGGGACCTCGCCGTCGGGCACACGCGGTACTCGACCACCGGGTCCACGACCTGGGACAACGCCCAGCCCGTCTTCAAGAACGACGGGGTACGCGCGCTCGCGCTGGGGCACAACGGGAACCTCGTGAACACGGGCGAGCTGGTCGCGCGACTGGGACACTCCTCCGCCGCCACGACCGACTCCGACCTCGTTGCCACGATGCTCGCGTCCGAGATGGCCCATCACGATCTCGAAGGCGCGGCGATGCGGGTGCTCCCCGAGCTCGAGGGCGCCTTCTGCTTCGTGATGGCCGACGAGCGCTCGGTCTTCGCCGCTCGGGACCCCCACGGTCTCCGGCCGCTCGCCGTCGGGAAGCTTCCCAAGGGATTCGTGGTCGCTTCGGAGACCTGCGCTCTCGATATCGTCGGCGCCACCTTCATCCGCGAGGTCGAGCCCGGCGAGCTGATCCGGATCGACGATCGCGGGCTTCACTCCTCGCGTTTCGCCCAGAGCCCGCGCGCGGCGCTCTGCATCTTCGAATTCGTCTACCTGTCGCGGGCCGACTCGCGGATGAAGGGGGTCTCGGTGCACGAGGCCAGGCGGGAGATGGGCAGGATCCTCGCCGCCGAGCACCCGGTCGACGCCGATCTCGTGATCGCGGTGCCCAACACCGGCCATTCGGCCGCCCAGGGGTTCTCGGAGGTCTCCGGGATCCCGTACGGCGACGGGCTCCACAAGAACCAATACGTCGGCAGGACGTTCATCCAGCCGTCCCAGTCGCTGAGGGAGCGGGGCGTGAAGTTGAAGCTGAACCCGCTGCCGGACACGATCCGTGGGAAGCGCCTGATCGTCGTCGACGACTCGATCGTGCGGGGCACGACCACGAGGCAGATCGTCGCGATGCTCCGCGAGGCCGGCGCGGCCGAGGTCCACATCCGGATCACGTGTCCGCCGATCCGCTGGCCATGCTTCTACGGGATCGACATGAGCACGCGCGCGGAGCTCGTCGCGGCCGACCTGGCCGTCGACGAGATCCGTGCCTACGTCGGTGCCGATTCCCTCGGTTACCTCTCGCTCGAGGGACTGGTCCGGGCGACGGGGGAGCCGGCCCAGGACTTCTGCCGCGCGTGCTTCGACGGCGAGTACCCGATCCCCGTCCCGGAGCACGCCGGCAAGTTCGTGCTGGAGGATCAGCTCCGGCTCCCGACCGCGTGAGTCCCGCCTACCGTGACGCCGGGGTCGACACCGAGGCCGGGGCCGAAGCGGTCGCCCTGATCGCCGATCTCGCCGCGAGGGCCAGTCGCCCGGAGGTCGCGGATCAGGTGGGCGGCTTCGCCGGGCTCTATCGGCTCGACGAGGACAGGCTCCTCGCGGCGGCGACGGACGGCGTGGGGACGAAGCTCGAGATCGCGCGACGGGTCGGCCGGCTGGACACCGTCGGGATCGACCTCGTGGCGATGTGCGCCGACGACGTAGCGTGTACCGGGGCGGAGCCGCTGTTCTTCCTCGACTACCTGGCCGTCGGCAAGGTGGAGCCCACGCGCGTGGCCTCGATCGTCGAAGGTGTCGCGGAAGGTTGCCGGCGGGCGAGATGTGCGCTCCTGGGGGGCGAGACCGCCGAGCACCCCGGCGTGATGGAGGAAGACGAGTTCGACCTGGCAGGGTTCTGCGTCGGCCTCGTGGAAGGATCCTCGCTCCTCGGTCCGCATCGGGTCGAGGACGGCGACGTCCTCGTCGGGCTCGCGTCGAGCGGCCTGCACGCGAACGGGTACTCATTGGTGCGCTCCGCGCTCTTCCCGGCCTTCGACCTCGGTGACACCCCGCCCGGACTCGACCGACCGCTCGCGGACGAGCTCCTCGAGCCCTGCGCGATCTATGCCCCGGAGGTCGTCTCGCTCGCGCGAGAAGGGCTGATCCACGCAGGCGCCCATATCACGGGAGGGGGCGTCATCGAGAACGTCCCTCGGATCCTGCCCGACGGCCTCGGGGTCACGATCCACCGCGGCACGTGGCCCGAGCAGCCGATCTTCGCGCTCGTGCAGGAGTCCTCGGGTGCTTCCGACGACGACATGTTCGCCACGTTCAACATGGGGGTCGGGATGGTGCTCCTCGTCGCGCCGGCGTCGGTCGACGAGGTGCTCGCCCGCGGCGCAGGGCGGGCGTTCCGGATCGGAGAGGTCTCGACCCCGGCCGGCATTCGCCTCGTGTGACGATGTCGTTGCGCTTCATCCCTACTGCCTCATGATGACTAGGTGTTCGTCCCCCGAGCTGGGAGCATCGGTCGAACGGTGGACGCCGAGCGGCCCAGGCGAAACGACCCGTTGGACGTATCCAGCCGGAGGCGCCGGGGGCCGTAGGGATGGGTGAGATGAACGCACACGGATATGGAAGCGGAAGCGTCCTCGTCGTCGACGACGAACCACAGGTCGCGTGGGTCCTGCGGTTCACCCTGGAGCACGAGGGCTACCGGACGTTCACGGCCAGCAACGGCGTCGAGGCCCTCGAGGAGCTCGAGAAGCACCACCCGATGCTGATGGTGCTCGACCTGATGATGCCGGAGATGGACGGCTGGGCGGTTCTCAAAGAGATGATGAAGCTGCCTCTCGAGGAGCGGCCTCGCGTCGTGATCGTGAGCGCGCTCACCGGTCCGAACGACAAGGAGAAGGCCACCGCGCTCGGTGCCGACGCCTTCGTCCCCAAGCCGTTCGACGTCGAAGAGCTGATCGGCGTCCTCGGCGGACTCGCGAAGGCTTCCTAGCCCTCGACGACCTTGCCGTGGCGCACACCACGCGCCGGCACGCGCACCTCCGACCCGTCTTTCTTCCGCACGAAGTACGTCTCGGCATCCTCGTCCCAGCGTTCGAACATCCCGACCGCCTCGCCGACGTAACCGTTGGGGAGCTCGAATTGGAAGGACACACGCTTGCCCAGGTGATCGGGCGTCACGAGGTTCTGACCGGCCATATCGGCGAGCCTAGCCGACCCGGGAGATGCGGCCCCTTGGGGGCTCGGGATAGGCGTCGGGATGGAGCGCCCACGCGAGGATCTCCAGCCCGTCCACGATCCGCGGACCGGGCCGTGAGAAGTACGACGTCGCGTCCACCGCGAACACGTTGCCGTTGCGTACCGCGGGCGTCTCCTGCAGCTCGGTGTGCTGGAACACGGCCGTCGCCTCCGCCTCGGCCTCCTCGAGGTAGTAGCCGCAGGGCATGAACACGATCGCCTCGGGATTGGCATCCCGGATCTCCCGATGGGTGACGACGCGCGAGGGGCCCTCCTTCTCCGAGAGGAGGTTGACGCCCGCGGCCGCCTCCACCAACTCCGGCACCCAGTGGCCGGCCGCGAAGGGCGGATCTGACCATTCGAGGCAGAACACGTTCAGCATCGGGAGGCGGACCGCGACCTCCTTCACCTTCGCCACGCGCTCACGGAGCGATGCGGTCAACTTCGTCGCCTCGTCGGGCCGCTCCAGCAGTTTCCCGACGGCGTCGATCTGCGCGATGACCTCCTCGACCGTGTTCGGATCCAGGGACAGCACCTTCGCGTCGGGGAGGCCGATCTTGTCGAGCGCCTGCTGGACCTGCCCGGAGGGCACGGCGCACACACGGCAGAGATCCTGGGTGAGCACCACGTCCGGCTGCTCGCGCCGGAGGAGATCGGTGTCCAGGACGTAGAGCGGTTCCTTCGCGTGCAGCGTGCCCCGCACCGCCTGGTCGATCTCACGGGCCGACAGTGGACGGCCCTGGGGAAGGGCGCTGCGTGAGACGACCGGCTTCGTGACGGCCTCGGGCGGGAAGTCGCACTCGTCGGTGACGCCGACGAGCGAGTCGCCGAGGCCGAGGGCGAACACGATCTCGGTCGCCGACGGGAGCAGGGACACGACCTTCATGGCGGGCAACGTTATCGCGGCAGCTCGCGGAGAGCGTCGGCATCCTCGAGGAGTTCGACGAGGTCGGTGAGGGCGCGACCGGCGGCGGCGCCGTCGAGAACGCGATGGTCGAACGTCAGGCTGATCGTGCACGCGGGCCGGGCCTCGACGGCGCCGCCGCCGGTGACGAGGGCGCGCGGCTCGATGACGCCGAGGGCGATCGTGACGGCGCCCGGCGGGTTGAGGAGGGGGGTGCCGGCCTCGCTGCCGTAGCTCCCGGTGTTGCTGACCGAGATCGTGGCGCCCGTCGATTCATCCGGCAAGAGAGCACCGCCGCGGGCGGCCTCCGCCAGGCGGCGGATCTCCTCGGAGAGTCCATCGACGCCCTTCGAGCCGGCATCGTGGATCACGGACATGAAGAGGCCGCGCTCGGTGTCCACCGCGATCCCGGCGTGCACCGAGGCATGGACCACGATCGCGTCGTCCGCCCAGGTCGCGTTGAGGATCGAGTGTCCGGCGATCGTTCGGCAGAGCGCCGCGACGAACACCGGGAGGGGAGAGACGCCGAGCTCGGCGCGGACGGTCTCCAACGCGGTCGCGTCCACGGTTCGGAACGTGGTGACCTGCGGGATCGACGCCGCTTGCTCCATCCGCCGAGCGATCGTCCGCCGGACCGGCGACAGGGGGATGCGCTCGCCGTCGTCGACGTCGGCTCCCGCACCACCCGCCGCCCGCTGCACGTCCTCGGCGCGCACCCGCCCGTCGGGCCCGGTGCCGGCGACGATCGTCAGGTCGATCCCGAGGTCCTTGGCCAGCTTCCGGGCCGCCGGCGTCGCGGCCGCGGGTTGGGAGGCCTCCGGGGTTGGACGACTCGGCTGGTTCACGTCATCGCCGGCCCCAGCGACCCGGAACGTCACCAGGAGAGCCCCGACCGCGACGGCATCGCCGGCGCCCGCATGCAGCGTCGCGATCGTGCCGGCGAACGGCGACGGGATCTCCACGGTCGCCTTCGCCGTCTCGACCTCGACGATCGGCTGGTTCAGCTCGACCTCGTCTCCTTCGGCGACTCGCCACGAGACGATCTCGCCCTCCTCGAGGCCCTCGCCCAGGTCCGGCATCGCGAAGACCCGCTCCGCCATCAGTACGAGACCACTCGGCGGACCGCGTCGGCGATCCGGTCCACGCTGGGGAGGTACCGATGCTCCAGCGCCGCCGGGGGGTACGGGACGTCCCAGCCGGTCACGCGCGCGACCGGCGCCTGCAGGAAGTCGAACGCCTCCTCCATGATCCGGGCCGCGACCTCGCCACCCATGCCGAGCGTCTTCGGGGCCTCGTGGACCACGACGGCGCGTCCGGTCTCACGGACGGAACGCCCGACCAGGTCGACGTCGAGCGGCGCGAGCCAGCGAAGGTCGACGACGCGGATCGACACGCCCTCGCCTTCCAGCATGTCGGCGGCCTCCAGGCATCGCGCCACCATCGCCCCGTAGGCGAACACGGCACACGCATCCCCGTCCCGCACGACGCGCCCCTCGCCGACCTCGGGACCGTCGGCGATGAGCTCTCCTTCCTCCTTCGCCCAGTACTTCGCCTTCGGCTCGAGGAACACCACGGGGTCGGTGTCCTCGATCGCCAAGCGCAGGAGGCGGTAGCCGTCGAGCGCGCTCGAAGGGGCCACGACCTTCAGCCCGGCCGTGTGCGCGTAATAGGTCTCGGGGCTCTCGCCGTGATGCTCCTTGCCCCGGATCCCGCCGAACGAGGGGATCCGGATCACGATCGGCAGGTCCACGCGGCCTCGCGTCCGGTTCCGATACTTCGCGACGTGCGACACGATCTGCTCGAAGGCCGGGTAGGAGAACCCGTCGAACTGCATCTCGACGACACTCTTCCATCCGGTGAGCGCGAGCCCGATCGCGGCGCCGACGATGCCGGCCTCCGCGATCGGCGTGTCGAAGACGCGGTCCTCCCCGAACTTCGCCTGCAACCCGTCCGTCACGCGGAAGACGCCGCCGAGCCTCCCCACGTCCTCGCCGTACACCAGCAACCGCGGGTCGTTCTCCATCGCGTCGATGAGCGCTCGGTTGAGCGCCGCGGAGAGGGTCCACTCAGCCACCGAGGGCCTCCTCGCGCTGGCGCGCCAAGACCACGGGCGGATCCGCGAAGGTCCAGTCGAACATCCACTCGGCCGGCGGCGCCTCGGTCGCCGTGATCCCGGCCCGCACCTCGGCCACCCACGTGGCGGCCTCCTCCTCGCAGGTGCGCACGAAGTCCTCGTCGGCGTGACCGGCGCTCACCAGCCAGGTCCGGTAACGATCGATCGGATCGAACGCGCGCCAGCGCTCGACCTCGTCCTCGTCGCGATAGCGGGACGCGTCGTCCGCGGTCGTGTGCGGGCCCATGCGGTAGGTGAGCGCCTCGATCAGCGTGGGGCCGCCTCCGGAGCGGGCGCGTTGGGCAGCCTCGGTCGTGACCCGGTAGACGGCGAGGACGTCGTTCCCGTCCACCCGCACGCCCGGGAACCCGAGACCATCCGCGCGTTTCCAGATCTCCCCGGCCGTCTGCAGGCCGGTGGGGACGCTGATCGCCCAACCGTTGTTCTGGCAGAACAGGATCGCCGGCACTCCGAACACGGCCGCCATGTTCGCGCCCTCGTGGAAGTCGCCTTCGCTGGCGCTGCCGTCACCGAAGTAGGCGAGCGCGCACGCGTCGGCGCCGTCCCTCTGCAGTCCCATCGCCACGCCGACCGCGTGGCAGATCTGCGTCGCCACCGGCACGCAGATCGGCCCGAATCGGGTAGCCCGTGGGTCGTACGGCCCGCCGTGCCAGGTCCCTCGGTGATACCAGAGGTACTGGACCGGGTCGACGCCGCGGACCAGCGCGGCGGCGAGCTCGCGGAACGTGGGGAAGGTCCAATCCTCGGTGTTGAGTGCGAACGCGGAGCCCACCTGTGCGGCCTCCTGCCCCTCGAAGGGCGGATAGACCGTGAGCTCGCCCTGGCGCTGCAGCGCCATGCACTCGCGATCGAGCCGCCGAGCACGGATCATGTGCCGAAGGAGCTCGCGCAGCTGCTCGGCGTCGAGGCCCACGTCGGGATCGCCGACGGCGGTGCCGTCGGGCTCCAGGATGCGGACCGGCGCGGTGCCGGCCCAGTGCGAGGGCGCGTCCACTTCAGCTCCTGGGTCGGGGACGCCGAGAGCATAGGAGATGCACCCCGGCGCTAGACTCCGCGACGTGGTACCGAGCGCCTACCTCCGCGTGTTCCAGCCCCTCGATGCCTTCGATCGGCAGGAGCAGCTCCGGTGGGAGCGCTACCTCCTCACGAACATGTGGGTGCCCGGGCGTCGCCGGCGCTACCTCGACCTCGCCGAGGACGGCCTGGGGGTCATCGCGCCCGCCGAGGGCGAGCACGCCGAGGTCCGCGTGGTCGACGGTCGCACGTATGTGAGTCCCTGGCGCATGCGTATGCGGGTGCTCGCCGCCGCGCTCGCGTTCCGCGAGGCGAAACCGATCGAACTCGCCGAGCGATTCCTGTCGAAGAAGGACGGCAAGCGCGTCGCCCGCGAGCTCAATCGTCTCCGCAGGCGCGACCCGCTCGCCGTGGCCTTCTGCCATCAGAGTCCCTGGCACGTGCCCATCCGGTGGTTCGTCCTCTTCTCGGATGGGGAGCGGTGGCTCGGTGAGGACGAGCACGGGCGCCTCCGCCTCCGGTACCGGACGACGGCGCGACGTGCGCTCCGTCGTGCCGGGCAGGCGATCCCGGTCCTTCGCCGATCGGACCTCGGTCCGATCAGCGACCTCCTGATGGACATGCACGAGTGGATCGCCCTGTTCGACCCGAGGTCGCTCGTGGAGCTCGATTACGGCAGCCTGTGCGACTTCCTCACCTGGGACGAGCTCGACGACGACCGGAGCGTTCGCGATCTCGGCCTCGCGCTTGAGGCTCTGGAACGACACGAGTTCCCGCGCTCGGCCGAGATCTATCAGGGCGTGCTGTCTCACTGGGCGGAGATCCGCGGCCACGAGCTGCTGAACTGAAGCTCGGCTCAACCACCTACGGCGTTTGACCCCCCCGCCGCCCTCTACCGGGACTCCGAGCGCTCGAGCTCGAAAAAGTCTCCGCGGCACTACGCGTTCCGTCTCCGCCGAGCATCCATCACACGAACGTTCCTGTGTTGTTCGCAACGTTCCGTCGGTGACGTGGGTTCTTGTTCGTGTGCGTCCCGCTCCGCGACGCTGTTCGCCACGCATCGAGACGCCTGAGGAAGGGGGATGGACGGGCGCAAGGAGAGGAGGATCGAGATCCACCCCCAGAAGGAGTCTGAGATGAATGGCAAACGCAGACGCAAGCTTGGCACCGTGGTCGGAGTGACGGCGTTGCTCGCGGCACTCTCGGTGCCCACGTCGTTGCCGGCGTCGGCAGTCGAGGTCCCGGATCAGGTGCTGGCATGGAACCAGCACGCGTATAACGAGCTGATCGTGGTCATGGTTCCACCGCTGAACGGGCCGCCGGCAGCAGTGCTTCACCTAGGAATGGTCCACGGGGCGATCTACGACGCGGTGAACGCGATCGACGGTGGATACGACCCCTACCTGGTGTCGCCCTCAGCCTCGAGCACGTATTCCGAGGACGCCGCGGCCGCGACGGCAGGCTACCGGGTGCTTGAGTACCTCCTGCCGAGCGATCGAGACGACGAACTCCTCGGGTATCACGAGGACTCGCTCGAAGCGATCCTCGATGCGGGAGTGTCACAGACCGCGATCGATGGCGGCGTCACTGTGGGGGAGGCGGCCGCGACGGCGATGATCGCCGCCCGCACGGGTGATGGGCGGTATGGGCCCCCGACCACAGACCCGGCCTTCTTCTTCACCGAGGGCACGGGTGCCGGGGACTGGCGGAACCTGGTCGCGCCGCTGAGCCCCATGGGCAACAACTTCAAGTGGGTCGGCAACGTCGAGCCCTTCATGATCCCGAACGCGGCATCGTTCGCGACGCCGGGACCTCTCGAGCTCACCAGCGCCAAGTACGCCGCCGAGTTCGATGAGGTGAAGGCGCTGGGTCGAGCCACGGGCTCGACCAGGACCGGCGACCAGACCGCGATGGCCCACTTCTGGGCTGATCACGCTGTCGCGATGTGGACGAGGATCTTCCGGCAGATCGCGGAGAAGGAGGACCTCTCGACGACCGAGAACGCACGCTACTTCGCGATGCTCTACCTCACCGGTTCAGACGCCCTGATCGCATGCTTCCAGGACAAGGAGCGTCACAGCTCCTGGCGGCCGCAGACCGCGATCCATCTGGCGGGGATCGACGGGAACCCGGCGACGGTGGCCGACGGGTCCTGGACGTCGGTGCTCGGCAACCCGCCGTACTCGGACCACCCGTCGGGACACACCTGCGTGAGCAACTCGTTCGTGGAGACCCTTCGGGACTTCTTCGGGACGAACCAGATGGTGTACAGCGCCACGCGGGCAACCTCGCCGATCGGAGCGATCACGAGGCACTTCACCCGGTTCTCCCAAGCGATCCGGGAGGTCCGCCTTGCCCGGGTCTACGGCGGGATCCACTTCATGACGGCGGACGCGCAGGGGGCGACGCTGGGCCGGAAGGTGGCGATGTTCCGGCAGCGGCACTACTTCCAGCCGGTGGACTGAGTTGTTGTGATGGGCGGGGCGCCGAAGGCGCCCCGCCCGTCCGTTCCGAGGGTGGGGAGGGGCGGAATCGGACCGCCGACACCGCGGTTTTCAGCCGCGTGCTCTACCAACTGAGCTACCTCCCCGCTTATGGGTGAGCGAGCCGTTTCCGACTCGCTCGCCCAGCGCGCCCGACGGGCTTCGATCCCGCGATCTCCTCCTTGACAGGGAGGTGAGGACGACCGGACTCCTCTACGGGCGCATATGTGTTGGTGCCGTGCCCCCAACGGGATTCGAACCCGTGCTTCCGCCTTGAAAGGGCGGCGTCCTAGGCCGCTAGACGATGGGGGCCCTGCCCCTCGCCATCTTCCCATCGGGGACAGCCCAGAGAGTATAGCCAGGGCCCTCGAGCCGCCTGACGGGCCACCTCTCAGGCCGGGCGACCATCACACACGAGGTCGACCTGGGATCCGTTCGCGGCCACCGCCGCCTGAAGGTCCTCGCATCGGGCCGTCGTCTCGGCGGCCGCATCGCGGAACGCGGGGAGCTCGAGCTGCTTCAAGATCTGCGCAGGACTGGGCAATCCGGCGTCCCGGATCTGGCGCATGAGGTGGAGCTGATTCTTCCATGTCTCGAGGTAGGCCCGCTGGGCCCCCGCGAGCTCCTGGGGCGGATCGAGCCGCCGGAGCGCGTCCACGACGTCTTCATAGAGCCGGGTGCTCTGGTCGACGAACACGGTCACGACGGCCATCCTCTCCTGGCCGGCCGGAGCTTCCCCCAATCGGCTCTGCAGGTCGCGACGGAGACCGTGCTCCTGGATGTGCGCCGTCTCGCTCACCCGCTGGAGCTGCTGGAAGTAGTCACCCGGGGCGGGGCCGGCATCGGCGTCCACGCCGCACGCCGCGGCCAGCAGGAACACGATGGCGAACGCTCGACGGACCCACATGGCACGCAGCGTGTCAGCGGATCACCGGGAACGGCAACCGCTCAAGGAGGCCCGTGCTCAGGCCGAAACCGGTCGTATGCCTCACGGTGAGCTCAGGGTGGTCCTGGAGTGGTTGGGACTCGTCGAGCCCGACCGGTCGCGCCGCGAGCCGATCGCCCTGCCCCGATGGGCTCCCTGGCTCGTGTCCCTGCTCCTCGTCACGGCCGCGGCGCTGGGAGCGCTTGCGATCACCGCCCTCCTCGACGTGCGGGGCTGAAGCGATCGCCGATCCGAAGGTCTGATCCGCCGGCGGTTTCGAGCACGTGACGAGCGCCACGGCGAGGGACGATCATCCGTCCGGGCCGGCAGCACCGCACCTCGATCACCGTCATCTGACGATCCAGGAGGACCACCGAGATCGGTTCCTTCATGCCGAACGTGTGGACGCTCCGGCAGTCCGGCAACAGCATCGCCTCGCGAAGCCCCGGCGGCGGGTGGCCTCGCAGCCCGCGCATACGTTCCCTCCTGGTCTGGGGGACCAGCACGCGCCACCCGCCGCCGGGCCCTTCCATCTGGACGACCTTCACGGTGCGACCGTACGCTCGGCCTCTGACGTGGGGCGGGCAGGATTCGAACCCGCGACACGAGGGTTAAAAGCCCCCTGCTCTAGACCAGACTGAGCTACCGCCCCTCCCCGAGAGTGTAGGAACTCTCGGCGGTCTGGATCAGTCCACGTAGCGGTTCGTGATCGGCATCCGGCGATCGCGACCGAACGCCTTCGGCGTGATCTTGATCCCGGGAGCTGCCTGTCGCCGCTTGTATTCGGTGCGGTCGATCATCCGGACGATGCGTTCCACCGTCGCGCGGTCGTGCCCCCGCGCCACGATCTCCTCCACACCGAGGTCGTCCTCGACGTAGGACTCGATGATCGGATCCAGGACCTCGTACGGGGGAAGCGAGTCTGTGTCCTTCTGATCGGGCCGGAGCTCCGCCGACGGCGGCTTCGTCATGACACGCTCCGGGATCGGCTCACCCGGCCCGGCCTCGTTCCGCCACCGGCAGAGCTCGTAGACGAGCGTCTTGGGCACGTCCTTGATGGGCGCGAACCCGCCGGCCATGTCCCCGTAGAGGGTCGCGTAGCCGACCGCGTACTCGCTCTTGTTCCCGGTGGCGAGCACCAGCGAGCCGAACTTGTTCGAGATCGCCATCAGCAGGTTCCCGCGGACCCGAGCCTGGAGGTTCTCCTCGGTGACGTCCTCGGGCCTGCCCTCGAAGAGCGGTCGGAGCGTCGACCGGTAGGCGTCGAAGATCTCCTCGATCGAGGTGACGTCGAGCCGGATGCCGAGTCGCGAGGCGACGTCCGCGGCGTCCTCGACGCTCTCGGCGCTCGAGTACGGCGAGGGCATCGCGAGCGCTCTCACCGACTCCGGGCCGAGGGCGTCGACCGCGAGGGCCGTCACGAACGCCGAATCGATCCCGCCGGACAGACCGAGGACCACGTCGTCGAACCCGTTCTTGCCGACGTAGTCCCGAAGACCGAGGACGAGCGCTCGGTAGATCGACTCGGGCGGCTCGGACCAGACCGAATCTCGCTCGGCACGGGCCGTCGACTCGTCGATGTCGACGATCAAGAGATCCTCCTCGAAGAACGGCGCTCGATACGCAACCTCTCCGTCGGGGCCCATCACGAGCGAGCCTCCGTCGAAGACGATCTCGTCCTGCCCGCCCACCGCGTTCACGTAGGCGATCCAGCCGCCGAACTCGCGCGCGCGGTCGCGCAGGACCGCGAGTCGGGCTTCGAGCTTGCGCCGGTGGTAGGGCGACCCGTTGATGTTCGTGACGAGCGGAACGCCGCGGTAGTCGGAGAACGGCCGCCCCGGCTGCCAGACGTCCTCGCACACCGACAGGCCCACGGAGATACCGCCCACGGAGACCTGCTCGGTCCGCTCGCCCGGCACGAAGTAGCGCTTCTCGTCGAAGACCCCGTAATTGGGGAGGACGATCTTGTGGTAGCGGACGCGTACCTCGCCTCCGGCGAGGTACGCGGCCGCGTTGTGGAGCCCGCGATCGGTCCGGTCCACGAAGCCTGCGACCACGGGGCACGCGTCCACCGTCTTGGCGGCGAGCTCGTCGAGCGCGGCGAGGTTGTCGCGGACGAACTCCGGGCGGAGCACGAGGTCTTCCGGGGGGTAGCCGGTGATCGAGAGTTCGGGGAAGCACACGAGCTCGGCCGCGGCCTCGGTCGCACGGGCCGCAGCAGACGCCATCTTCTCGACGTTGCCGGCGAGGTCTCCGACGGTGAGGTTCAGCTGGCCGAGCGCGATACGAGGCACGACATCAGCGTAGCGCGGGGCGCTCGTGTCTCAGGTGTGGTGCCGACTCTCTACTCGGGGCCGCCGATGTCCACGTTGTACGCCTCCCACACGAGGTCGGCACCCTTCTGACGGTGGCGGATGATCCGGCCGATGAACCGCTGGAGGTCGTCTCGGGCGTCCTCGAGCGGCCAAGGGAGCCCTCCGATCTCGACCTGCTCGAGCCGCGCGAGCATCTGCTCGACGGCCTCGGTGATCTCGGGGTGCTCGTCGCGGAGGCGGTCGATCGTCCCGGAGAAGCGTGGCGACTTGGTCACGATCTCCTCGTAGAGCCCGTCCGGCTTCTCGGTGCCGTCCACGTGCTGGTCCCAGGCATCTCGGACGGCCGTGATCTCCTTGGTGACCAGCCCGGTCCAATCGGGGATCCTGCCGGCGGCCGGGGAGGAGATGGCGAACTCGAGCCCGACGAGCGCCTCGTGGAGGGTTCTCCGACGCTTCGCGGCCTCTTGCAGCGCAGGGGTACGCGGCTTCTCGATCATGGAGCCACTGTAGCGCCGGGCCGTGACAGCGCGCAATCCGTCCGTTCCACGGACCCGTACTACCCCCGAAGCGAAGGAGGACCATGACCGGAGTGAGAGGGAAGCACATCGCCGTGCTCGCACTGGCCGTTGGCTTGACCCTAGGCACGTCGGGCGCCGCCGACGCCGTCACCGTCGGCGTGCGCGGCATCTTCAACGGCACCCGGTTCGTCTGGAGCCCCAAGGCGAGGTCGATCGTGCCCAGGACCACCATCCGATGGCGGGCGATCGACGGAAGCCACAACGTCAAGTCACGAGGCTCGAACTGGAGCTACTTCCGGAACCTGCCGAGCGGAACGTCAGTCGCTCGAACGTTCAACCGGAGGGGCACGTTCCGCTACTACTGCACGATCCACGGCAGCGTGTCGAGCGGTGTCTGCAGGGGGATGTGCGGTCGGATCGTCGTCAGCTGAATCCGGCCGGGGACAGGCAACCGGCGGCAGTATGCGTGAGAGCTACCCTTCGAGTCCTGCACCCGATGGGCGGCGCTAGACTTCGGCCAGGGGCGTGGGCTCCGGGGGGTGGTCTCCGTAGCGGAACAGGAGTTCGATGCATCAGTCGTTCTTCGCCCGTACGTGCCGAGGTTGTTGATCCAGTGGCTGGACAAGGCGCCGGGCACGACGCTCCGCGAGATCGACGGTTCGGTCGTGTTCGTGGACATCTCCGGCTTCACCAAGATGTCCGAGCGACTCGCGCGACGGGGGAAGGTCGGCGCGGAGGAGGTCACGGACGTCCTCGCTGCCGTCTTCTCGCGGCTCCTAGCCGTCGCCTACGGCAATGGCGGAGGGCTGGTGAAGTTCGGGGGCGACGCGCTGCTCCTGCTGTTCACCGGCGACGACCACCCAGGGAATGCGGCCCGAGCGGCGGTCGGGATGCGCCGGACCCTTCGAGAGATCGGCAGCATCGACTCCTCGGCAGGCAAGATCACCCTCCGGATGTCGGTGGGGATCCACAGCGGCACGTTCCAGTTCTTCTTGGTCGGCGAGTCCCACAAGGAGCTGATCCTCACTGGGCCCGCCGCAAGCCGCACCGTCCTGATGGAGTCGACGGCCACCGCCGGGGAGATACTCGTGAGCCGCGATACGGCGGCCGCCCTGCCGGCCAAGACGCTGGGTCAGGCGAAGGGCGAAGGGGTTCTCCTCCGGCGGGAGCCGATCGGTCTGTCGCTCGACTCGGTCGAGACCGAGGTCCCCTTGGCAGGCATCGACGTGACGTCCTCCATCCCGGTCGGGCTCCGGGAGCACTTGCAGTCCGGCGCGATCGAGCCTGAGCACCGCAACGTCACGGTCGCGTTCGTTCATTTCGACGGCATCGACGACCTGATCAAGGACCAGGGTCCGGACGCGGTGGCGTTCGGGCTCCAGGAGCTGATGGCCATCGTGCAGCGATCGGCGGAGAAGCATTCGGTCCCGATCCTCGGGACGGACATCGACCACGACGGAGGGAAGATCATCCTCGTGGCGGGGGCGCCGCAGGCTCAGGGTGACGACGAGGAACGGATGCTGCTGACGCTCCGGGCGATCCTGGACGCCGAGCCGACCGTGCCCGTGCGGATCGGCGTGAACAAGGGCCCGGTATTCGCCGGGGACATCGGTCCTCCCTTCCGGCGCACATATACGGTGATGGGAGACGCCGTGAACCTCGCGGCACGGGTCATGTCGATGGCGTTGCCCGGGCAGATCCTGGCGACGGGTCCCGTGCTCGACGCGTCCTCGGTCGCCTTCAACGCCCTGGCGCTCGAGCCCTTCATGGTCAAGGGCAAGAAGGATCTGGTCCACGCCTTCATGGTCGGCCATCCTACGGGCACCAAGCCGACGGATCTCTCGAGGGAGTTCCCGCTCGTCGGCCGGGACGCCGAGATAGGCGCGATCCGTCGAGCGCTCCTGGAGCTGCGCGCGGGCCACGGCTCGCTGCTCGAGCTCGTCGGCAACGCAGGGATGGGGAAGACCCGGCTGTTGAGCGAGTTTCGCGCCGAGGCCGCCGACGTCCCGCAGCTCGCCGCGGGCTGCGAGCTCTACGAGGCCTCCGTCCCGTACCTGCCGTTCCGGCGGCTCTTCCGGCTGCTGCTGGGTGTTCCGGCCGGCCACGACGCCTCGATCCTGGCCGAGGGCCTGCGCCAGACGGTGGCCGATCTCGCGCCGGAGCTGCTCCCGTGGTTGCCGCTTCTCGCGATGCTGGTGGACGTTGAGGTCGAGCCGACGCCGGAGGTCGGCGACCTAGGTGAGGAGTTCCGCAAGCTGAAGCTGGAGGAGGTCACGGGGGACCTCCTGTCGCGGCTGATCACCGAGCCGACGCTCGTCGCGATCGAGGACGTCCACTGGATGGACGAGGCATCGGCGGACCTTCTCCGCCACATCGCCGTCCGGATCACCGACCTGCCGTGGCTCGTGTGCGTCACCCGCCGCGACGAGGACACCGGGTTCGTGGCTCCGATCACCGGCCACTGCGTGTCGATGCAGCTCTCCCCACTGAGCCCGGAGTCGGTCTCGGCGCTGATCGAACTGGCGACGGACGAGAAGCCGCTCCTACCCCACGAGGTGCAGGAGCTGGGCGAGCGATCCGCCGGGAACCCGTTGTTCCTCCAGGAGCTCATCCACGCCGTCAAGCGGGCCGGCTCGCTCGAGCACGTCCCGGCGTCGATCGAGGGCATGGTCACGGCGCAGATCGACCGGCTTTCGGCGAGCGACCGGCGGATCCTTCGGTACGCCGGCGTGCTGGGGACGAGCTTCGACGAGGGGCTCCTCTCCACCCTCCTGACCGACCACGATTCGGCGCCCGACCGGGCGACCTGGCGACGCCTGAGCGACTTCGTCGCCGACGAAGGAGGCGGCACCTATCGCTTCCACCACGCGCTGATGCGGGACGCCGCGTACGAAGGGCTGTCCTACCGGCGTCGGCGAGAGCTCCACGCGCGCGTGGGCGAGGGGATCCTCGAGGCTGCCGGAGCGAACCCGGACGACCGAGCCGAGCTCTTGTCCACGCACTTCTTCCTCGCCGGGGAACTGGAGCCCGCCTTGAGGTTCTCCGTGATCGCCGCGAAGCGAGCCTCGACGGTCTACGCGAACGTCGAGGCATCCCGGTTCTTCCGGCGTGCGATCGACGTCGCCCGGCGGCTGGATCTTCCGGCTCACGAGCTGCGGCCGCTCCACGAGGGCCTCGGCGACGCGCTCGAGCGGGCGGGCCTCTATCGCGAGGCTGGGAAGGCGTTCGGCGACGCTCGGCGGTTGAGCGGCGACGTCCCCGTGGCCACCGCGAGGCTGATGCTCAAGCAAGCCCAGATCGAGGACAGGGCGGGCTCGCCGCCCGTGGGTCTGCGATGGCTCTCGCGCGCGATGCGGGTGCTCGACGACCCGGAGGACCGGGAGATGGTCGCGCAACGAGCGCGGATCAGCGCCGAGTACGGCGCGATCCGGTCCGGCCAGGGACGGGACCGGGAGACGATCCGGTGGTGCGAGCGGGCGATCGTGGAAGCCGAGGAATCGGGAGAGCTCGAGCCGCTCGGCCGCGCCCACTACGTGCTCGCCTGGACCGCGCTGAACCGCGGCGACCCCGGGGCGACGGAGCACCTCGAGCGGGCCCTCGAAGTCTTCGAACGGATCGGCGACCTCCGGCGCCAGGGCGACGTCCTCCAGGCATTCGGGGCCGCCGCGTACTGGGAGGGTCGCTGGTCCGAGGCCGTCGAGCTGTACGAGCGGGGGAGCGCGCTGTTCGGACGCGCCGGTGACACGATCGGGGCGGCGATCGCGTGGCTCAACGTCGCGGAGATACTTTCCGACAGGGGACGGCTCGAGGAGTCCGACTCGCTCGCGAGTGACGCACTGCGCGTGTTCCGCGCCGCGGACTTCCGCGAGCAGGTTGCGTACGTGCTGAGCATCCTCGGACGGACGGCCTCACGGGCCGGCCGACACGAGGAGGCGACGGTCCACCTCGAGGAGGCTTTTCGACTCGGACAAGAAGCAGGGGAGCAACGCTTCGAGGTGGCCGTTTCGGGCTTCCTGGCCGAGGCCGCGGTACGACGGGGTGATCCGGATGTGGCGCTCGACCTCGTCGATCGCGCCTCCGTCCGGGCGAGCCTGATCGGCGGGCCGGGGATCTACGAGGCGCTGCTGGAGCGGACTGGCGGCTGCGCCCTCATCGCGCTCGGCGAGCTGGAGCGGGCCGAGGATGCGCTCGAGCGGAGCCTCGCGGCGGCACGGGCGACTCGCTCTGAGTACGACGAGGCACTCGCCCTCCAGGCGATGGAGTGGCTCTCGGAGGAGACCGGTGGCGCCGGCCCCGTCGTAGACGGAGCCGGCGCCATCGCGATCTTCGAGCGGCTCGGCGTGGTCAGCGCCGACGCGGTCGCGTTGCGACCGCGCCTGCTCAGCGCCTGACCGACGGGTCGAGCTGGCCGTACAGGGTTTCCGTGACCGTGACGAGCCCGGTGGTGAGCCCGTCGGTCGCCTCCTGCTTCTCGAGGCAATAGAAGTGACCGGCGGGAGGGTCCGGGAAGCCGTCCGGATCGTCAGGCTCCTCGTCGCCGTTGAAGTCCCGCGTGCCGTCGGCGAGGCACCACTCCAGCTGCACCGGATCGTCCCCGCCGGGACCGTCGTAGTCGATGGTGCTCGCCTGCAGAGGATAGGTCTCCTCCCTCGCAGGCCATGTGATCACCGCGCGGAACTGGGCCTTCTGTCCCAGGAGGTCCTTGAGGATGTCGACCTGCCCGGTGAGCGTCTCGAGGTCGTACGGGATCGGCGTGCAGGACGCCCCGCCGATGTTGTCCAGCCGGACGAGCGTGATCGACGGCTCGTCGGCCGCTCCGCTTGGCTCGTTGACGGCCGGGTCGTTGCAGTCCAGCAACCCGTCGAACTTCACGAGATGGAAGAGCGAGTCGGTCGTCGGCGATCCTCCGTCGATCGTTTCTCCGAGGCTGCCGCTGGCCAGGCACTCGCTCGCCAGGGTCGAGTCGCACGGCTCGGTGCCGTCGGCTCCACCTTCGAGCGAGATCGCTCCGCTCGTGACGGAGAACGTCAGCTTGTCGAACAGCAGCGTGCCGGTCTTCGGGAACCGCACGCGGAAGTTGTCGCCGTCACCGGAGTCGGGTCCGGAGTCGGCGCCTGTCGTGGCGTAGCTCGCGCTCCCCACCGGGGAGCCGCCGAGAGAAGCCTGGATCGTGAACGCGGCGTCGAACTTCCCCTCGATGTCGAGCTCGGCGAAGTCCACCGCCTTGTTCGTCAGCCCGGTCCCCAGCTCGAGCGACAGGGTCTGGTCAGCGTCGACCCGTCCGCACGGCTGACCCGATCCTTCGCCGCGACCCTTGACTCCGATCCCATCGGAAACGAACCCCACGCTGCCGCCGGTGGCGGAGAGGCCAACCAGGTCCCCACTCTCGGGCGTCAGGCCACATGATCCGGACGGCGAGATCGACTGGGTGACCGCGTCGGTGTCGCTGCCGGCCGTGGGCTGCCACTTGAAGTGATCGGTGGGCCCCAGCCGCAGGCGCAGGACGCCGCCGTCTTGCAACCCCCCGACGGTCGACGTTTGGCCCACCGCCTGCTGCGGCTGGATCAGCACCATCGTCGTGACGACTGCTGCGACGAGCGCGAGGAAAACTCGGAACTTCGAAACCTTCATGAAAATCCACCCCTTGGTGGTCGCCGCGTATACGGGAGGCCCGGCGCACCCCAGACCAGAACGGGCATCATCCCCCTTTCGGCCTATGGCGTCAACGGCAGAGGCCTAGATCGAAAGGACCAGGTGGGGGCTACAGGATCGGGAGGTAGCGCTCGAGCTCGTACGGCGTGACGTGGGACTTGTAGGCGTCCCATTCCTCACGTTTGTTGCGCAGGAGGAACTCCAGCACGTGCTCGCCGAGCGCTTCGCGGAGCACGTCGGAGTCCTCCGCGAGGTGGATCGCCTCCACGAGATCCTCGGGAAGTGACCGGATCCCGGCCACCTCTCGCTCATGCTCGGTCATCTCGTAGATGTTGTTCGAGGCCTCCGGTGCGAGCTCGTACTCGCCCTCCACACCCGCGAGCCCGGCGGCGAGCATCGCCGAGAACGCGAGGTAGGGGTTGCACGCGGGATCCGGGGAGCGGTACTCGATCCGGGTCGCGCCCTCCTTGCCCGGCTTGTACATCGGCACGCGCACCAGAGCGCTTCGGTTCCTGCGTGCCCAGCACACGTACACGGGGGCTTCGAACCCCGGCACGAGCCGCTTGTAGGAGTTCACCCACTGGTTCGTGAGGAGCGTGATCTCCTGCGCATGCCGAAGGAGGCCCGCGATGTAGGACTTCGCCGTCTTCGAGAGGTGGTACTCGTCGGTAGCGTCGAAGAACGCGTTGCGGTCGCCCTCGAACAACGACTGGTGCGTGTGCATGCCCGAGCCGTTGACGCCGGCGACGGGCTTCGGCATGAACGTCGCGTAGATCCCGAACTCGTGCGCGACGGTCTTCACGGTGAGGCGGTACGTCATCACCTGGTCGGCCATCGTGAGCGCGTCGGTGTAGCGAAGGTCGATCTCGTGCTGTGACGGCGCGACCTCGTGGTGGACGTACTCGACCGGGATCCCCATCGACTCGAGGTACTGCACGGTCCGCTTGCGGTAGTCGGTGGCCACGTCGAGCGGCGTCTCGTCGAAGTAGCCCCCTTGGTCGAGGAACTGCGGATCCTCGAGCGACTTGAAGTAGAAGTACTCGAGCTCCGGGCCGACGTAGAACGTGAAGCCCTTCTCCGCCGCGCGGGCGACCTGGCGCTTGAGGACACCGCGTGGATCGCCGGCGAACGGCGTGCCGTCGGGCTCGAGGATGTCGCAGAACATCCTCGCCACCGCGTGCTCCGTCTTCCACGGGATCATCTGGAACGTGGAGGGGTCGGGGAAGGCGACCATGTCGGACTCCTGGATGCGAGCGAACCCGTCGATCGAGGATCCGTCGAATCCCATCCCTTCGGTGAGTGCGCCTTCGAGCTCCTGCGAGGTGATCGTGAACGCCTTCAGGAACCCGAGGACGTCGGTGAACCAGAGGCGAACGAAACGCACCCCTCGCTCCTCGATCGTGCGCAGGACGTATTCGGCTTCCGCGGAAAGGGCCATTTCATCGAGGGTACGGGGGGTGGTCGCGTGGCCGGTTACGAGGGCGTAAACGTTCGTGACAACATGCACAGATGCAACGGAAGCGTGTGGCGTCGGGTTCGCCGTACGAACCGGTGATCGGGTTCTCCCGTGCGATCGTTGCGGGTCATCACGTGGCCGTTGCGGCGACGGCGCCGATCATGCCCGACGGAGGCGAGCCACCCGCCGATGCGTACGGACAGACGAAGCGGTGTCTCGAGATCATCGTCGCGGCGCTGGAGGAAGCGGGTGCGTCCGTGCGAGACGTGATCCGGACGCGCTGCTACGTCGTCGCCGCGGAGGACTGGGAGGACGTCGGTCGCGCCCACGGTGAGGTGTTCGCCGACGTCCGCCCGGCCAGCGCGATGATCGTGGTGACCGGCTTCATCGACCCTCGCTGGCGCGTCGAGATCGAAGCCGACGCCGTCGTCGAGCAGCGCTGAACGCACCGCCGGCGTTGCGGTAGCTTCCGGCGGTGCCCGACGACGGCTTCTTCGACGAGCGGATCGCCTCGAGGTACGACGATTCCTCTCCGGAGAGTTCGACCCCGCCGACGTCGGTGCGACGGTCGAGTTCCTCGCCCGGCTCGCGGGGACCGGGCGGGCGCTCGAGCTCGGGATCGGGACCGGACGGATCGCGCTCCCCCTCGCGCAGCGTGGCGTCCACGTGCACGGGATCGACCTCTCCGAGGCGATGGCCGCCCGGCTTGCTCGAAGCCAGGCGGCGAGGCGATCGACGTCACGTGGCCCGCGGGGCTCGACCTGATGGCACAGCTCGCAGGGATGCGCCTGCGCGAGCGGTCGGGCGGCTAGAAGCGCGGGCCATTCACGAGCAAGAGCCGAACGCACATGTCCGTCTGGGAGAAGCCGGTCTCCGGATCCTAGGGCGCGCGCGTCGTGGACCGGGGCTGTCCCAGATAGGGGCCGGTCCACGTGGGGGGCGTCTGGGCTGTTCCACATACTGGAACTGAGTTCCACTATGTGGACACACCATAGGCGACGGCCGTTCCGAGCCCCTAGGTCGGGTATTGAAGTCGGTGACATGGCAGGGGTACGGTGTGCCGCCGGGATCCCCCGATCAGATCCCGACGGAAAGGTGGTGGACGATGCGCAGAGGTCTCGTCGTCGTAGCCCGCAAAGTGAGCGGCTTCCGACGATGAAAGGGGGAACTAACGGAACGTAGGCGGCACCTGCGTGCTCGCCGCGCTCAGAGCGCGAGGCTTACGCGGGTCGGAGGAATCAGACGAGGAAGGAGAGCACGATGAGGCGACTTCTTTTCACGGCTCTAATCGGGGCAGCGCCGCTGTTGATGGCTACCCCCGCAGCGGCCCACACACAGACGGTCACCCCACCCGGCCAGGATCCTGTGGTGAGCAGGCCGATCGCTCGCCCGTGGATCCAGGGCCACTGCCAGGCAGCGGCCCCGATGGTCACGTTCGAAGCATCAGGCGGTGTGGTGGACTTCTTCCCCCACGGCGAGCTTGCCTGCGATCCCACAATCACCAACCCTGGCGGACAGTCCACCGGTCCCTGAGAGGGTAGCTTCCCGGGGCCGACCCTCCATGACCGGAGAGGAGCCCCGGGAAGCCTCTTCTTGCCGGGCTCAGAACTAGGTTTCGCTCGGCCTGCTCGGCATCGTGTCGGGGCCGGCCGCAGCCGTCCCGCCGCACAACCACTGGCTGACGGTGCCCGGCACCGGAGCGGAGGTCCAGGTCGCGCCGCACCGCTGTGACCTAGGAGCCATCGTGGAGAGCGGGTTCCTCCAGTTCCATGGGAACGTCCATCTCGGTCTGCCGGCCCCCAGCCCGGTGGTCATCAGTCCCGAGTTCTGCCCGTAGCGGCACCGCTAAGCGGCCGATCGGAACTCCTGAGTCCCTGGCTACGATGCGGGCGTGCTCACGCCCGAGATCCTCGGCCGGACGTTCGCGGAGGCACCGGATCCGGAGCTCGCGCGCGTGGCGTTCTCTCGTGTAGGGGAGGACGTCCACGCGCGAGAGGTCCTGGGCCGACCGGAGGTCCTGCCGGTGGCCTCACGATTGCTCGGCTTCTCGACCGCGGCGAGCGACCTGCTGGTTCGTCACCCCGAAGAGATCGACTCGCTGACCGATGTTCGCCTCAGGAGTCGGGAGGAACTGGACGCGGAGCTCGCTCACGATTCCACGACCCACGGCACCACCGCCGGGCTCCGCCGGTTCCGCCGGCGGTCGATGCTCCGCATCGCCGCCCGCGACCTCGCCGGTGCGTCCTTCGAGGAGGTCGTCGCCGAGGTCAGCGACGTGGCCGACGCATGCCTCGCGCACGCGTGCCCGGACGGATACGGCGTTGTCGCCCTCGGCAAGCTCGGCGGCCGGGAGCTCAACTACGCGAGCGACGTCGACCTCCTGCTGCTTCACCGCGAAGACGTGGGTGGGGACATCGCGGAGACCACGGCGGCCAACCTGATCGCCGATCTCTCCGATCCGACCTCCGACGGTGTCGCCCTTCGGGTCGATCTCACGCTCCGGCCGGGGGGTCGGGGCGGCACACTGGTTCGCACCTTGCCTGCCACGCTCGCCTACTACGAGCGCGAGGCCGCCACCTGGGAACGCCAGGCCATGATCAAGGCTCGGGCTGCCGCGGGGGACCGAGCTCTGGGTGAGGGTTTCGTCGAAGGCGTCGCCGGATCCGTCTACCCGAAAGACCTGCACGAGGCCGCGATCCACGACGTCCGACGCTCGAAGGTTCGCCTCGAGGAATACATCCGGCGTCGTGGCAAGGAGCTCACCGAGGTCAAGCGCGGCCGTGGCGGCATCCGCGACGTCGAGTTCGCCGTGCAGCTCCTCCAGATCGTCCACGGCCGGCGGGACCATCGGCTGCGCGACCCGAACACGCTCGCCGCGCTCGCCGCACTCGCGGACGAGGGCTACGTGGCCCACGAGGACGCCGACGCGCTCGCAGACGCCTACCGGTTCCTACGCCGACTGGAGCACCGGCTGCAGATGGTGCGCGACCTCCAAACACACGAACTCCCGGCCGACCGGCGCGCGCGTACCACCGTGGCTCGGTCACTCGGGCTCGACGGTGCCGACGCCCTGCAGGCCGAGTACGACCGCACGACGGACCTCGTCCGCGGGATCCACGAGCGGCTCTTCTACCGGCCGCTCCTCGAGGCGTTCGCAGGCCCGGTTCACCCCACGCCCGGGCACGACCGCGAGGCGACCGAGGAGCTCCTGGCCGGGCTCGGGTTCGCCCAGCCGTCACGCGCGTACGAGTCGTTGCAGCAACTGGTCGATCCGGCCACACGGATCGGCAAGGTCCTGTCACACGTCTTCCCCGTGATGGCGCCGGCGCTCGCGCTCGCCGCCGACCCGGACGCGGCTCTCGTGCGGCTGGAGCGGATCGCGGAGGCGGTGGGGGACCGGTCGGGGCCGGCCGACGCGCTCGCGGCCGA
>DATKDI010000009.1:0-2418 GCA_035512775.1 Actinomycetota bacterium | reverse complement strand
CTGCAGACCGACTTCACCACGTCGGTCACGCAGATGTTCACCGAGCCGCCCGAGGCCGCGATCACCTTCGAGGGAAGCTTCGTGGGTGGCGTGATCACGGGTGAGACCGGGGCCGCGCTCGGGACCGACGCCGACTTCTTCAACTTCCCGTCGATCGAGGGCAACCCGGCGGGGGTCGTGGGAGGCGGCGACCTGGCGGTCCTGATGAAGGACTCCGAGGCCGGGAAGGCGCTCATCGAGTTCCTCGCGAGGCCGGAGGCGGGCGAGATCTGGGGTGCGGAGGGCGGCTTCATCTCGCCCAGCCCCGAGGTCGACCCCGCGCTCTACCCGGACGACACGGACCGGCGGGCTGCCGAGGCGCTCGTCGCCGCGGGCGAGGCCGTGCGGTACGACCTGTCCGACCTGCAACCCTCGGAGTTCGGCGCCACCTCGGGCCAGGGCATCTGGGGTCTGCTCCAGGAGTTCATGCGGTCGGGTGACGTCGACGGGACCGCGGAGGCGCTGGAGGACGCGGCAGCGAACGCGTACGGATAGGAGCGGACTCCGGACGTGACGGAGAAGATCGAGGAACGCGGGCCGGAGCGGGTAGCGGCCACGGCGGGTGGGGCGGCTCCGATCGAGGGGCCGCCCCCCTCGGCCGCGTCGAGGAGGGGGCGACGCAAAGCCCTCATCGGGGCCGTCGTGTTCCTGCTCCCCGCCCTGGTCATCCTGGGCGCCCTGGTCATGTACCCGATCTTCTTCTCGATCATCCGGAGCCTCTTCGACAAGTCCGGCGACACGTTCATCGGGCTCCAGAACTACCAGGACATCTTCACCTCGGATCGCACCTTCACGGCCCTCAAGAACACGCTGATCTGGGTCGTGGTCGCGCCCTCGATCGTGACCGCGCTGGGGCTCGTCTTCGCGGTGCTCACCGAGCGCGTCCGGTGGGGAACGGCGTTCAAGGTCGCGATCTTCATGCCCATGGCGATCTCGTTCCTGTCGGTCGGCGTCATCTGGCGACTCGTGTACGAGGAGAACCCCAACGTCGGGCTGGCCAACGCGGCCGCCCAGGGCGTGGTCGACACCTTCCGCTCGCCTGGCCCCTACCCGGGCGCCCGGCCCTCGACCGACACCCTCCAGCCGCAGGGAGAGGCGCTGGCGACGACGGGCACGTTCTCGCCCGGGGAGACGGTCGACCTGGGGCTCCTGGCGGTCTCGCAGGACCTCATCCCCGAGAGCGCACAGGAAGCCTCGACCCGGGAGCCGCCGAGCGACGGGATCTCGGGAGCCGTGTGGCTCGACTTCACCCGGGGGGGAGGCGGGGAGGCGGGGGTGATCGACTCGACCGAGTCCGGACTGCCCGGGGCGGTCGTGGAGGCGGTGCGGGACGGGGAGGTGGTGGCCACGGCCGAGAGCGAGGACGACGGCTCGTACGTCCTGTCCGGGCTCGAACAGGGCGACTACACGGTTCGACTCGCCGCCTCGAACTTCCGGCCGCCCTTCGGCGGGTACTCGTGGCTGGGCCCGACGCTGGTCACGCCGGCGATCATCGTCTCGTTCATCTGGATGTGGGCCGGCTTCGCCATGGTGGTGATTGGCGCGGGGCTCGCCGCGATCCCTCGCGACGTCCTCGAGGCGGCGCGCGTGGACGGGGCGAACGAGCGGCAGGTGTTCCGACGGGTCACCGTCCCCCTGCTCGCTCCCGTCCTGGGGGTGGTGCTGGTCACCCTGGTCATCAACGTCCTGAAGATCTTCGACCTCGTGCTCATCATCGCCCCCGGCTCGGTCCAGCGGGACGCCAACGTGATCGCGCTTGAGATGTGGAAGGCGTCCTTCGGCGGCGCGAACGACTTCGGCCTCGGCAGCGCCCTGGCGATCTTCCTGTTCGTGTTGGTCGTCCCGGCCATGCTGTTCAACATCCGACGCTTCCGGCAGGAGCAGTGATGCGATGAGCGACACGACCGTCTCGGAGGCGCGACGCGGCGGCTTCGCAGGACGCATGGTCAGGTTCGTGACGCGCGGTCCCGTCCAGATCTTCCTCGTCGTGGTCGGGTTCCTGTGGCTGCTCCCGGCCCTCGGCCTGCTGCTCTCGTCGTTCCGGCCGGTCGCCGACGCGACCTCCACGGGCTGGTGGACCGTGATCACCAACCCCACCGAGCTCACGATCCAGAACTACGAGAAGCTGCTCTCCAACCAGGACATGGTCGGCTCCTTCTGGAACACCCTGTTCATCACCGCGCCCTCGGCGATCCTCCTCGTGCTGTTCGCCGCACTGGCCGCCTACGCCTTCGCATGGGTGAGGTTCCCCGGGCGCGACGTGCTGTTCCTGATCGTGGTCGGGCTGCTCGTCGTTCCCCTGCAGGTGGGCCTGATCCCGGTCGCGCGGCTGTACAGCCAGCTGGGGCTCTTCGGCAGCCTCCCCGGGGTGTGGCTGTT
>DATKDI010000008.1:0-4248 GCA_035512775.1 Actinomycetota bacterium | reverse complement strand
CATGACGACGCCGAGGTGATCGGGCTTCCGCTCGTCGAGGAGCTTGACGAGGAAGTTCGCCATCCCGAACGGCGCGCTCGTCTCCTCACCGGAGGAAGTCCGGAGGGGGTTCCGGATGAGCGCGAAGTACGCGCGGTAGATGAGCGCGTAGCCGTCGATGAGATACAGGGTGCGGCGGGGCATCGCGCACGAATGTACCGCGCCTCGCTCGACGCCGCCGGGGGCCCTCGCTATACTAAGTAGTTGGGGCGGGACCCGCGCAGGAAGGCGTTGAAACCGGCGCCCGCCCCGCCGCGTAGTCAGCCCAGAGTCCACCGTCCGGGCCATCCACCCCCTTTTCCACGAGGTTCGCGATCATGCGTCCGTCATTGCCACCGATCCTTGCTCTTTTCCTCGCGCTGGGGCTGGCGAACACGGCCCTCGCCCAGGACGCTCCCGACATCCCCGCGGGCTTCACGGCCTACACGATCAGCGGGCCGGGCATCGGGAATGCCCCACCGCGTCCCTTCCGGATCGAGGGCGACCATCTCGTCATGCCCGACGATTCGAACGCGGTCATTTCGATCGGCCGGATCGAGGGGAACCGCCTCACGGCGAAGTTCGTGCAGCCGGGAGGGCCGACCCGGTTCATCGCCGTCCGCGAGGGGGATGCGTTCGTCGGATACTGGTTCATCGAGGAGGGGGACAATCGCGGGGTCAACCAGGTCTCGCTGGTGCCGGCCGGCGGTCACACGACGCTCGAGTTGGACCACGAGCTCCTCGCCTCAGCGCCGGGGATCTCCCGCGTGGAGGTCGTCCCCGGCGGGATCACGCTGGCCTCGGGCGAGAAGAGGAGGTTCGTCGCGCGCGCGTTCGACGAGTCGGGAGCCGAGATCGCCGAGCCCGACGTAGCCTGGTACTCCATGGGCGGGTCGATCACGCCCGAGGGGGAGTTCGTCGGCTACAACGCGGGAGAGCGTCAGGTCGTCGCGCTGGTGAACGGGGTGGCGATCGCGGCGACGACCGTCACCGTCAACGAGCCGAGCATCCAGGAGATCGTTCTGTATACCGTCGTGCCAGGCCGGCTACCCGCAGAGAGCCGGGTCCCGCTCGACTACGACGCGCTCAACTCGATCCACCGCTGGAACCTGGACCCGGAGATCACGATCACTTCCAGCGCCCCTTCCGTCGTGGGCGTCGAGGGCGACGCTATCGTCGCGCTCTCTCCGGGGCGCGCGACCGTCACCCTGGCCGCCGACAAGACGTCCGAGACGTTCGAGATCGAAGTCATCCCGGCGCGGGGCGACCTGCGAATCGCCGGTACCCCGACCGGGCCGATCCGAACCGGACAGGTGCTGACACTCGGGACCTCGATCCCCGACGCGCGGCCCGTGTGGTCGGTGGCCGGCTCGGGCGCCGAGATCGGCCCCGACGGCGCGTTCGTCGCCGAGGAGCCGGGGAGCTATCGCGTCCTCGCCACCCTCGGCGATCAAGTCGATGGGGTCACGATCGAGGTCGAGCCGCGAGGCCTCGAGGGTCGGGTCAACATCCTCGGGCACGGCGCGAACCCGACCATGTTCACGGCCGACATCTGGCCTCAGAACGGCTACGTCTACCTGGGCACGGCCCAGGCGAATCAGATCCGCACATACGACGTCTCCGACCCCGCGATACCGATCCTCACCGATTCGATCACCGTGGATGCCCGGGTGATCAACAGCGTGAAGGTCTCCGAGGACGGCCGCTGGCTCGCCGCGACCCGCGAGGGAGCGGCCAACCGCAAGAACGGCATCGTGTTCTTCTCGCTGGAGGACCCCGCTCATCCTCGGCTCGTCAGCGAGTACACCGAGACCGTGACCTCGGGCGTCCACAACGTCTTCTGGGTCGGGAACCTCGTGTACGCCACGAACAACGGCACCGGCGACATGCACATCATCGACTTCAGCGACCCGGCGAGCCCGAAGGAGATCGGCCGCTGGGGCATCCCGGTCGTCGGCAAGACCCTGCACGACATCTGGGCCCAGGACGGGATCCTGTGGATGTCGTACATGATGGACGGGCTCGTGATTCTCGACATCGGCGGCGCGGGCAAGGGCGGCACCCCGGAGAAGCCGGTGCTCGTGAGCCGGATCTTCTACCCCGAGGGGCCGACCCACAACGCGCTGCGGAACCGGGACTACGTGTTCATCGGCGACGAGGACTTCAGCCTGAACACGACCAAGCCGGGCATCGCGGGGCTGGGAGCGACCGACCCGCGCGGCGCGGTCCATGTCATCGACGTCAGCAACCTCGAGCACCCACGCTACGTCGCGCGGTTCGAAGTGCCGGAGGCCGGCGCGCACAACCTCTGGATCCAGGACGACGTCATGTACGTCGGCTATTACCAGGGCGGGATTCGCATCGTCGACATCAGCGGCGAGCTGCGCGGCGATCTCTACCGGCAGGGTCGCGAGATCACGCACTTCCTGCCGCAGGCCGGACCGGAGGAGGCCAAGCTTCCCTATTCGCCGATGACGTGGGGCGTCTACCCGATGTTCCAGAACGGCTGGCGCCCAGCCGGCAAGGTCCTCTTCGCAACCGATTACAACTCGGGTCTGTGGTCGTTCACCGTCGAGCGGCCAGAGGAGGAGCGGCCAATTTCGTAAGCTCCGATCGGACAGGGAATCCTCTAGCGGGGATCTCGCCGCTCTTGCCCGCCCTCGACGACGGTGGCGGCGCGCCCTGGCATGTGGCCGCTCTCGGCCGCCACCGCGTCGACCGCCGCGGGCTCGATCCAGCCCTGGTCGGCGGCGTGGCGGGCTGCGGCGAGCGTATCCTCGGCGAGGACGAGCGCGCTGCCCGCGGCGTCGACCTCCTCGGCGAGGTCGGCGATCTCGCGCCGCCGGAGGGGATTCCGCGACACGTCCCGGATGTAGACGGCGGACACCCGCGCGGGAAACTCGTGGACCAGGTCGCGGTAGATCTCGGGATCGTCTTCGCCGGAGTCGCCGATCAGGATGAACGGTAGGTCGGACAGCGTGCGGAAGATCCGGCGGATTGACTCGAGCTTGTGCTCGTAGCGGCCGATCCGCCGGACCTCCCGCCACGGGGCGTCCCAGTCCCGCAGCTCGACCGGCCCCGGCGGGATCCCGCGCAGTTCGAGGAAGTGCTCGAACACGTCGTACAGGTTCCAGGGTCCGTTCGAGACGTAGAACACCGGGTTCGGGACGGTTCCCGTGCCCGCGTGGAGGGCGCGGAAGAACGCCGCCACGCCGGGAAACGGCGCGCGGGTGTGGGCGCTCCCGAAGGCGACGTCCGCGATCATCGTCGCGAGCCGCGCGACGTCGGTCTGGATCACCGTGTCGTCGATGTCGCTCACGACTCCGAACCGCGCGGCGGGGTCGGGCACGAGCACGGAGGTCGCGCCGTGGCCCGGCCCCGCCGACGGCGGATGGAGGACCTCGATCGCCGCGTCGTGCCACAGGCGGCCCCGGGGCGGAGTAGTGGCGGGCACGACCCACGTGTGGACGTGCCCCTCGGCGTCGGCCACCGCTTCGGTCTCCGCACCCTGGAAGCGGATCGTCACCCGCGCGTGCGGGACCCCGCGGCTCTGCATCCGCCGCCACGTCCGGTTCGGGTTCCGCCACCACCGGTCCTCCGGCGCGGCGCGCGAGACACCGGGGTCGGCGACGACCCGCCCGCGCACGAACGCGCGGTCCCGGGTCCCGTAGCTGCGATACGCGTCGACGACGATCGATCGCGCGCGCCGCCTCAACGGATCCCGACGATCCCCTTCGTCGATTCCACCAGCTTCGGTGCGTCGTAGCCGAGACCGTCCTTGAAGACGAGCACCACGTTCCGGATTTCCGCCGGGTTCGCCACCGGATCGCCCTCGATGACGACGAGCTCCGCGAGCTTGCCGGGCTCGACCGAGCCGTAGCGGTCGTATTCGCCCAGCACCCTGGCCCCGTTGGCGGTCATGATCTCGATCGCTTCGACCGGCGTGAAGCCGGCCTCGACCAGGAGCTCGAGGTTCCGCTGGTCGCCGAGCCCCGGGAGCGCGCCGCCGATCCCGGTCGGATCGACGCCCGCCGCCAGCAGCCCGCCGGCTTCGACGAACGCCTTCTCGTACGCCTGCGCGCGGCGGAACAGCTCCGGCCACGAGGACGAGTCGGCGGACGCCGCGATCGCCGCGCGGGTCGCCAGGTACTCCTCGCGGACCTCGGGCGCCAGCAGCTCGAGCACCCGCTCCTCGAGCGGCGGGCGGTTCGGCACCAGGGTCTCGTAGAT
>DATKDI010000007.1:0-6013 GCA_035512775.1 Actinomycetota bacterium | reverse complement strand
AGGAGCTCCCACGATCCCGGCCCGGAGGTGGAGACGGTCTCGGTGACGCCGACATCAACCTCGGTCAGCGGACCGATCGCCCCCGCGATCCTCATGTACACGGACTGCTTCCGATCGGTCCGGTTGTCGATCGAGAGATGGACGCCGTCGGAGCGGACAGAAACCGCCTCGGGCTGCACCCACGTTCCCGACGGCTCACAGCGGAAGGCGGCAACGTCCGTGGCTCCCTCCGCCAGGTCCGTCGGGGACGCGCACGCGGCCAGGACCAGCGCCAGCGCTCCACCGATCGCCTTCGTCATGTGACGTGGGACGCGATCGACACCCTCGCGGTTCCCGCCTTGAGCCTACGGGGAGCGACCATCCACACGATCGCCGACCCGGACGCCTGGTAGTGGATCACGAAGCCGAGGTCCGGCTTGTCGAAGCCCATCCCGAGCGCCGAGGTCGCCACGAGCGCCTTCACATCGTTGCTGATCACGGCGTCCTCGAGCTCCAGCCGGCGTTCGGACTCCGTCTCGCCGCTGTGGCGTGCGCGTCGATGCCCTGCGTGCGCAGGAACGAGGCGACCCGCGTGGTGTCGGCGACCGTGAGCACGTTAAGCATCCGGCCCGGCGATCGCATGCAGAAGCTCGAGGGGGTGATCGGTCATCCGTGTTCACGCTAGCGGTGGCCGCCGAGACCGCGCTCTTCCTCACTCGACGGAGGCCGCTGAACGGGACCCCCTTCCCGGGCAGGTGGGATATCGTGGAACGACGTCGCGCACCCGCGAGGAGGCGAGTTGGTCGGTGAAGCATCCCTCGATCCGTGGAGCCGCCCAGCGGGCCGGCCCTGGCCGCGGATCCCGCCTGGTCGCGTGGATCCTGATCGCCTTCGTTGGCCTCGTCCTGGCGGCGTCCGGGCCGGCCGGCGCGCAGGCCTCCTCCTCGATCCTCGCGGTCACGATCGACGGCGTGATCACGCCGGTGATGGCGGATCACATCCGCGAGGCGCTGGACCGCGCGGAGACTGAGGGCCACCAGGCGCTCCTGGTCCAGCTCGACACCCCCGGCGGGCTCGACACCTCGATGCGGGACATCATCCAGTCGTTCCTGAACACCCGCGTGCCCGTGATCGTCCACGTGTCCCCGCAGGGGGCGCGCGCGGCGTCGGCCGGCGCGTTGATCACGCTCTCGTCCCACGTCGCGGCGATGGCCCCCGGTACGTCGATCGGGGCCGCGACGCCGATCGGCGGCCAGGGCGGGGAGGACCTCGAGCAGAAGATCATCGAGGACGCGGCCTCCTACGCCGAGTCGATCGCCGAGGAGCGCGGGCGCAACGTGGACTTCGCGATCGACGCGGTCCGCGAGGGGACGTCGATCGCCGCGAACGAGGCCCTCGAGATCGGCGTGATCGAGATCGTCGCTCGCGACCGTGCGGAGCTGGTGGCGGAGCTCGACGGAAGAGCCGTGGAGCTCGCGCCCGGCGACACGGTCACGCTCGAGACGACCGGCGTTCAGGTCGTCGAGGTCGAGATGGGGTTCGCCCGGAGCGTGCTGCAGTGGCTGGCGGATCCGAACCTCGCTTTCCTGTTCATCTCGATCGGGACGCTCGCGATCATCTACGAGCTGGCCAACCCGGGGATCGGCGCCGGGGGGATCACGGGAGCGATCCTCCTCCTCCTCGCCTTCACAGCGCTGTCGGTGCTCCCCGTCAGCGCGGCCGGCGTGATCCTGCTGGTCCTGGCGGGCGCGCTGTTCGTCGCGGAGCTGTTCGTGCCCGGGGTCGGCGTGTTCGCGGCGGGCGGGACCGTGGCCCTCATCCTGGGAGGCCTATTCCTGTTCCGCGGGCCGATCGGCGTGGATCCCGCCGCGCTGTGGCCGGTCGCGATCCTGGTGGGCGGCGGCGCGCTCGGGCTCGGCCGCGTCGCATGGCGGACCCGAAGGCTCGTCGGGGTGAGCGGAACCGCCGCGGTAGTCGGCGCGCGCGGCGTGGTCAAGGAGATCGAGGGGAACGACCTGCAGGTCTTCGTCCAGGGCTCGTGGTGGGGTGCCCGCGCCCGCTCCGGCCCGCTCCGGCCGGGCCAGGACGTCCGCGTCGTCGAGATGGAGGGTCTGCGGCTGATCGTGGAGCCGGAGGAGATGCCCGAGCCGGGGAACCGACCGATCGAGGAAGGAGAACGGTGAGCGACGGACTGCTCTACGGGATCGGGGCGGCGGTCGCGCTCCTCGTGGTGATCGTGATCTCCGCCGTGAAGATCGTGCCGGAGTACGAGCGCGGCGTGATCTTCCGGTTGGGGCGCGTGATGGCAGCCAAGGGTCCGGGCCTGTTCGTGATCATCCCGATCGTCGACCGGATGGTCCGGGTCAACCTGCAGACCGTCACCATGGACATCCCGCCGCAGGACGTGATCACGCGCGACAACGTGACGGTCCGAGTGAACGCCGTCACGTACTTCAACGTCGTCGATCCGGTGAAAGCGACCGTCGTGATCCAGGACTACGTCCTCGGGACGTCGCAGCTCGCCCAGACGACGCTGCGGAGCATCCTCGGCCAGGTCAGCCTGGACGACCTGCTCGAGAACCGCGACGAGATCAACCAGCGGCTCCAGACGATCATCGACGACGTGACGGACCCCTGGGGGGTGAAGGTCACGCTGGTCGAGGTGAAGGACGTAGAGCTGCCGGAGTCGATGCGGCGCGCGATGGCGCGTCAGGCCGAGGCCGAGCGGGAGCGCAGGGCCAAGGTGATCCACTCCCAAGGCGAGTTCGAGGCGGCCGAGCAGTTGAGCAACGCCGCCGAGCTCCTCGAGCGGCGCCCGGCCGCGATGCAGCTGCGGCTCCTCTCCACGATGACCGAGGTGGCTTCCGAGAAGAACTCCACCCTGATCTTCCCGGTGCCGGTCGAACTGCTCCGCTTCTTCGAACGGATGGCGCCGCCCCCTCCAAGCGCGGCAGACGACTCGGCGCGGTAGTCCACCTCGAGTCGAGGAGGTCGTCCACGAGCAGTACGAGGATCGGCACGAGTGGACCGGCGGCCAACACCAGCGTACTCTGGCCATCCGACCCGGAGGCCTGAGGAGGTGGTCGCGTTGTTCGCACGGGTGAGCACGTTCCAGGGACCAGCAGATGGTATCGACCTCATGGTGAAACAGGCGCAGGAGAGCGTCATCCCAGCCGCTCGCCAGTTGACCGGGTATCAGGGGATCCTCATCCTCGGAGACCGCGGGAGCGGCAAGAGCATCGCCGTCACGCTGTGGGAGAGCGAAACCGCCATGCGCGAAAGCGAGGAGGCGGCGAACAAGCTAAGGAGCGAGGCCTCGGAGGCTGGAGGCGAGGAGATCGTTAGCGTCGAGCGGTTCGAAGTGATCTTCGACGAACGCAGCAGCTAGGGGCCGCTCCCTCCAACGTCGAGTTCCCTCACCGCCCCAACCTCGCCCGAGTCCTCGTAGCCGTTCGGGTCGTCCCGACCGAACAGGTTGAACGCTGGGGAGCCGACCTGGCGGGAGGTGTGATCGCATCCGGGTGCTCTCGACGCGACCCACGGCCGCGGTAGCCGCCGGTCGCCGACTTAACCTGGCGCTCCCCCGGCGCAGTACCAGCTTCGACCACATCCTGGCAGATGGGTGCGCCTGCTCAACCTGGCACACGGCAGGCTCCGTTCCCCGCCGTGTCGGCGGTACGTTGAGGCACAGCGCAGCGCCGTTCCGGATGCGGCGTCAGCCCTCGACGATCACCGTGCCAACCATCCCGCCATCGAAGTGACCCACTTCGTGACAGCCGTACGGCACCTCGCCCGCTTCATCGAACGTGACCGTCGCTTCCTTCGTCTGCCCTGGCTGGACGTCCAGTGCGGCGAGCTGCCCAGGCACATCCATCCCCTCATGCATCTCGCCCATCTCCATCGCTTCCTCGTGGGCCATCTGGACGTCCTCCTGCCCGAGCACGAACTCGTGGGCGATCTCACCAGGGTTCGTGACGACGAAACGGATCGTCTCGCCGACCTGGACCGTCACCTCGTCGGGATCGAATCGGAGCTCGTCGAGCGCCTGTACCTCGATCACCCGCGGCTCAGCGACCGTGCCCTGGGTCTCCCCACAAGCCGCGAGCGTGGTCGCGATCACCAGGACGAGTCCGGCTGCCATGATCCATCTCGACTTCATGTGTGCCTCCCATCTCCGTTCGCGGATCGTCGCAAGGAACGGAGTGAAGGCTACGTTGTGAACCGTATCGGCGAGGGATGACAGGCCGCCGGTCGCTTCGCCGGCATGTGCGCGGCGCCCCGGGAGCGAAGCTCCCGGGGCGCCGCGCGGAACCGGCGGGGACTACGGCGTGAACGAGACGCCGAAGATGTCCTGATCGAGCCCGCCTCCGTTGCCGCAGGTATCGCCCCCGAACGGAGCATCCCGCCTGGCCAGCGGGATATCGGGGTCGAGCAGGCCTTCGACGCTGTCCCCGAGGTCGTCCCGACACTGGAGGACGTCGAACCCGTCGTCGAAGCCGTCCTGTGCCTCGAGCTCACGAGGGTCGGTGCCCGGCTCGACGTTGCGGTTGTCGGTCCACGACGCGTAACCGAACAGCACTCCCTCCTCGTCGAGGGCGAGGGCGATCCAGTTGTAGTCACCGTGGAACGGGATGTCCCGGTTGCCGAACATCTCGTACGCCGACTGATGGCCTACGTCCGAGACCTTGACGGAGTCCGCGAATCCGAGCGCGTCCGTCGACGACGTCGCGATGAAGCTGTTCACGATGTCGTCGTCGAAATCGCTTAGCGAGCCACCCGACGAGATCGCGTTGCCGTCCTCGTCGAGGGTGTTCCCGATCGGGAACTGGACGTCGTAGTCCAAGTCCGTCCGGTTGTCTTGCCAGACGACCGCGAGCGTGCCGTCCAGCGCATCGATATCCGGGAAGAACTGGTGCCCGGCGTCGGCCTCATCCACCGCTACCGGATCGTCCCACGTGTCGCCATCGTCCCACGATGCCACCACGTAGACCAAGGACTGGCCGACCTGTCCGGCGCCGGCCGAGGAATAGGAGCTGTTGCTCGCCTCCGTGCTGTCCGGCCGGATCGCGTTGTAGGTCAGGAAGACCCCGTTCTCCTCACTCATCTGGTCCGCCGTCGAGCGAGGCTCCAGCGGCACTCGATGGAACACGAAGCCGGTCGCGCACTCGAACGGGCCGTCGCCGCAGTCTCGGAAGGGGTCGGCCGGTGCGTACGGCGTGATCGCGCGGATCAGCTCGGCGTTTGAGAACGACACGCCGCCGTCGGTCGAGCGAGCGAACCCGACCCCGTTCGCGCGACGGGCCGAGGAGTCGCCGAAGGTCCGGAACGTCAGGTAGACGTCACCGTCACCCTCGATGGCGATGTCGCATCCCTGTACCGACGCGAGCCCTGGGTTCGTGATCGAGAACGGCTTGGAGAAGGTCACGCCGGAATCGGTCGAGCGACTGAACAGGATGCGGTTCTGTCCGAAACCGGTGAACCGTGACCAGCAGACGTAGACGTTCCCGTCGTGGTCGCCCCCGGTGCGGTCGACCTCGAGCATCGGCTTGTCCTGGAAGATGCCCTGGAAGTTGCGCGACGGCGTGCCTCGACCGACGATCCTCGTCCGGGCGTAGTCGACCGGGTACCCGCTCGGGTGCGGGGTCGTCAGGTACGTGGCGACGTAGACGTCACCGTTGATCGCTCCCACGCGGTTGAACGAGATACCGCCGACGAACAGGTTGCCGTCGTTGTCGAACGCGGCGATCGGATCGCCGGCGTCGGTGTGGTTGCCGAACAGCGGGGACTCCATCCCTTCCTCGGAAGTGTCCTGTGGGTAGCCGGGCACCATCGAGTCGGTCCACGTCTCGCCGCGATCGGTCGAGTACGCGAACCCCTGCCAGCCCGCGCCGAGGTCGGAGAGGCAGTAGTCGTTCCAGCCGGCGACGATCAGATCCGGATCGGTCGGATCGATCACCGTGAACGGCTCGTTGCCCTGACGCCGGCTGCCTCCGTCGGTCGTGTCGGCGTCCGTCGGGCTCGTCGCGGGGGTCTC
>DATKDI010000006.1:0-68371 GCA_035512775.1 Actinomycetota bacterium | reverse complement strand
CGGGCCTACGACTCGAACGACTCACGCACCACCGAACTCGAGCGCTGGCTCCACCACTACAACTACCATCGACCCCACATGGCGCATGCGGGCAAGACGCCGATCACGGTCTTGAACAACGTCCCGAGGAAGCACAGCTAGACCAACGCCCGCAGCACCTCGAAGCACCGGTCGATGTCGTCCTCCGTGTTGAAGAAGTGGGGACTGATGCGGAGCCCGTCGCCCCGGAAGTCGGTGCACACGTCGCGAGCGAGGAGCTCGTGGCAGATCTTCTCCGCCTCCGGCCCCACCTTGACGTTGACCACGCCCCCCCGGAGATCCTTGTCCCGGGGCGTGCGGACCTCGAGTCCCGCCTCATCCGCCCGCGCGATCAGGTGATCGGTGAGCTCGCCCTGTCTCGCACGGATGGCCGCCGGCCCGACCTCCGAGATGATGTCGATCCCGCCCTGTGCGATGAAGAAGACGGGGGCCGGCGGCGTGCCGTGCTCGAGGCGTCGCGCCGTGGGGTGGTAGTCGAGATGCTCGGTGTCGAACGCGAACGGCTCTCGCTGTCCGAACCAGCCGGTCAGCGCGGGTTCGAGGGACGGCAGGAGCTCCCGGCGGGCATAGAGGAACACGAGGCCTGGGCCGCCGAGCATCCACTTGAGGACGCCGGCCGTGTACAGGTCGCACCCGAGGTCGTGGAGGTCGAGCGGCACGATCCCCAGGCCGTGGTAGTCATCGAGGAACGAGAGGGCGCCACGCTCGCGCGCGATCGCGCACACCGCTTTCGCGTCGACGATCGCGCTCGACCGGTACAGCACACGATTGACCATCACCAGCGCGGTGCGTTCGTCGATGGCCCGGTCGTACTCCTCCAAGGGGATCGTCAGGCCGTCGGGGCTCCGGAGCCACCGGATCTCGGCGCCGGCCTTCCGAGCCCACGCGATCCACACGTGACCGTCGGTGGGGAAGTCCAGCTCGGACAAGATCACGGTGCGCCGCGCGCCCGAAAGGTCGAGGCACGACGCGATCGTGGAGAGCGCGATCGAGATGTTGGTGGTGATCGCCACCTCGTCCGGGTCGCAGCCCGCGAGCGCGGAGAACGAACGCTTGAGGGCGCCCATCCGCGGGAAGATGTCCTCGAACCACACGTGATCGGGTGCGCCCTTGGCGCTCCACGCCTCCATGTACTCCTGCAGGTAGGCCGCCGACCGGCGCGAGACCGGGCCGAGCGACGCACTGATCAGGTACGTCTTCCGTTCGAGGACGGGGAACTCCGAGCGCCAGTCGGTGAGGTCCATCTACTGCCGCGCGGGCATGAACCGCTCGAACCAGGCGGTCATCCGGGTGACGAGGTCGAGATAGGCGGGGAACTTCCTCACCCCGTGTCCCTCGCCCGGATAGATCGCGACCTCCACCGGCACACCCTGGGCGTGCAGGGCGCGGTAGAACTCGATCGCCTGGCCGGGAGGCGTGCACCGGTCCTCCGTCCCTGCGGTGAGCAGCGTCGGCGTCGTGACCCGGTCCGCGAAGAACACCGGGCTCCGCTCCCGGTAGTGCTCGGCCCCGTCCTCAGGCCGCCCACCGAGGAACCACGAGTCCCATCCGCCGATGTTGCTGTTCCAGTGCTGGCTGAAGTAGTCGGTCACGGGCGAGATCGCGACCGCCGCCTTGAAGCGCTGATCGACGATCGGGAGCCAGCAGGACATGAAGCCTCCGTAGCTGCCGCCGGTGACGCCGATCCGTTCCGGATCGGCGTCACCGCGCGCCACGAGCGCATCGACGCCCGCGAGGTCGTCGTGCGCGTCCGCGCCGCCCATGTCGCCGATCACCGCCTCGAGGAATGCCCTCCCGCGCCCCGTGGACCCCCGGGGATTCGGCATCAGGACCGCGTAGCCGCGTGACACGAGCCACGAGAGGGAGGGTCTCGGGAACGATTCCTGATACGACCAGACAGGGCCGCCGTGGATGTGCAGGACCAGCGGGTGTGGCCCGTCGCCCTCGGGCGCCAACAGGAACCCGTCGATCTCGAGGCCGTCCGGTGCATTCCACGTCACTCGCTCGGCGCGTCCGACCAGGCTCCGGGCGTGATCGTGTCCCTCGTGACGGAAGGACGCGACCGTCCGATCGGCGCCACCCTCCACGACGGCAACCTCCGACGGCCGGGCGAAGCCCTGACGCACGAACGCGAACCCGTCGTCCCCGATCGGCGCGGCGTACGGCGCCCATCCGCCCACCCCGTCGGTCGTCGACCAGGCCTCGTCCCGATCGCCCGTCGAGGGATCGATGTGTCCGAACACGGTGTCGCCGCGCCGAAGGGCGGTGTAGGCGAGCCGTCCGTCCCTCCGGAACCCGATCCACGTGACATCCGCGTCCCCGACCTCGACGCGCCGGTCCGAGGTCCCATCGGGGGTCGCGATCAGGACACCGCCGGAGACGAGCTGGCGATCGCTGCACGGCGCCTCGATCGCCGCGACACGCGATCCATCGGCCGCGCCCACCGGGAGCCCGAACTGCACGTTGCTCTTCGCGAGCGCCCGATCCTCGCCCTTCGCGACATCGATCAGCACGAGCGGAGCCGTGTACCAGGCCGACTCACCCGGGTTCTCGGAGGCCACCGCGACGACGGCACCGTTTCCGCACCAGTCCGCCTCCCAGACGTTGAGATCGTCTCGCGAGAGCGGCCGGGCCTCGCTCGACGAGACCTCGACCAGCCACAGGCGGCGCCAGACCTGACGGTCCTCCCACGAGTCGACCTTCGGGGTCCAGTCCGGAAGGTCCTTCTCCGACTCCAGCGCTCCGGAGCCTTCCGCGCCGGCACTGTCGGCGTGGAGACCGGCGGCCAGCACGAGGATCCGCGAGCCATCAGGTGACCACGCGTGATCCTCGATCGTCCCTTCGATCTCTGGCAGGGCTTCCGCCTCACCCACCCCGTCCACGGTCAGGACGTGGAGCTGCAGGCGGCCCTTCTCCCGGCGATCCGAGAGGAAGCTGAGACGACGGGCATCCGGTGACCACCTCGCGCCGACGTCATGATCCGGGCCGGACGACACTTGCCGAGCACTGCGGACGTCGGCCTCGGCGTCGGTCGAGGCGAGGCAGATCCTCGTCTTCGGGGTTCCCTCGAGCTTCTCCCACATCGCACCGGTGAATGCGACCCACCGCCCGTCCGGTGAGGGGCGGGGATCCGACGGCTCCGTGACCTTGCCGAAGCCCGGCTCGTAGACCCTCCGGAAGTGGTCTTCGACCTCCCGGTAGAGGGGAGACTCGCGCAGGTCCCGCTCCATGCGACCAGGATAGGCCCGCGGGAGGCACGACGGCCCACGGCGGCGATCTCTCCCGATGGCCGGCTCCAGACGTGTCGCGGCCCGCCGGTACACTCGGTTCGTGGGCTCCGAGAGACTCGTCATCCACGGCGCCCGTGAGCACAACCTCAAGAACGTCACGCTGGACCTGCCGCGCAACCAGCTGATCGTGTTCACGGGTCTGTCCGGCTCCGGGAAGTCGTCCCTCGCCTTCGACACGATCTACGCCGAGGGCCAGCGGCGCTACGTGGAATCGCTGTCGTCCTACGCGCGCCAGTTCCTCGGGCAGATGGAGAAACCTGACGTCGACTTCATCGAGGGTCTGTCTCCGGCGATCTCGATCGACCAGAAATCCACGTCGCGCAACCCACGGTCAACGGTCGGGACGATCACGGAGGTCTACGACTACCTCCGCGTGCTCTTCGCCCGGATCGGCCACCCTCATTGCTACAACTGCGGGCGCCCGATCGGTCGCCAGACGCCGGACCAGATCGTGGACCAAGTCCTCCAACTGCCCGAGGGCACGCGGTTCCAGGTGCTCGCCCCGGTCGTACGAGGGCGGAAGGGGGAGTACGAGAAGCTCCTGCAGGATCTGGCCCGGAAGGGGTTCCCTCGCGCCCGGATCGACGGCGAGGTTCGTGAGCTCTCCGAGCCGATCCGCCTCCCCAAGAACTACAAGCACACGATCGAGGTCGTGGTGGACCGGCTCGTCGCCAAGCAGGGCATCCGACGTCGCGTCGCGGACAGCATCGAGACGGCGCTCGAGCTCGCGGAAGGCGTCGCCTCGATCGCGGTGACGACGCACGAAGGGCACGAGGAGCTCCAGGCGTTCTCGCAGAATCTCGCCTGCACCTACTGCGGGCTGTCGTTCGACGAGCTCGCGCCCCGGAACTTCTCGTTCAACTCACCGTACGGAGCGTGTCCGACGTGCGACGGACTCGGCACCCGGCTGGAGGTCGACCCCGATCTGGTGGTGCCGGACCCGACGCTGTCCATCAACGAAGGCGCGCTCGCGCCGTGGGCCAGCAACACCCTCGAGTACTGGTACCGGGTGCTCGAAGCCGTGGGTGAGGTCCACGGCTTCTCCCTGGACACGCCGTGGAAGAAGCTCCCCAAACGAGCGCGAGACGTGGTGCTCTACGGCTCCGACGAGGAGATCTACGTCCGGTACAAGAATCGCTACGGACGCCAGCGCGCCTACTACACGACCTATGAAGGGGTGCTTCCCAACCTCGAGCGGCGCTACAAGGAGACGGACTCCGACGCCGCCAGGGAGAAGCTCGAGCAGTTCATGCGCGAGACCCCATGCAGCGTGTGCACGGGAGCTCGGCTCCGGCCCGAGACCCTCGCCGTCACCGTGGACGATCTGCACATCTCCCAGCTGACCGACCTCTCGATCCGGAAGACGCTCGACTTCCTGAACGAGCTCGAGCTCTCCGAACGGGAGGAGATGATCGCGGAGCGGCTGCTGAAGGAGATCAGGGCGCGACTGGGGTTCCTGGTCGACGTCGGCCTCGACTACTTGACGCTCTCACGACCGGCGGGGACCCTCGCCGGGGGAGAGGCGCAGCGGATCCGGCTGGCAACGCAGATCGGCTCCGGACTCGTGGGAGTGCTGTACATCCTCGACGAGCCGTCGATCGGCCTGCATCAGCGGGACAACCGGCGACTCCTCGACACGCTCATCCGTCTCCGCGATCTCGGCAACACGCTGATCGTCGTCGAGCACGACGAGGCGACGATCATCGAAGCCGATCACATCGTCGACATCGGTCCCCTGGCGGGAGAGCACGGCGGTCGCATCGTGTACTCGGGCGATCTCAAGGGTCTCCTGGACTGCGAGGGATCGCTCACGGGCGCGTACCTCGCCGGGAGACGATCCATCCCCACCCCGACGTCGCGGCGCAAGCCCGATCGGTGGCTCCGCCTCGAGGGCGTGCGCCAGCACAACCTGAAGGACATCACGGCGCGGATCCCGCTGGGCGTCTTCGTCGGCATCACGGGCGTGAGCGGGAGCGGCAAGTCCACGCTCGTGCAGGACGTGTTGCTCCGGGCGCTGATGCAGAAGGTGTATCGATCGCGGCTCCTGCCGGGGAAGCATCGGCGGATGGTGGGCTGGGAACAGGTGGACAAGGTGATCGACATCGACCAGTCGCCGATCGGCCGAACGCCGCGATCGAACCCTGCCACCTACACGGGGGTGTTCGACCACGTCCGCAAGCTCTTCGCCCAAGTGCCGGAGGCCCGGCTCCGCGGGTACCAGCCGGGCCGCTTCTCCTTCAACGTGCGCGGCGGTCGGTGCGAGAACTGCGCGGGCGACGGCCAGATCAAGATCGAGATGCACTTCCTCCCCGACGTCTACGTCACGTGCGAGGTCTGCAAGGGCCGCCGCTACAACCGGGAGACGCTGGAGGTGAAGTACAAGGGTCGCACCATCTCGGACGTCCTCGAGATGAGCGTCGACGAAGGGCTCGAGTTCTTCCAGAACATCCCCCCGATCAAGCGACACATGCAGACGCTCTCCGACGTCGGGCTCGGCTACATCAAGCTCGGTCAGCCGGCGCCCACGCTCTCCGGCGGTGAAGCGCAACGGATCAAGCTCTCGAGCGAGCTCCACAAGCGCGCCACCGGGAACACCCTCTACATCCTCGACGAGCCGACCACCGGCCTGCACTTCGAAGACATCCGGAAGCTGCTCCAGGTCCTGCAACGGCTGGTCGCCACCGGCAACACGGTGCTGGTGATCGAACACAACCTGGACGTCGTCAAGACGGCGGACTGGCTGATCGACCTCGGACCAGAAGGCGGAGATCAAGGCGGCCGGATCGTCGCCGAAGGGCCGCCCGAGGCAGTCGCTGCCAACGCGGATTCCTACACGGGCAGGTTCCTCGAGGAAGTGCTGGGAGTGCTCCCGGTCGGCGCCGGCGCTTCTGCATGAGCTCGCCCTTGGGCGAGACCGCGTGAAGTCATCTGTGGGCGGGGCGATGCTTGCTAGGATTCGCCCCGTCGTGTCGAGGCCAATCGTCGTCACCCGGGCCGTAGCCCTCCGACACCCCGCGACCCGCGGGCGGCTCATCGCAGCCGTGACCTGCATCGTGGCACTGACCGCCGCCTGCAGCAGCGCTCCGGAGCCCGCGGTGAAGGTCCCCGAGGGCCGGCAGTTCATCCCGATGGTGCCGGATTCCATCGATGACGTGGGGCTCGCTCCCTCCGTGGCGGTCGACGGGGAGGGCCTGCCGAACATCTCCTACTTCGGGTTCGCCGCGCAGCTGGAGGAAGGTGACATCCCCGTCGCCCGGCCCGTCGGTTCTCCGTTCCTGCAGACCGAGGACGGCGAGGACGCGGGCGCGGTCCTGCTCGCGAACCTGACGACCGAGCAGATCTGGAACCGTGGAGCGGTCGCGCAGCCGAGGGAGTCCGCGGGCGGCGTCCCGGTGCCCTTCGGACCCGCGGCCGAACCGTCCCTCGCGAGCCTCACACCGTCGAGCGCCAAGGGCACCGACATCGCCATCTCCGGCTCGGACATCCACACCACCTGGACCGCCGACACCGGCGTCTGGTACGGCCTGGGGCCCTCGTTCGAGATCGAGGCCGTCGAGGAGACGCCAGAGGCCGGGGCTCCCTCGATGGTGGTGGATGGCTCCGGCGCCCCGATCGTCGCGTACACCGTGGCGGGCGCCCGGCCGGAGGTGCGAGTGGCGGAACGGCTGGGGGAGCGCTGGCAGGTCACGCCCGTGACGACCCTCTCCGCATGCGGCGAGGGATGCCCACCGGCGACCCAGGTCGCGCTCCTCGGCGAGGAGCTCCTCGTGGTGGTGGCCGACCCGCTCTCGGGCGAGCTGATCGCCGCGCAACGGCAAGGGGACACCTGGGACACCGAGGTCGTGGCAACCGATGTGACCGGCGGCGCGTCGGTCGCGACCGCGGGCGACACCGCGACGATCTCCTTCTATACGGGTTCCGGGGTGGAGGTCATGACCGGCCGGTTCGGATCCTGGTCGCAGGTGGCCTCGCTCGGCAGCGGCGCGGGAGCGGCCGCCACGGAGGGAGCCGCCGCGACCTCCGGCGTCGCCGTCGACGACAACGGAAACGTCTGGGTGAGCTGGGAAGATGGTGAGGGCATCCACCTCGCCTCCGGCGCCGACGGAGAGGAGCTCGAAGAGATCGAGCTCCCGGACACGACCGGCGGCGTCAGTCCCACGGTGGCGATCACGGAGGACGGCTCCTCCGTGTATCTGGCGTGGTACGACTCGGAGAACGCCGACCTCAGGCTGGGCACGTATGCCGAGATCCCCGACCTGTTGATCGCGGCCCCGAGCCCGGCGCCGCAGCCCCCGGAGACGCCCGATGGGGTGGAGGGCTGCGGTGAGGACGGCCAGCCCGTTCTGCAGATCGTGGCCGAGGGCACGACGTTCGATCCGACGTGTCTCGTCGCCCCCGCGGGGGAACCGTTCACGATCGAGTTCGACAACCGTGATCCCGTGGACGCCACGGGTCCCCACAACATCGCGATCGCGGCCGACGAGGCCTCGGTGACGACCGACCCGATCTTCACGGGAGACCTCATCAACGGTCCCGATACGGTCCCGTACGAGGTCCCGGCGATCCCGGACGAGGGCAGCTACTTCTTCCGTTGCGATGTGCACCCCACCATGACGGGGACGCTCGCCGTGGTGGCCGCCGGTGGAGGAGATGGCGGCGGCGGAGGGGGCGGCAACGGCGGAGGCGGCGGCTAGACCCACCCCGTTCCCGGTCGGTTCGCCCCCCCGCGTTACGATGGGTGCGTGAGCTTCACGAAGCCGGTGTCGTCCAGCATCCCGGACGTCCCCGGCGCCTACCTCTTCCGGGACGAGGACGGGCGGGTCGTGTACGTCGGCAAGGCCAGCTCATTGCGGAAGCGCCTCGCCAATTACTGGTCTCGACCTCTCCATCCGCGAACCCAGGCCATGGTGGACGCAGCCGCGGGCGTCGAATGGATCGTGGCGTCCGGCGAAGTTGACGCCTTGATGCTGGAGTTCAACCTGATCCAGCAGTACCGCCCGCGCTTCAACATCCGGTACCGCGACGACAAGTCCTATCCCTATCTCGCCCTGACGGTCGGGGAGAAGTGGCCGCGCGCCCAGGTCCTGCGCGGCACCAAACGGAAGAAGGTCCGATACTTCGGGCCCTATGGACACGCGTGGGCGATCCGAGACACCCTCGATGCCCTGACGCGGGTCTTCCCGATCCGGACCTGCACCAACCACTTCTTCGACCAGCGGGCGCGAGCCGGGCGGCCGTGCCTCTACTACGACATCGGCCGTTGCTCGGGCCCGTGTGTGCCCGCGCAGACGGGCGTCACCGAAGAGTCGTATCGGCGGGACGTGGAGGGGCTGGGGGACTTCCTCGCCGGGAACTCCAAGCCCGTGCTGAAGCGGCTCGACGCCCAGATGGCAGAGGCCTCCGACCGCGAGGAGTACGAGCAGGCGGCTCGGTTCCGCGACCAACTCCAGGCGGCGCGGCGTGCGCTCGAGAGCCAGGAGATGGTCCTGGTCCGCCCCGAGGACCTCGAGGTGGTGGGCCTCGCCGAGGACGATCTCGAGGCGGCGTTCCAGGTGTTCACCGTTCGAGGGGGGAGGGTCCTCGGGCGGAAGGGCTGGGTCGTCGATCGCGTCGAGGATCTCGACCGATCCGAGCTCGTGGCATCGTTCCTCAGGCAGGTCTACATGGAGCGCGATGACGTGCCGCCGCGCATCCTCGTTCCGACCGAGCCCGCGGATCGCGGGGTCCTCGAAGCCTGGTTGTCCGGCCGCCGAGGGTCCCACGTCACGATCGCGGTCCCGGCCCGGGGGGCCAAGCGCAAGCTCATGGAGGTCGTCGGGAGCAACGCGGCCGATGCCTTCCACCGGCACAAGCTCCGCCGCGCGTCGGACTTCGGCGCGCGCTCCCGCGCGCTCTCGGAACTCGCCGAGCAGCTCGGACTGGAGCAGGCCCCGCTCCGGATCGAGTGCTACGACATCTCGAACCTGGGGCCGAGCGACACCGTCGGGTCGATGGTCGTCTTCGAGGACGGCCTGCCGAAGCGCTCCGACTATCGCCGGTTCGAGATCAAGAGCGTCGCGGGACAAGACGATTTCGCGAGCATGGAAGAGATGCTCACCCGGCGGTTCTCACGGCTCCTCAAAGAGAAGGACGAGGCGCCAGGTGGCCGCAGGCGATTCTCCTACCCTCCCGCGCTCGTCGTCGTCGACGGGGGACGCGGGCAGCTGAGCGTCGCCACGAAGGTGCTCGAGGACCGCGGGCTGCACATCCCCCACGTCGGCCTGGCGAAGCGGCTCGAAGAGATCTACTTCCCGGACCGGCCCGATCCGTTGTCGATCCCACGTGGATCCGAGGCGCTCTTCGTGCTCCAGCACATCCGCGACGAAGCGCACCGATTCGCGATCACGTACCACCGGCAGCGGCGCGATCGCCGCGCGCTGTCCTCTCCGCTCGACGAGATCCCCGGCGTCGGGCCTTCGCGGAAGCGCGCATTGATGAAGCGGTTCGGCTCCCTGACCAAGATCCGGCAGGCGGAACCGGGTGAGCTCGCCGCGACCCCGGGCGTGGGTCCGAGGCTGGCAGACGAGATCCACCAGCACCTGCACGCGGTCACGGCCTCCGATCGGCGGGTGAGCGCGTGATGGCCCGGGCATCGCACCATAGAGAGACGGAGCCCGTCACCGCGCCCGGATTCCTGCTGATCACGGGCCTGTCCGGGGCCGGACGATCCGAGGCCGCTCGCAGCCTGGAAGACCTGGGGTACTTCGTCGTCGACAACCTGCCGCCGGCGCTCCTGCCGAAGATGGCCGAGCTGGCTGCGGGTCCGGGCGGACCCGGCCGTGTCGCGATCGTCGTCGACGCTCGCGGGGGCGTGTTCTTCGGCGAGCTCGCTCGAGCACTCGAGGAGTTGCGTGGACAGCGGGTCGCCGCGCGGATCGTGTTCCTCGACGCGTCGGACGAGGACCTCGTCAACCGCTACGAGGCGACCCGCCGGCGTCACCCCCTGGCCCCGGGCGATCGGGTCGCCGAGGGTATCCGCAAGGAACGGCTGATGATGGAGAGCCTTCGCGAAGACGCCGACCTGGTGATCGACACGAGCGGGCTCACTCCGCACGATCTTCGCGATCGGATCCGCGAGATGTTCGCGACCGCGCCGCCGGAGGCCGGTCTCTCGGTGACCCTCATGTCGTTCGGCTTCAAATACGGCAGCCCGCGCGACGCCGATCTCGTGTTGGACGTGCGATTCCTCCCCAACCCTCACTGGGTCGACGAGCTCCGCCCTCTGCCCGGCAGCAACGAGAAGGTCCGCGAGTACGTGGAGGGACAGGAGGAATACGGGGCCTTCATGAAGCGCCTGGAGGCTCTCCTGGACGTCGTCGTCCCCGGCTACGTGAGCGAAGGGAAGTCCTATCTCACCGTGGCGGTCGGCTGCACCGGTGGCCGCCACCGCTCGGTCGTCGTGGTCGAGGATCTGGCCGAGTACTTCGGGGGGCACGGACATCGGGTTTCGGTGGATCACCGCGACCTCAACCGCGACTGAGTCTCGCGGGGCCTGGACACGCCGACACGCTCGGGTAGCGCGTGAGTGCGCTCGGTAGGATGGGGTTCCATCGCCGAGCGACCCCCAGGGAGGACCCAGATGGCTGTCAAGGTCGGGATCAACGGTTTCGGACGGATCGGTCGCAACTTCCTGCGCGCGGTCAGACAGACCGGCGCGGACGTCGATCTCGTCGGCGTGAACGACATCACGGACGCGAAGACCCTCGCCCACCTGTTGAAGTACGACTCCGTCCTCGGGCGCCTCGACGCCGAGGTCACGGTCTCGGACCACGGCATCTCGGTCGACGGCGACGAGCTGCGCGTGTTCGCCGAGAGGGATCCCGCGCAGCTCCCCTGGAAAGAGGTGGGCGCCGAGATCGTGATCGAGTCGACCGGTCTCTTCACGGACCGGGAGAAGGCGGCCGCGCACCTGGAGGCGGGCGCCCAGAAGGTCATCATCAGTGCACCTGCGAAAGGCGAGGACATCACGATCGTCATGGGCGTGAACGACGACGCCTACGATCCCACTACCCATCACGTGATCTCGAACGCTTCGTGCACGACGAACTGCGTCGTCCCGTTGGCGAAGGTGCTCGAGGACTCATTCGGGATCGACCGCGCTTTGATGACCACCATCCACGCGTACACGAACGACCAGAACCTGCTCGACCTGCCGCACAAGGACCTGCGACGGGCGCGCGCCGCCGCGATCAACATCGTGCCGGCGTCGACCGGCGCTGCGAAGGCGACGGCGCTCGCGCTGCCGCAGTTGAAGGGGAAGATCGACGGCGTCGCGATGCGGGTGCCCGTGCCCGACGGGTCGATCACGGACCTCGTGGCGGTTCTCGCCCGCGACGTCACCGTCGAGGAGGTCAACGACGCGTACCTAGCTGCCTCCGAGACCGACCGGTTGAAGGACAAGCTCGTCTACACCGAGGATCCGATCGTCTCAAGCGATATCGTGGGCTCGCCCGCCTCCTGCACGTTCGACTCGCTCTCGACGATGGCCATCGGGAACTTCGTCAAGGTGCTCGGTTGGTACGACAACGAGTGGGGGTACTCGAACCGACTGGTCGACCTGACGAACCTGGTCGCGTCGAAGCTCTAGTGACGCTCCGGACCCTCGACGATCTCGGCGACGTCGCCGGCGCCCGCGTCTTCGTCCGCGCCGACTTCAACGTCCCTATCGAGGACGGCCGCGTCGCCGACGACATGCGGATCCGCGCGACCGTCCCCACGCTCCGCGAGCTGATCGACGGTGGCGCGGCCCTCGTCGTCGCGTCGCATCTGGGCAGGCCGGAGGGGAAGCCGCGCGACGATCTCCGTCTCGGGCCCGTCGCCGACACCCTCGGTGAGCTGCTCGGCGTCGACGTGATGGCACTGGACGACACCGTCGGCGACGGGCCCGAGGCCGCCTGCGGCCACATCGAGCCGGGCGAGGTCCTGCTCCTCGAGAACCTCCGGTTCCATCCGGGGGAGGAGGCCAACGACGTCCGGTTCGCGGGGCAGCTCGCCGAGCTCGCCGACGCCTACGTGAACGACGCCTTCGGAGCGGCGCATCGAGCGCACGCGAGCGTCGTGGCCTTGCCCGACCTCATGCGCGCGTCCGGCAGGCAGGCGGTGGCCGGACGGCTCCTCCAGCGAGAGGTCGAAGTGCTCGGCCGGCTCCTGACCGATCCCGACAGGCCGTACGTGGCCGTCCTCGGCGGGGCGAAGGTCTCGGACAAGCTGGGCGTGCTGGATTCGCTCGTCGAGCGTGTCGACGCCCTGCTGATCGGGGGGGCGATGGCGTTCACGTTGATCGCCGCCGCGGGAGGTGAGGTGGGGGAGAGCCTCGTGGAACCCGATCGCTTCGACGAGGTCCGCGCCGTCACCGAGCGAGCGAGGGTGAAGGGCACGTTGATCGAATTACCCCAAGACGTCGTGGCGGCGGAGGAGGTGCGAGCCGACGTGCGCCCTCGCACGGTGCCGGCGCGCGAGATCCCCCACGGCCTGAAGGGACTGGACATCGGCCCGCGCACGGTCGAGGAGTTCGCGAGGATCCTCGCGGACGCCAAGACCATCCTGTGGAACGGCCCGATGGGCGTCTTCGAGCTCGAGCCCTTCTCGGCCGGCACGCGCGGGGTCGCGACCGCGATCGCGGGAGCCTCGGCGTTCTCCGTCGTCGGCGGCGGCGACTCGCTCCTCGCCGTCAAGCGCGCCGGGCTCGAGGACTCGTTCGACCACCTCTCCACCGGCGGCGGGGCCTCGCTCGAGTTCCTCGAGGGCGAGCCGTTGCCGGGCATCCTGGTGCTGGGAGATTGACATGGCCGAGCGGATGCCGATCATCGCGGCGAACTGGAAGATGCACAAGACGCATCTGGAAGCGATCCAGACGGTGCAGAAGCTGTCGTACCTCCTCGATCACGATGATGCGGAGCGTGTCGAGGTCGTGATCTGCCCGCCGTTCACTGCGCTGCGATCCGTCCAGACACTGATCGATTCCGACCGGCTGCCGTACGGCCTCGGCGCCCAGGACGTCCACGTGGAGGACAAGGGCGCTTTCACCGGAGAGGTCTCGGGCCCGATGTTGGCGGCGCTCGACGTCGGCTACGTGATCGTGGGGCACTCCGAGCGCCGCCAGCTCTTCGGCGAGGACGACGAGACGGTCAACGAGAAGGTGAAGGCCGTCTTCCGCCAGGGGATGGCGCCGATCGTCTGCGTGGGCGAGACCCTCGAGGAGCGGGAGTCGGGTGGGACCGAAACCAAGGTCGCCGAGCAGGTCCGCGGGGCCTTCGAAGGCGTGGAAGCGGCGGCGGCGGCCCGTGCCGTCGTCGCCTACGAGCCGATCTGGGCGATCGGCACCGGGCGCACCGCGGAGCCGACCGACGCCGGGCAGGTGGTGGAGGTGGTCCGAGCCACCCTGGCGGAGCGCTTCTCCGACGAAGTCGGAGAAGCGGTCCGCGTCCAGTACGGCGGGAGCGTGAAACCGGGGAACATCAGGGAGTTCATGGCGCACCCGGAGATCGACGGTGCGCTCGTGGGAGGCGCGAGCCTGGACCCGGAGGAGTTCGCCCTCATCGTCAAATACCGCTGAGCTGTTTCGCATCCTTGCTCCCCAAAGAAGCTGCGGCGGTGCCGCTCCGGGGGTGCTGGATTGCGCGCCCTGGGCAACCTCCCGTAGTATCCCTATCCGGGTATGAGTCGATCCGACACGGACACCGACGTATCCCAGGTCGGGCAGCGCGAGGTTGGGGAGCGCGCCGACCTTGAGTCCTCCGCGCCGTCGGCAGAGACACCGGCGTCGATCATCGGCCGGAGCCCCTGGGAGATCTTCTGGGCACATTTCCGACAGGACCGTTTCGCCCTCGTCGGGCTGGTGATCATCTTCCTCATGCTGCTGATGGCGATCTTCGCGCCGGTCGTCGCGAGCATCACGAAGCACGAGCCGAATCAGGTGAACCTGCGGTCCCTCGACGAGTACGGTTTGCCGTCGGCGCCTCGCTGGTGGCCCGACAAGTACGACCCCACGACGGGCGAGAAGATCGCGGAGTCGCCTCCCGGTTACCTGCTCGGCGTCGACGACACCGGGCGCGACCAGTTCGTGCGGATCGCCTACGGGGCCCGCACCTCGCTGCAGGTGGCCTTCATCGCGACCGGGATCGCGCTCATGATCGGCGTGCTTCTCGGCCTGACCGCGGGCTTCTACCGTGGGAAGGTCGACACAGTGCTCTCTCGAGCGACGGACGTCGTCCTGGCGCTCCCCATCCTGCTCCTCGCGCTCGGGATCGCGTCGGCATGCGGTGCCAACAAGGAGGGCTGCTTCTGGGGTCTCATCAAGCCGGGGCTCGGGCCTGTGATCATGATCATCGGCCTCTTCGGCTGGCCGTACATCGCTCGTATCGTCCGCGGTCAGGTTCTGTCGCTTCGAGAGAAGGAATTCGTGGAGGCCGCGCGGTCCTTAGGGGCGTCGAACCGGCGGATCATCCTCCGCGAGATCCTCCCCAACGTGGCCGCACCGATCATCGTCTACACGACCCTGATCATCCCGAGCAACATCCTGTTCGAGGCCGGTCTGTCGTTCCTCGGCGTCGGCGTGCCGGACACCACGCCTTCGTGGGGGGGCATGATCGCCGATGCCGGCTCCGCCTTCACGTTCGCACCATGGCTGATGATCTTCCCGGGCCTCGCCCTGTTCCTCACAACCCTCGCGTTCAATCTCGTGGGGGACGGTCTTCGTGACGCCCTCGATCCTCGGAAGGGCATCTGAGCGTATCGACAGGGGGGAACCCTTGCGAAAGGAGGACGACCTCGAGGGCACGGGAGCTTGTGAAGTGTGAATGGGAAACATGAGAAGGGGGGTAGCTTTGAAACGAGCACTCAGAGTGATCGCCGTGGTGACGGTACTCGGCCTCGTCGCCGCCGCGTGCGGCGACGGCGGCGGCGACACGGGACCGACCGACGAACCGGGTCAGCCGACCGCGGAGCTCGAGGGCGGGACGCTCAACATGGCGATGCTGGCCGACGTCACCGCCGCGTTCGACCCACAGAAGGAGTACTACTCCGTCACGTGGGAGTACTACCGCTGCTGTCTGCTTCGGACGCTCATGTCCTACGAGGGTGTCCCGACGGACGAGGGCGGCGCCCAGATCCATCCAGACCTGGCGGCAGGTGAGCCTACGCAGTCCGAGGACGGACTGACCTGGACCTACCAGATCAAGCCGGGACTGATGTACGCGCCCCCGAAGGAGGACACGGAGATCACGGCGGCGGACTTCATCCGCGCGATGGAGCGCACGGCGAACCCGAAGGCGAACGTCGGCGGGTATTCGTTCTACTACTCGGTGATCGAGGGATTCGACGACTTCGCTGCCGGCGACGCCACGGAGATCTCGGGTATCACCGCACCGGACACGCACACGCTGGAGATCACCACGACCACACCGCTCGGGGACGTCAGCTACCGCTTCGCGATGGGCACGTCCGCACCGATCCCGCCCGATGACGAAGGCGAACGCTTGGGCGTCGCCGAGGGACACGACCGGAACTACGGCCGCTTCCTCGTGGCCTCGGGGCCGTACATGTTCGAGGGGTCCGAAACGATGGACTTCTCCGCGGACCCGGGGGACCAGACCGAGGCACCTGGGTACGTCCCCGGTCGCCAGATCGTCCTGGTCGAGAATCCTTCGTACGACCCGGCGAGCGACGAACTGCGCGACCACTACCCGGAGAGGATCGAGGTGCGGATCGGCGGCGACAACGACGACCTGTACAACCAGGTCGAGCAGGGAGAACTGGACTTCGTGGTGGACGGAGCCGTACCGGCGGAAAAGATCCGGGACTACCAGACGAACCCCGATCTCCAGGACCGGATCAACATCTACGCGTCGGATGCGGTCCGCTACGTGTCGTTCAACCTCGGCGAGCCTCCATTCGACGACGTCCATGTCCGCAAGGCAGTCAACTGGGCGTTCGACAAGGAGGGATGGCGGCAGCTGCGAGGTGGGCCGTCGACGGGTGAGATCGCGGGACACATCTTCGTCAACAGCCTCCAGGACGGCATCTTGGCCGACTACGACCCGTACCAGACGCCCAACGCGTCAGGTGACATCGAGAAGGCCAAGGAAGAGATGGCCCTGTCCAAGTACGACACCGACGGGGACGGGGTCTGTGACGCTCCGGAGTGTCAGGGCATCCTGACGATCAGCGATCGTGAGGATCCGTACCCGGAGCAGACAGCTCTGCTCACCCAGAACCTGGAGCCCCTCGGTCTCACGCTGGACGTGAAGCAGCTCGAGCGGGGCACGATGTACAACAAGTGCCTCGATCCCAACTCGCACCACGCATTGTGCGCGGCACCGGGATGGGGCAAGGACTACGCGGACGGCATCACGTTCGGGGAGCCCTTGTTCACCACCGCCGGACTGTATGAGAGCTGCTGCAACTACTCGCTGGTCGGGGCAACGCCCGAGCAGATGACCGAGTGGGGGTACGACGTCACCGAGGTCCCCTCGGTGGACGAGATGAACGAGGCATGCGCGGCGCTGGAGCCGGGTGACGAACGGTTCCAGTGCTGGGCGGAGTACGACCAGCATCTGATGGAAGAGGTCGTGCCCTGGGTGCCGTACCTGTTCGACAACAGTGTCGACATCATCTCCGCCAACGTCGAGAACTACACGTTCGACCAGTTCGCTGGTCTCGCGGCGTTCGACTCGCTGGCGGTGCCCGGCAACACCTCGTAGTTCGATGAGCACGGCGGTCGGGGGGGTCGCGGTCGCGGCCCCCTCGCCGTCCCGACGGACGAGGGAGGCGAGATGGGGCGGTATCTGATCAGGCGGGCCCTCTTCATGGTCCTCGTGATCATGATCGTCTCCTTCCTCACGTTCCTGATCTTCGTGAAGCTCCCTGCCGGCGATCCCGCCAGGCGGGCCGTCGGACGAACCACCACTCCGGAGCAGATCGAGAACGCCACGAAGGCGTTCGGTTTGGACAAACCTCTGTACGTCCAGTACTGGCGCTTCCTGAAGGGATTCATCCCCTATCCAGGACTGTGGCTCACGGAAGACGTCTACTACTCCTACGGCAACTTCGTGCCGGTCAAGGAGGAGCTGGCACGGCGCATCCCGATCACCGGCATCCTGGCGATCGGGGCCGCGGTGATCTGGCTTAGCATCGGTATCCCGATCGGCATCCTCTCGGGCGTGCGCCGAAGATCGGTAGCGGATCGGGCGGCGATGATCTTCGCGATCATCGGCGTGTCGATGCCGATCTTCTGGCTGGCGCAGCTGCTCCTGTACGCCTTCTGGTTCAAGTTAGAACTGCTGCCTTCGAGCGGCATCCCGATCGGCTACAACGGCTGGGGTGGCGCGCTGCGCGCCGCTGCCGAAGGCAGGTTCATCCTGCCGTGGGTGTCGCTCGCCTATATCAGCGCGGCCTTCTACGCGCGGATGGTCCGCGGGAACCTGATCGAGACCATGAACGAGGACTACATACGGACCGCCCGTGCCAAGGGCCTCTCCGAGCGGCGCGTGATCTACAAGCACGGACTTCGGGGAGCGCTCACGCCGGTCGTGACGATGCTCGGCCTCGACGTCGGTCTCCTGCTCGGCGGAGCGTTCATCACCGAGACGGTCTTCGGACTCCCGGGGATCGGTCAGCTGGCCGTCCAGTCGATCCCGACCAACGACTTCCCCATGGTGATGGGAGTGACGATCCTGGGGGCTTTCATCATCGCGGCGGCCAACCTGATCGTGGACGTCGCGTACGCGTTCGTCGACCCGAGGGTGAGGTACACCTAGGTGGCGCAGCCCCTCCTCGAGGTCAAGGATCTCAAGGTGCACTTCCCGACCGACGACGGCCTGGTGAAGGCGGTCGACGGCGTGAGCTACTCGCTGCAAGCCGGAGAGACGCTCGGGATCGTAGGGGAGTCGGGCTCGGGCAAGAGCGTGAGCTCGCTGACGGTGATGGGCCTCATCGACGCCAAGCAGGCGAAGATCTCCGGCGAGGTCTTCTTCCAGGGCCAGGATCTGCTCAAGGTCCCGAAGGACGAGATGCGGACGATCCGCGGGGCGAAGATCTCCATGATCTTCCAGGACCCGATGACCTCGCTCCACCCCTTCTACAAGGTGGGCTACCAGATCGCCGAAGCGATCCTCGAGCATCAAGACATCTCGAAGCAGGAAGCGTTCGACCAGGCGGTCGAGATGCTGGCTCGGGTCAACATCCCGCATCCGAAGGACCGGGCCAGCCAGTATCCGCACGAGTTCTCGGGCGGCATGCGTCAGCGAGCGATGATCGCGATGGCGCTCTCCCTGAACCCCGACGTCCTGATCGCCGACGAGCCGACGACGGCGCTCGACGTGACGGTGCAGGCGCAGATCCTGGATCTGATCGACCGGTTGAAATCGGAGTTCAATGCCGCGGTGATCATCATCACGCACGACCTCGGCGTGGTTGCCGAGCACTGCGACGACATCATGGTCATGTACGCCGGGAAGGCCGCCGAGTTCGGCGACACCGACGACATCTATTACAAGCCCTTGCACCCCTACACGTGGGGCCTCCTGAGCTCGATCCCACGCCTGGACGAGGTCAAGCAGGAACGGCTCAATCCGATCCGGGGATTGCCGCCGTCCCTCATCCACGTGCCGCCCGGATGCGCGTTCCATCCCCGGTGCCCGTACAAGTTCGACCCGTGCGATCGTGACGTGCCCGAGCTCCTGCCTGTGGACGGCCACCACGCGGCCGCCTGCCACCTGAGCATCGCCGACAAGGAGAGGATCCGGGACGAGGAGGTCTTGGCTCGCCGATGAGCGTCCAGGCCGAACAGCTCCCGGCGCAGTCTCCGCCGAGCGGCGAGCCGCTCGTCAAGCTCGAGGGGATCAAGAAGTACTTCCCGATCACCCAGGGGATCCTCTTCCAGCACCACGTCGGCGATGTGCACGCCGTCGACGACGTGGACCTGGAGGTCCACCCGGGCCAGACCGTCGGCCTCGTGGGCGAGACCGGCTGCGGGAAGTCCACCTTGGCTCGAGTGGTGATGCGGCTCTACGACGCGACGGAGGGCAAGGTCTGGTTCGACGGTCGGGATATCACCCACCTGAAGGGCAAGGAGCTCCAGGAGCTCCGCGGAGACATGCAGATGGTGTTCCAGGACCCGTATGCGTCTCTCAACCCCCGGAAGACCGTCGGCACCATCGTCGGGGAACCGTTCCGCCTGCACCAGACGGTCCCGAGGAACAGGATCAAGTCCGAGGTGCAGCAGCTGATGGAGCTCGTGGGCTTGAATCCGGAGCACTACAACCGCTATCCCCACGAGTTCTCGGGTGGCCAACGCCAAAGGATCGGCGTCGCGAGATCGCTCGCGCTCCGTCCGAAGCTGATCGTCTGCGACGAGCCGGTGTCCGCCCTGGACGTCTCGATCCAGGCGCAGATCCTGAACCTGCTGGGCGACCTCCAGGACGAGTTCAAGCTCACGTATCTGTTCATCGCGCACGACCTTTCCGTCGTGAAGCACGTCTCGGACCGCGTCGCCGTGATGTACCTCGGCAAGATCGTGGAGATGGCCGAAGGTGCGAGCCTCTATCGCACACCGAAGCACCCGTACAGCGGCGCCCTGTTGTCAGCCCTGCCGATGGCCGATCCGGAGCTCGCGCGGCAGAAGCGGCGGATCATCCTTCAGGGCGACGTGCCGTCTCCGATCGATCCCCCGTCGGGCTGTCGGTTCCACCCGCGGTGCCCGCAGTCGCGTGCGATCGCCAAGGCCGAGGGGATCGATGGGCCACATCCCCGATGTATCCAGGAAGAGCCGGAGCTCACTGCCCAAGGCCCCGAACAGACCGCTGCCTGCCACTTCCCGTTGGAGGGCAGTATCATCGAGGGCGGCGGCGCGGTGGACCGCTTCGAGGACGCCGTCGAGGACCAAGAGTCGAAAGAGGACCCCGCTCCGAACTAGCCGAAAGGGATCCGAGTCGTGCTGAACGCCGTTGTGATCACTATCGACATCATCGCGTCGATCTTCCTGATCCTCACGATCCTGCTGCACTCGGGACGGGGGAGCGGCATGTCGGAGCTGTTCGGCGGCTCGTCCACCCTCGCCGGCGGGACCGCGCTGGAGCGGACCCTCGACCGAGTCACGGTCGTGACCGCCATCGTGTGGGGGATCTGCACGTTCTGGCTCGCGTGGAAGTGGACGCCCGGGACGTAGCGCCGAGAGCCACTGGTAGCATCCACCGCGCACCTCGTCGGAGTGGCGGAATTTGGTAGACGCGCTAGGTTGAGGGCCTAGTCCTCTTCACAGAGGGTGGGGGTTCAAATCCCCCCTCCGACACTCGCACCGCACGCGAGTCAGCGACTTCCGAAGGCTACGGCGTCGCGGGCTCGAGCTCCTCGGAAGCCTGCCGCCGACGCACCACGTCCCCGAACGAGAACTCGCCGACCCAGGCCTGCTCGCGCGCGGCGTCGAGCCTGCGACGCCAGATGACGAGTGCAACGGCTGCGAGTGCGACGACGGCCAAGGCCAAGAGCACCCAACTCGGAAGTGTGATCACGAACCACACCATGAGCGGAACGACGACGATGCTCAGCCCGAGCGTGAACAGTTTGCCTGAAACGGTCTTCGGCCAATGGGCCATCGGGATGCCTCCTCGATCTCCAGGAACCGGGAAAGGCAAGGTCGCGACGTGGTCGCGGGTACGCCCCGTCTTGGGCGGCTCCACCAATGGTGGACCCATACAATCTACCACCCCGCGACTCGCTCCCGACGGGTGCGCTCAGCCGACCGTGGCCGATCGTGCGTGATCGACCTGGGAAACATGGAACGGGACGCTCGCCACCACGACTCCCGGCTCGAAGAGGAGCAAGCGCTTGAAGAACAGGGCGCTCTGGCTGTGCAGGAGTTGCTCCCACCAGTGGGCCACCACCAGCTCGGGCAGGACCACCGTCACGACGGTTCCCTCTCTCATGGTGCGCCGGCGGATCTCCTCCCGCATGGGCTCTGCGAGATCTCGGAACGGCGCGTCGACGATCGACAAGGGGATCGCCATCCGGCGATCGATCCACGCCGCCGCGAGCTTCCGATCGTCGCCCGGGTCGGTGGAGAAGTAGACCGCCTCCATCTCCGCGGCCTCCAGCGAGAGGGCGTACGACACGGCTCTGGCGGACGCCGCGTGGATGCTGGACACCGGAACGATGACCACGTGCCGTTTGGGCTCCAGGGGCCGAGTTCCCACCACTGTCCGCTCCTCCGGAAGCAGTGGCACGTCCGACACGACGATCCCCGCCTCGAAGAACAGCGAGAGCTTCAGCCAGAACCCCCACCGACGACCGAGCTGCCTCAAGAGCGAACGGCTGGTGAGCTCCTCCGACACGACGACCGTGACGAATCCCTGCCCCTCCTGCCGGAGCGATCGCAGACGGGTCCGGAGGGCTCTCGTGGGGCGCCCGTCCTCGACGTCGAGCCGCTGGATGGAACCGAGCCGCGGCGCGAAGCCAGGCCATCGCTCCGCGGTGTCCTCGAAGCTGGCCGGATCCCCGATGAACAGTGGGACCACCCGCTCCGGCCGCAGCGCTCGGACGTAGCCCACGGCTTTGGCCGTCGCCGGCCCCAGCTCCGGAACCAGGAGGACGAACGTGTTCGGCGCGTTCGGGGCAGGCGGCTCGAAATCGGCTTCGAGCGCCACTTCGACGGCTCGGTAGTGCCGGTGAACGGCGAGGAAGAAGCCGATGATCAGGGGCATCGCCGCGATGACGATCCACGCGCCATGCGTGAACTTCGTCACGGTCACGATGACCAGGACCAAGCCGGTTGCGCTGGCGCCGATCGCGTTGATGATCATGCTTCGCTGCCACCCCGGGTCTCGCAGGCGTCGCCAACGCCTGACCATCCCGCTCTGCGAGAGCGTGAACGCCGTGAAGACGCCCACGACGTAGAGCTGGATCAATCGGGTGAGGTTCGCGTCGAAGGCGTAGATGAGCGCGCTGGCGACCACGGCGAGGATGACGATCCCGTTCGAGAACACCAGCCGGTCCCCTCGGTTCCGGAACTGCGACGGCATGAACCGATCGCGGGCCAAGATGGCGGAGAGCCTCGGGAAGTCCTGATAGGACGTGTTGGCGGCGAGGATGAGGATCCCGGCGGTCAGACCCTGGAGGAGGAAGAAGGGCAACGTCCTGCCGAAGACGGTCTCCCCGATCTGAGACAGGACCGATCGGCTCGCCGCGATCTCCTCGTTCACGCGGACGTGCAACAGGACCGACAGGAGGGTGATCCCGATGAACATCGTCACCGTCATGGCCAGCATGACGGTCAGGGTCGTCGCCGCGTTCTTGGCGTGGGGCCGACGGAACGCCTGTACGCCGTCCGCGACCGCCTCGACGCCCGTGAGCGCGGTGGCGCCTGAGGAGAATGCCCGGAGGATCAGGAAGAGACTGACCGTCGCCGTGGCCTCGAGGGGGAGGTCTGCCGTCTTCGCGATGGGACATCCCGTCAGGCATCTGGCGAAACCGACGCCGAGCATCAGGTAGACCATCGCGACGAACCCGTAGGTGGGGACGGCGAAGAGCGTGCCGGCTTCCTTCACGCCGCGGAGGTTCGCGAGGGTGAGCAAGATGACCAGTCCGATAGAGAGGGCGACCTTGTGTCTGGCGAGTTCCGGCGCCGCAGACGTGATCGCGAGGGACCCGGCGACGACGGAGACCGCCACCGTGAGCACGTAGTCGATCAAGATCGCGGCGGCGGCCACCAGCCCGGGGAGGGTCCCGAGGTTCTCGCGAGCCACGATGTAGGAGCCACCGCCGTTGGGATAGGCCCGCACGGTCTGCCGGTACGACACGACGACGATCGTCAGCATCACGGCGATCGCGATCGCGATGGGGATCCGGTACACGAGTGTGCCGGCACCCGCCGTCACCAGGACGAGCATCATCTGCTCGGTCGCGTACGCGTTGGACGAGAGCGGGTCCGACGCGAAGATCGGGAGCGCGAGCACCTTGGGGAGGAGCTGATGCTCCGCCTTGTGACTGGCGAGCGCCCTTCCGACGAGGACCCGCTTCAGGGATGCGTTCGCCACGTCGATCCGACCCTCTCGTCGACTTCGTGCGGCTCCTGGTCTCCATCGGCCTCGATCTCCATCCTCTCGAGGAGTCGATCGGCGAGACGAGCCTCGCGGGATGCCTCCGCCCATTCCCGATGGGCGAGCCACGAGCGGACGATGGGACCCACAAGGAACCCTGTGAAGCTTCCGAGAGCGAGACCGACGACGAATCCGGACCCGGTATCGGTGCCCCCCGCAACGAACGACGTGAGATCCATGTCCACAGCGTCCCGCAGCGTGCATAGCGGCGAGGTAAGGAACCGGGTCTCGAGCATAAGGGTTCCGTAAGGGACGGCTGCGCCCGATTGAGCCCTTGCTACCCTCCCGCGGAGGGACTGGATGACGCTCGTGATCGAACGGCGCCGGTGGCCGCGACTCCTGCGAGGAGCGCTCGCCGGCTTCGCGCCCCCCGCCATCGTGACGCTCGGAGCGCTCCTGCCGGTGGACATCCCGACCACGATCGCGGCCCTGCTCTATGTGCTGGCGGTCGTGGTCGCGGCCGCTGCGGGCGGTCTCGCGTCCGGCCTGATCGCCTCCGTCTGCTCCTTCCTCGCGTTGAACTTCTTCTTCACACCGCCCATCCACACGTTCGCGGTGGAGAAGACCGACGACCTCGTCGCGCTCGCCGTCTTCGTTGCCGTGTCGGCGACGGTGGGCACGATGCTCTCCCGCGTGCTCGAACAGCGAGTCCGTGCCGAGCGCCGGGAGCGAGAGGCGCGGCTGCTCCACCATCTGGGGACCCGGCTCCGTTCGGGGGTGCCCACCGAGGAGGTGCTTCGGAGCCTGGCCCGCTCGGTCGTGGAGCTCTTCGATCTCGCTCGATGCGAGATCACCAGCGAGCTCGCGAACGGTCCCATCGTCGAGGTGGGCCCGGGTGGCGAGGAGGACGGCGGTCGGGAGGAGATCATTCCGATCGCGGTGCAGGACCGAGAGCTCGGCCGTATCGTCGCGGTCCCGAGCGCGACGCATCCGGCCCTCAGCACGGAGGAGCGAGGCGTGATCCAGACGCTCGCCGGCCAGATCGCGCTCGCGATCGACGGCATGCGGCTGGGATCCGAGGCCGAGGCGGCGCGGATGGAAGCGGAGACCAACAGGCTGCGCGCCGCGCTCTTCTCGTCCGTCACCCACGACCTCCGCACACCGCTCGCCTCGATCACGGCCTCGGTGTCGAGCCTGCTCGAGGACGCTTCCCCGTTGAAAGGCGCGCATCGCCGGGAACTGCTCGAGACGATCGACGAAGAGGCCGGACGGCTGAATCGGGTGATCGGCAACCTGATGGACCTGTCGCGGATGCGGGCGGGGGCGGTGATGCCTTCCAAGGCGCCCACGGCGGTCGACGAGCTGATCGAGGGGGTGGTGGCTCGGTCCGGATCGCTCCTCAAGGATCACGACATCCGGCTGATGCTGCGAGAGAACCTCCCGGAGATCCCTCTGGACCTCGTGCAGATCGACCAGGCACTGACGAACGTCATCGAGAACGCGGCGAGGTTCACGCCGCCCGGACGGCGGATCACGGTGGCGGCGGCCCGATGGCGTGACGGCGTCCAGGTACGGATCGCAGACCGGGGCCCCGGGATCCCACGGGAGGAACGCGAACGGGTCTTCGAGCCGTTCGTACGAGGTGAGGGAAGTGCGGGCACTGGTCTGGGGCTCGCGATCTCCCGCGCCATCGTGGAGGCGCACGGCGGCACGATCCGGATGAGCGACGAGCCGGGCGGCGGAACCGCCGTCGTCATCGAGCTCCCCGGGGGCCCCGGATGAACGAGGGAAGAGTCCTCGTGGTCGACGACGACCCGCAGATCCTCCGCGCGGTGCGCACAAGCCTCCAGGGTCATTCCTACGAGGTCCTCACCGCGGGCAACGGTGAGACCGCCCTGGATCTGCTGCCCGACGCCGGCGTCGACCTGATCGTCCTGGATATCGGCCTGCCGGGGATCGGAGGTCACGAGGTGATCCGGCGCGTGCGTGCCTGGTCGGCGGTCCCGATCATCGTGCTGTCGGTCCTCGACGGTCAGCACGACAAGGTCGACGCGTTCGAGGCCGGAGCCGACGATTACGTGACCAAGCCCTTCGGTATGCCGGAGCTCCTCGCGAGGATGCGGGCCGTCCGGCGCCGCACGGAGGGCGAGCGTCGTCCTCCGGTCGTTCGATTCGGCGAGCTGGAGGTCGACCTGGGCCGGCAGCTGGTGCGGTTGGGCGACCTCGACATCCATCTGACGCCCACCGAGTACCGGCTCCTCGAGGCCTTCGCGTCGAATCCCGGGAAGCTCCTGACACATCGGTGGCTGCTTCAGAAGGTGTGGGGACCGGGGTACGCGACCGAGAGCCAGTACCTCCGAGTGTTCATCCGTCAGCTGCGCAGCAAGCTGGCCGACGATCCGGCGCGCCCGCGGTTCATCGTGACGGAGGCGGGCCTCGGATACCGGTGGAAGCCCGACCCCGACCCCGAGCGCTAGACTTCGACCGTGAGCTAGCGGGACCTCCTCGAGCACGACCGGGCGCCCCGAGCGTCCGTGTGTCCGCGTCCCGATCCCGGAGGTATCGATGCCCGCAGAGCCCACATCTCCAGCCCCGCACCGGGCGCGAGTGTGCCGATGACCGCCCTCGAGGTAACCGGTCTTTCCGTTGAGGCAGGCGGAGCCACGGTCGTCGAGGGCCTCGACCTCGTGCTCACGGTGGGCGACAAGGTGGGGATGGTCGGACGCAACGGTGCCGGCAAGACGAGCACGCTCAAGGTCCTGGCGGGAGAGGAGCCCGCCGCGGCAGGGACGGTGAGACGTCGCGGCGCGGTGGGCTATCTCCGGCAGGATCCGCGGCAGCACCGCGCCGACGACGCATCGAGTGGCATCGAGTACCTCCTCGCCGCACGCGGCCTGGTCGAGTTGCAACGAGGCGTGGAGAAGGCCCGGCTTCGGCTGGAGGAACACACGTCGGAGACGCACGTCGCACGGTTCGCGCGGCTCGAGGAAGAGTACGAGCGGAGCGGCGGGTACCGCGCCGAAGCCGACGCGCGGGCGATCGTCGCCGGACTCGGTCTGTCCCAGGATCGACTCGACCTTCCCGTCGGCGCGCTCTCGGGCGGCGAACGGCGCCGCCTGGAGCTCGCCCGGATCCTGTTCGGCGGCTCGGACCTCTTGCTCCTGGACGAGCCGACGAACCACCTCGACGCGGACGCGAAGGGCTGGCTGATGCGGTTCCTCGCCGGCTACCGCGGGGCGCTGCTCGTGGTCAGCCACGACATCGCGCTCCTCGACGCCTCGATCACCCGGATCCTGCACCTGGACCGGGACGGGGTGGTCGAGTACCGCGGGACCTACACCGAGTACCGGGAGGCGAGGGCGCGGGACGAGAAGCGTCTCGCGGGCCTCGCCTCCCGTCAGGATGCCGAGATCAGGCGGCTGAAGACCCTGGCCGACTCGATGCGAGGGCAGACGGCGAAGCGGGCGCGCAAGGCGAAGACGCTCGACACGCGGGTCGCCCGGCTCCAGTCCCGGAAGATCACCGCCCCGTCGCGGGAGCGCGGCGTCCGTTTCCGGTTCCCCGACCCGCCCCACTCCGGCCGAACGACGCTGGTGACCGAGGGCCTGACCAAGGGCTACGGCGGACCGCCGGTCTTCGAGACCGTCTCCTTCGACGTGGAACGAGGAGAGCGTCTCCTGGTGATGGGCCTGAACGGGGCCGGGAAGACCAGCCTGCTTCGGATCCTGGCCGGTGAGACCCGGACCGATGCTGGCTCTTTCCGTCTCGGCCACGGCGTCCAGCTCGGGTACTACGCCCAGGAGCACGAGGGGATCCGCGAGGGGATGACGGTGCTCGCGCACATGCACCTTGCCTCGCGGGCCGACGACCAGGCGCTTCGCACGCTCCTCGGCATGTTCGGTCTGCCCGGAGAGATGGCGTTCCACGACGCCGGCACACTGTCGGGCGGTGAGAAGACCAAGCTCGCGCTGGCCCAGCTCGTCGCCGGCAGGAAGAACCTCCTGCTCCTGGACGAGCCGACCAACAACCTCGACCCGCCGTCGCGGACCGCGATCGCCCTGGCCCTGCGTGACTGGCCGGGCGCGATGGTGATCGTGAGCCACGACACCGAGTTCGTGGAAGCACTTGCGCCGGAGCGTGTCCTGTTGATGCCCGATGGGAGCCTCGACTACTGGAGCGAGGATCTCCTCGACCTCGTCGCGCTGGCGTGACCGCTATGCTCCGCCGATGAGCTCGGCCGATCTCGCGTTCGTCAACGGCACCGTCTACACGGTGGATGCGGCCCGGACCCGGGAGCAGGCGGTCGCCGTGAGGGACGGGCGGATCGTGGTCGTCGGGAGCGACGATGCCATCCGCGAGCACGTGGGTCCCAGGACCCAGGTCTTCGATCTCGCGGGACGGATGCTCCTTCCGGGATTCCAGGACGCACACGTGCACCCGGTCGGCGGCGGTGTCGACCGGTTGCAGTGCGACCTGCACGACCTCCATTCGCGTGAGGACTACCTGCTCCGCGTGAAGACCTATGCCGAGGAGCATCCGGACCGCGAGTGGATCCTGGGCGGCGGGTGGTCCATGGACGTGTTCCCCGGCGGGATCCCGACCAAGGACCTGCTCGATGCGATCGTACCCGAGCGCATCGTGTTCCTGCCGAACCGCGACGGTCACAGCACGTGGGTGAACAGCCGGGCGCTGGAGATCGCCGGAGTAACGGCGACGACGCCGGATCCGGCCGACGGACTGATCGAGCGGGACGAAGCGGGCGAGCCGAGCGGCACGCTCCACGAGGGCGCCGCAGAACTCGTCGGCCGTCTCGCACCGGAACCGACGCCCGACGAGGTGTACGAGGGGCTGCTCGAGGGCCAGCGGTACCTGCACTCCCTCGGGATCACCGCCTGGCAGGACGCCATCGTGTCCACGGGCTATTGGATGGACAACTACTCCGCGTACCTCCTCGCCGCCGGCAACGGCGACCTCACCGCCCGCGTCGTCGGTGCACTCTGGTGGGACCGCGAGCGCGGCGAGGACCAGATCGACGACCTACTCGATCTGCGGGAGCGCGCGCAGACCGGGAGATTCGCCGCCACGACGGTGAAGATCATGCAGGACGGCGTGTGCGAGACGTTCACGGCCGCGGTCCTCGAGCCCTATCTCGATGCCGAGGGACGGGCGACCGACAAGCGGGGGATCTCGTTCATCGAACCCGAGGCCCTGAAGGGCTACGTGACCGCCCTCGACGGGCACGGTTTCCAGGTCCACTTCCACGCGCTGGCGGAGCGCGCGGTCCGCGAGGCCCTCGACGCCATGGAGGCGGCCCTCGAGACGAACGGTCCGACCGACAACCGGCACCACCTGGCACATATCCAGGTCGTGCATCCTGACGACGTGCCGCGATTCCGCGAGCTGCGAGCCGTCGCGAACGCCCAGCCACTCTGGGCGATGCACGAGGGGCAGATGGACGATCTGACGATCCCGTTCCTGGGCGAGCCGCGGTGGCGGTGGCAGTATCCGTTCGGGTCCCTGGTCCGTGCTGGCGCGAACCTCGCGATGGGCAGCGACTGGTCCGTTTCCAGTCCGGACCCGCTCGAGGAGATCTACGTCGCGGTCAACCGCAAGACACCGCCCACGTACCTCTACGGCAACGACAACCACGAGGTCTTCCTCCCCGAGGAGAGACTCGACCTCGCGACGTCGATCGCCGCCTTCACGATGGGCTCGGCCTACGTGAACCACCTGGACGAGGTCACCGGCTCGATCGAGGTGGGGAAGTTCGCTGACGTGGCCGTGGTGGATCGCGATCTCTTCGCCCATCCGGTCGACGAGATCGCGAGCGCGCAGGTGGATGCCACCTTCGTCCAAGGGGCTTCGGTGTACGAACGCAACGGCACGAGCTGACTTCGGGTCAGCCGGCGTGGTTGTCTGCGCCGGATGGCACTCGCACGATACGGAGGTATCGGTGGTCTGCCCGCGCCCGGCGGGCGGCCGTCACTGGAGAGGAGCACCCACGATGACTGAGCCCTTCGACATGAGCCTTGTCCAACGAGGCGCCCGCAATCGCCGGACTCCCTACTACGAGGCGACCCAGCGGTACGGCCCGAAGGGCATGACGGTCTACAACCACATGTACTTCCCGATCCGCTTCGACACCTTCGAAGCGGAGTTCGACGCGCTGCTGAACGGGGTCACGCTCTGGGATGTAGCGGTGGAGCGCTGCCTGGAGATATCCGGTCCCGACGGTTTCCGGTTCGCCCAACTGCTCACGCCGCGCGACCTCTCCACGTGCGCGGTCGGTCAGGGCAAGTACGTCCTCATCTGCGATTCGGACGGCGGCATCGTGAACGACCCCGTCCTCACGCGGATGGACGAGAACACGTTCTGGTTCGCGCTCGCCTCCTCCGACGCGTTGCTGTTCGCACGCGGGTTGAAGAACGCGCATCCGGATCTCGATGTCACCATCCGCGAGGCGGACGTCGCCCCGCTTCAGGTGCAGGGCCCGAAGTCCAAGGACCTGATGGTGAAGCTCCTGGGTCCTGAGATCCTCGACCTGAAGTACTACTTCTGGACCGAGGCGAAGATCGCCGAGGCGCCCGTCGTCGTGACCCGCACCGGCTGGACCTCCGAGATCGGCTACGAGGTCTACCTCACCGACACGAGCAAGGGCACCGACGTGTTCGAGGCGATCATGGAGGCGGGCCAGGAGTTCGGCATCGTACCGACGGGTCCGAGCGACATCCGGCGGATCGAAGGCGCGATCTTCAACTGGGGCGCCGACATGACCTACGACAACAACCCGATCGAGCTGGGCTTCGATCGCCTGGTCGCGTGGGATCTTCCCGATGACGCATCGATCTCCATCGCCGCGCTGCGCCGGATCCGTGACGCGGGGGTGACGAAGAGGATCAACGGGGTCGAGTTCGACGGGGATCCCTTCCCCGAGCTCAACAACGTGAAGTGGCCTGCCCTCGATGCGGGCACCCCGGTCGGGAAGGTCACGTCGGCGATCTATTCACCTCGGCTCGCGAGGAACATCGGCTACTGCTGGCTCCCGGCGGACCGCTCCTCCGAGGGCGTCTCCGTGACGGTCGAGACCGAATGGGGGGGCCGGACCGCCACGGTCGTGCCGATGCCGTTCATCGACCCGGACAAGACGATCCCCGTGTCGTAGTCGGAACGACCTCCGGTTTCCTAACGGTCGTTCAGGTCCTTCGTCCCTGTTCAGAAGGCATGCGCCGAGTTGCGCCGGGCACGCATATCGAACGATGCTTCAACTCAACGACCGCGTGCAAGGAGGCAGTGATGGTGAACGAGCGACCCGAGATGCTCGCCAAGAGCGCGACCCTCTACTTCGGCCCCTGGTATCGGCAGTCGCCGTTCTTCAAGTCGACGCTCCGAGCCGGATGCACGGCCTATGACATCTACAATCACATGTACCTGCCCGGGTACTTCGACGATCCCGACACCGAGTACGCGCTGTTGGCGACCGGCGTCACCATGTGGGACGTCGGGGTCGAACGCACCGTCCAGGTGGCGGGTCCCGATGCCGACCGACTGATCGACATGCTCACGTGCCGCGATCTCACGAACTGCGCAGTGAAGCAGGGCAAGTACGTGATCGTCACCTCGCCGGACGGCGGGATCGTGAACGACCCGGTGTTGCTCCACGTCGCGGAGCACACCTGGTGGATGCAACTGGCGGATTCCGATGCCGGCCTCTACGCGATGGGGGTCGCGGCATCCTCCGGCCTCGATGTCGAGGTGACCTTCCCCGACGTCCACCCGATGCAGGTACAAGGGCCCCTGTCGGCGAAGACGCTCGAGAAGCTCGTGGGCCCCTCGATCTACGACATCAAGTACTACTGGGTCGACGAGTTCGAGATCCGCGGCATCCCCGTGCTCATCAGCCGGACGGGGTGGACGGCGATCCCCGGCTTCGAGGTGAACCTCCTCGACGGGTCGAAGGGCGACGAGCTCTGGAGCGCCGTGGCCGACGCGGGCGAGGAGTTCGGCATCAAGCCGATCGCACCCTGCGAGGCGCGCCGCATCGAGGCCGGCATCTTCAACTACGGCTCCGACATGACGATCGACGACACGCCCCTGCACGTGATGGGGCTGGAGCGGCTCGTCGAGGAACAGCCACAGGACTACATCGGCAAGGACGCGCTCGAGCGGATCAAGCGGGAGGGCGTCGACCGGAAGCTCGTCGGCATCGAGCTCGACGGAGACGAGCTCCGCGCCGAGATGTCGGAGTTCTGGCCGGTGCACCATGAGGGACGCAAGGTCGGGCGCATGACCGACGCGGTCTGGTCACCGGGGCTCGCGAAGAACATCGGCTACGTCTGGGTTCCCGTCGAGCTCTCGGCACCGGGCACCGCCTTGGATGTCGAGACCGAGGACGGCGAGCACCTCGTGGGGCGAACCGCGCCCATCCCGTTCGTCGATCCGAGGAAGGAGCGGCCTTCCGGTTCCTTGCTCTCCTAGCGAGGGTAGGGTGGGTTCTTCGAACCCCCGATCGATCGGGAGCGAACCCACCGCGTGAAGCTGTTGACAACCCCCAGGCGTCTCCTCCTGCTCACCGTCTCGCTCGCTCTCTTGCTCGGTGCCTGTGTCCAGGTCGACCGCCAGGGGGAGAGTCCGGCCGCATCCCCGCTTCCGCCACTGGACCCGGGGGAGGAGCCCTACGCCGCGGTCGCCGAACGGGTCCTTCCCTCGGTGGTCAACGTCACGACGAACGTCTACCAGTCATCCCCAACCGGCCAGCCGGAGCAGGGCGAAGGGGTGGGCACCGGCTTCATCGTGCGGGAGAACGGTGTCGTCGTCACCAACTGCCACGTGGTGCAGGGTGCGTCCCGGATCACGGTGTCGACCTCGGAGGACGAGCCGACGCGCTACGACGCTCGCGTGATCGGCGGTGATTGCGAGCACGACCTGGCGATCCTGAAGCTCGGAGCGGAGGGACTGACGGCCCTCCCGCTCGGGGCCAGCGCCGATCTCCGGCTCGGGCAGCAGGTCGTCGCGATCGGCTATGCCCTCGCGCTGGAGGGCGGTCCCTCGGTCACGACGGGCATCGTCTCGTCACTCGACCGGACGATCCGTGTGCCCGACCCCCAGTGCACCGTCTGCCCGAACGGCGTTCGCACCTACAGCGAGGTGATCCAGACCGACGCGGCGATCAATCACGGGAACTCCGGCGGACCCCTCGTGGACATGGAGGGGAAGGTCGTGGGGATCAACTCCGCCGGCAGCGAGAACGCCGAGAACATCGGGTTCGCGATCTCGATCGATTCGGCGAAGACCGCGATCGATTCGGCGATCTCGGATCCGCTCAAGGCCACGGCGTACCTCGGGGTGTCGACGAGGGACGTCACGGCGGACCTCGCCTTCCAGCTCGGGCTCCCGGTCGATCGCGGGGCCTACGTGTTGGCCACCCTCACGAACGGCCCCGCCGCGGACGCCGGGGTCCGCGAAGGGGACGTGATCGTGGAGGTGGACGGCGAGTCGATCGACGCCGCGACGGACCTCGGCCGGGTCCTGGATGCCTTGAACCCCGGGGACGAGGTCGACGTGCGGGTGATCCGCTCCGGCGGCGAGGAGCGTTCCGTCTCGGTCACGCTCGGCACGAAGCCGCTCCCGACGGAGTTCCTCGAGCCGTAATAGCCTCTCGGCGTGAAGGTCAAGCTGCGGAACCCCGACCGTGAGGTCCAGCTGCGCGGAGGTCGCCCGGTCGGCTCCGTCCTCGACGAGCTGGGCATCTCGGTCGACACCGTGCTCGTGATCCGGGCGGGGGAGCTCATCACACGAGAGATGCCCGTCCGGGACGAGGACGAGCTCGAGATCCGTCCCGTCATCTCGGGAGGGGCGCCATGAGGTGCCGGAGTTGCCGTGGCGACGCCGTGATCGAGATCAGGCGTCACCACGCCGCCTTCTGCACCGAGCACTTCTTCGTGATGTTCCTGACCCAGGTGGAGAAAGCGATCCGGCGCCATCAGATGATGGCGCCGGATGACCGGATCCTGCTCGCCGTCTCGGGAGGCAAGGATTCGCTCGCGCTCTGGGACGTGCTCCTCGACCTCGACTACGACGTCACGGGTCTCTACCTCGGCCTCGGCATCGAGAACTATTCCGATCGCTCGCACGAGGTCGCGCGAGCGTTCGCGGAGGAGCGCCGAGCTCGCCTGTTGACCGTCGACCTCCCACGTGACTACGGCTACGACATCCCGACCGCCGGGCGGCGCGGTTCGCGATCGACGTGCGCCGTGTGTGGGCTGTCGAAACGCTACGTGTTCAATCGTGCCGCCCTCGAGGGAGGCTTCGACGTGGTCGCGACCGGTCACAACCTCGACGACGAGGCCGCCACGCTGCTCGGGAACACCCTGCGCTGGCAGACCGACGCGATCGCGCGTCAGTCTCCGGTCCTGCCCGCGCGAGACGGGATGGTCAAGAAGGTCAAGCCTCTCCATCGCGTGTCCGAACTGGAGACGGCCGCGTTCGCCTTCTTGCGCGGCATCGACTACGTGGTCGAGGAGTGCCCGCTCGTCGCGGGGAACACACAGCTCCGGTACAAGGAGGCCATGAACACGATCGAGCAGACGTCGCCGGGGACCAAGGCGCAGTTCTTCCTCGGGTATCTGGAGCGCGGCATGCCCCTGTTCCGGTCGGAGGATCGAGCGGCACTCCAGGCATGTGAGTCGTGCGGCCAGCCCACGACCGGCCGGTTCTGCGCGTTCTGCCGGGCGCGCGCGCAGATCCTCGGCGAACGCCTGAGTGCCGACCCCGAGCCTTCGGACCGAGCGATCGCCGAGGAGCTCTCGGACGAGGTGCTCCCCGCGGAGATCTACGATCGAGCCGTCCGGTGAGCGCGCCGTTCGAAGCGGGCGAGAAGGTCCTCCTCATCGACCAGCGAGAGCGGACTTACCTGTTCCCGTTGCAGGCCGGCGCCACGTACCACACCCATGCGGGCACCCTTGCGCACGACGACCTCATCGGCCGACCGGAGGGAACCCGCGTGAGGACCGCGCGCGGCATGCTCCTCGCGGCGTTCCGTCCGCGATTCTCCGACTACGTCCTCAAGATGCCGAGGGGGGCTCAGGTCGTCTATCCGAAGGACCTCGGGCCGATCGTCGTGTACGCCGACGTCTACCCGGGCGCGCGGGTCCTCGAGGCCGGGACGGGCTCGGGAGCGCTGACGATCGCACTGTGCCGGGCGGTGGGCGAGCAAGGACGGATCGTCTCGTACGAGGTCCGGCCGGAGCACCGGGAGCGGGCCCAGGCCAACATCGAGGGCTTCTTCGGGAAGATCCCCGACACCCTCGAGATGCGCGACGGCGACGTGACCGGCGCGGGCTCGACCGGGGAGCGGTTCGACAGGGTGGTCCTCGATCTGCCCGAGCCGTGGGCACCCCTCGGAGCGCTGGGACCGGCTCTCGAGCCCGGGGCGGTCCTCTGCGCCTACCTCCCGACGACGATCCAGGTCCAGCAACTCGTCCTGGCGCTCCCGGAGTCCGGCTTCCTTCACATCGAGACGTTCGAAGTGCTCAAGCGAGGGTGGCACGTCACCTCGCGCAGCGTTCGCCCCGACCATCGGATGGTCGGCCACACCGGGTTCCTGACGGTGGCCCGTGTCGGTCCCGAGGACTAACTTCAGGAGAAGTACCCTGTTCCGGGCATCGGCCAAAGATCGGCTGGTTGCCGTATCTACGGGAAAGAGGCCCGGAAGGGCTCAAGATGCGGGTGAAGCGCCGATGACTTCGGTGGGAGGTGAGCCGGATGGCGGATCGCCACGAGCAGACTGAACAGCAGGCGAAGAAGATCCACGAACTGCAGACGCAGATCTCCTTCCTCGAGGAGGAGGTCGGCCTCCTCCGCCGCCGCCTCACCAACGCCCCGCGACAGGTGCAGCTCCTCGAGGAGAAGCTCGTCGAGACGCGGGAGGCCCTCGCCCGCGCGACCGGTCAGAACGAGAAGCTGGCGGATGCCCTCCGGGACGAGAAGCAGCGGATCGAGTCCCTGGCCGAAGAGGTCGAGAAGCTCTCGCAACCGCCCGCCACATTCGGGGTCTTCGTCGGGACCAACGACGACGGCTCGGTCGACGTGGTGACCGCTGGACGGAAGATGCGGGTGATGCCCGCCCCCGACCTCGACCCGGACAAGCTGCGATCGGGCGCCCAGGTGATCTTGAACGACGCGCTCAACGTCGTCGAGGTGCTCGATCCCGACGGCGCCGGTCAGGTCGTGAAGGTCAAGGACAAGCTCGGGACCGACCGGGCCGTCGTGGTGAGCCGGGGCGACGAGGAGCACGTCGCCTACCTCGCCGGTTCTCTCCTCGGCACGACGGTTCGTGCCGGCGACCCCGTTCTCTACGATGCGCGCTCCGGGGTAGCCACCGAGCTCCTGCCCCGAGAAGAGGTGGAGGAGCTCGTCCTCGAGGAGATCCCCGACATCACCTACGAAGACATCGGTGGGCTCGAGGGTCAGATCGAGGCGATCCGCGATGCAGTCGAGCTGCCCTTCCTCTATGCCGAGCTCTTCCACGAGCACGAGCTGGAGGCGCCCAAGGGCGTCCTGCTCTACGGACCCCCGGGGTGCGGAAAGACGCTCATCGCGAAGGCCGTGGCCAAGTCCCTCGCCGACAAGGTGCGCGAGCGCACGGGCCGCGAGGACGCCCGCAGCTACTTCCTGAACGTGAAGGGGCCGGAGCTGCTGAACAAGTACGTCGGCGAGACGGAACGGCAGATCCGCGAGATCTTCCAGCGCGCCAAGGAGAAGAGCGAGGAGGGACTTCCCGTCATCGTCTTCTTCGACGAGATGGACTCCATCTTCCGCACCCGCGGCACAGGGATCTCGTCCGACGTCGAGTCGACGATCGTCCCGCAGTTGCTCTCCGAGCTCGACGGGGTCGAGACCCTGAAGAACGTGATCGTCATCGGCGCCTCCAACCGCGAGGACCTGATCGACCCGGCGATCTTGCGACCCGGCCGACTCGACGTGAAGATCAAGATCGAGCGCCCTAACGCGGATCAGGCCAAGGACGTGATGTCCAAGTACTTGCATCCCGTCGTCCCGATCCACCCCGACGAGGTCGAGCGGAACTCAGGAGACGTCCAGGTGGCGGTCTCGCGCATGATCGAGCGGACGATCGAGCAGATGTACGAGCCCTCAGAACGCAACCGCTTCCTCGAGGTCACCTACGCCTCCGGCGACAAGGAGATCCTGTACTTCAAAGACTTCAACTCGGGCGCGATGATCGAGAACATCGTGCGGCGGGCCAAGAAGGACGCCATCAAGCGTTTCCTCTCCACCGGGGAGAAGGGCATCAAGACCGACGATCTCCTTACGGCGATCCGGGACGAGTTCAAGGAGAACGAGGACCTCCCCAACACGACCAACCCCGACGACTGGGCGCGGATCTCGGGCAAGAAGGGCGAGCGCATCGTCTACGTCCGAACGCTGCTCGGCGACGAGGGCGACGGCCGGCAGGTGGAGCGCGTGAGCCCCGGGCAGTATCTGTAGGGTCCCTGGGTGGCCATCCCCAAGGTCCTAGGCACCGAGACCGAGTACGGCATCGCTGCGGTCGGGGTCCCGGACTTCAATCCCGTCCTCTCGTCGTCGTTGCTGATCTCGACGTTCGCGGGGTCGCTCAGACGGATCCGCTGGGACTACGAGCAAGAGTCGCCTCTACGGGACGCTCGCGGCTTCGAGCCGATCCCGTCGCGCGAGGTGTCCGACGAGGACCTCGGCCTCGCCAACGTGATCCTGCCGAACGGTGCGAGGTACTACGTGGACCACGCGCATCCCGAGTACTCGACCCCCGAATGTCTGACGCCCCGCGAGCTGGTGATCCACGACAAGGCAGGGGAGCGTATCCTCGAGCGCTCGATGCGCGAGGTCGCCACGCAGCTGCCGGACGCGCCAGCCCTCCTGATCTACAAGAACAACTCCGACGGGAAGGGCAACTCCTACGGCACGCACGAGAACTACCTCGTCGACCGGCAGACCCCGTTCGCCGACATCGTCCGGGACCTGACCCCGTTCTTCGTCTCGCGCCAGGTCTTCTGCGGTGCGGGCAAGCTCGGCTCAGAAGCGCCGTGGGACGAGCGTGGCCGGCCGGTCTACCAGCTCACGCAGCGGGCGGACTTCTTCGAGACCGAGGTCGGCCTCGAGACCACGCTGAAGCGGCCCATCATCAACACGCGGGACGAACCGCACGCCGACCCCGAGAAGTATCGGCGTCTGCACGTGATCATCGGGGACGCCAACATGTGCGAGGTCGCGCAGTTCCTCAAGGTGGGGACGACGGCGATCGTCCTCAAGATGATCGAGGATCGATTCCTTCCCGATCTCTCCCTCGAGGGGCCGGTCCGGGCGCTGCACGAGATCTCACGGGACGTGACCTGCACGGTGGAGGTCCGCCTCGCCGACGGCCGGCGACTCACCGCGGTGCAGCTCCAGTGGGAGTACTTCGAGCACGCGAAGAAGTACATCGAGCACGAGGACGACACCGAGTCGAACCGTGAGGTCCTCGAGCGATGGGAGAGCGTGTTGAGCGCGCTCGAGACCGAGGCTCTCTCACTGCACCGCGAGCTGGACTGGGTGGCGAAGTACCGCCTCATCGAGGCGTACCGGGAGCGAGGGGGTCTCGACAGAGGCGACCCGAAGCTGCGGGCGATCGACCTTCAGTACCACGACGTACGGCAGGAGAAGGGTCTCTACTACCGGCTGGAACGCTCGGGGAAGGTGGAGCGCATGGTCGACGAGGCGGACGTGCAGCGCGCCATCATGGATCCACCCGAAGACACACGTGCGTACTTCCGGGGACGATGCATCGGCAAGTTCCCTGATGCGATCGCGGCCGCGTCGTGGGACTCCCTGATCATCGACACGGGCGCCGAGGCGCTCCAACGCATCCCGATGAGGGAGCCGCTCCGCGGCACGAAGGCGCACGTGGACGAGCTGCTCGAGGCGTCCCACGACGCGGCCGCGTTGGTGACCGCCCTCCAGGGGTGATCCGCCGCTCCGGCTAGAATCGCCACGGAGGAGGAGCGATGCCCGAACAAGAACGGAAGCAGGTCCAGAAGAAGGGTGGCGGCGGAGATCAGCCCGATGCCGACGCCGGCCAGGTCTCGTCGACGTCGAAGGCCGCCGAGCTCAAAGAGGAGATGGACGAGATCCTCGATGAGATCGACTCGGTGCTGGAGGAGAACGCCGAAGAATTCGTGAAGTCCTACGTGCAGAAGGGCGGGGAGTGACCGACAGGGTCGAGCTTCCACTCTCGGGGGCTTCCTTCGGCGCCGACCCGAGCTTCGTCGAGCTGCTCAAGCGCCAACGTCCTGAGGCGATGCCGGCGTCGGTGCAGCTGGGCGCCGTCGATGTGCCCCAGGCCACCACCGTCCTCGGCTTGCGATACGCGGAGGGGATCGTGATGGCCGGCGACCGGCGCGCGACCTCCGGCTACACGATCGCGGACGCCAAGATGAAGAAGGTGTTCGCGGCGGACGACTTCTCCGCGATCGCGATCGCGGGTGCGGCCGGACAGGCCGTGGAGACCGTCCGGCTCTTCCAGCTCGAGCTCGAGCACTACGAGAAGCTCACGGGCGACCGGCTGTCCCTCGAAGGGAAAGCGAACAGGCTCGCCCAGATGATCCGCGCGAACTTCCCGCTCGCGGTACAGGGACTCGTCGTCGTCCCGCTGTTCGGTGGGTACGACGAAGGCCGGAACGAGGGCCGGCTCTTCTACTACGACGCGACGGGCGGCCGGTGGGAGGAACAGGACTACCAGGCCACGGGATCGGGAGCGCAGCCCGCCAAGAACTCGCTGAAGAAGCGCTGGCGGCCGGGCCTGGATCACGACGAGGCGATGCGGGTCGCGGTCGAGGCACTGATCGACGCGGCCGAGGACGACGTCGCGACGGGGGGTCCGGACCTCGCGCGAGGCATCTTCCCGGTGGTGGTGACGGTCACCGCACAGGGCGCCACGGAGTCCACCGACGAAGACGTCGCGACCGCCGTGCGCGCGGTGGTGGAGACGAGGTCGTAGATGTCGTTCATGCCGTACGTCTCGCCCGACCAGCTGATGAAGGACCGGTCGGAGTACGCGCACAAGGGCATCGCGCGGGGGCGCTCCGTCATCGGGCTCGAGTACGCCGACGGTTTGTTGTTCATCGCCGAGAACCCGAGTTCTACCCTGCACAAGATCAGCGAGATCTACGACCGGATCGCGTTCGCCGGGGTCGGGAAGTACAGCGAGTTCGAGGATCTGCGGATCTCGGGCATCCGGCTTGCCGACCTGCGCGGCTACTCCTACGGGAGGGAGGACGTCAAGGCGCGCGATCTCGCCAACGCGTACTCCCAGGCGCTCTCGACGATCTTCACCCAGCAGATGAAGCCCTACGAGGTGGAGATCCTCGTCGGTGAGGTGAACGGGGACGTCGATGGCACGTCGATCTACCACGTCCTGTTCGACGGCAGCGTGACCGATGAGCACGGCTTCGTGGCCATCGGTGGCCACGCCGACGACCTCACCGAGAGCCTCAAGGAGAAGTACGGCGCCGGATGGGACCTTCCGACGGCCGTGAAGAACGCCGTGCAGGTACTCGGCGCCCCCGACTCCCGAACGATCGAGCACGACCACATCGAGGCGGGCGTGCTCGAGCGGAGCAACCCGCGGCGTCGGAAGTTCCGAAGGCTCACCGACTCCGAGGTCGCCGGCCTCCTCGCCGGCTGATCGCGCCTGAAGGAACCGGGGGTCACCCGCGTGGAAGATGATCTCGGGTTCTCGTTCGTCGAGCGGAAGTCGGGGGACGTCGTGATCTCTCGGTGGGGGTCGCCCGTGACGACCCTGCGGGGTCCGGCGACGGTCAGGTTCAAGCGTTCGCTCGAGCTACTCGGGGAACAACAGGCGATGGCCAGGATCACCGGCAACTACCGCCGTGGCAACGAGCGAGACCGCCGGCCCGAGTGAAGAACCGGCGCTCGGCTGTACCACACGATCGCCCGTACCTCTTCGGCCGTCCCTCGGCGTAGTCTTGCCGCATGGAGCGGCGGATCTTCGGACTCGAGAACGAGTACGGCGTCACCTGCACGTTCAGGGGGCAGCGCCGCCTCTCGCCCGACGAGGTAGCTCGCTACCTGTTCCGCAGGGTCGTCCACTGGGGACGCTCCTCCAACGTGTTCCTGGAGAACGGTGCCCGGCTGTACCTCGATGTCGGCTCCCATCCCGAGTACGCGACCCCCGAGTGCGACGACGTCGAGGAGCTCGTCGCGCACGACAAGGCGGGGGAGCGCATCTTGGAGGCGCTCCTCGCCGCCGCGGAGATGCGGCTCCACGAGGAAGGCATCTCCGGCCAGGTCTACCTCTTCAAGAACAACACCGATTCGGCGGGCAACTCCTACGGCTGTCACGAGAACTACCTCGTCGCGCGCCACGGGGAGTTCGCGAGGATGGCCGACGTCCTGATCCCGTTCTTCGTGACCCGCCAGATCTGGTGCGGCGCAGGCAAAGTCCTCCATGGCCCGCGAGGCGCTCAGTACTGCATCTCCCAGCGAGCCGAACACATCTGGGAGGGCGTCTCATCGGCCACCACGCGCTCTCGCCCGATCATCAACACGCGCGACGAGCCGCACGCCGATGCGGAGCGATTCAGGCGACTCCACGTGATCGTCGGCGACTCGAACATGAACGAGTGGACCTCGTTCATGAAGGTGGGCATCACCGACCTGGTGCTTCGGATGGTCGAAGGCAACACGGTGATGCGAGACCTCACTCTCGAGAACCCGATCCGCGCGATCCGTGAGATCAGCCACGATACGACCGGCACCCGGAAGGTGAAGCTCGCGAACGGACGGGAGCTGTCGGCGATCGAGATGCAGCAGGAGTACTTCGAGAAGACCTCCCGATTCCTCGAACGGCGAGGGACCGACGAAACGTCGAAACTTCTCCTCTACGAATGGGGCGAGGCGCTCGACGCGATGAGCGCCGGTGACCCAGAACGCCTGGGACGCAAGGTGGACTGGATCACCAAGCGCCTGCTGATCGAGCGCTACATGGCCAAGCACGACCTCTCGTTGGCGTCACCGAAGGTGGCGCTCCTCGATCTCACGTACCACGACGTCAACCGGGGCCGAGGGCTCTACTACCTCCTGGAGAAGGCGGGAAGGGTGGAGCGGGTCGCGTCGGAGGCCGAGATCTCGAAGGCGATGCGAGAGCCGCCACAGACGACCCGGGCGAAACTGCGCGGCGACTTCATCCGTCAGGCGAAGGCGAAACGCCGCGACTACACGGTGGATTGGGTTCATCTGAAGCTCAACGATCAGGCGCAGCGAACCGTCCTGTGCAAGGACCCGTTCAAGTCGGTGGACGAGCGGGTCGATCAGCTCATCGCCCACATGTGATGCCGGTGCTCGAGGCGCTGATCGACGTGGTTGCGATCGGCATCCCGGAGTTCGCCGGTGAGTTCCTCGCCGACCTGTTCTTTCGAGGCGGGCGGAGCCGATGGCAGCGCGTCGCGATGGGGGATAGGAAACGGGCGGAACGCGAGGTCAGGTTCCTCAGACGGAATCACGTCTCCGCCTGGATCAAACCGGCCCGCAAGCACACGTACGAGGTCGTCGTGCGAACGACCCAGGCCGACATCGCTCGCGCGCTCCTGAACGCTCCCGGTTCGGGCGAACCCAGATAGGCAGCCCACGGAGCTCAGGTCGGCTCACGCCATCGGCGGTTCTCGGCGGCCAGGCGGCCGGCGAGCACCCCAGCCCCGCCGGCCGCGAGGAAGAACGCGGGATCGTCGTCGACCCCGCGTCCCATCGACCGCACGTCCACGCCTCGTTCCCGAAGCTCCTCCACGGCCGGCTGTCCGTCCACCTCGACGAGCTGGTGGACGTCCTCCAACCGACGTGATCGGAGGGCGTCCCAGACGGCGGTCCGCTGCTCCTCATTTGCGAGCGTCGGCACCGGAACGTTCACCGGCACCTTGCAGACGTCGGCCAAGATGGTGAGCGAGTGATGTGACACGCCTCGGTGCCGCTCGCGTTCATCGGCGAAACTGACCCGGAGCGAAGGGATCGGCCGACCCTGCAGCGTCGCGACGGCCATCAGGGAGTGACCGCTCGCCAGGGCGCTCACACCCCACGTCGTGTCGGTACCCAGGTTCCCGGGCCCATCGGCGACGACGATCACTTCGGCGTCGAGCACCTCCTTGGCCGCGAGCAGCCCGGTCCAGACGGTGACGGCCTCAAGCTCGCCCCCGAAGGCCTGCCCGCACGTGATCCATCCGTCGATCAGTCCGGACGATCTCAGCTGCTCCACCAGTCGGGAGAAACCGCCCGCCAACGCCGCGCCGTCGGTCATCACGTAGATGACGCGGGCGTCCGCCGCCCGCTTCGCGCCCGCGGCGATCGGCGCCAGCATCGAATGTAGCGGTGCGCACACGACGGGCGTCTGTCCCAGCCCTTGCGAAGCCTCCAGCATGTCGCCGTGCGTCTCCTCGACGCTCGCGACCGCCGTCTGAACGGGCGTGTACCGCGCCTTCATGACGTGCCCGGGGGGAGCGTTGCTGCTCGACTCCCGGCCCTCTACCGCGATCACGAACAGGACCCCGCCGGTCCCGAGCCCCAGCTCGACCGCCGTCGTATTGAGGAGGACGGGATCGCCGGGTCGGACCTCGCCGGAGAGGTCCGGATAGCAGATGGCCGGCGCCGGGCTTCCGTCGACCTCGACCTCGAGCTCCTGCGCCCCAGGGCGTTCGGCGGTCACGGCGCGGACCACACCTCGTCGGATGTGGATCACGCGGTGCTCCGGTCGCGTATCACGGCGCCGATATGATGCCGCAACCATGGGGGAGGGGGACCGCGCGGAGCCGCTGGAGCGCTTGTTGAACCTCGTCGGGCTCCTCCTCGAGACACCGCAGCCGCTCACCTTCGAGCAGATCCGCCGGGTGCTCGAACCGTACGGGCAGAGCAATCCCGACACCGCCAAGCGCATGTTCGAACGGGACAAAGACGTCCTTCGCGAATACGGCGTCCCCTTGGAGCTGGTCGACGTGGACGTGTGGGGCACCGAGCAGGGCTACGTGATCCCGAAGGACAAGTACTACCTCCCGGAGATCGAGTTCGAGCCCGGCGAGCTCGTCGCTCTGCTGGTCGCCGCCCAGAGCGGCGGCCAGGATCCCGCGGCGGAGAGCGGCGCCCGCAAACTCCTCTACGGCGCCGACGGCGGCGTGCTCGCCGGGCTCGGTGGCGGGCCGCTCGCCTCCGGCTCGGACGCACGCAGCAACCTCGTGCACGCCGCGGCCGAGGCCGCACAGGCGCTCCGCAGGGTCCGTTTCCTCTACCGAACGTCCCAGGGCAGGATCGGCGAACGAGACGTCGACGCCTGGGCGATGGTGTTCCGAGCCGGGCACTGGTACCTCGTGGGGCACGACCGGGAACGGGACGACGTCCGTGCGTTCCGGCTCTCACGAATCGCCGGCGAGATCGCCGATGCCGGAGCGGGATCGGGACCGCCCGCCGACTTCCGGGCCGCGGACCACGTCGAGGCGGGCCCGTGGGTCGCGGCCGGCGACGACCGCGCCGTAGTGCTGTTCTCGCCGGGCCGAGCGTGGTTCGCCGCATCCCAGTTCCCGGGCGCGCGTGAGATCGATACCGAACAGGACGGCTGGGTCGCGATGGAGATCCCGATGGCCGACGAGGACGCATTCGCGGCCATGCTGCTCGAATACGGACCGGATGCCGTCGTGCGATCCCCGGCCTCCTTGCGTGACGCCGTCGTCTCGCGGTTGGAGGCGCTCCTTGCCTGAACGGAAGCGCGGTGTGCCGAAGACCTCTGACCGCCTGGGACGGATGCTGGCGATCGTGCCGTACCTCGTGCAGCATCCGGGCTCGGCCCTCCCGGACGTCGCGAGCGCCTTCGGAGTTCCTCTGTCGCAGCTGCGACGCGACCTCGACCTCCTGTTCATGTCAGGGCTGCCGCCGTACGGCCCGGGCGACCTGATCGACGTCGACGTCGACGAGGACGGGCACATCTGGATCTCGATGGCGGATCATTTCTCCCGACCGTTGCAACTCACGCGGATCGAGGCCCTCGCGGTCTACCTCCGCGGCACCGAGCTGCTCGCAACACCCGGCATGCCGGACGCTCCCTCGCTCGCGAAGGCGCTCGACAAGCTCCGCCGGTCGCTCGGTGCCGAGACGCTCCGTGAGACCGACGGGCGGATCGAGATCGCGACAGGTGGCCGGGCTCCGGAGCATCTCGACGTGCTGCTCGAAGCTGCGAGCGCGCACGAGCGGCTGTCGATCGAGTACTTCGCCGCATCGACGGGCGAATGGAGCCAACGCGAGATCGCCCCGGAAGAGGTCTTCTCCGGCATGGGGCACTGGTACGTCGCGGCGTGGGACATCGACGCCGACGCGGAGCGGCTCTTCCGCGCCGATCGGATACGGAGTGCGGCGTCGACGGGGGAGGCGTTCTCTCCGCGCGGTCTGCGAGGCGCCGGGCGCGACCTCTACTCCCCGACGGGCGAGGACGTGGCAGTTCGGCTCCGGTTGCGACCCGCGGCCCGATGGATCGCGGAGTACTACGCGACCACGGACGTCGAGGAACGTGATGACGGCGGCGTCGAGCTGACGCTGCCCGCGCGGCAGCTCGGATGGGTGGCCCGTCTGTTGCTCCGCGTGGGCGACGACGCCGAGGTCGTGGAGCCTCCCGAGCTCCGCGACCAGGCACGCGATCTCGCTCGGGAGACGCTGCACCGCTATGGCCACAAGACCTAGTCATACGGGTCTAGCCCCGACAACGCTCCCGATCCTCAAGGCCCGCCGGAACCGGGCCGATAGCAGTCGTGAGATGACCACCATCCGGACAACGTGCCCCCGCTGCGGCGAGGTCGACATGGGCCCCGAGGCGATCTCGCTCTCGGTCCGCTCCAGCGGCAGGGAAGGGAGCTATCGCTTCACCTGTCCCCGCTGCGACGACTCGGTCGAGAAGCGCGCCGACCGGAAGATCGTCGCCCTCCTCGTCTCTGCGGGAGTGGACCTCGAACCGCGAGGCATCGGCGAAGTCAGTGAGACGCTGTTCGATCAGGAGCCCGTCGCGACGATGGAAGCCCTCGAACACGCGATGGACGGCCCGGCGTTCACGATCGACGACGTCATCGAGTTCCATTTCCTCCTCGAGGACGAGCGCTACCTCAACAAGTTCCTCGCCGGCTCCGACGAGTCGTAGCGCTGCCCCGCTGTCCGTATCCCCCCGGTACCATCACTCGCATGAGACCCTGGCTCGTCGTGTGGCTCGTCGTCGGACTCACCACGACCGTCGCGTTGCTCGTGATGCTCGGGTTCCTCGTACGCCATGTGATCCTGCTGGGGCGCACCGCGAGCCGCCTGCAGGACGAGCTCCAGCCGATCGCCGACGAGCTGGCCGCCGAGTCGGCGCGAGCCGCCGATGCGGCGGCCGGCCTGTCGGGACGGGCGTCCGCGAAGCGACCGGCCCGGCACAGGGCCCACCGATAGAATCCCTGTCGGGCACGTCCCGAAGCCGATGCTGAACGTAGGACCCCTCGAGCTACTCGTCGTACTCGCCGTGGCGCTGATCGTGGTGGGGCCTGAACGCCTGCCCGAGCTCGCCCGGTCCGTCGGCCGGGTGCTCCGCCAGTTCCGGGACGTACAGAACGAGGTTCGGAGCATGGTGTCGTCCGAGGTCAAAGACGAGATGCGGGACGCGGCCAACGAGTTCCGGAAGGTCACCGGCGGCATCAAGCAGGCCACCGACGTGAAGGGCGCCGTTCGTCGAACGAAGCAGACGATCCGAGACGAGGCCGAGACGACGCCCCGGAAGCCGCGGGCCACGCCCGCCGCAGGTGAGGTTGAGGAAGTGGGGGGTGCGCCCGCCGACCGGCTCGTCGAGGACGCGCCCACCGACCGCCCACCGACCGGCGGCGACACCGAACCCGGGACCCCCTCTCACTCATGAGAACCCTTCCCAGGTGGCGGCGGAAGAGCCCGGAGGAGCGCGAGGGCGCGATGTCGCTGATGGCCCACCTCAAGGAGCTCCGCCACCGGTTGGTGATCTGTCTTTGGGCTCTGCTGGCCGGGTTGGCCGCCGGCTTCTTCCTCTTCGAACCCGCGATGAGGCTCATCAAGAGCCCGTACTGCGACTTCCTCCGCGACAACCCAGACAAGGCTCCGTTCGAACAGCAGGGCTGCTCACTCATCTTCCTCGGGGCGGTCGACGGGTTCATGATCACCGTGAAGGTGATCATGTTCCTCGCGTTGATCGTGGCGTTGCCGGTGATCCTGTACCAGCTCTGGGCGTTCATCGTGCCGGGGCTCACGTCACGAGAGCGCAAGTGGGCCATCCCGTTCGTGGCGCTCTCGCTCGTCCTGTTCCTCCTCGGGGGCCTCGCCGCCTACCTGACGCTGCCGAGAGCACTCAGCTTCCTGTTGGGCGTCGGCGGCGACTTCATCAGTCCACTCCTCACCGTCGACAAGTACATCGGCTTCGTGATCTTCACGGTCCTCGCGTTCGGCCTCGGATTCGAGTTCCCGATCCTGCTCATATCGCTCACCGCGGCGGGGGTCCTCACGAACGAGACGATGCGGAAGTATCGGCGCCAGGTGATCCTCGGCCTCGCGATCTTCTCGGCCTTGATCACGCCGGGGGGAGATCCGATCTCGATGCTCGCGCTGTTGATCCCGCTCTACGTCTTCTACGAGGGAGCTATCATCGCAAGCCGCTTACTGAAGCGATAGGACGACGACCATGGCGATCAAGGGCAAGGGACGAACGAGGACGAGGCAGTCCGTGCGCGCGCCGAGGCGTGGGCCGGTCCCTGTTCCGGTGCCGTTCGCACGGCGCCGTGGCGTGCAGGTCATCGCTGCCTTCGTGGCCGGTCTCCTGGTGTTCTGGGGAGGGATCTGGCTGACGAACGGTCTCCGCGCGCAAGAGACCTCCGAGCGCGACCGTGAGCAGGAGCTCCTGCGGCGGCGGGCGGGCGCCGCGTGGGAGGACCTAGTCACGACCGAGGTCGGCACGATCGGGCAGATCACGGAGGGCCGGCCCCCGATCCTCCTCCCGGAGGTCCGCGAACTCCTCTCCGGGCTCGCCGAGAGGACGCCGAAGGGTGCCGCGGACACGCTGGGGACGGCCGCGGACGACGCCAAGAAGACGACGGATGCCATCGAGACGTATGAGCTCTCGAGCTCGCTCGCCGACAAGGGCTTCGATCAGGGACAGGTGCTCCGGTTCCTGTCCGCCAGGGACGAGCTGCTCACCGCGATCGAGTTCTCCCGTCAGGCCACGCTCGTCGGGGTGCTGGCGGCCGATCTCGAGGGGAACGAACGCCGTGCGGCACTCGCTCGCGCCCAAGCTCTCTTCGCCGATGGTGACGCGGCCCTGCTTCGCTTCCAGACCCATCACACCGAGGCGCTCGCCGCCGCCGGGATCACCCGGCAGCCCACCATCCCGGGCGCGTAGCCCGTGGCAGACGCTCCCGGCCTCGTCGTGGTCGCCAATCCCGCGGCGGGGCACGGGAGGGCGGGACGCCTGATCGGGAAGGTCACCACGGCGCTCCACCGACTTCGGGTACCGCATGAGATCCGGATCGCGGAGTCGGGCACCGACCTGGAGCGGCTCGCTCGCGCCGCGGCCGAAGGGGGAGCGCGGATCGTGGCCGCCCTCGGCGGCGACGGCACCGCCTCGCTCGCCGCCAACGGGATCCTCGGCACCGGCACCGCGTTGGCCGCGCTCCCGGCGGGGACCGGCGACGACTTCGCCAAGGCGATCGGAGTAGGGAAGCTGGACACCGCGGTCGAGCTGCTCGCCAACCCGAAGATCGTCGACCTCGACCTCATCGAGGTCACGACGGGCGCCGACAAGAGGAGCTTCGTGAACATCGCCGGCGCCGGCTTCGATTCGGAGGTGAACGAGACGGCGAACGGGATGACGGTCAACCTCGGAGCGACCGGCACGTACATCGTCGCGTTGCTGAAGACGCTTTCCCGGTACTCGCCGGCTGCGTTCACCATCCAGGTCGACGACGAACGGATGGAGCTGGACGCGATGCTGGTCGAGGTGGGAAGCGGCCGCTGGACCGGGGGAGGGATGAAGGTTCTCCCGAACGCCGTCATGAACGACGGGCTGCTGGACGTCTGCATCGTCGAAGCGCTCTCGAAGCCGGCGTTCCTTCGAGCGTTCCCGCGCGTGTTCCTCGGCTCCCACACGACGCATCCCAAGGTGCGTATGCGGACGGGCACCCGGGTGCAGGTCGAAGCGGACCGACGCGTCCTCGTGTACGCGGACGGAGAGCTGCTCGGCTCGCTCCCGGCGATCTTCGAGGTCCGTCCCGCGGCCCTGCCGGTGGTGGTCGGGCCCGACGCCAAGGGCGTACGGTGAGCGCATGACCACGGGCCTGCTGTTGATCCACGCGTTCCCGTTGGACGCCCGCATGTGGGAACCACAGCTGACCGCCCTCGGCGCGCGTCTGCCGATCGTCGCACCCCACCTCCCCGGCTTCGGGGGCACGGAGGGACCCGAGGTCCTCACGATGGCGCTCGCGGCCGAGCACTGCGTGCGAGCACTCGACGAGGCGGGGGTCGACACCGCCATCGTGTGCGGGCTCTCGATGGGCGGCTACGTCGCCTTCGAGCTCTGGAGGGTCGCGCGGCCGCGCATCTCGGCCCTGGTGCTCGCCAACACCCGGGCGGAGCCGGACCCGCCGGAAGGCGCGGCCGGGCGCCGCGCCCTGGCCGAACGCCTGAAGAAGGAGGGCCACGGGTTCCTGGTGGAGGAGCCACCGCCGCTGCTCGCGGAGGAAGCCCCCGTGGAGCTCCGGGAGCGCGTGAAGGCCATGATCGCCGACCAGACGCCTGGGGGGATCGCGGCCGCCGCGCTCGGGATGGCGGAGCGTCCGGATTCCGTGCCGGACCTCCCGGGGATCGACGTGCCCACCCTCGTGATCACCGGCACGGCCGACCGGTTGATCCCGCCCGACGTGACCGCCGGCATCGCCGGCCGCGTGCCCGGCGCGGAGCTCCTGCGGATCGAGGGCGCCGGGCACATCTCCAACCTCGAGGCTCCCGAGGCGTTCCACACGGCCCTCGACGGCATGATCCCGCCCGTCGGCGCCTGACACGCCAACCCCGAGTCGCACCGAACCGAGCCCGGCCGTCCGGAACCCGCTCGTAGACTGGCCACACCCGTGGCCACTCCTGAGGATTTCGCGCAGCAGTTCCCGTTCGAGCTGGACGGCTTCCAGCAGGATGCGATCGACGCCGTGCATCGAGGGCTCTCGGTGCTCGTCGCGGCGCCGACCGGCTCGGGCAAGACCGTCGTCGCCGAGTTCGCGATCGAGCGGGCTCTCGATCGCGGTGGGAAAGCCTTCTACACGACCCCGCTGAAGGCCCTGTCCAACCAGAAGTTCGGGGATCTGGTCACCAAGCACGGCGCGGGCACGGTGGGACTGCTGACGGGCGATAACGCGATCAACCCGGAGGCGTCGATCGTCGTCATGACCACGGAGGTGCTGCGTAACATGCTCTACGAGCGCTCGTCGACGCTCACGGGGCTGCTGTCGGTCGTGATGGACGAGGTCCACTACCTGCAGGACCCCTACCGAGGCGCCGTCTGGGAAGAGGTGCTGATCCACCTGCCGCCGTCGGTCAGCGTGGTGGCCCTCTCGGCTACGATCTCCAACGCGGAAGAGTTCGGTGACTGGATCACCACCCTCCGCGGTGACACGCGGGTCGTGATCGAGGAGCGCCGTCCGGTGCCGCTCGAGCACCATTACCTGGTCGGCCCCCGCCTGCACCCGATGCACGTGGAACAGGACGGCATCCTCCTACCGAACCCGTACGTGGTCTCGCTTGATCAACACGAGCTGAAGACCAAGACGTATTACCGGCGGGGCTCGGGCCTCCCGCAGCATCAACGGATCTCCCGGCCACGCGAGGGCCACCGCCGCGTGTACGTCCCCCGGCGTGAAGAGGTCGTGGAGGTCCTCGAGAAGGAAGGGATGCTCCCCGCGATCTACTTCGTCTTCAGCCGGTCGGGCTGCGACAGGAGCGTGCGGTGGATGCGAGACGCGAACGTGCGCCTCACGACGCGGGAGGAGGCGGCCATCATCCGGGACAGGGCCGAGACCCGCGCCGCCTGGGTCGACGAGGACGACCTCACGAGCCTCGGCTTCTCCGACTTCCTCGAGTCCCTCACCACGGGCGTCGCCGCCCACCACGCCGGGATGCTCCCGATGTTCAAGGAGACCGTGGAGGAGCTCTTCCAGGAAGGGCTCGTGAAGGTCGTGTTCGCGACCGAGACGCTCTCGCTTGGCATCAACATGCCGGCCAAGAGCGTGGTCATCGAGGACCTGTGGAAGTTCCAGGGCGAGCGGCACGAGCTGGTCACCCCGGGGGAGTACACGCAGCTCACCGGCCGGGCGGGCCGGCGAGGGATCGATGCGCTCGGCCACGCCGTCGTGATCTATCAGAAGCAGGTGCCGTTCGAGCGGGTGGCCGGCCTCGCCGCGACCCGCACGTACGACCTCGCCTCCTCGTTCCGCCCCTCGTACAACATGGCGGTCAACCTGGTGCGCAACTACACGCCCGAGCAGGCGCACCACCTCCTGAACTCGTCGTTCGCCCAGTTCCTCGCGGACCGAGGCGTCGTCGCCCTCGAGCGCTCTCGCCAGCAGGATCTGGCGACTCTCGAGGGCTACCGCGAGAACATGGTGTGCCACCTCGGAGACTTCGAGGAGTACTGGGGATACCTCGAGAAGGCGCGGCAGCTCCGGGAGGAAGACCGGCGGACCCGCGACCAGGGACGCCGCGACGAGGTACGCGAGAGTGTGGCTCGATTGCGCCCCGGCGACGTCGTGTGGGTCCCGCGCGCGCGACGCCGCGGGGTGGCGGTGGTCGTGTCGTCGCGCGACGGCAAGCCCACGGTGCTCGCGCAGGATCGCCAGTTCTTCCGGCTGAACGACCGCGACTTCGAGGAACCGCCGCAGGTCCTGACCAGGATCCCGCTGCCGAAGTCCGGGAGCGTTCGCAACCCGAGGTTCCGCCGGGACGTGGCGGCCAGGCTCGTGGCGCTCGACGTGAAGGCGGGGGGCGGACGGCGACGGGGGCGGACCGATCCCAAGGTCGAGCGCGAAGCCGCCCGTCTCGAGAAGCTCGCCGCGGCACATCCGTGCCGTCGCTGCCCGGAGCGGGCGAATCACGAACGGTGGGCGATGCGTGCGAGCGAGCTCCAGCGACGGCTCGGTGGCGTGGAGCGACGGATCCGGGTCCGCACCGAGACACTCGCCAGGCAGTTCGATCGGGTCCTCTCGGTGCTCCGCGCGCTGGGCTACGTGGACGCATGGTCCCTCACCACCAAGGGCAGAACGTTGACGCGGATCTATGGCGAAGGAGACCTGCTGGTGGGGGAGGCCCTCGACTCCGGCCTCCTCGACGACCTCCGGCCCTCCGAGGTGGTCGCGCTCCTTTCCGCCGTGATCTACGAGGGACGGGAACGTGTCCCGCTCTCGGGGGAGATGCCCACGGCGGAGACCAAGGAACGGTACGAGCGCCTCCAGCGCCTCTGGAGGAAGGTTCGGCGGACCGAGGACGAGCATCAGGTGCAGCTCTGTCGCGAACTGGAGGCGGGCTTCGCGACGCCGATCTATCACTGGGCCGAGGGGGACGCGCTGGACGACATCCTCGTCGAGACCGAGATGGCGCCCGGGGACTTCATCCGGAACTGCAAGCAGCTCGTGGATCTGCTGCGGCAGATCGAGGAGGTCGCGGCGCCCGAGGCGGCCGCGCAGGTCCGCGCGGGACGCGCAGCGATCCTGCGCGGCGTCGTCGCCTACACGGGGGTGTAGCTACGATGCCCACCATGGCCAGCCCGTTCGGCACCATCGCGGTGATCGCCGACCCGCGGGCGGGGGTCCTCGACCAGCTTCCGGTACTCGAACGCGCGCTCGACGAGCGCGGGCTCGAGCACCGGACCCTCGTGGCGAACGGGGCGGATCCCTCGGCGCTCGCGACCAGCGCGCTGGATGAGGGATTCCGGTTCCTCGTCGCGGTCGGGAACGACGAGACGGTCCAGGACGTGGTGAACGGGATGTTCCGGGAGGGCCGGCCGATCCGCGAGGACCCGGTGCTCGGCGTGATCGGCGCCGGGAGCGGATGCGACCTCGTCCGCAGCTTCGGCGTGCCCGGGGACACCGAGTCGGCCGCGGCGCATCTGGTCGGGGACAACACCTACGCCCTGGACCTCATGAAGATCACGACGACCGGGACCAGCGGCGAGCGCCGCACACGATACGGGCACAACCTGGCGCAGGTGGGGATGGGGGCCCAGCAAGTCGCGTGCGCGGCGAAGGCTCCGGCGTGGCTCGGCGGCTCGCGCCGCTTCTACGGCTTCTGGTGCGGTTACCTGAAGACGAAGGCGTTGAGGTTCACCATCGAGCACGACACGCGCACGTGGGAAGGCCGGGCGTGGAACGTCGTCGTGGCGAACGCTCAGTTCACCGGTGGCGGTCTTCGGCTGTCGCCGCGCTCGTTCCCCGGGGACGGCGTGCTGGACGCTCTCGTGTTCACCGGGCCGCGGTCCGGCGCCTACACGCAGCTCCCGCGCCTGTTCCGCCACGGCGATCACGTCCCCGACCCGCACATCGAGGAGCTGAAAGCGAAGATCCGCTTCGAGGTCCGACCGGAACGGCCGATGCCGGTTCTCGCCGACGGCGTCACACTCGGGACGACCCCCGCCACGTTCCAGATCGTGCCCCGGCCGATCCTCTTCAAGCTGTGAAGGCGGTCTATCTCGATCGGCTCGCGAGAGCGGCGGAGGAAACCGCGAGCCAGGACCTGGACGCGCTCGTGGTGTCGCCCTCGCGCGACCTCGCGTACCTGACCGGCTACGATCCGATGCCGCTCCCACGTCCGACCCTGCTCGTGCTCCGCTCCCACCGCGACCCCGTCATGCTCGTCCCCGAGCTCGAGCGGGCGCTCGCCGAAGCCTCCCCTTTGGGGGACCACCTCGGGCTGATGCCCTGGCGAGACGGGTCCGACCCCTTCGAGACCGCCGCGAGCGTGCTCGCCGGGGTCGAGCGGATCGCCGTCGCGGATCGGCTTTGGGCGTCCCATCTCCTCGGCCTTCAGCGCGAGCTGCCCGACGCCGCGTTCTCGCCGGCGTCTTCGGTGATGGTTCGCCTCCGCGCCGTCAAGGACGAGCACGAGCTCGGGGCGCTCCGGCGCGCCGGACGCGCCGCCGACGAGACCTTCCGCCAGGTCGTCTCGATGTCGTTCCAGGGCCGCAGCGAAGAGGACGTCGCCCACGACCTCGCGGAGCTGCTCGTCCGGAACGGACACGATCGCGCCGATTTCACGATCGTGGCGAGCGGGCCCAACGCGGCTTCCCCCCATCACGAGCCCGGGGGCCGGACGATCCTGCCGCGCGACGCGGTCGTGATGGACTTCGGGGGACAGCTGGGGGGCTACTTCAGCGACACGACCCGAACCGTGGTGGTCGGCGATCCACCGGAGGGATTCGAGCACGCCTACGCGGCCGTCCAGGAGGCTCAGGCGGCAGCCGTCGAGGCCGTGCGGCCCGGACTGGAGGCCCAGGAGGTCGACCGGACGGCACGAACGATCGTCGACGCCGCGGGCTACGGTGAGCGCTTCATCCACCGGACCGGGCACGGCATCGGCCTCGATCTGCACGAACCCCCGTACATGGTGGAGGGCGACCGGACGGTCCTTGAGCCCGGTATGACCTTCTCCGTGGAGCCGGGCGTCTATCTCAAAGGGCGCTTCGGCATCCGGATCGAGGACATCGTGGCCGTGACCGCGGACGGGGTCGAGCGCCTCAACCGGAGCACGCGCGAGCTCCAGGTCGTGTCTTGACCACATGGACCGACCTCGGGGTGATCCTGTCGCCCGGATGGTGCGAACCAGGGTGGTGAAGGCAGGATGAGGATGATCGGCAGCGCGCCGTGGCGAGGGACGAGCTCATGAAGATGGACACCTCGGAGTTCGACCTGGACAAGTACCTCCGAGCGTCCAGCCGCGTCGACGTGTCGGCGGTCGACTGGGGCCGGATCGGGGATCATCCGGTCTCGGCGGACGAGCCTCGCTGCCTCGCGTACATGATGGACATCGAGACCACACCGTCGTGTTCCTGCGTGATCTCCTCGCGACCCGCGCCTCCTTTCGACCCCGAGGTCACCTCGTTCCTCTCCGACGCGCTCAAGGCGGCCGCCCGGCGTCTGGGCACGCCTCTCGGCGTCGGCTGAGCCGCCTAGTCCCGGGGACGAACCTTGGTGCCCTCCGCGGTGTCCATGACCTCGAGATCCATCGCCTGGAGCTCGTCCCGGAGCTCGTCCGAGCGCGCGTAATCCTTCGTCTCGCGCGCCGCATCGCGCTCCGCGACGAGCCTGCGCATCTCCTCGGTGGGCTCCCATCCGGCCTGCGCCTCTCGCTCGAGGTCGAGACCGAGGACGTGGTCCCAGGCCGCGAGGAGGGCGCGCTTCTCGCCGGGCGCCACCTCGCTCGAGTGATCGAGATCATTCACCGCCCGGACCGCGGACGGCATGTCCAGATCGTTCCCGAGCGCTTCCCGGAAGCGGACGTCGAAGTCCTTCGCGGCCGCGCTCTGAGGATCGGATGGCTTCCCCCACTCCGCGACGTGACGCCGCAGTTGCTTCACGCGCTGGTCGGCGGTCTCCATCACCTCCCAGGTGAAATCCATCTCCGAGCGGTACCGGGTCTGGAAGGTGAGCCACCGGAAGGCAAGCGGGTCGAGGCCGCGCTCCACCAGCTCCGCCGCGCGGATCACGTTGCCGGTCGACTTCGCGATCTTCTGGCCGGTGAGCCGCAGGAATCCGCCGTGCACCCACGTGGAGACCACCTCGTGGCCGACCGCGCCGTCGGATTGCGCGATCTCGTCCTCATGGTGGGGGAACTTCAGGTCGTTACCGCCCGTGTGGATGTCGAACCGATCGCCGAGGTATCTCATCGACATCGCCGAGCATTCGACGTGCCACCCGGGGAAGCCCTCACCCCACGGGCTGGGCCACTTCATCAAACGCCCGGGTCCCGCCGACTTCCAGAGCGCGAAGTCCGCGGGATGTCGCTTCGCCGGATCCGTCTCGAGGTCGCGGTGCCCCGCCTTCAGCTTGTCCAACGTGTTCCCGGAGAGCTTCCCGTAGCCGGGGAAACTGGTGACGTCGTAGTAGACGGAGCCCGTCTCGACGACGTAGGCGTGCTCTCGCTCGATCAGCGTGGCCGTGAGGTCGATCATCTCGGGGATGTGGTCGGTGGCCTTCGGCATGATGTCCGGCAGACGTATCCCGACGGCGGCCATGTCGTCGAGCGCCTCCTTCGTGTACTTCTCGGCGATCTCGAGCGGCTGCAGCCCCTCGTCCTCGACGGCCAAAAGCATCTTGTCCACCGCCTCGGGGGAGGATTCGTCGGTCATGTGTCCGACGTCGGTGATGTTCTGGACCTCGGTGACGTCGTACCCCTCGAACTCGAGCGTTCGCCGGATAAGGTCGGTCAGCATGAACGTGCGGAGATTGCCCAGGTGGACGTACCGGTACACGGTGGGACCGCAGGCATAGATCTTCACCCGGCGGGGTTCGACCGGAGCGACCTCCTCGACCCGACGCGTGAGCGTGTTGTAAAGACGCACGCGCCAATCCTAGCGGCGGGGAACGAGCGAACTGCCCTCGGTCACTCTTCGCTGGGTTCCGTACCACCGATGCGTTGGCGCTGCTCGCTCCGGCCGTTCCCCGATCCGAGCTGGACCCCGACGAGCGCCCCGATCGGCGGCGGCGGCACGGGGATCGGGATCGTGCCTTCGACACCGCCATGTTGGAGGTGTGCCGCAGCACACGCGTCGTGATAGGTCTCGAGCTCCTCCAGGAATCGCGAGTCGTGATAGCGCCGCCCGTCGATGTTCGGGCCCTGGCGTTCCTCGATGATGGCTTCGACGTCGTCTCCGGTGATCGTCTTGTACGTCTCCAGGGCGTGCGCGACGGTGAGGACGTCGTCTCGGTGTGCCTCGAGAAGAGCTATCGTCCTGTCGTAGAGCTCCCGCAGTTTGGCCTCGACCGACTTGCCGAACTCCGTGTCGAACAGCGAGCGGTCGGCACCGGTCTCCGCGGGCTGCACCGGTCCTCGGAGACCGGCCAGCGTCACCGACCGGGAGGCGATGGTCTCTCCCATCGCGAAGTACGCCAGCATCTGCGTCGTGAGCGCGGTGGCTCCGCGCATGTCCCCGCCCACACCGGTGGAGTGGTCGCCGTCGAAGAAGAGCCGCTCGCCGGCCAGCGACGCGAGGAACGTGATCACGTCGATCTCGCGCTCTGAGCGCCATTGGACGAACTGATCCTCCGGCGGGATCGAGGACACGAATCCACCGACGTCACCCCGGCGCTCGATCGTCGCGAGGTCGATCGTCATGTGCTTGCGGAGGTGATAGGCGGCGACCGCGTGACACGCCTCGTGCACGGCAACCGCGTGGCGCTCCCGCTCGATGTACTCGTGGTCGTCGGGGAGCCCATGCTGCTTCACGTGCTTGGCCTTCACGACGTCCGTCCAGCCAACCCGATCGCGGCCGTCGCGGATGGCGATCACGAGGGACTCGTTCACGATGTCCTTCATGTCGGCCCCGCCCGCGTACGGCGTGATCGTCGCGAGCTTCGTGATCTCCTCGTCGCTGAGCCCGTGGTTCACCTTGTCGAAGTAGTAGCGGTACGTGGCGACGCGGCCTTCCAGCTGGGGGTATCCGACCTTGAACTTCCGGTCGATCCGTCCGGGGCGGAGCATCGCCTCGTCGAGCACGTGCGGCTGGTTCGTCGCGAAGATGTGAAGGATGCGGTACCGCGGCGGGGGCTTCGGCTTCATCCCGAGGAGCCTCCGGAGACGGTTCGTCAGGCCTCGCGGCTTCTTCAAGCCGTCCATCTCGGACAGGAGCGCCTGCAGCGTCCCCATGCCGCCCCCGCCCATACCTCCCATGAGGATGCGCTCGGTCTGACCGCCGCCGAAGGGTGGCGACAGCTCGAAGACCGTGTTGCGGCCCCCGTCGGAGACGTAGCCCATCCCGTTGCAGGTCAACTCGTTGGTCCACGGCGTCACCGCGGGGTTCATCGCCCAGCCGCCCTGAGGACCCGCGTTGCCGCGGTTGCCGAGGGAGTCAGCTTCGTCGATGAACACGATCACGCCCCCGTAGCGCGTCGCGAGCTTGCGGAGCTTCCGATACAGGGACTTGACCTTCAGGATGCCAACGCCCATGAACATGTTGATGAAGGCACCGGGCTCGACGAAGACGAACGGTTTGGCCGTCTCGCCGGCGACCGCCTGGGCCATCAGCGTCTTGCCCGTCCCAGGCGGCCCCCAGAGCAGCAGGCCGCCGGGGACGTACCCGCCGCGCTTCTCGATCGCCTCCGGGTCCTCCAGGAAGATGATGTTCTCCTTCACTCGTTCGAGGACGGCGTCCTGCCCCTTCACGTCGGAGAACCGCGTGTCGATGTCGTCGGGCATGTAGACCTCGGTGCCGCCCCTCGACATGAACCAGAAGATCCCGCCGATCTGCACGATCCCGAACGACATGATGAAGAGGAAGTAGACGATCTGACCGAACGTCTGCTTGATGATGCCGGGGAGCCGGAACCACGCCTCCAGGGCATTGACCTGATCTCCCGGGGTGCTGATGAACGCTGCGATGATCGCCCCGAAGATCCAGCCGAACACGAGGAGTCGCGCGAGCCGCCCCAGCCGGAACCGAACGAACGGGTTGATCCTGCCGAGCGCTTCTTCCTCCCGGTCGAGCAGCTTCCGCCAGAAGCGGTAGTAGCCCTTCGACTGCTCCTGCAGGTAGTAGTGGAGCTGGCGGAGCACCTCGATCGCCGCGAGGGCGAGGAGCCACCACCGCTTGCCCACCTGATCTTGGAGCGCGCTGCGGAACGACATGTCGTTCGCCGACACGCCGGCGAGGACGAGCACGAGGAACGCGCCGAGGAGGAAGACCAGCAGACGGATCCGGTCCCAGAAGTGGGCGGGCGTCCGATACTCGCGCTCGGATTCCTTCGGTCGGCTCGTGAACTCGAAGCGATACTTCGGCTGGGTGTCCAGATCGCTCGGCATGGGAACCTCTCATCCGTTCATCGGGAGACCGGTGATCGGACCATTATGAGACTTCGAACGGGGAAGATGGGACCCCTCGATCAGGTCGGCAGCGGGCGGCCCTCGAAAGGGGTCGACAGGGCGATGGTGGTATTCGTGGTGACTCCCGCTTTCTCGCGGAGTCGCCTGATCAGGTCTTCGAGGTCGCCGGTCGTCCTCGTCCGGACCTTGAGCACGTAATTCGCCTCACCCGCGACCGAGTAGCAGTCCTCGACCTCCGGGAGCTTGCGGACGCGGGCCGGGAGGTCGTCCGGCTGATGGGGGTCCAGCGGGGTGACCGCGATCAGGGCGGTCACGAAGAGGCCGATCGCCTCCGCGTCCAGGACCGCGCGGTAGCCGCGGATGATCCCCTGTTGCTCGAGCTTCCGGACGCGATCGTGCACCGCGGAGGCCGACAGTCCTACCTTCGAGCCCACGTCGGCGTAGGTTGCTCGCGCGTCGTCCTGCAGGGCGGTGAGGATCGCGAGATCGCGTGCATCCAGCACGCGAGCATGCTCCCACACGGTGCGGGGGAGGGAGATATCCCCGGAACGGCCCATTGCTCGGAACGACCGGGTGACGGTAGGGTCGCCGTCTCCTCCTCCCGGTTCCCCCGTGAGGAGGTCTCGTTCGTTTGGACCGACGTTCGCCGGGGCCGCCGGCGAGGACCGACGACACGGGCCCTCGCTTCGAGCCGGTGCCGAAGCCCGGAGGCGGCATCCGATGGCTCACCCGGCTCGATCCGGCCGGCGAGGCCGAGTATCGGCAGGCCGTGCGTCCGCTCGCCGGCCGGATCGAGCGAGCGCTCGGCCCCGAGGCGTTCGCGATCCGGACACGGCTGGCCGCGGACGGACCGATCCTTGCTCCCTGGGCACCTGCCCGGGCCGCCTGGCGAAAGACGTTGCGGAGGGTCCTCCGCGCGGCGCCCCCGGGCACGGCGTTCGCCGTGGCCGACATCCGGGATTGCTACGGCTCGATCTCGCCCGACACGATCGCCTCGCTCCTGGGGCCGGAGGCGGCGCACGCCGTCACCTTCCTCCGCCGCCTCCAAGAACGCGGCGTGCGCGGCCTCCCGATCGGTCCGGATCCCTCTGCGGTCCTGGCCAACGCCGTCCTGGGCGAGCTGGATCGCGCCGTCCGGAGCACGGGCGCCCGGCACGTGCGATGGGTGGACGACGTGGTGCTGTGGGGCGCACGCCCCGAGATCCGGCGCGCACTCTGCGCCCTCGACGACGTCACGGGAAGGATGGGTCTCTCGCTCCATGAAGGGAAGACACGACCCGTCGCCGACATCGACGAGGCTCGAGCCGTCGCGCTCGGCGAGCAAGACTCCTCTATCATCGCGGCTCCGTGAGAACCCTTTACCGCGCATCCCGTGTCATCACGCTCTCCCACCCGACGATGGGGGAGTGGCTCCTCGTGGACGAACGCCACATCCAGCGCGTGGGCACCGGCGACCCCCCGGAGGCGGACCTCACGATCGAGCTTCCCGGAACCACCATCGTCCCGGGCTTCATCGACAGTCACGTCCATCTCACCGCGACCGGGCGGTCGCTCACGAACGAAGACGTCAGGGGATCGACGTCGAAGGAGGACCTGCTCGGTCTCGTCGCGGAGCGATCGGCCGCAGGTACGTCCCCAGTCCACCTGGAGGGCTTCGACGAGTCGGGCTGGGATCGGCCGGACCTGCCGACGGGTGCCGAACTGGACGCGCTGACCTCACTTCCCGTCGTCCTGACGCGGACGGACGGACACATCTCGGTGGTGAGCGCGGAGGTGTTCACCGCCCTCGACCTCACGGACGCGGAAGGGGTCGAGGTGGGCGAGGACGGTCGGCCGACGGGCCGCCTCACGAAGGAGGCGAACCGGCGGGTCTCGGCCTGGGTGGGGTCGTCGTACGAGCGCCAGCGCATCGAGGAGTTCCAGCTGGAGGCGGCAGGCCTCGCGGCCTCCCGAGGCGTGACGGCGGTCCACGAGATGTCACTCGACGTGTCGGACCTCGACGTCCTTGTCGGACATCGAGGGCGACTCCCGGTCGACGTCTCTCCGGTTCCCGCCTCGATGTCGCTCCCCGAGGCGATGGAGCGAGGTTTCCTCGCGATCGGGGGTGATCTTCCCGTCGACGGTTCGATCGGGGCGAGGACCGCCGCGTTCGCGCACCCGTACGAAGACAGCTCGGAACAGGGCGAGCTGTATCACGCCGACGACTCGCTCGCCGAGTTCTTCCATGCCGGTCACAACGCCGGGCTCCAGGTGGGTGTCCACGCGATCGGGGACCGGGCCATCGAGCAGGTCCTCCAGACCTGGGAACGCGTCTACGTCGCTCTCGACTCGCGGGAGCGGCGACACTTCCGCGCCCGGCGTCATCGGATCGAGCACTTCGTCCTCCCGTCCGCCGACCAGATCGAGCGGACCGCGATGCTCGGACTGGCCGTCTCCGTGCAGCCCGCATTCGACAGACTCTGGGGACACGGTGGCGGCATGTACGAGGAGCGGCTCGGTCCTGCACGCGCGATGGCCGCTCACCCGATCCGCACGATGCTCGACCGCGGCATCGAGGTCGGCGTCGGCTCCGACTCGCCGGTGACGCCGCTCGATCCGATGCTCGCGATCGCGGCACTCGAAGGCCACCACGAACCCTCGCAGCGCCTGACGAGGCTCGAGGCCCTGAAGCTCCACCGGGTAGGGAGCGCCCGCTTGGGACACCAGGATGGCAAGAAGGGGGCACTCGAACCGGGACGGCACGCCGATTTCGCCGCGTACGACGATGACCCCCTCGAGGTACCGTCCCTGGAAGGCCTCCGGCCCGTACTCACGGTTTCCGTCGGCCGCGAGGTCTACCGGGCCTGACGAGCCCGCCTCCGATGTTCTTGGCACTGTTTCTGGGGTTTCGGGTTGTCCTCCCGAGCCTCGCTCGGTAACGTCCTGCCTGCGTCACCGCCCCGGCGGAGACGCATGCGGAGCCCGAGAGGCTGAGTAGAGAACGCGGCGCCCCGGCGTCGCGGCCCCAAAGGTCTCTCGGGCTCTCGCGTTCCATCTTCCGCTGCCGGGGAACATCCTGTGCCTCCCCAGCGCACTTCCATGGCGAGCGCCGATGGGGCGCTCCAAGGCGAGTGCCGAGGCAAGTACCAAGGCAAGAGGAGGAGCGGACGCTAGAATCCGCGGCCGGATCGAGGACCGAACCCGGAGGAGCAGGTGGTAGAGCGCACGGAAGAGCGCGAGGACGAGGACGTCGCGGCCGAGGAGGATCTCGACAACCTCGAGCCGACCGAAGAGGACCTGGCGGATGCCGCGGCCACCCCCGCGGAACCTGCGGTCGCCGACGTCGAGTCGATCCACGAGGTCCTCGAGAAGCAAGAGGCTCGTGACGACGAGGACGACGCCGACGAGGAGGAACCGGTGGTTGCCGTCGCCGCGACGACGAAAGCGGACGACCGGCTCGAGCCGATCGAGACTCGCGTGGTCCCCATCCAGTCGACCGAGTTCGTCTGCAAGAACTGCTATCTCGTGAAACATCGCAGTCAGCTCGCGGACAAACGGCGGATGTTCTGCCGCGACTGCGCCTGACCCAGGACCGGCTGCCGGTCGCGTTCGCCCTGTCCCTGATGGGGGGCGTACTGTCCTCGCTCGCCTTCCCGCCCGTCGCGGCCTGGCCACTCGCGTTCCTCGCGCCCGCCATCTTGCTCGTCGCGCTGCGGCACGCGACCCCCACCCAAGGGTTCCTGCTCGGGCTCGTCTACGGACTCGTGGCGTTCGGGATCACTTTGTCGTGGATCATGCTCTTCGGCTCGCTCGCGTGGGGCGCGTTGACGCTGCTCACCGCCTTGTCGATCGCCCTGTTCGGCGCCGTGTTCCCGCTCGTCCGCAGACCCGGCCGGCCCATGCTCACCGCGCTCGGTGCGGCCGCCGTATGGACGGCGATGGACTGGCTCCGAGGACTCTGGCCGTTCGGTGGGTTCACGTGGGGCTCCCTCGGCGTGTCACAGGTTCCGAACACGATCACGGTGCGCCTCGCCGTGATCGCGGGCGTGTTCGGTGTCACGTTCGTGGTGGCGTTCGCGGCGGCGTTGCTCGCGGAGGCGACCACCCGGGAGCGCTCCCTCGCACGCCGGGCTCGGTGGGTGGGGATCGCGGCTCTCGTTGCTCTCTCGCCTATCGTCATCCCGTTCGCCGACGCCACCGGGCGACCCATCGACGTCGCGGCGATCCAGGTCGACTTCGACGAAGCCGTCAGGCATGGCTCGAGGGAAGAGGGTGACATCGCGGTGACGAGGCTCAATCTCGACCTCCACCGCACATTGAAGGATGAGCCTCCCGATCTGGCCGTGTGGGGAGAGAGCGCGCTGGACCCCGGGTCCCTCGAGATCCTCGAGGAGGTCCGCGCCACCGTCGCCGAGGTGGGGGTGCCGGTCCTCACCGGAGCCACGAGCCGTGACATCCGGACCGTCGCCGGGGGCGACGACGGGACGCTGTTCAACCAAGCGGTCGTCTTCGACGGCGGGGGAGCGGTGGTGGACGTCTATCGGAAGACCCACCTCGTTCCGTACGGGGAATACATCCCGTGGAAAGCAGTCGTCGGCTGGATCCCCGCGCTCGAGCAGATCGCGTACGAGCTCACGCCGGGGGAGCGAGTGCACACCCTGGAAGCCCCAGGGCTTCCGAGATTCGCGGCGCCGATCTGCTTCGAGAACAGCTTCCCCGGCCTCGACCGCGAGCTCGCACGACAGGGCGCACAGTTCCTGGTCATCCTCACGAACAACGCGGCGTACGACGAGACGTCCGCCTCCGCGCAACATCTGCAGATGTCCAGGATCCGCGCGATCGAGAACGGCCGATGGGTGGTGCATGCGGCCGTCTCCGGGATCAGCGCGTTCGTCGATCCGAGCGGTCGCACGTCTCAACGGACCGATCTGTTCGACCCCGCACTGATCCGAAGGACGATCCGCGCATCGACCGAGCGAACGCTCTACGTGCGCTGGGGCGACTGGCTCCCCATCGCGTCGCTCGTGTTCGCGATCGGGATGGCGGTGGTGCCGCGGGGCCGTCGGAACGAGCGTCCCGCACCGGCGCCGCTCGACCCAGACGCGAGAACCTTGGTGATCCTTCCCACCTACGACGAGGCGAAGACGATCCGCGACGTCGTCACCGGTGTGCTGGCGCTGCCGGGGGTCGAGGCCCTCGTCGTCGACGACTCATCGCCCGACGGCACAGCGGGCATCGTGCGGGAGCTCATGGCGGGGGAGCCGCGACTTCGCCTCCTGGAGCGTCCGGGCAGGTCCGGGCTCGCGAGCGCCTACCTAGAGGGATTCGATCGGGCGCTCGAGGGGGGCTACGACCTGATCGTCGAGATGGATTCCGATCTCTCGCACGATCCCGGCGAGCTCGCCTCGCTGCTCGACGCGGCTCGCGATCGGTTCCACCTGGTGGTCGGCAGCCGTTACGTGCCGGGGGGCTCCGTGACGAACTGGAGCCGCCCCCGGCTCGCCTTGTCGAGGATGGGCAACATCTATGCCTCCGTGATGCTGGGCCTACCCCTTCACGACGCCACGAGCGGTTACCGCGTCTACCGCCGCGCCCTGCTCCAGGATCTCGTCGCGGACCCGTTCCACGCCGACGGCTACGGCTTCCAGGTGGAGCTGGTCATGCGCTCGTGGCTCCGCGGCTGGGCGATCGGCGAGGTGCCGATCACGTTCAGGGAACGGGAACACGGCCATTCGAAGCTCTCCCGTGGGATCGTGTTCGAGGCGCTCTGGCTGGTGACCCGCTGGGGCGTGGCTCTCAGGGTCCTCGGGCGACCACATCGGGGCTTCCGCGCCTGACGACCCTCCCGTCCCCTGCGACTGCGAACGAGAGGTGCCACGTCCGGTGCGACGTGGCACGATTCCTCATGTGACCAGCCGACCCGCCGCGGCGCAGCACCTGCGCGACCTCGCGCGGCTGCGCCGCGTCCGCGATCGGATCGACCGGGAGTACGCGCGGCCGCTGGATGTCGAGGCGCTCGCCCACGGCGTGCACATGTCGGCCGGGCACCTCAGCCGCCAGTTCCGGCTCGCGTACGGCGAGTCGCCGTACGCCTAGCTGATGACGCGGCGCATCGAGCGCGCGATGGCGCTGCTGCCTCGTGGCGACCTCAGCGTCACCGAGATCTGTTTCGAGGTCGGCTGCTCGTACGGCGTTCGCGACTACGCTCTCCGCGATCCCGCGAGCAACATGATCCGCATCCAGGAGCGGTCCTGAACTGCACGGAGGAGATGGTTCGAGATGCCTGAGAAGAAGCCCGCGAAGAAGACCACGCGGACGTCCGCCAAGCGCACCACCGCGAGCACGTCCGGGACATTCACCGCCGACGAACGGGCTGCGATGAAGGCTCGGGCCCAAGAGCAGAAGGCGGAAGCGCGCGCGAACAAGAACAGGGCTGACGGGGAGCGCGACCTGCTCGCGGCGATCGCCGCGATGACGGGACGGGATCGCGCCATGGCCAAGCGGGTCCATGCGATCGTCACCGCTGCCGCGCCAGACCTCTGGCCGAAGACCTGGTACGGGATGCCCGCCTACGCCAAGGACGGCAAGGTCGTCTGCTTCTTCCAGGACGCGGCGAAGTTCAAAGCGAGGTACGCGACGTTCGGCTTCAGCGACGAGGCGAACCTCGACCAAGGCGCGCTGTGGCCGACCGCCTTCGCACTGAAGGACTTGACCGCTGCCGAAGAGAAGAAGATCGCCGCGCTCGTGAAGAAGGCCGTGCGCTGACGCCTCCGCTGCACGCTGCCGACATCCACGATCTGATCCGCGTGCAGGGCGCGCGTGTGAACACAACCTGAAGGACGTCAGCGTCGAGATCCCGAAGTGCCGGCTGACGGTGATCACCGGCGTCTCCGGCTCGGGCAAGAGCTCGGCCCCGGCGCCGGCCACGACGGCGGCCGGATCGTCTTCGAGGGCACACCCACCGACCTCGTCGCGGCCCGCTCCACCCTCACCGGCGAGCACCTCGCGGCCTACGTCGGTACCTGACGGGGGCCACTCGCGGACACCGTGTGACGAGTTCCTCGCTCATCGGCTCGACTCCTCATGCCTCTTCCCCGATAACGTCCGTTATGTCACCTTGCCCGGGGCAGGCTCGCACCGGCTCTCGCGTGCCCTCCCGCTCCCTCCCGATCATGCTCGGTCTTGGGCGTTCTTGCTTCGGGGCAACGCGGATGCAAAGCTCGCCTTCGGCCGCGGAGAGAGGGACATTCGGCGGAAGGCTTCCTTCTTTCGACCGATGTTCCCCTCCCCCGGGCCCTCGTAGGGTGTGGGTCAACCGGCCGATGCATGTGACCGACACGGATGACCGACCGCCTGCATGAGGTGGGACCCAGGAGGGGACATGAGGAGAGCGAATCACCGGTCCGGCGCCCGACGGGGACTGGTTCTCGGGTCGATCATCGTGGCGATGCTGACAGTGGGGCAAGCCGGCATGGCGTTCGCCGGTGCCGTTCCATCGGTCGACTCGCCCGACCCTGCGTCGGTGGACGACGCGCAGCCGGTCATCCTCGATACCCAGGCCTCGGGCGACGGCGACGCATCTGCCGTGGAGATCAGCGACCTGCTCCCCGTGGAGATCAGCGACGAGCTCCCCCCAGAGATCCCTTCCGTCGATGTCGACACCGGTTGTCCGGAGGACGTGGTACTCGAGACGTGCGTTTCGGATGAGACGGACGCCGGCGCGAGCATCCCGGTCCGCCTCGCCGAGGCGGTCGACGAACCGAGCCCGCCGGATCTCCAGGTCTCGAAGGCGTCCGACGCGGACGGGATCCTCCACGACGGCGACGACTTGGTGTACACGATCACCGTGACCAACGCAGGCGACGAAACAGCGACGGGCGTGGAGATCGTCGACGTCCTACCGCTGGGTGGACAGGGCGTCGCCTTCCCACCGTTCCCGACGCTCGCCGGCAAGGCGTGCACCGTCACGAGCTCCGTGCTCCCCGGCGGCGTGCCTCACGCGGAGGTTCGCTGTGGCCCCGTCTCCCTCGACCCGGGTGAGTCGTCAACCGTCACGGTCCGGGTCATCGTCGACGGCAACTTCTGCGGCCCGATCAGCAACGTCGTCGACGTCGAAGGCTCGAACGAGCCGGGAGCGAACGTCGGGGACGACAACCACGCCGAAACCACCGACGAGGTCGCGTGCGTGCCGAGGATCCGGTTGTCGAAAGGCGGACCTTCCTTCGCACACGTGGGCGACACAATCACGTATGTGTTCACCGTGAGGAACAACGGAGGCGTCGCCCTCACCAACATCGACATCTCCGATCCGAAGTGCGACTCCTCCCCCACACTCGTCGACGACGGGAACGGCAACTCGACCCTGGGGGTCGGCGAGGCATGGCGCTTCGAGTGCGACCACACGGTCACATCCGCTGACGGCAACGTCGTCCACAACCTGGCGAGGGTCACGGGCGATCACGAAGGTGGCACCGTCAGGGACACGGACACACATGACGTCGACGTGATCCACCCGAGCATCGATCTCGAGCAGTCCGCGACCCCGACCTCCGGTCCGGCCGGCACCCTCATCGTCTATACGTACGTCGTCACCAACACGGGAGACACACCCCTGTCTGATGTGTCCGTCATCGACGACAAGCTGGGCGATGTGGGTATGGTCGCGACGCTCGCGGCGGGAGCGACGGCGGAGCTCACCTCCCAGATAACGCTGGGCTCCTCCCCCATCACCAACGTCGCCACGGCCACGGGCGAGGACCGTCTCGGGAGGTCCGTCGATGACACGGACTCTGCCTCGGTCACCGTGGTTGCCGCCACAGGCGGGAGTGACGGCGACGGGAGTGGAGGCGTGAGCGGCGGGAGCCCCTTCACCGGATCGGACACGGACGGGCTCGCTGCGTGGATCGTGATCCTCTCCGCGGTCGGCTCGGCGATCCTCCTGGTCTCGCGAAGGCGATCGCAAGCTCGCGTATAGCACCTCCGCGCGGACGACCTGAGCACGAAGCGGGCCCCGTCGGGGGCCCGCTTCGATCTTTCTCCCGACCCGCAGGTTTCTGTCTTGTGGAATCGGGGAACTTCATTCACAATCGGCCTCCTCCGAACGGACTACACAGTCAGTCCGGAAGAAGTCGGGCCATTCGCCCGATGGTGTCCCCCGGGTGAGGGGGGATACATTCGGGCGGAGGACCACGGTCTACACCGTAGGGCGTGGGCTCCGCATGTGGGGCATGTAGGGCTCGAGGCACACCAGACCGTTGGGGAGGTAGGGATGGGAACCAGCACCGACAGACGGAGCCGACGCAGCAAGCGCGGGCTCGCGTCCTTCGTATCTTTCCTGCTCCTGTTCGCGTTCGCGCTCGGACAGGGCAGCTCGTTGTTCGCACTGGCGGACACCGATCCCGTTGCGACGGAAGACGTCGTCGCGGATGGCACGTTGCCGGCCGAGGAGGCACCGGCCGAGGAGGCACCGGCCGAGGAGGCACCGGCCACGTCAGACGATGACGCGTCGGACACGGCTCCCGCAGTCAGGAGCGACCAGCTGAACGTCGCTCGCGTGAGCCGTGGCGCCGCCGTGGCTGCGCCCGTGGTTGAAGTCGAAGCGCTCGTCGACACGCCAGGGGCTCCGTCCGGCGACGGCGTCCAGCCCGTCCTCCTCATCGGGAATCAGGACTGCGCCGATCTCTTCGGCGACGCTCTGCTCTTCGAGTACAAGCATGAACCGCCGGTGGACGCGAGCGTGGACCTCTTCGCCGAGTCGGGTGGTTTGGTCGAAGGCACGCTCGTGATCGACGTCCACGGTTCGACATTCGACTTCACGATCGTGGATGGCGACGCGGTGGCGGCTGTGGTCGTGAAGGGCGGGAACAA
>DATKDI010000005.1:0-27662 GCA_035512775.1 Actinomycetota bacterium | reverse complement strand
GACGCCAGCATCAAGCAAGAGGGCAGCTGCGCCAGGAAGAAGGACTCTGGGCCAGTCAAGAATGTCTCCATCCAACATGTGGAAGAGAGCAGACCCCGCCATAACGCTTGCAGCCACTTGGCTCCGATTGAACACCGACTTCGCCAACGAAACGCCGCCCCTCAGCTCCCGTGGATCGAAGGAGCCAATAAAGGCGATCAGCGCCGCTTCGGTAGGAAGAAAGATCATTCCAGCGGCGAGGGTCACAGGAAACGACATGCTGACACTCACGGAACCCCAAACGCGAACGGGAACGAGATCAACGGCAGCCACAATGGCTGCCCACAAACCTAGCTCTACGAGCTCGGCATCATTCCCAGCCAGACGAGCAGCCCCCGGAAGCGCAACGATCGCTGTCAGAAGACTCACGGCCCAAAGAAACACCTTAGCTAGTGGTGGTTCGTGCGTACCAGCTTCTGGCTTACGGCGCCTCCTATGACTGACCGAGACCGACATCTTTCCTCCCTCCTGGAAGATGCGGCCTCCCCGGCTACCGCGGACCTAGCGAACGCTCGGAGTTGTAGCCCATCCGTTGTACGCCGCACAAGACTGACAAACTCGCCCGAGCCACTCGTCGCCTGTCGTGCGAGACTCGGTGTGTCATGACCGCCGAACCCGAGCAAGACCCCAAGAAGCGCCGATCGCGCTTCCGCGATGAGGTATGGGGGGACGAACCCCAGGAGGTCGACGCCTCCGAAGTCGTCGAGGAACTGGAGACGTCTCGGCCAGAGCTCGCTCGCAGATGGAACGACCACCCGACCATCGTCCCGTTCAAGATCGTGGCCGGCTTCATCGCTCGCAACGGCAAGCGCGTCGCGATCACGATCGCCGGCTTCGTGGTGCTCCTCGCCGGCTTGGCGATGCTGGTCCTCCCCGGTCCGGGCATCGTCGTGATCCTCGCCGGGCTCGCGATCCTCGCCACGGAGTACGTCTGGGCTCAACGACTGCTGAGGATCGCGAAGGAGAAGGCGAATCAAGCGAAGGACGCGGTCTTCAGGAAGAAGGAAGAGGAGGGAAAGACCGAAGAAGGCAGTGGGCAACCGTGAGTCGCGGCTCGATCCTGATCGGCACGCCGATATATGCGCCGGTTGCCCCACGACGCCTAGCGCTTGTGGTGGCTCCGATCATGGATGCACCGCGTCATTGCGTGACCGATCCCGTGGATCGCTGCAGGGCCCAGTTCCGCAGGTCGTCGAGCACCGTCTCGAGGCACTCATCCGAGACCCACTCCGGTCGGCTCCAATCCTCCGTCCGGAGTTCCAGTTCGCCGTCCACGGGTGCCCACACGACCAGGAACTCAGAGCGGATGATGTTGTCCGAGATGTCAGCTGCGTCGAAGAGACCTCGGGAATCCTCGACCAACTTGCGAAGTGACAGGCTTCCAGCCCTGTGGTCGTCCACGGCAACCGCGATGCGCCCGATGAGCTCTGCTTGCCACGGCTCCACACCATCGAGTGTATGGGCCCACTGCCCCCGAACCGGCCTGGCAAGGAGGGTTGGATGACCATCCTGATCGGCACGTCCTCGTGGACGGATCCCACATTGATCAAGGAGGGGAACTTCTACCCGCCGGGTACCAACACGGCAGAGGGTCGACTGAAGTTCTACGCCTCGAAGTTCCCGCTGGTCGAGGTCGACTCCACCTACTACTTCCCTCCATCGGAGCGGAATTCGGAGCTCTGGATCGAGCGCACACCCGCCGATTTCACGTTCAACATCAAGGCGTACTCCCTCCTTACGAACCACCCGACCAAACCGGAGTCGCTATACGGCGACATCAGGGACGAGCTCCCGAAGGAGCTACTCGAGAAGCGACGCCTCTACCGGGACAAGCTCCCTGAGGACGCGGTCGACGAGGTGTGGGAGCGATTCCGTCTCGCGCTCTACCCGTTGCACTCCGCCGGGAAGCTCGGTGCCGTCCTGTTCCAGTTCCCCCAGTACTTCACGATCTCGAAGAAGAACAAGGCGTACATCGAGGAGGCGGTCACACGCCTGCCCGACTACCGGATCGCGATCGAGTTCCGGCACAAGTCCTGGCTGGAAGAGCGCAACGTGGAGGAGACCCTCGCGTTCCTCGAGGAACGGAACCTCCCTCTCGTTTGCGTGGACATGCCGCAGGGCTTCGACTCATCCATGCCTCCGATCACTGCGGCGACCGACGACGACCTGGCGATGGTGCGCTTCCATGGACGGGATCCCAAAGCGTGGCAAACCAAGAGCGAGAGCGCGAGCGAGCGCTTCCGCTACGACTACGAGAAGAACGAGCTCCAGGAATGGGTCCCGAAGATCGAGGGTCTGTCGGAGGCGACACGCGAGACCCACGTGCTGATGAACAACTGCTATCGGGACTTCGCGGTGCGCAACGCGAGGGATCTGGGTTCGCTGCTCGACCTGGATCTTCCGGAGTAGCCCGTAGGCTGCCGACGTGGAGAGGCGCTGGAAACTCGTATCCATCGGCAGCATCCCGATCTACATCACCGTCCCCTGGCTCTTCTTCGCCGCCTTCATCGTCTGGGACATCTACAACAGCCTGGTGGGGACGGGCGTGCTCACACGCCAGGAGGCGCTCGGATGGTCCCTCGCGAATGCCGCACTGTTCTACGGCAGCATCATCGTGCACGAGCTCGCGCACGCGGTGACCGCGCGCGCCTTCCACCTGCCCGTGCATGGGATCACCCTCGTGTTCTGGGGTGGTTACACCGAAACCCACTCGAGCGAACGAGGCCCGCTCGCCTCCTTCCTGATCTCGGCCGCCGGGCCCCTCACCACGCTGGCCCTCGGTGGTGCGTTCTGGCTCGGCGCCGCGGCGACCGAGGGGATCCTCTCGGCGATCCTCCGCAGCCTCGCGTTCCTCAGCACCCTCTTCGCGGGGCTGAACGCGCTCCCCGGGTTCCCACTCGACGGCGGGCGGATGCTGCTGGCGGTGGTCTGGGGGATCACGAAAGACCGCTTCCTCGCCCTGAAGGTCGCCGGGTGGGGAGGACTCGTCGTGGGTGGCGCGCTCGCGCTCGTCGGTCTGCAGCTCCTCCGCACGGGGAACGGCACCTGGATCTTCTTCGGGTTCGTCGGGTGGATGATGATCAGCCAGGGGTTGCAGGCGAGCAAGCAGGCTCCCATCCTCAGAGACCTGTCCGAAGGAAAGGTCTCGGAGGCGATGAGCCCTCCGCCGCCGCCGATCCGCGCCGATACCACCTTGCTACACGCCCTCGAGAGCCATCTCCGCGAGGACCGCTCGACGGAGTTCCCCGTCGACGAACAGGGGCGCGTAATCGGGTCTCTGTCCTTCGCGACGGCGGCCAAGATCGGAGGGCGCGATCCCACCAGGGGGGTACTGGAGGCCATGACCCCACGCGAGCAGATGCGATGGGTACGGCCGGATCTCTCGCTCGATCGGGCACTCGAATGGATCGCCGGCAGCGGGCAGGCGCTCGTCCTCGACGGCGATCGGCTTCTCGGGCGGCTCACGACGAGGGATGTCGACCGGTGGTATCAACGGCGGGTCCTCGGAGCCTCGGTGCCGGAGGAGCCGGGCGCGGTCCCGCCTCGGCCCGATCTCGGGGGTGTCGGCGACTGGCGGTAGCATCCGCCCTGTGAGCCCCCCTTACTCCCCCGATGCTCGGCACGAGGCCGTCCTGGCCCATGGGACAGGTGCACTCTTGGTGACCGGCGTTGCGGGCACCGGAAAGTCCTCGGTGCTCCGCGAGCGGTTCGCTCGGCTCGTGGAGGGTGGCGCAGACCCGGAGCGGGTGGCCTTGGTGGTGGGATCGCGGCGCGCGCGGCAGGTCGCGCGCGACGCGCTCATCGCGCGTCTCCCGTCGTCGCTCTCCAGTCTCCAGGTCCTGACGTTCCACGGTCTCGGCCATCTGATCCTCCGCGAGCGGTTCTCCGCGCTCGGCTACGCCGAGCCTCCCGAGGTGCTCTCGGCCCCGGATCAGTTCGCACTCGTCCAGGATCTGCTCCAGGGGCAGGACCCGGCCGAGTGGCCCGCATACGGCCACCTCCTCACCCTGCGAGGGTTCGCCGACCAGATCCGTCAGTTCCTGTTGCGTGCGCAGGAAGCTCGCCTCACGCCGGAGGAGATCGAGACGAGAGCCGACGCACGCGGCCTCACGGGCTGGCGCGAGCTCGCGCGCTTCTATCGCGACTACCTGGACGTGCTCGACGCCGATCGCGTCGTGGACTTCGCCGCGTTGATCGGCCGTGCGGAGGCAGCGGTGTCGGCCGCGGACACTCCCCACCTCGATCACCTGCTCGTCGACGACTACCACGATGCGACGTTCGCGCAAGAGGCGCTCGTGACCTCGCTTCGAGTGAACGACCTGGTGGTGGCGGCCGATCCCGAGGCACATGTCTTCTCGTTCCAGGGCACGACGGCCGTGCCCTCCCTTCGATTCACGGAAGTGTTCCAGGGGGCCACGCACGTCGAGTTGGATACCCCGCATCGCGCTCCACGGCCGGTGCGCATCGACGCGTGGAGCGCGGCCCACACGTCGGAGGAGTACGCAGCCATCGCGCGCGAGCTCCGACGACTCCACGTGGACGAAGGCGTCTCATGGGGAGATCTGGCGGTGGTCGTCCGGCGACAGGGTGCGCACGTGGGAGGTCTGCTCCGTGCCCTGGACGACGCTCGGGTACCCCGGATGGCTCCCGAGAGCGGGCTTTCCCTGGCTCAGGAGCCCGCCACCCGTCCGTTCGTGCTGGCGCTGCGGTGGCTCGTGGGGTCCGAGGACGAACGGAGTGGATCGATCGAATCCGTCCTGACCTCGGATCTCGTTCGTCTTTCGCCGGCGGCGGCGCGCGGCCTCCTGCGCGTCGCGCACACCAAGACGGGTTCGGTAGCGAGGGCGCTCGAGTTCACCGACGGTCTCACCGCGCAGGAGGCCGCGCAGGTGGAGGAGGTCCGTGGAGTGCTCGATCGGGCCGCGGAAGACGCGGACCGCTCGGTGCTCGACACGTTCGCCACCCTGTGGCGTGAGCTCCCGTGCTCGCGCCGCCTCGTCGACGGAGGCGATACTTCCGTCGAGACGCGGCGCGAACTCGACTCCGTCGTCGCCTTCTCGGGCGCGGTCGCGGAAGCAGGGTCGGCCGCCGATCCGTCGGTCGAGGCGTTCCTCTCGTCGGTGGATGCAGGCGAACGAGGTCCCGGCTTCTCGGCGTGGGAACGCCGAGACGCCGACGCCGTCCAGGTCCTGACCGCCCACGGTGCCGCGGGCCGCGAGTTCCATACCGTGATCGTCGTCGGCACCGTGGAGGGCAACTTCCCGAGCCTGTCGCGGCCCGAGCCCATGTTCGATCTCGCCGCACTCGACCGGCTGGTCTCCCAGTCGGATCGCAATCGCGCCCGCCTGGAGGACGAACGCCGCCTGTTCCGGATGGTTCTGGGTCGTGCGCGGGAGCGCATCGTCTTGATGGCCAGCCGCGCCCACGCCGACGAGGCGTCGACAGGCTCGCGGTTCGTCGAGGAGCTCGGGATCAAGTGGTCATCCGTACCGGATCCGGGACTCGCGGAACCGATCTCGGTCCGCGAAGCCGCGGCCCTGTGGCGCAGGACGCTCGCGGACCGCGCCGTCTCCGGCGCCGAGCGTCTGGCTGCGCTCGAAGGGCTCGTCACGCTCGGCGTGGATCCGCGGCGCTGGTGGTTCCAGCGCGACTGGACGGACACGGGCCGCCCGCTCCACGAGCATCTCCGCGCGTCCTACTCCAAGCTCGACGTGCTGGACAACTGCGAGCTGCAGTTCGTCCTCGGCTCGGAGCTCGGGCTCGGGCGCCCCGTCGGCTATCAGGCCTGGGTCGGGTCGCTCGTCCACCGGATCATCGAGGACTGCGAGAAGGGTGAGGTCGCGCGCACGCTCGAAGCGCTCAACGCGGAAGTCGACCGGCGATGGCGCCCCCAGGAGTTCCCCGCGAAGGCCGTCTCGGAGGCATGGCGCGCGCTCGCGAAGGGGCGGATGCTCCCCAACTGGTTCGAGCGCTACGGTGCCCATCCGGCGTCGGCGACCGAACGCGGCTTCGAGTTCGACTACGACGGCGCATCGATCGTCGGCTACATCGACCGTATCGGGCCCGATCCGGCGGGGTTCCCGGGCGTCCGCATCACGGACTACAAGACGGGCAGCGCGGATCGCGCCCCCAAGGCGAACGAGAGTCTTCAGCTCGGCATCTACTACCTGGCCGTCCTCGAGTCCGAAGAGATGAAGGAGTTCCAACCGGTGTCCGGCGTCGAGCTGTCCTACCTGAAGGGCCACTGGCGCACCGGCGAGCTCGAGACCCGGGAGTGGACCGTGGGCACGCCCGACCGCGAGGAGGCGTACCAGAACGTCATGCGCGAGAAGCTCTCCGGCCTCGTCGGCGAGCTGGGAAGGCTGAACGAGAGCGAGTCGTATCGACCCAACTACCAGGCCAACTGCTTCTTCTGCGAGTTCCAGTCGCTCTGCCCGCTTTTCCCTGAGGGACGGCCATTATTCGACGTGGGCGATCCCGCGATCGGGGTGAAGACCCCACGATGAACGCGACCACGACGTATCCGCACGAGATCCTCGACGTGCTCGGCGGGCGACCTCCGACCGAGGAGCAGTGGCGCGCGATCACGTGGCCGCTCGAGCCCTACGTGTTGGTGGCCGGCGCCGGTTCAGGGAAGACATCGGTGATGGCCGCGCGCGTCGTCTATCTGGCGCTCGTCGCTCTCGGACGTCTTCCCTCGGACCATCCGGGCGTTCTCCCCGGCAACGTCTTGTGCCTCACCTTCACCAACAAGGCAACGGAGAACCTGCAACGACGGGTTCGGCGCGCGTTGGCCGGTCTCGACCTCCCGGACGGGGAAGAGCCCGAGATCACCAACTACCACGGGTTCGCGGCCCAGCTGCTCGAACGCCACGGTGTGCTGATCGGGATCGAGCCGAACCAGCGCGTCCTGACGCCCGCTCAGCGCGTCGAGCTCTGCGCGCGGGTTCTGGATCGCATGACGTTCGAGGTGGTGGAGGCCCAGCGGTTGCCCGGCGTCGTCGACAGGATCCTGACCCTCGACGACCAGGCGGCCAATCACTTCCGCTCTCCCGACGAGATCGTCGCGTTCAATGAACAGCGTCTGGAGGAGCTCAAGGATCATCGCTCGGATCGAGCGTTCGGATCGGCGAGGGAACGCATCGAGCTCGCGCGAGCATGCGCGGTCTTCCGGGAGCTCAAGCGGGAGCTGGGCGTCATCGACTTCGGCGATCAGATCGAGCTGGCACTCAACATCGTCGAGCAGCACCCGGAGGTCTCCCGCCAGTATCGCGAGCGCTTCGCAGCCGTCCTGCTCGACGAGTACCAGGACACCAACGTGGCGCAGGCTCGGCTCATGGCGGGTGTCTTCGGGGACGGCCATCCGGTGACCGCGGTCGGCGACCCGGACCAGAACATCTACGCGTGGCGTGGGGCGTCATTGTTCAACCTGCTCGAGTTCCCGAATCAATTCCGCAAGGCCGACGGTGACCAAGCGACCAAGCTCCCGCTGTACACCAACTTCCGCTCGGGCGCTCGGATCCTGGAGGCGGCCGACATCCTGATCGGACAGCTTCCGGCGCAGCAACGTCCCGACCCGGACAAGCGGCTCGTCCCCTGGGAGGAGAACGGCCCCGGCGAGGTCCATGTGGCTCGCATCTCCGACGAGGTGAAGGAAGCGGCATGGGTCGCGGATCGCATCGTCGCGTTGCACGAACACGGCGCGGCGTGGTCGGACTGTGCCGTGTTGTGCCGCACTTCTCGGCTCTTCCTTTCCCTGCAGCAAGCGTTCAACGAACGAGGGGTACCCGCGGAGATCCTCGGACTGGCGGGGTTGCTCAAGATGCCCGAGGTCGTCGAGGTGCTCGCCTACGCGCGCGCGACGCTGGACCCACTGGCCAGCGTCGCCCTCGGCCGGATCCTCCTGGGACCGCGGTACCGGGTCGGATTCAAGGACCTGGCGCTCGTCGCCTCGTTGGCCAAGAACAAGAGCTACGCCCTGCGCGAGGAGGACGAGACCGAAGGCGAAGCCACCCCGTTCCTCTTCACGGAGGCGCTCGAGCACCTCGACGAGGTCGAGGGGATCTCGGAGGAGGGCTGGGCGCGCCTGGAGGAGTGCCGCCAGGAACTGGCCGCACTCCGGGTCGAGGCTCGCCGCCCGGTGGGTGAGTTCCTCGGTGAGATCATCCGGCGGACGGGGATCCTCACCGAGCTCGACGCCCAGCTGGACGTGGCGTCCGCGGCGACCGCCCGACGCAACCTTGCGGCGTTCCTCGACGAGGTGCATGCCTTCTCACCCGTCCAGGGCGAGCTCACGCTTCGGGCGTTCCTCGAGTACGTCGACACCGTCGAGAACCTCGACAAGCAGGAGTGGTCGCCCGTGCAGCCCTCCGAAGAGGACTCCGTCAAGGTCATGACGATCCATGTCGCGAAGGGCCTCGAGTTCGACCACGTCTTCGTCCCGGGCCTCGCGAACGGCCTCCTGCCCAACACGACGATCCAGCACAATCCGGCCGAGCGAGGCAAGTCGATGGACTTCGAGCTCCGTGGCGACGCCTCGTACCTCCCCCGCTACGACGGCAATCTGTCGGCGTTCAAGAAGGACCTGAAGAAGCAGGAGGAGTACGAGGAACGGCGGACCGCCTACGTCGCGATGACCCGCGCACGCCGGACCCTGCACGTCACCGGCGCCCATTGGTACGCGGAGAACCTCCGCGCCAAGGAGGCCGGTCCCTTCCTCCGCGAGCTCAAGGACTGGGTCATGGAGACGAAGCACGCCACGTGGGACCCGGGCGCCGACATCGACGAGGAGAACAACCCGATCCTAGGATATCGCGAGCGATTCGTCCGGAACTGGCCGGGTCCCGCGCTCCCGGCCGGAACGGATGCCTTGTTCCCCGAAGGATGGCGGCACGCTGCCGTCGTCGCGAGCGACGACGGCAGCGTGCAGGCGTCGCTCCTCGAGTCACTCGACGAGAAGGAGCGGGAGGCGTTGGTTCGGCTGACGATCGACCGGCGTGGCCTCGCGCTCCATCTGAAGGAACGCGAAGGCGCCGAAGGAGCCGGGCAGGTGCTGGCCCCCCCACAGTCCGTGTCGGTGGGGGGAGTGATCGATTACTCGCGGTGCCCGAAGCGCTTCTACTGGACGTCGGTGCGGCCCCTCCCACGCTTCTCGGGACCGGCCGCACGGATCGGCACGGAGATCCACAGCTGGATCGAGCGTCGCTCATCGGGACAGGGACAGCTCCTCGAGCTCGACGATGCCCCCGACCTCACCTCGGAAGAGCTGGCGGATCAGCCGAGCAAGGTCGACAGGCTGCGACAGGCGTTCCTCGCCAGCCGGTTCGCGGGGAAGGTGCCGCTCTTCGCCGAGCGGGCCTTCCTCCTGCGGATGGAGGGGTTCGCGGTGTCCGGACGTATCGACGCAGTCTTCGGCGAGTCGGTCGAGGCTCCGTGGGAGATCGTCGATTGGAAGACGGGGAAGCGCCCGGCGGCGGACGATCCCCTCGCGGGACTCCAGCTCGAGCTCTACGGGCTAGCGTGCATCGAGGTCTGGGGCAAGCGCGCCGAGGATCTCACGCTCACCTATCTGTACCTCGCCGGCGCCGAGGAGGTCTCTCATCCGATGGGCGATCCCGAGGAGGTGCGAGCTCGCGTCTCGGAGTCGCTGCGAGCGATCGGCGCGGGAGCGTTCGATCCCATCCCGGGGGCGTGGTGCCACCACTGCGACTTCCTGTCGTTCTGCGAGGCCGGGCGCGCCCGGACGGCTCGCGAGGCGTGAGCCCCTACTCGGGGGAACGAGACTCGAGGCGTTCGATCTGCTCGGAGAACCGGCGGTAATTCGCAGCCGGGTCATAGCCCCCGACGGTCACGCCGGGAACGGATCGGGCGACCAGGCCCGTCTCGGAAGGCACGCGGACCTGCGCGACGGCTCGGAACCACTCGAGGTCTCCTGGCTGCAGGACCGATTCCCCTCGCGTCCCGGGGTAGCGGAGCGAGGGATCGTCCACCACGACGGGAACCGGGCGGAACGCCCGTTCGATCGAGCCCTTGAGATCGGGATCGTCGGCCTCGACGACCACCCGGCCATCGAGCCACGTCGCCGAGGCCACCGCGGGGAGCGGTGGCGGAGGTGGCGGAGGCGGGCCCGGTTGCGGCGGAGCTGACGACGGCTCGACGTGTTCGGGTGGGTGGTGGAACTCGACGCGGAGCGGGCTCACCTTGCGAGCGAACGGTCGACCCGCCGAACCATCCTCGCCAGCGATGCGAGAAGCGCCCGCGCGAGATCGGCGTCCTCCTTCACCAACCGAAGGAACGAGGCTCGGGTGAGTCGAAGGAGCGACAACGGTGTCTCGGCCACCACCGAGGCGGAACGAGGGCGACCGTCGAGCAGCGAGATCTCGCCGAAGTGATCCCCGGGGATCAGCCTGTGGACCGTCTTCCCACCGGACACGACCTTGGCCTGCCCCGAGACGGCGACGAAGAACGAATCCCCCGGCTCCCCCTCCTGGATGACCGTATCCCCGGCGGCGAACTCGACGGTCGAGGTCAGTCCCGCGATCTTCTTGAGATGTCGCTTCGAGAGGGACTCGAACAGCGGCACCGCCGCGATGACGGCATCGAGCTTCGCCTTCGCCAACCTGACCTCCTCGGGAACGCAGCGGAACAAGCCTAACGGGTTCGGCATCCGCGCGTGTCGGCGACCGGGGTTAGGGTCGCCGACACGAAGGAGTGGTGGCGTGAAGCGCTATGCCGACGACCCACTCCCCCTCATGTTCGATGTCCTCCCGGGACGGGAGGTCATCCGTCAGGGCGAGCCCTACCCGGATGCGTGGGTGGTTCGATATGGGGCGCTCCTGATGGAGCTGGTCGACCCCGAGGGTCATCGGCTCGCGCTCGACGTGTTGGGGCCAGGAGATCTCGTGGGCGGTCCTCACTCGTGGACGTCGGACGCATCGGTCCGTGCGCTCGTCACGAGCGGGCTGTTCGCGGCCGGGCCGATCGCCCTTCGCGACGGCCTGGCGCGGCGAGCCCGCCGAGCGGCGTGGCTCGCCTGCTCCGTCGCCTGGGACCGCATCGCGGATCGCCTGGCCGCCAGGCTCGAGGACCTCGCCGTTCGCTTCGGACGTCCGGTCCCGGGAGGACGTTGCCTCGAGCTGCCTCTCACGCAGGAACACCTCGCCGGGCTCACGGGGGCAACCCGCGAGAGCGTGAACCGGGCGCTCGGCGAGCTCGCGGCCACCGGTCGCGTGGAGAGGATGCGCGGACGCTACGTGATCCGTCCGGCGGCCTTCACGATCGAGACGTCCCTCTCACCCCTCGGCCTGCAGCATCGCCAGGGAGCATGAGCTGCAATAGCGCGCCTTGCCCTTGACGGTGCGACCGCAGCGCTGGCATGTCCGAGGTGTCGAAGAGATCCACGGACCGTCGTCCGTTTTCCCGGTGCGCTCGGCTCGCCCTTCGTCGGCGAGCTTCAGCAGATGTGCCAGCACGGAGCGCGCCGCCAGCGGATGCACGCCCTTCGGATGGTCGACGTAGATCACCTCGACCATCTCCGTGATCGTGCGCGGTCCGTCGGCGAGGGCCGTCAGCACCTGCGACTCCCGTTCCTCGCGATGCGCGAGGTACTCGCGGATCTTCTCTTCCGCCCGAACCACGACCGGCCCGTGGCCCGGGAAGATGGTCCGCGGACCGAGCTCCTCCATACGCGTGAGCGATCGCAGGTACTGCACGAGGTTGCCGTCCGGCGGATCGATGAAGCTGGTGCCCCGGCCCACCACCGCGTCCCCGGTGAACAGGGCGCCGCTGCCCGGCTCGAAGAACGCCACGTGATCCGAGGTGTGCCCCGGCGTGTGGATCGCCGTGAGGTCCAGCGTTCCGGCGCGCACGCGTTGGCCGGCGCGGAGCTCCTGCGCGCCGGCCAGGCGGTACGCGTACACAGGTGCGCCCACCATCTCGGCGAACGGGAGGGCGCCGGGAGCGTGATCGGGATGGTCGTGGGTGACAAGGACGGCGCCGACACGACCGGCCTCGCGCGCCACGTCAGCCAGATGCGCCGGCAGGTCGGGCCCGGGATCGATCACGATCGACGGCTCGCTTCCGACGACCCATGTGTTCGTCCCTTCCAGCGTGTAGACGCCGGGGTTCGGAGCCAGCACCCTCGTGACCGCCAGCATCAGTCCTGGAAGAAGACCGAGCGCGGCAACCGGCCGGCCTCGTCATCGTCGGGTTCACGGGTGACGATCTGCAGGCCGAGCAGCTCCTCCGTGGTCCGGCACTCGGCGAGGGCTCTCATCGTGAAATGGGTGGGCCAATAGAATAGGATCTCCTCGGACTCCCAGGCCGACAGCAGAGACCGCGGAGATGCCCACCAAGCACTCGCCGCCTCGGCACCGTCCGGAGTGGGAACCGCCCTGCCGTCCATCTGGACGGCGTAGTAGCGGGCGTCGAAGCGAACCGGCACCTCCGCGGGCGCGATCCATCGAGCGACCTCCCGCAGGCGCTCGGCCGAAGGCGGCGCATCGTTGATCGCGGCCAGGGGGCGATCGCGATCGTCCGCGACCACAGCATCCCGGACCACGGCGAGCCCCACCTCTTCGGCCAGCTCCCGGATCGCGGCCGCCCGTGATGCCTCCGTCCCGTCGCCGAACCACCGCTCCGCGAGAGACGTATCGCCCGGATCGACGGCACCTCCCGGGAAGGCCACGTACCCCGGGAGGAACCGATGGTCGAGGGTTCGTTCGATGACGAGCACCTCCGGTCCATCCGAGCCGTCGCGCACCCCGATCAGGGAAGCCGCCCGGCGGATCTCCTCGCTCACGGAACCCGATGCTACCCAGGAGCCCGTACGCTGAAGCTCGTGGATGCGCGCGACGCCGTCGCGAGCGCGATCCGGGACCACGGCCCGATCACGTTCGCCGAGTACATGGAGCTGGCGCTGTTCGGTCCCGGAGGCTTCTTCGAGCAGCCCCCCATCGGACCCGATCGCCATTTCGTGACCAGCCCCCACGTCCATCAGGTGTTCGCCCAGCTGCTCGCCGGTGCGATCGGCGACCTGCACGTCCGGCTCGGCGAACCCCGTCCCTTCCTAGTGACCGAGGTGGGAGCCGGCGACGGGACGCTCGCCCGGCAGCTCGTCGAGCACCTGGGCGATCTGGACGCCGCGTACACGACCGTCGAGACGAGCCCTGGGGCTCGACGCGCGCTCGAGACGATCGAGGGTGTCCGGGTCACCGAGCGGCTGGACACCTCGCCGCAGCTGATCCTGGCGAACGAGCTCATGGACAATCTGCCGTTCCGCCGCCTTCGTGGCAACGCGTCGGGGACGAAGGAGGTGTTGATCGGGCTGGACGGGGAGCGGCTCGTCGAACACTTGGGCGATCCACCCCCGGGCCAGGACGTCGCCCTCGCCGATGGAGAGGAGACCGTGCTCCCCGAAGGGGCGATCGCGTTCATCGACGAGGTGGCTGCCCGGCTCGCCCACCCGGGTTACGCGCTCCTGATCGACTACGGGGGGGTGGGCGAGCCTGGCGGACCTCCCCACGGCTATCGCGCCCACCGGCCGGTCGAGGATCTCCTCGACCGGCCCGGCTCGACCGACATCACCTCCGGGATCGATTTCGATCTCTTGTCCAGACATGCGGAGGTCCAGGGGCTGATCGCCTTTCCCAGCGTCACGCAGCGCCATGCCCTCACCTCGCTGGGCTTCGATCGGTGGGTCCACGAACAGCTCCGCGAGCAAGCGGAGCTCCTCGACCGCCAGGAGGGACTCGAAGCCGTGAGGGCCTGGAGCGGGCGGAGCCGCGCCTCCTTGCTCGTCGATCCGTCCGCGCTCGGCCGCCTTCGATGGCTCCTCCTCGCCACCCCAGGGCTCACCGCGCCCTCCTGGGTCTGACCGAATGGTCGTCAACCTGATCGACGAACACGCCCGCTCCACCGCACGAAGAGCCTGAACCGCAGCCAGGGGACCGAAGCGGTGAGCGCCAACATCACGACCGTGGTCGCCGAGGCGTACCTCTGGTACCGGAGCTCGGCCGACGGCGGGGTGAGCTGGACGGCGCCGGTGAACATCTCCGATGCGACGTCGGGCGCCGCCTACAAGATGGGCCGCCGGGTTCCAGGAGTTCTACGGCGACTACGGCGAGATCGCGATCGCCAACACCGACGACGATCGGGGTGTGGGGCGAGGCGTTCAGCTCTGCCGATCCGGGAGGAGGCTGGTTCAACCGGCAGACCGAGAGCGCTCCGAAGTCCAGTCCGAGAACTCTTCCTTCGCGGCAAGCTCGTCGGGCTCCTCGACCTCCGCGAGCCGGCGGAGCTCGGCGGCGGCCGCGACCGCGGCCTTCTCGGCTGCGGCCTGGTCGCGGAGCATCTGCGCGTATTCGGCCTGCGGGATGTACACGGGCGTGGGGTAGTTCGAGCTGAGCGGCGGCGGTTCGGCCCTGGTCCTCTTGGGAGGTCCGGCCGAGGCATCGGGATCGCCGATCGGCACCTCGACGAACTCGGGGGTTCGATCGCGTCGGGAGCGCCGACCCGATCGGCGTGACTCGGTGGGGTCGACGTCGGGTGCGTTCTCCTGTACGACCGTGCCTTCCGGCGTGAGGCGAACCGCCTTCAGGGCGGCGCGCAACGCCTTTCGCTCACCACGCTGCTCTTTCCGTGTCGCATCCTCCGGCAGCGGATCGGGCGCGCGGGGTGCCGAGATCTGTTCGGGGGGACGCGGCGCGGAGATCCGTTCGGGTTCAGGCGTTCCCTCCGGCGTGAGCCGAACGGCCTTCAACGCTTGACGCAGTTCCTTCCGCTCGCTCCGCTGCTCTTTCCTCGTGGGCTGGCTCGATCGCAGGTCGGCAGCAGGGAGGACCGGCACCGCGGGCTTCGGGAGATCTCCTCCCACGGCGCGCTCCTGGAGTCGATTCAGTTGATCGGCGGCGGAGAGCTCCTGCCCTTCGTCGCCGTACGGATCGAGCTCGGCGGGATCGAGGGTCCCGGGAAGGGGGACTCGCTGTTCGTCCTGGAGGACGAGGAGGATCCGTGCCTCGTTGTGGCTCCGCTCGCCCATGAAGCCACCGACCAGATCCCAACCGAACCGCTTGGTCCGAACGACGCTGATGATGGAGACGGCCTCGCGGGTGAACACGAGGCCTGGTTTCGTCATGCGGAACACGAACAGGGTGGCTCCGAGCATGACGAGGGCGCCGGCTGCGCGCATCGGAGTCGACATCGGGGCGAGGAGGAACATGAGGGCGAGACCCATGGGAACCAACGCGTAGAGCTGGGACTCCAGGCGCCAGCCGCGTGCCCAGACTTCGAGCGACCCGTCATCCGCAACGCGGGTGCGGAACGAGCCAACCTGTTCGGTCTCGGTATTCATCCCCGGCTAGGTATCGGCCGGAAAGCGACCGGGGTTGAGCGCGCCGGGGGCTATCTGTCGACGTCGCCGACCACGAAGAAGATCGAGCCGAGGATCGCGATCAGATCCGGGACCAGCGTGCCCGGAAGCATGGCGGGGATCACGCTGACGTTGGAGAACGAGGCCGTCCGCATCTTGAGCCGATAGGGCTGCTTCTTGCCGTCGCCGACGACGTAGTACCCCATCAGGCCGAGGGGATTCTCGGTCCGGACGTAGATCTCACCCTCCATCTTCAGGGTCTTCGGGAGCTTCGGCGCCCGGAACTCACCCGGTGGCAGTCGGTCCATGCACTGTTCGATGATGTTGCAGGACTGCTTCATCCGCTCGATCAGGACCCACAGACGGTCGTAGCAGTCACCCTTCAGCCCGACCGGTACCTCGAACTCGACCTCGCCGTACTTCTCGTACGGCTCGTCCTTCCGAGGATCCATCGCCACGCCGCTCGCCTGGAGCACCGGTCCGGACGTTCCGTAGGCGATCGCCATCTCCATCGGGAGGAGCCCGACATCTCGGGTGCGGGCGTAGATGATCTCGTTGCCCATGATCAGCGTCTCGTACTCCGCGATCCGCTTCCGCGTCTCCGCGAGAACCCGCGCGGAGCGCTTGAGGAAGCCTTGGGGCAGATCGTCCTTGAGGCCACCCACCCGACAATAGGAATGGTGCATCCGTGCGCCGGTGGCCGACTCCATCAGGTCCTGGATCATCTCCCGCTCGCGGAACGCGTAGAAGATCGGCGTCATCGCACCGAGCTCGAGCGGGTAGGAGCCGCCGAACATCAGATGGTTCAAGATCCGGTTCCATTCGGCGAACATCGTCCGGATCCACTGGGCGCGCTCAGGCACCTCGATGCCGGCCAGTCGCTCGACGGCGATCGTCCACCCGAGCTCGTTGTTGAACGCGCTGATCCAGTCGTGCCGGTTCATCAGGACGAGAACCTGGCGCGCGTCGCGGTACTCGGCGAGCTTCTCGGCGGCCCGATGCATGTAGCCGATCACCGGCTCGGCCCGCGTGATCACCTCGCCGTCCAGCTCCAGGATGACCCTGAGAACCCCGTGCGTCGAGGGATGCTGGGGTCCGATGTTGAGGATCATCTCCTCGGTGGAGAACTCCCCGCTGGGGAGGACCTCCACGTCGAGTCCACCGCCCCGGATCATCGAGGCGACCTGGGAGCTCTCGAACGCGGCCCGCTCGCGGATGTCCATCCGCGCGTCATCCTAGCGGAGGCGCGTATGGACGATTTCCGTGGCGCACCGCAGTCCAGACCGCCTCGATCGGAGGCGCCGCAGCCGAGGCGATAGGCTCCAGACGATGGCCGTCGACGTCCGCCGGAAGGTTCCCTCGGTGGATGCGCTCCTGCGCTCCGACCCCGCCCGGAGGGCTGCCTCCTCGCTCGGGCGTCCTCTCTTGAAGCGAACACTCGAAGAGGTGCTCGACGAGGTGCGGGCGGCTGCTGCCAACGGCGAGGATCCTCCGTCCGACGAGATCCTGTTGGCCAGAGCGCTCGGCCGTGCCTCTCATGCGGCGCAGGGGATGGTGCCCGTCATCAACGCCACCGGCGTCATCCTGCACACGAATCTGGGGCGGGCGCCGCTGCCCGAGCGTGCCGCGAGGGCAGCCGCACGAGCCGCCCGCAACTACACCGACATCGAGGTCGACCGGGAGACAGGCCGCCGCGGCAAGCGCGGTCGCCACGCCGAGATCCTGCTCACGGCGCTCACGGGGGCGGAGGCAGCCATCGTCGTGAACAACTGCGCCGCCGCACTTCTCCTGGCTATGGCCGCGCTCTCCAAAGGGAAGCAGATCCTCGTCTCTCGCGGAGAGCTGATCGAGATCGGAGGAGAGTTCAGGATCCCCGACATCCTCGCGGCCTCGGGGGCTCGGCTCGCAGAGGTGGGCACCACCAACCGGACGAGGATCGGCGACTACCGCGCGGCGGCGACGGACAAGACCGGCCTGATCCTCAAGGTGCATCCCTCCAACTACCGGATGGTGGGCTTCACGGCGGCGACGTCGGCCACGGATCTCTCGGGGCTCGCCCGCAAGCTCGGGATCCCGTTCCTGTACGACGTCGGATCAGGGCTGCTGCATCACGGACACGGTCATCCCGGCGGCGAGCCAAGCGTCTCGGATGCGCTCGACCAAGGAGCGGACCTCGTCACGTTCTCGGCGGACAAGCTGCTCGGCGGGCCTCAAGCCGGCATCGTCGTCGGAAGAGCCGATCTCCTGGACCGGTTGCGGAGCCACCCGATCGCCCGGGCCGTCCGGATCGGAAGGATGCAGATGGCGGCGCTCGAGCAGGTCCTCGCGATCATCGCCACCGGACGGGAGGCGGAGATCCCCGTCTTCCGCATGCTCCGCGACTCCCCCGAGACGGTTCGGAGCAGAGCCCAGATCCTGTCCGAGACGATCGGCGGCGAGCTCGAGGGTGCGCGGGTGGTGCGTTGCGAGTCCGCGGTCGGAGGGGGTTCGATGCCGGGAACGGCCTTGCCGTCGTGGGGCGTGCGGATCCAGGTCCCCGACGCGCCGGCGTTCGCGGCCCGCCTGCGCACGGGGACGCCGGCCGCGTTCTCGCGTGTCGAAGATCGGTTCATCCTGCTGGACTGCCGAACGGTGACCGACGAGCAGCTCCCGCACCTCGCGCGAGCGGTGCACTACGCCCTCGAAGGCGACGAGGAGCACGGCCACGACGTCCATGGCGACGATCGGCACCAGGGTCCGAGCGACATGGTCGCCGACCACGACGTCGACGGGTAGATGACGGCGCTCCGCGTCGTGGCCACGGCCGGTCACGTCGACCACGGCAAGTCTTCGCTGATCGTGCGACTCACCGGTATGGATCCGGACAGGTGGGAGGAGGAGAAGCGGCGGGGGCTCACGATCGACCTCGGCTACGCGTGGGGCGAGCTCCCGTCCGGGCGCGAAGTCGGCTTCGTGGACGTGCCCGGGCACGAACGGTTCATCGCCAACATGCTCGCGGGCGTCGGGCCCGTTCGACTGGTCCTGTTCGTCGTCGCCGCCAACGAGGGGTGGCGTCAACAGTCGGAGGAGCACCTCGCGATCCTAGATGTCCTCGGCGTCGCGGGCGGCGTGGTCGCGCTGACGAAGCGGGATCTCGTCGATGAGGACGGACTCGACCTCGCGGAGGAAGAGATCCGAGAGCGGCTCGACGGTACGGCCCTGTTCGATGCCCGGATCGTCCGTGTCTCGGCCGCCACCGACGAAGGTCTCGACGATCTCCGGACGGCCCTCGACGAGCTGCTGGTGAGCGCACCGGCTCCGAAAGAAGAGCGGGCCCGGTTGTTCGTCGACCGCGTGTTCACCATCTCGGGGGCCGGCACCGTCGTCACAGGCACCCTCGGGGGTGAGGGCCTCGCCGTCGGCGACGAAGTGGAAGTCTATCCGCACGGAAGGACGGCGCGGATCCGTTCGCTCCAGACGCACAAGCGGACCGCGGACCGAGCCGATCCGGTGAGCCGGGTCGCCGCGAACCTCGCGGGGACCTCTCGCGCGGATCTCGTCCGGGGCGACGTGCTGGGAAGTCCTGGCGCCTGGCGACCCACGACCGTCTTCGAAGGAGTCCTGCGCCCGGTCCGGGGCCTCCCGCATCCGATCACCGGTCGAGGCGCCTACAAGGTCTACGCCGGCGCGGCCGAAGCCGATGCCCGACTCCGGATCCTCGGGAGCACCCGGATCGAGGTCGGACAGGAGGCATTCGTTCGGATCACGACGACGCGCCCGCTCGTGCTCGACGTCTTCGACCGGTTCGTCCTGCGCGAATCCGGCCGGCAGGAGACCGTCGGCGGCGGCTCGGTGTTGGATCCGGCGCCGCCGCGGCGCGCGACGACCTCCCGGCGATCCTCGCCGACGAGCGAGGCGCGGTCCGGGCCTCGGACGCGCTCGCGCTCACCGGCTCGAGCGCCGGCGTCCCGCAAGCCGGCGAGTGGTTGCTCCGTGACGGGCTGCTCGAGGCGGCCGGCACCGCCCTCGTCGCGCACGTCGACGCGTTCCTCCGGGCACATCCATTGGAGGAAGGAGAGCCGCTCGCGTCGGCTCGCCGCGCGCTCTCGGACTCGCTGACGGCCGTGACGGGCCCGCCGGATGCTCGTCTGCGCGACACCCGGCTGCTGGAGGCCGTCCTCGACCGACTCGCCGCCGATGGAGTCATCACCCGCACGAGCGCGTCGGTCGAGCTGCCCACGCACCGGCCCGCTGACCGCGAGAAGGATCCGCTCGTCCAGCAAGTCGTCACGGCGATCTCGTCCGAACCGGCGCAGCCTCCCACCGTGAAGGACCTCGTGTCGGGAGGGATCGGTCGCGACGCGATCGACGCGGCCGGCAGAGCCGGCCTCGTCGTCCGCGTCGCCCCCGATCTCGTGTTCACGCCGGCGCTCATCGAGCGGGCCGAAGAGATCGTCGCGAGGACCGGCGGCACCGGCATCACGGTGAGTGCGTTCCGCGAAGCCCTCGGGACCAGCCGGAAGTACGCCTTGCCGATCCTGGAGTGGTTCGACCTGAAAGGGGTCACGCGTCGGGAGGGCGACCTCCGGTTTCCCCGGTCCGCTCCCTCCTCCGGTTCGTGACTACCGGTTCGTCTTACTCCGAGACCTCAGCCGTCACCGTGATCTCGATGCTCGCCCCCAATGGCAGCGACGCCACCCCGACGGCAGCCCTGGCGTGCCGTCCGTTCGGCCCCAACGCCGCGATCAAGGCATCGCTCGCGCCGTTCGCCACCCTCGGGTGTTCGACGAACTCCGCGTCCGCGGCGACATACACGGTCAGCTGGAGGATCCGCGTCAGCCGGTCGAGGCTTCCCCCCAGGTGGCTCCGCAGCGCCGACAACGATTGGAGCGCCGCTCGAGCAGCCGCCTCCTGTCCCATCTCGACGGAGACGTGGACGCCGAGCTTGCCCGGATGGAGCAGCTGACCGTCGACCATCGCAACCTGACCCGCGACGAACGCCAGCGACCCGGTCTGCGTCACGGGGACGTAGCTGGCGACGGGTTCGGGAGGCGGAGGCAGTTCGAGACCGAGCTCCTCGAGGCGCTGCAGCACAGCCGCGTCGTCCACGGCCGCATCCTCTCAAACGAGACGGCCGGGGACGAGGTGACAGTAGCGCACGCTCATCCGCAAACCGGTTCGAGGGTCTGGCTCGCTCAGCTTGCTTCGAGGGCCTGCCGTTTGAGGACCGCGCGTCGCTCGGTCTCGTTCAGGCCTCCCCACACCCCGTGGGTCTCCCGCGTGACCAACGCGTAGTCGAGGCAGAGCTGCCGAACGGAGCAGACGGCGCAGATGTGCTTGGCGACGGCCTCTCGAGCGAGCTTCTCCCGGCGCTTCTCGAAGTAACTCGGGGCGAAGTAGTACGCCGAGTCCTCGCCGCGGCACGCGGCGAGTCGCTGCCAACCGGGCAACCCTTCGTCGAACGGCATCTACCCGGTTGTTCGCAGGAAAACGGACTTGGGATTCCTCGTTCGTCCCGAGGATCGGACTGCAACAGGTTCTCCAGAACTCCCCGGAACCGTTACGCGCCAGCGTGTTCCGAAGGACCGAAGGGCTCCGCCTCGACCTGCAGGATCAGCCCGTCAACGCCTCGGACGCGGATCGACGTGCCGGCGTCGATCGGATGCCCGCTCGTCCGCCCGCGCCAGAGCGCCCCCTTGACGAACACCGGCCCGTCCGGCGCGAGCCGACCCCTCGCCTCACCCACGAGCCCGATCAGTCCGCGCTGGGTGCCCACGATCCTGTCGCGAGACTGGATCGCCACGGTGAGCGCGAACCCATAGAACAGGAGACTGGCGACGATCGCGCCACCGATGAGCCAGGGACTGATCCGGATCGAGGGGTCCACACCGGTCCACGCCAGGACCGACCCCACGCCGAACGCGGCAAGCCCCACCCATGTCGGCCACGACAGGCTCCGGAGCCGAACGTCAAGCATCAAGAGTCCGATCCCGAGCAGGAGCAGGGCGAACCCGGGCCAGAACGGGACGGCGACCGTGAGCCCGTAGACGGCGAGCCCGACGAGCGCGAGCCCGCTGAACCCGGCGAACCCGAAACCTGGCTGCGTGAGCTCGAAGGCGAGCGCCGCCAGCCCGAACACGAGCAGGAAGTAGACCATCGAAGGAGTGGCGACCGCGTGCAGCACGCGAGTGGCTAGGCCGGGTTCCTCGAAGCGGATCTCGACGGTTCGCTCGTTCACCTCCGCCTGCGTCGTGGCGACCCGGATCGCCAACTCGACCTCTCCGCCCGGCGTCGGAACTGTCATCCCGTCCACCGCTGCCAGCAGCTCGGGGATCGTGTACGCGAACACCTCGGCGATCCCGGCGTCGAGCGCGTCTTGGGCGGTGAGCGCCCGGCCTACGTCGGTCAGGTCCGCATCGCGCCCGCGCAGCTCCAGCCAACCCTCGATCCTCGCGGTGAGCCCCTGGGGATGTCTGTCGGGATGCAAGACGTCGACCGGCAGGAGGGGCCCGGTCTGCGAACCGGGTGAGACCCCCGCGAGCGACGAAGCGAGCATCAACAGGAGTCCCGCGCCGCTCGCTTTCGCCGGCACGGGACCCACCCATGTCAACACCGGCACCTCGAGACGGGCGACGCGCTCGGCCAGGGCGATCCCGTCCTGGCCGAGTGCGCCGGGCGTATCGAGCTCGAGGACCACGACGGCACCCGCCCGTTCCGCCTCAGCCAGGCGCTCCTCCACGTACCTCCGGAGCGGGCGATCGATCGGCCCATCGACCTCGATCACGTGCACCTTCGTCGTCTCGGGGACCGCTCCTCCGGCCTGCGAGCCGGCCGCCACGATCACGAGGACCGTGAGGACGACGAACGCGGACCGGGGGAGGGGACGCATGGAGGGTGCATCGTATCGAGCAAGGGGCCGCGCGATCCGGCGTATCCTGGTCGGTACCCCATGAGCGTGGATACCGGTCGCCGCCCGGCGGGACCCCCGCCACCGGGGGGCCGTTCGAGCCCCCGGCCGCGCCGCGACCCCAGATCCGTGCGTGACCAGATCTCGTTCAAGCCGATCGCGGCGCTGCTGCTCATCCCGGTCATCCTCGCGACCGCGGTCCTGACCGCGGCGGTCCTCGCGCCTCCGTTCGCGGTCGCCGGCTTCGGGCTGAACGAGATCCGCTCTCGGCTCGACGCTCTGGGGTCTGACTTCACGCGGATCCCCAGGTTCCCCGAGCGCTCCACGATCTACGCGGCGGATGGCTCCATCCTCACGCGGGTCTACCTCGACAATCGCGAGATCGTGCCCCTCAACGCGATCTCGCCGGTCGCCCAGAGGGCGGTGCTCGCGATCGAGGACTCCGACTTCTTCGCACACGGCGCGTTGGATTGGTCGTCTCTGTTCCGAGCGTTGATCGAGAACGCGCGAGCGGGAGAGGTCGTGCAAGGTGGCTCGACGATCACCCAGCAGCTCGTCGGCAGCACCCTCGGGCTGAACCGGTTCGACCAGAGCATCGAGGGGAAGCTGCAGGAGCTGGCGCTCGCGATCCGCGTGGAGCAGAAGTACTCGAAGGCGCGGATCTTCGAGCTGTACCTCAACCAGGTCTACATGGGGAACGGCGTCTACGGGTTCGGGACGGCGTCCGAGTTCTACTTCCGCAAGCCGCCACGCAAACTCAGCCTGCTCGAGGGAGCGACGCTCGCGGGGATGATCCGGGCGCCGGAGTACTACGACCCGCTCGACCGGCCGAAGAAGATGCTCCTGCGCCGTAACGACGTCCTCAACCGGATGCAGGGACTTGGATGGATCCCCGAAGCGCGGAACGAGCGGCTCAAGGCGAAACGGCTGAAGCTGCCCGAGGACGCCGGGAAGGTGCTCCGACGGCATCCACCGTTCTTCGTCAAATACCTCACAGACCAGATCGTCGAGAACAGCTCGGGAGAGTTCGAGTCTCTCGGTCGCACCGAGGATGCCCGCCGGCGCGAGCTGTACGAGGGCGGGCTCGACATCCACACGACGCTCGAGCCAGGGTGGCAGCGCTGGGCCCAGGATGCGGCGCGTCAGCCGCTCCGCGTGCCCATCTACCCTCCCTCCGGATCGCCCGCTCCCGATGTCTCGATCGTCACGATCGACAACAGCTCCGGCGCGGTGAAGGTGATCCTGTCCGGGAGGAACTACCGGGAGGACGAGCTCGACCTGGCGACGACGGGCCACCAGCCCGGATCGGCGTTCAAGCCGTTCGTCCTCGCGGGCGCGTTCCAACAGGGGATCCCACCGACGCAGACGTACTCGAGCTCCTCGCCGTGGTGCTCACCGCTCTGGGACGACGACGATCATTGCGTCGAGAACGCCGAAGGCAGTGGTCGGGGCAGCGTCGACCTCTGGACCGCGACCGAAAACTCGATCAACGTCGTGTTCGCGCAGCTCATCTTCGACGTCGGTGCGAGCGTGGTCGCGGACATCACGGAGCGGATGGTCGGCATGGATCCCCGCACGGAAGGGCTGGAACCCGTCCCGGCGCTCGCGACCGGCTCGGTGGCCATCTCGCCCCTCGACATGGCCAGCGGCTATCAGACGATCGCCAACGACGGGAAACACTGCGAGCCCTACACAGTCCGATCGATCGAGCGCGACGGGAAGGTGCTGCACTCGCACGACCGCACGTGCGACCCCATCCTCAAAGCGGGCGACGCGCACCTCATCACGGCGATGCTCGAGGCCGTTCCCGTCTCGGGAACGGCCGCGAGCGCCTTCGGTGGATGGGGCAGCCACCCCGTTGCCGGCAAGACGGGAACGGCCCAGGAGAACACGAACGTGTGGTTCGGCGGGTACACGAGGCAGTACACGACCGTCGTGTGGGTGGGCTCGCCCGGGAACCCCTATCCGATGGGACACGTCTTCGGCGGGACGATCGCCGCGCCGATCTGGGTGGACTACATGTCGCGGATCATGCGGGGTCTGCCCGCCGTCGGATTCCCGGATCCCCCCAAGCCTCCTGAGGGCCCCGTGCCGAGCGTCATCGGGTTGAAGGAGAACCCGGCGAAGGAGATCCTCTCCGAGGCGGGATTCCGCGTGTCGGTCTCGATCGCGGACTCCACCGCGCCCAAGGGGCAGGTCTTCAGTCAGTCGCTCGGCGGTGGGACCGTGACGGAGCTCGGCACGATGGTGACGATCCAGGTCTCGACAGGGGTGCCACCCAGGGTCACGATGCCCCGCGTCGTTGGTCTTAGCGGCTTCAACGGCCAGCTCGCCCTCCAGGCGCTGGGGCTCGCGGTCAACAAGGTGCTGGTCGAAACGGAGAATCCCGCCAAGGTCGGATACGTCATCGCCCAGGATCCCCAGAGGGGGACCCTGTTGCTCGAGGGATCCGCCGTCACGATCTTCGTCGGCGTGGAGCCCAGGGGCAACGGTGGCGGTGGGAACGGCGGCGGCGGAGATGGCGATGGCGGAGGCGGGGGCTGACCTAGCCCGCGGACTCCCGTAGACGGACACGCACCTTCTCCCCCACCACCCTGCCGTCGACACGACCCTTCGCCTTGCCCATGACCACGCTCATCACGGCGCCCATCTCCTTCTCAGAGGTGGCGCCGGTCGACGCGAACGCCTCTTCCACCAGCGCGTCGACCTCGTCCTCGCTCAACTGCGCCGGTGCGTAGCTCGCGATGGCATCCCGCTCGGCCCGCTCCTTCTCGACCAGTTCGTGGCGACCGGCACCCTCGAATGCCTCGATCGACTCGGCGCGCTTCTTCATCTCTTTCGACGCGACGTCGCGAACCTCATCGTCGGAGAGCTCGTGACGGAGCTCTTTCTCCTTGTTCGTCACGGCGGCGGAAAGCATCCGGAGGGCGCCGAGCCGGACCTTCTCGCCGGCGCGCAACGCATCCTTCATCTCCCCGGCAAGTCGGTCCTTCAGCGTCGGGTCGCTCATTACACTCCCCCCGTGCTTCCCGTGATCCTGACGATCGCCGCCGTGGGCGTCGTTTGCGTGGCGTACGGGATCTTCATCGAACGGTTCCGATACCGGGTGATCCGGCATCGCCTCGACATCCTACCGGCGGCCGCCGAGCCCCTCGTCGTCCTGCACCTCTCCGACCTGCACTTCGTGCGTCACGATCCGAGGAAGGCTCGTTTCCTCGCGACGCTGCCGACGCCGGACGTCACGGTCGTGACGGGCGACTTCCTCGCCGAACCCGAGGCGGTCGCCACCGCGGTGGAGGGTGTTCGGCCGGTCCGCGGCCGCCTCGCTTCCTGGTTCGTCCTCGGCTCCAACGACTATTTCGTCCCGGAACCGATGAACTACATCACCTACTTCTTGAAGCGCCAGCGCCGGCGGCGGCGTGCCCGTCGGGGCCGCGCCCCCGAGCTCGTCCGCGAGCTCGTCGCCGACGGATGGGCAGACCTCACGAACATCCGCCGTGACGTCTCGCTCGGAAGCCTCGATATCGAGCTGCTGGGCCTGGACGATTCGCATATCCGCCGCCACGACCTTCGCGTTGCTCCACGGCGAACCGAGGATCGCTTCGGCCTCGCCGTGATGCACTCACCGGACTCCGCGCCGGAGGCGGCAGCACTCGGCTACGGATTGATCGTCGCCGGGCATACCCACGGTGGGCAGGTGCAGCTCCCGTTCGTCGGTGCGCTGGTCACCAACTCCACGATGCCGCGCAGGCTCGTCTCCGGCCTCATACGGATGGGAACCGCCGTGCTCCACACCTCGCGAGGCCTGGGCACCAGCAAATACGCTCCTTTCCGGTTCTTGTGCCTGCCGGAAGCGACGTATCTCGAACTTCGGCCTGCGGCTGCTCCTCCGACCACGCGTTAGACTGACGCGGACGGGACGTGGCGCAGTTTGGTAGCGCGCAGCGTTCGGGACGCTGAGGTCGCGGGTTCAAGTCCCGCCGTCCCGACACCGATAGTCGAGAGGCGAGCCGAAAACGGCTCGCCTCTCATTTCTTCGGTGAGCAACACCGGAGGTTTGACGACCTATCGGTGCCCCGGTAGCCTCGGGGAACGGCTCCGGAGACGGAGCCTTACCATTGTTCGAACAAAGGAGCTCATGACCGGGACGCGAACACGGATCACACGGCTCGTCGTCGCCGTGCTCTTCGCGCTCCCCGTCCTCCTCTCCCTGCTCAGCCTCTCATCCCTCGCGGCACCGACCGCACGGGAGGTCGAAGCGGCCAGACAGAGGCTCGCCGGACTTCAGCACGACTTCGAAGTACTCGCCGAGCAGTACAACGACGCGAAGTACCGACTCTCCCTCACCGAGCGGAAGCTCGCGGAGTCCCGGAGCCAGCGAGCGTCAGCGGAACGACAGGCTCGCGTCGCCGAGGAACGTCTCGCGGATCGGGCCGTGCAGGCCTACCTCGGGACCGGATCGCAGGTCGACGGTCTGTTGGGCGCAGAGAGCATCGGCGAGTTCTCGGACCGTCTCGAGTTCATGGGGGCCGTCGCAGAAGGCGACGCCCAGATCGCTCGCCAGGCGATGAACGCGCGACAGCAGGCGGACTGGGCGGCTGATCGTTTCGCGGAGACGGCGGCCGAGCGTCAACGGCAGGTCGCCTCGATCGAGAACCAGCTGGATCGACTCGACTCGATGATCGAGGAGCAGGCATCCCTGTACGAGGAGTTGAACCAGGATCGCCAGGAGTACCTGGTATTCGTGGAGGCGCAGCGCACGGCGCTCGCACAGGCCCGCCAACAGGCTTCTCAGGACACGCCGCCCGACACGACCGGCGACGCGGGTGGGTCCTCCGGCGGATCCGGCGGCTATACCCCCCCGGTGAATGCGTCGGCTGCTCAGATCGCTGTGTCTGCCGCGCTGTCGGTGCAAGGCACCACGTACGTGTGGGGTTCCGCCGACCCGAGCGTCGGCTTCGATTGCTCGGGTCTCACCTCGTGGGCCTGGGCGCAGGCGGGCGTCTCCATCCCCCACTCGTCGGCCGCGCAGTACTCGGCGCTGCCCCACGTGCCGCTCGGGAGCGTCCAAGCAGGGGACCTGATCTTCTACTACAGCCCCATCAGCCACGTGGCGCTCTACATCGGCGGCGGCCAGATCGTCCACGCGCGGCACCCCGGGCCGGGCGGTCAGGTCCAGGTGCAATCGATGTACGGCTACGACAGCCCGGTCGGCGCGGCCCGCCCGGGCTAGCTGTGCTTCCTCGGGACGTTGTTCAAGACCGTGATCGGCGTCTTGCCCGCATGCGCCATGTGGGGTCGATGGTAGTTGTAGTGGTGGAGCCAGCGCTCGAGTTCGGTGGTGCGTGAGTCGTTCGAGTCGTAGGCCCG
>DATKDI010000004.1:0-5044 GCA_035512775.1 Actinomycetota bacterium | reverse complement strand
GACCTGGGTGGACGGGGACGTCAGCTCGTTCGACTTCGCCGCCGACGGGACGCTCGTCTACGCGAAGGTGGAGCGGCGGACGGCCCCGTCGGGCAGGGCGGTGTCCGCCGTGCGCATCGGCGTCGTGGAGCCCGATCGGACGACCCCGAGCAACGTCCGCAGCCGCACGATCCGGAACCTCAACCTGCGCGGGTACTCCGTCAGGGGATGGCGTCTGGTCGCATGGGGCGTCCGCGGGGGCCGGGAGCAGGTCCTCGTCTGGAGCGCGAGGGGCGGGGAGGTGCGTCGCGCGCCGGGGCTCCGGGTGACCCCGCGGGCGAGAACCGCCGCCGGCTCATGGGTGATCTCCCCGCCAGGAGCCTCCCTGAGCCTCCCTGGGATGCCGAGCGACCCGACCCACCTCGCGATCGGGGGCGGCCTGGCGATCTGGGCGGGGGGCGGGGGGCTCGCGGTCGTGGGCCTCGGCCGCCCGAGGATCTACCACGTGGAGCTCCCGCCGAGGTTCCCGAAGCCGACCGGCCCGATCGCGGCCGCCTAGACGGTGGGTGGGCCGGGGTGCCGCGTGGCGATCCTGCCCTGCGGCTCTCGCGCCAGCCTCGAGGCCAGGATGATCGGGATCGCCGTGGCGAGCACGACCATGATCGCGACGACGTTCGTGACCGGGCGAGCGCGCGGGCGGAAGAGGCTCGAGAAGATCCAGATGGGAAGAGTCTGCTGCTGCCCCGACGTGAAGGTCGTCACGATGATCTCGTCGAAGGAGAGCGCAAAGGCCAGCAGCCCCCCGGCGAGCAGGGCCGTGGCAAGGTTGGGCAAGAGGATGTGTCGGAACGTCTGCCATCCCGAGGCCCCGAGATCCATCGAGGCCTCGACCAAGCTCGGCGAAAGTCGGCGGAACCTCGCGAGGACGTTGTTGTAGACGATCACCACGGTGAACGTGGCGTGGCCGATCACGATCGTCCACATGCTGAACGAGACGTCGAGGATCGCGATCGAGGAGCGAAGGGCGATCCCCGTCACGATCCCGGGCAGCGCGATAGGCAGGAGAACGAGGAACGAGATCGCCTCCCTGCCGAAGAAGCGCGTCCGATAGACGGCCGCCGCGAGCAGGCTCCCCAGCACGAGAGCGATCAGGGTCGTGATCGCAGCGACCGAGAGCGAGAGCCGCAGCGCCTCCCAGATCGCCGGGTTGCCCGCGGCTACACCGAACCACCGCGTCGTCAGGCCCGGCGGCGGAAAGGTGAAGGCGGCGGTCTCGGTGGTGAACGCGTAGAGGAAGATGATCGTGATCGGGAAGTAGAGGAACAGTATCACCGCGCCCGACGCGATCCGCAGCCCGAAGCGCCCGCCCATCACAGCGCCTCGAACGCCCCGGCGCGCTTCGCGCTGAAGAGGTAGACCGTCATGATCGCCAGCGGCACGAGCGACATCGCCGCGGCCAGCGGGAGGTTCCCAGCCGTGCCTTGCTGCAGCAGCACGAAGGGCCCGATGAAGAACGTCGAGTTCCCGATCACGCTGGGGATGATGAAGTCGCCGAGCGTGAGCGAGAATGTGAAGATCGAGCCGGCGATCAGGCCGGGGAGGGAGAGCGGCAGGATCACCCTGCGGAAGGTCATCCGCGGACGGGCCCCGAGGTCGCCCGAGGCGTCGGTCAGCGAGCGGGGCACCCGCTCCAGCGCGGCGCTCAGCGGCAGGATCATGAACGGCAGCCACGTGTACACGAAGACGATCCACATCCCGAGGAACGACTGCGAGATCGAGGGACCGCCGATCAAGGGCACGCCCAGCGCCCAGTTGAGCACGCCGCCGAGCGCGAGCTGGTCCACGAACCAGTTGAAGATGCCCTCTTGCGCCAGTATGAGCTTCCACGAGATCACCCGAACCAGGTAGTTCGACCACAGCGGCATCAGCACGAGCAGGTAGAGCACGGTCTTCATCCGGGGCGACGCGTACCTCGCCATGTAGTACGCGAGTGGGAAGGCGATCGCGGCGCACCCGATCGTCACCGCGGCCGCCATCGCGCTGGTCCTCGCGATGATGTCGAGGTGGGCTCGGTCGGTGAGCTGGCCAAGCGTCTCCAGGCTGATGTCGCGGACGATCAAGCCGGTGAATTCCTCCAAGCGGTAGAGGCTCTGGAGGAGGAGGGCGAGCAGCGACCCGCCGTACACGATCCCCAGGAGCGCGAGCCCCGGAGAGAGCAGCAGCACGAGCTTGATCCCCGGGTGCCGGTACAGGAAGCCCGATACCCGCCTCGTGATCGGCATCCGCTCGGTCGCTACCGCCATGGTCCTCCGCTCGTCGGGAAGATGGGCGGGGGACGGGGCTCCGTACGGAGCCCCGTCCCCCGATCCCCGCCGCGGATCAGCGCCCGCCGATCACCGCGACGTAGCTCGTGACCCATTCGTGGTAGGGCACGCACTCCTTCCCGCTCCCCGGCTCGAAGCAGTCGGACTGCGGCGTCTTCCAGAAGTGGATCCGGTCGAAGTTGTCGAACCCGTTCGTCGCGCAGCCGTCGGGGCCGAGCAGCTCGCTCGCCTCGCACGCGGCGGGGACCGACGGTACCGAGCCGAACCACGCGGCCAGGTCGCCCTGCACCTGCGGGCTCAGCGACCACTCGAGCCACCTGTACGCGCAGTTCGGGTGCGGGGCGTTGACGTGCATCATCGTCGTGTCGGCCCAGCCCGTGGCGCCCTCCTGAGGGATGACACTGTCGATCGGCTCGCCCTCCGCCTTGAGGATGTTCACTTGGAACGGCCAGGACGAACTCACCGCGATCCCCTCGTTGGTGAAGTCGTCGATCTGGATAAAGGCGTCGTGCCAGTAGCGCGAGACGAGGTCGCGCTGCTGCCGGAGCAGGTCGAGGGCGGCGTCGAACTGTTCCCGCGTGAGCGCGTACGGATCGGTGATCCCGAGCTCCGGATTGTGGGCCATCAGGTACAGAGCGGCGTCGGCTACATAGATCGGGCCGTCGTAGGCCTGGACCCGTCCGCTGTTCGACTCTCCATCGGGGAGCGTCTGCTCTTCGAACACGACGCTCCAGCTGTCGGGCGTCTCATCCGCGAACGCCTCGGCGTTGTACATGAGGACGTTCGACCCCCACTCGTACGGGGCGCCGTAGTGCTCCGCCTCACCGTCACCGTCCGTGTCGACCGTGTGCCACGGCGCGTCCTGGAGCCGCTCGTCGACGGTGTCGTAGCTCGGGACCAGCTCGAGGTTGATCGGCTGGACCGTGCCGCCGGTGATCAGCCGGAGGCTTGCGTCGCCCGAGGCCGTCACCAGATCGAAGCCCGAGCCCTCCTGCATCAGGGCCACCATCTCGTCGGAGGTGGCGGCCGTCTTCACGTTCACCTCGCAGCCGGTCTCCTCCTCGTACCCGGAGACCCAGTCGAAGGCGGGGTCGGTGCTCCCGTCCTCGATGTAGCCGGCCCACGCGATGATGCTGACCTGATCCTCGTTCTCGCCGAGCTCGGTGATCATGCCCCCCTGGCCCCCGCCCCCTGCGTCGTCGTCGGCGTCTCCGCCGTTGTCGCCGCAACTCGCGGCCGCGAGCGCGACCACGGCGAGCAGCGCCCACCATCGAAGATGTGCCCTCATGCTTCCTCCTCTCCCGGGTCTTCCGACCCGGCTCCCGGACCTCCCGGTCCGGCGTCTCCCTCGGCCCCCTCGACCGAGCGGTTGAACTGTCTGTTCCAGATGAGCCGCACCTCGGTGCCCTGCACCCGCAGGGCGTCGCTCGAGGTGCCCTCGAGGTTCTGCCGCATCACGACCAGCCCCTCGCCGGAGTCCAACTCCACGAAGTAGCGCGTCTGCGCTCCGAGGTAGACGACATCGCGCACCCGACCGGCGGCCGAGTGCTCCTCGGGACCGACCGGCTCTTCGAGGCCGGTGATCCGGATCTTCTCGGGCCGGATCGTGAATGGCCGGGCCTGGCCCGTGATCGCTCGAGCCACCTCCCCGTGCAGGACGTTCGACACGCCGACGAACCCCGCGACGAACTCGCTCGCAGGCTGCTCGTACACCTCGGCCGGCGCGCCCACCTGCTCGATCCGCCCGTCGTTCAGCACCGCCATACGGTCGCTCATCGTCAACGCCTCTTCCTGGTCGTGCGTCACGTAGATGAAGGTGAGTCCCACGCGACCCTGGATCGCCTTGAGCTCGATCTGCATCTGCTGACGGAGCTTGAGGTCCAGCGCTCCCAGCGGCTCGTCGAGCAGGAGCACCGAGGGCTGGTTCACGAGCGCGCGGGCCAGCGCCACCCGCTGGCCTGGCCTCCGGAGAGCTCGTGCGGCTTGCGATGGTCGAACCCCTCGAGGCGCACCATGCGAAGCGCCTCCCGCACGCGCTCCCGCCGTTCGTCGCGCGGAGATCTCTTCACCATCAGCCCGTAGCCGACGTTGCCGCCTACCGTCATGTGCGGGAACAGAGCGTAATCCTGGAACACGGTGTTGACGTCGCGGTCGTAGGGAGGCAAGCGTGTGACGTCCCGGCCCGAGAGGAGCACGGTCCCGTCGGTCGGTAGCTCGAACCCGGCGATCATCCGAAGACAAGTCGTCTTGCCGGAGCCCGACGGGCCCAGCAGCGAGAAGAACTCACCCTGCCGGATCTCGAGGTCGATGCCCCCCACCGCCACGACGTCCCCGAATCGCTTCGTGACGCCGCGGAACTCGACCGCCGAGGCTGTCTCCGTCACCCGCTCAGCGACATGGGCCTGCATCGTCGCCGGTCGGGTCTCCTGCCGCGAGGCTGCTGTCCAACCAACCGATCCCCTCTCTCCGGCGCTGCGGGCGTCTCGCCAGAACGGTTCATACCAGAGGGAGCGAAGGGGATGATGCGCGGGAGGGCGCAACACGGTGGACGACCTTGTACGGATGGGCCAACCATCCGTGGAACGGCGTCAGCCGATCGGTCGCTCCCCCTCGCGGAGGAGGTCCCTCGCTCGCAGGGCGAGCCAGAACTCCATCCGGTCGTGCGCCGAGGCGAGGTCTCGCCCGGCCAGCTCCTCGACCTTCCGCATGCGGTACCGCAGCGTGTGCCGGTGCACGTAGAG
>DATKDI010000003.1:0-38775 GCA_035512775.1 Actinomycetota bacterium | reverse complement strand
CTCTACCGCTCCAACGGAGCCAGGCTCGCCACCCTGTCGTCCTGGATCGACACCTACAATCGGCGCAGACCTCACACCGCGCTGGGTGGGCTCCCGCCGATCTCGCGGGTGCAGACAACGTAGGTGGGAACTACAGCTAGCTTCGGGCGAACCGCGACTCCATCCCACCCGTAGACCTCTCGAACCGAAACCGAGGGAGGTCGCATGGGACGGATCGAAGTGGTGGCGGTGGCCGCGCTCTTCGCGCTGGCGATGGCGGGATGCTCGGACGATGGGGAGACCGGCGGCGGGGCCGAGCCGCAGCCCGAGGAGACCGCCGACGCGACCGTCGCCGTCGAGGACTCGGACCTCGGCCAGATCGTCGTCGACGCCGAGGGGAAGACGCTCTACGTGTTCCTCGCCGACGAGGGGAGCGACAGCACCTGCTACGACGATTGCGAGGCAGCCTGGCCGCCGCTCACCGTCGACGGCGATCCCGCCGCAGGCGAGGGCATCGACGCCTCGATCCTCGGGACGACGGAGCGAGAGGACGGCTCCACGCAGGTGACGCTCGACGGTCACCCGCTCTACTACTTCGCGTCCGACGCGACCGCGGACGACGTCAACGGCCAGGGTGTCGGCGACGTCTGGTACGTCGTGTCGCCGGACGGTGAGGCGATCCAAGCGTAACCTCGGTCGCGCGTTCGAAAGATCAGCTCGCCACCGGCGAACGGTGATACTCGAAGTGGTTGCCGTCGGGCACGACGAAGTCACCGCCCCACAGGAACCCCCATCGCTCCAGCGTGGCGACGAGCCGCCGGTCCTGGTGCGGCCGGTCGCCGTAGTAGTTGCCCACGAGATTCATGTCGATCGCGACGCCCCAGGTGTGATGGGAGAGCATCGCCGTGGGGTCCCGGCTGATGAACCGGGGGACGAAGCATCCGTTGAAGGTGCGGATGACACGACCGAGGCCGGCCGCGTGAAGCTCCGTCATCGCGCCGCGGAGCTGCGGCACGATCCCGCGATGGCACGTCACCCGGCCCAGCAGCGGGACGCGGGTCGTGACGAGATGCGTCCGCCTCCACGCGGGGTCGACCTCGATGTAGCCCGGCTGGCCCTTCAGGGTCCGGGCGGCGAACTCGCCGAAGAGCGCCTTCAGCAACACGGGAGGAAGGACCGCGTCGCCGGCACGGAAGTACGGGGTCTCGCCGGGCGCGCGCACCTGCACGCGTCCGAAGACCCCCAGATCCCTCGGCAGCAGCGGCTGGATCGCTCGCTTCAGCGAACGCGAGGAGAGGCGATGGCCGTCGGCGGGCTGGATGAGCAGGTAGCGATCGCGCGCGACTCCGATCCGGCGACCGGTCTCCTCGGACACGAGGAGCTCGGCCGCCCCCACCAGCTCGTCGGGGAGCACGGCCGCGATGCGCACGTGCTCCCCGCCCCCGAAGTCGAGGATCGCACCGGGACCGAGTCCGCGCACGGACGCGGAGGTCGACCCGAGGATCCCCTCGCCGTTCTCGACCGCGGCGAGTGCGCTGCGATCCGCCGGCGGCAGGAACGGTGCGAACGATGTGATGTCGACCGCCGCCGCGTCCAACGGGATCCGGTACGGCCGCCTCGGGTGATCCACGAGCTCGCCCGCTGAGCTCCATGATCGCGCGAGCCACACGTTGTCCTCGGCGACGACCGTCATGCGTCCGATGATCGAGAGTCGCTGCACCCGCTCGGCGAAGCCATCGGGGAGACCGCGCGGCACCCAGGCGAGGAACGTCTCCGGCGCCGAAGGCCGCGTGAGTGGGAGAGGTGTTCGGGTCCTGGTCTCGGGCAGTGCCGGCAGCGTCCATGCCTGGATCCCGAGGGTGAGCACCGCGCCGAGCACGACCCCGGTGATCGCGCCGACACCGAAGGTCAACCCCCGTCTCACGGGTCCGTCCCGGAGATGGCGCCCGCGAACGCGACCAGGTCACTCAGTCGCAGCTCTCCTTGCAGCGAGTGATACGAGTCCGCGGTGACCCATTCGAGCTGTGAGCGGCTCGGCGTCCAACGACCGTCCACGTCCGCGAAACGGACCCGCTCCGCTGCAGACAACGGCGGTGGCAGTCCCGTCCCGCGTTCGACGTGCAGGATCAGGGGTTCGCCGGTCGCGTCCGTGTCGAGCTGTCGGAGGTACAGCGTCACCCCTTCGACCGCCGATCCGATCTTGGAGAGCTCTGCGCTCGCGACGACGTAGCCCTCCGGTAGTCGCTCGGGGAGCGATGACGGAAGGCCCGCCGTCGTGAGCGCCTCGGCCACGCCGATCCGCTCCACGTCGACGCCCGTCGAGTCCTGGTGTCGCCAGGCAGGCGGCAGCGGCTGCCCCCGAACCGGCAACGACCCGGCGATCGTCAGCAAGCGATCCCGGGTGAGGTTCGTCTCCAGGAACAGGTCGGCGGACTCCGTGTGGACCGCGAGCCGCCTCCCGTAGCCCTCGCCGGCGGGCTCGTAGTACGCGATACCGCCGCCCGTGAGGTGGATCTGCTGCGCCACGCTGTCGACGGGACCGAACGGGCCCGGTCCCGTCCAGTCTCGGCGCTCCGCGATCTTCAGGTAGTCGAGACCTTCGGCGTAGACGAGCAGCGAGCTCGGTGTGACGGTGGCTGACGCCGTCGGCAGGACGATCGAGACGAGCTCGAGGTCGCCCGCGTCGCCGGGAGTCGCCGGGGCGTACCCGATGCGGGCGGGCAGGTCGTCCAGCCGGGGCGTGGCCGACGGCGAGGCGCCGGGGATCCGGAACATCGACTCGTCCGGCTGCTCGTCGTCGATCGACACCATCCGGACGTCGAGGATCGGCTCGTCGGGAGACTCGACGACGCGGCCGTACCGGAGCTCCCACTCGTCCCGCTCCTGGTCGCGAGAGGGATACACCACGGTCCTCAGGGGGAGCCACGACTCCGCGTCCAGCCAGAGCAGCACACGGTCTCGTTCGAAGAACGGGCGCCAGGTGCCGCCGATCCGCAGGAACGGGAACATCGGCGCCGCTCGCTCGAACGAGAGGCGGAGGCGCACGGCGTCACGGCCGTCGATCCGATCCCGGCCGACCACCTCGAGCCCGCGGGCCGACCCGAATGTGGCCAGCGGGAGCACGAGGTCGGCCGGCAGCGGGGCCGCCGCGGAGTACTCGGAGCGGCGAGTCACCGTCGCCCGCGTCCGCGGGCAGACGTCCACGGGGAGATCGCCGGGGCATCCCGAAGGGCCCGATACATACGCCGCCGTCACGTCTTCGATGTAGAGGAGATCGGTCCGCGTCCAGGATCGAGACGGATAGTCGGTGCGGTCGTCGACCTCCAGACGGAACCGCTGGGGCGAGAGGAACGCGACGTCCATCTCCAGGAGCCGCTCGGGCACCTCGTCGGAGAGCCCGAACTCGTGGATCGTGTAGGTGCCGTGGAAAGCGTGCAAGGTCGGCGCGGCGCTCCGAACGCTGCGGACGACGGTGGCCGCCGCGATCTCCCGATTCGCCGGGCGCTGCCACGGGCCACCGACCACCATGCTCCCGACGACGAGACCGGCGATCGCGGCGGCGATCCCCGGCGCAAGAATCATCGGGCGACGGTGCCGCGGGCGGCGGCGCCACGTGTTGTGGCGCCGGGGGGCGATCCGTCGGTCGGTCGCGGGCGCGATGGTCGGCCGGGTCCGCTCCCGGGCCACCGCCGCCATGATCGGCTCGACCAGGTCGGGCACCGTCTCGGCGGCGCGGATCCGAACGGAGCTGCGGATCCGCGCCGACCGCCGGGCGAAGGTCTGGCATCGGGCGCAGGTCTCGGCGTGGGACATGGCGGCCTCCGCCTGCCGCGCCACCACGCGCTCGCCGTCCATCCGGGAGGAAAGGACGAGCTGCGCGCTCTCGCAGTTCACGTCGCCTCCTCCTCGTCCGCGATCGCCGAGCAGAGCGCCTGACGGGCCCGGAACATCCGGCTCTTCACGGTGCCCACCGCGACCCCGAGGACATCGGCCGTCTCTTGATACGAGAGGCCGAAAACCTCCACGAGGAGGAATGCCTCACGATGCTCGGTCGACACCGATCGGAGCGCGGCCTCCAACTCGGCGCGAGCGCTCGGATCCGCGACGCTCCGCGGGAGGAACCGCTCGTCCCACGGCTCGTCGGCGCGGCGCTGCCGCCGCAGCGCGTCCATCGCGCAATTCCGCACGATGCTGAAGAGCCACGACCCGAACTTGCGGTCGCCGCGGAACCCCTTGAGGAAGCGGAACGCTCGGAGGAACGCTTCCTGTGTGACGTCCTCGGCAAGCTGGCGATCGCGCGTGAGATGCCACGCGAAGCGGAACGCGTCGGCCTGGTAGTCGCGAACCAGGTCCTCGAACGCGAGGAGGTCACCTCGGCGCGCGCGCTGCACCGTTCGCGGATCCGGATCCCGCACCCGCTTCCTCTCAGCTTTGCCCGGCACGGTGGCGTGGGAGCCGGAGGCTTCCTGCGCGCCCGGCCGGGGATCCGGCCATCACGATGCGCCTCTGTCCGCCCATCGGCAAGGAGACCGCCTCCGGGGGCCACGGGTTCCATGCGTGTTCTGGCCCTCTTCTAGAGGGTCGCCACGTGCAGGATAGATTCGGTGCGTCCGAACGAGAACGTCGACAGGGCTTCGCCCGTTCGCGCGTCCACGACCGCCACGTCCTCGCCGAGTGCGGCGTAGAGGCGTGCGCCGTCCTCCGACAGTGCCAGCCCGGTGACGTTGCCGGACACGGGCCATGGCTCGAGGACCTCGAGCGAGTCGGTGTCGATCCGCGTGATGGATGCCCTGCCGGCGCCGACATACAGCGTGTTCCCGTCCGCGCTCAGGATGGCGGAGGTCCGGCCGCGGTCGAGCGGCGGCAGGTCGATGCGCCGGGTCTCGGTGATCTCCAACGATCGCGTGTCCATCACCGCGACCATCTCCCGCTTCGAGTCCACGATGTAGAGGAGGCGGCCATCGGGTGACGGCGCCATCGCCTGTGCGGTCGCCGGCTGACCCCAGAGCTGGCGGGGGAGTCCGGCGCAATAGGCCCAGCCGCGCCGAAGGTTCAGGACGTGCACGAAGCTCACTTCCTTCTCGCCGTAGGACGCGTTCTGCCACTGGTCGTCGTAGGAGGAAGTCGATCGGTTCGTGTACAGGGTGTAGAGCTGCTCGGACGTCGGGTCGTAGACCTGTTCGAGGCGCACGCCGGGCATGCGTGCCGGCGGGGTCTTGAACCTGCCGAACACCTGACGCACCTTGCCGTCCTCGAGGCGGAGGAAGGTCACCCGATACGAAGACGGCGCCTCCGCGGGTAGGTACTGGATGAGGAACAGTCGGGTGTCGTCGACGGAGAATGCCTCGGGCTCGAAGTTCCCCATGAGCTCGTATCGGCGCGTCTTGCGCTCGCCCGTCGGATCGGTCACCACGATGGTGGTCCGCGCGCGGGGGAGCGCGAACGTGGGGTCGACCCCCTCGGGGAGCGGACGCATCAGCGCGACGGCTCGGCCGGTGACCGATGCCGCCCGAACGTCCAGCCGCCCCTCGAGCTTGGTGGTGGAGAGCACGTCGCTGGTCGAAGAATCCCGCGCCTCGAGGATCGTTGAGCCCCCGCTTCGCGTGGTCCCGTAGAGGCGAGACCCGTCGGGGGAAGCGACCTGGTCACGTCCGGACGAGAGCACGACCCCCGACGACGATCCGACGATCACCGATCCGTCCGGCGTGCCGAAGACGAGGACGTCCTCGAGCCGGGAGGTCTCGGGTCGTTCGCGTTCACCCACGTCCGCGCGGCTGGTGCACGAAGCGGTTGCCAGCAGGAGCGACGTGAGGATCATCGAGCGGGCGCGCATCGCAGCCTCCTTCGAGCTTCGCGGCAGCATCTCGGTGGACGCCTCACCCCATGTACCTCGTTCGCTCGCTCCAGGTTCCCTGGAGCCGGACGGAACCTTCCGAGTCGCGGTCCGGTCTAGCGCGTGGAAGGTCGACATCTGGCCCGGGATCGGAGATCCGAGGGTCATCACGAGAAGAGGAGGACTCGGATGCGCGGAAGGCGGACGTTCCTCGCGACGGCGCTGGCCGGCGGACTACTGCTCGCGACGCCGACGGGCGCAGCCGCCAACGGCGGGTCGTACATCGAGTTCGATCAGACGCACTACGTGCCGGGCGACGCCGGCGTGGCCAGCGCCTATGTGTCGGTGCCACGGAGGAAAGCAGGGCTCTTCGATCGCGGGCCCTTCTACCTCTTCGCGGTCCCCGAAGGGAGGCTCCGGGAAGGTCGCCCGATCCCCGACTCCGCGAGCCGGCTCGGAACCTTCACGATCGAGAAGGAGAACGGCAGGACCTACGAGCTCCGCGCGGAGTTCACGGCTCCTCAGCTGGGAAACGGCTTCTACTTCCTGGGGCTCTGCAACGATCCCTGCACGATCGCGGGTTTCGGGGACGCTCTCTACGGCTCCGTCTCCATCGTGCAGACACGGCTGGAGGGGATGCTGCTCTCCAAGAACGGCATCCTCCGCGCGAGGCTCTCCGGTATGCGGCTCGAGGCCCGGAAGGTGGAGCGGCGGCTCGAGGAGGCGCGGAGCGAACTGGATACACAGCTGGCGTTCGGCGACTCCGAACGCGAGCGGCTGTCGGGGGAGATCGAACGGCTCGAGACCCAACTTGCCGCGGCACGCGAACGAGCGGCGCCCTCAGCTCGCGTGCCGTTCGACCCGTGGCTCGTGGGCGCGGTCCTCTTGCTCACCCTCGTCGCAGCCGTGCTTGCCTTCCGGCGCCGGAGGATGATGCCGGCCATCACGGATCTCTAGCGCCCGCAGCTCACGGACGCCCCTCCGTTCTCATCCGCTCCTCATCTCGATAGGGCCGCGTCTATAGGGGCGCGCTCCCGCTGGTCGTCCTCGGCGGCGGAACCACACTCGCCATCGCCTCGTCCGGCGATGACGATCGGCCGCTCAGGGGATCGGCGCTCGAGCAGGCCACCGCGGCGGCGCTCGAACACACTGGCGGAGGCACCGTCATCGAGCGCGAGGCGGGCGACGACGGCGCCGGTGAAGGTGCGGAGGACGAAAGCGCCACGGAGACCGGTACCGACGACGAGCCGGCGAGCCGTTACACGACCTCGACGAGGATCGTGTGGTGGCCGGTCGCGCCGTCGGGGAACGGCGCGGCGAGACCGGATGTCTGCGTCTCGCCCGCGCCGTCGGTCGCACGGACCGCAAGCGTATGCGAGCCGGGCGCGGCGCCCCACCGATAGACCCACTGCCGCCAGGTGTCGACCGTGTCGGAGGCTCCGAGCTCCGCCTCCTCCCAGTCGCCGTCGTCGGCCCGCACCTCGACGCGTTCGATGCCTCGATGCTGCGCCCATGCGACGCCCCCCACCGGCACGGGCCCCGGCGCGAGTCGCGCGCGAGCGGTGGGCGTGTCGATCCTCGACTGTGTCTTGACCGGCGCCTCCTTCGCCCATCCGCGCTGGATCCAATAGGCGTCATAGGCGTCGAGCGTCGTCAGCTCGAGCTCGACGAGCCACTTCGTCGCCGACACGTAGCCGTAGAGGCCGGGGACGACCATCCGGACCGGGAAGCCGTGCTCGAGCGGGAGCGGCTCGCCGTTCATCGAGACGGCGAGCATCGCGTCCCTACCGTCCATCGTGATCGCGGTCGGAGTACCGATCGTGAATCCGTCGGCGGAGCGAGAGACGACCTGTGACGCTTCCGCATGTACGCCCGCCTCGCGGAGGAGGTCGGCGAGCGGTGCTCCGATCCAGCGCGCGTTCCCCACGTAGGGCCCGCCGACCTCGTTCGACACGCACGCGAGGGTGATGTCGCGTTCGATCATCGGTCGCGCGAGGAGCTGGTCGTAGTCGATGGTGATCTCGCGATCGACCATCCCGTGCACCCGGAGCGTCCACGTGGCCGCGTCGATCGCGGGCACGAACAGCGCCGTGTCGACCCGATAGAAGTCGGGGTTCGGTGTGAGGAACGGCGCCACTCCAGGCACGTCGAGATCGGTTCCGTCCGATAGCGGTGGAAGGGTGTCGACCGGCGGGGGGATCGTCGCGGCCGCCCGCGACGCCGAGGCGTCCGCGCGGCTGGTGAGCAGCCGGCCGGTACCCCCGGAGACCGCGGCGATGCCGATCGCCGCGGCACCGGCCCGGAGGAACCGTCGGCGGTCGTAGCCGCGGATCGACGGCGCGGGCGGCCCGGGATCTGAGGATGTCGCATCCGGAAGTCCGGAGACGTGCCGGAGCCATCGGATCATCACGACGCCGGCCACGGCACCCACGATCGACGGGGTCGCGTCCGCGAGGTCGTTCGTCGGCCGCGTGACGGCGGCGGCGGCGCCGATCGCCCCCAGGACCACGGACCCCACGATGCCGAGGCGCGGCCGCCGCACCGACGCGGCGCCCAGAGCGGTGACGACGATCGTGAGCACCACGCCGATCCCGATCAGGAGGACCACCTTGTCCTGTTCGCCGAAGGTCCGGATCGCGAACGACTTCAGCCATTCCGGGCTCGCGTCGACCGCCGCCCCTCCGACGGCGACGATCGGGGAGGAGCCCGGTCCGAACAGGGCGCCGAGCAGCTCCGCCGTCCCGAGCGCGACCCCGGCCGCGAGCACCCCGATGGCCGCGCCCGCAGATCGCCGAGCAGCGGGCGTCGTGGACCCCGCCTGCTCCTCGCCCACGTCGGTCGGTGTCCCCATGTAGGTGGGACGTTACGACTCTCCGGGGAGCCTCACAGGCCCGTCGCGGCCCGACCGTGTACCGCCGGTATCGCTCACGGTCGCTGCGGGATAGGCTTCGCCGAACGCCTACCCCCCACAGGAGGTTCGGATGTCGCGACGCCTCGGTGCCCTCGTCGGCGCGCTCGGCCTGGCTCTCGTGCTGCTCCCGTCCCCGGCCGCCGCGAGCCCCGTCACCGTGAAGGTGATGACGCTCAACATCTTCTACGGAGGCGACGAGTGGAACCTGGACACCGGACATTGGTGCGTCCACAAGGCGGGCTGTCCGGAGACGATGCAGCACGTCGTGTCCACGATCGAGGCCGCCGACCCCGATATCATCGGTCTCCAGGAAGCCACCGCGAACGAGTGCGTGCTGGCCGACATGCTGGGCTGGTACTGCGAGCCTCGCCTCCAGCTGATCTCTCGATTCCCATTGATCGACCCTCCGGGTGCGAACGGCGTCTACATCCTCGCCGAGGTGGCGGCCGGGCGCTTCGTCGCCATCTCCAACGTCCACCTGCCGTCCGACCCGTACGGGCCGTACTGGGTGCGCGACGGCGAGCCGAGATCGGCCGTGCTCGACCTCGAGCGTTCGACCCGACTGCCCGCCATCCAGCGGCAGCTGGATGTCCTGCCCGGGCTGGCAGCGAGCGGGATGCCGGTCTTCCTGACGGGCGACTTCAACTCCCCGTCGCACCTCGACTGGACCCCCGCGGTCGATGCGGTGAGGGAACAGGTTCGATACCCGGTGGTCTGGCCCGTCTCGAAGGCGCTGGCCGATGCCGGCTTCCGCGACTCCTACCGTGAGGTGCATCCGGATCCCGTGGCCGTGCCCGGATTCACGTGGACTCCTCCGGGGACGCTCGAATCGGTTCCCGACGAGGTCCACGACCGGATCGACTGGGTCCTGGCCCAGGGTGCCGCCGAGACGCTCGGGACGAGGCTGGTCGGCGAGGCCGGCGGCCCCGATGTCGACGTGGAGCGGGATCCGTACCCGACCGATCACCGCGGGGTCGTGTCGACCTTCCGGGTCGAGCCCGCGAACCTCGCTCCGTTCGCGGCCGCGGCCGCGCGGCGCGTGTTCGTGGGGGAGGATCTGACCGTTCGGTTCCATGGCCCCGGCGCTCGGGTGGTCCTCGTGCGCGCCGGGAACGGACCGGGCGCCGCACTTGCATCGCGACCGACCGGTGGGGCAGCCGACGGCGCTCTCACGTTCTCGACGGGCGGTCTCGCGCCGGGAGTGCACGAAGCGCTCCTGGTGAGCTCGGGCGGCACCGTCCTGTCCCGAAGTCGGTTCTGGCTCTACGCGGCCGGGACGCGGCCCAGTCTGCGGACCACGAAGGAGGTCTACGAGGTGGGGGAGCCCATCCGCGTGCGGTGGCGGGCCGCACCCGGGTACCGATGGGACTGGATGGGGGTGTTCGCGCCCGGGCGAGGCCCGGCGCAGGATGCCGAGGACTGCAACGCGGGAGCCTGCGGGAACGGGCACTACCTGCTCTACGACTACACGAACACGCTGATCCAAGGCTCCACGCTGATCGGCCCGTCCTCCTTCGCGGGATATCGGACCTGGCCCTTGAGAGTCGGGAACTATCAGATCCGTCTCCTGATGGACGACGGGTATCGACTCCTCGCGATCTCCAACACCTTCAAGGTCGTGCACGCGTCCACATAGCCCGAAGCGCGCGGCCGGCACCGCCGTTCAGCGCCCGTCGGCCGCATGGTTGACCCGCAGGTGGTGACGGGCGCGCTACGGTTGTCGCAGATATGTCTCCCGTCGTGGTCATCGTGCTGGTGGTGGTCGTGCTGATCGTCGTCACCTACCTCTTCGGTCTCAGGCCCGACCCCGTCCGTGGTCGCCGGCCGACGCCCGGGATCCTCCGGCGTCGCTCCAAGTGGCGGAAGGTGCTGCCGCTCATCCCTTTGGTGGCGGCGGTCGGGTGCCTCGTCCTCGCGTTCACGGGCTTCCGGCTCGACTTCACGGAGACGTCGCCGACGATCCTCCTCGTGATGGACGTCTCAAATTCGATGGAGAGGACCGACGTCGCACCGAACCGACTGGCCGCCGCCGAGGCGGCTGCGAACGCGTTCCTGGAAGAGCTTCCACCCGACTTCCGCGTCGGCCTCGCCACGTTCGCGGGCGACGCCCAACTCGTCGTGCCCCCGACCCAGGAACATCAACAGGTCGTACAGGCTCTCGGCGCACTCACGACATCCGGCGGGACCGTCATCGGCGACGGTCTCGTCGTGGCCCTCGAAGCCATCGAGGGGATCCGGCGGGACGCGCAAGACACCCCGGCCGCGGCGGTGCTGATCTCGGATGGCCGTGACACCGGAAGTGAGACCCCTCCCGAGGAGGCGGCGGCACGGGCGCGCTCCCTCGCCGTACCGGTTTTCACGGTGGTGGTGGGACAGGTGGAAGAGGGGACCCTCGGCCCGGGAGCCAACCTCGAGGCCCTCGAAGTGATCGCCGACATGAGCGGCGGCCAGACCTTCACCGCCGAGACGGCGGACGAGCTCACATCGGTGTACGAGAATCTTGGTTCCGAGCTGTCCTTGGACCTCGACGTCAAGCCGTCCACGAGGCCCCTGGTGATCGCGGCCATCGCGCTTACCCTGGTGGCCGGCTTCATGCTCGTGCTGATGCCGCGGTAGCGGTCATCCGTCTCCGAAGGTCTTCTCTCCGTTTCCCATCGCGGGGTCATGGGAATGGGACCTCCATCGGACGAACGCTCGTCGTCCCGCGTGAGGAGGAGTCATGGGTCAGCAGGTGAAGGAGGTCATGACGACCAGGCCGATCACGCTCGATCGGGATGCCTCGCTCGCGGAGGCAGCTCGCTTGATGCGTGATCGAGGGATCGGAGACGTGATCGTCGTCGAGGGCAACGATGCCGAAGGGATCGTGACCGATCGAGACATCGTGATCCGTGGGGGGCAGAAGGTGCGGACCCGAATACGACACGGCTGGGATAGGTCGTAAGCGGCGATCTGACGTCGGTCGCCCCCGACGATCCCGTGGAGAGAGCGATCGAGCTGATGCGCGAGAAGGCCGTACGTCGTCTTCCCGTCCTCGAAGGTGGCAAGCCCGTCGGAGTCGTGTCCCTCGGCGATCTCACCATCCAGCAAGACGAGGGCTCCGTGCTGGCCGACATCAGCGATGAGCCCGACGACCGATAGGAACGAGGGCGAACGCCCGGTGGGATACCCGTCCGCGATGTGGCACAGGCGGTGATCCAACAGGGCTATGCCGTGTACACGCTGGATCCCGCCGGTCGCGGGTCCTCGGCCAGGGGCGGCGCGGCGGCTGCCACCCCCGCTCGGTCCGAGTAGGACGGGCCCCACTCGGGTATCTCGGAGGCACATGCGCGATCTGACGCTCGATCGGTCGAGGACGGGGGATGCCGAGGCGCTGCCCCCTGCTCGTGGCCCGATCAGCGAGGAGATGCTCGGTCTCCTCACGGGAGGTGGGGTCCGCACGGAACGACCGTCACCGCCCGAGGACCCGTTGGGCGACGACGATCTGCACCTGGCGCTCTACCTCGCCTACGAGCTGCACTACCGAGGGCTGCCGGGCGTTGCCGACGACCTCGAGTGGGACGCGGCGATCCTCGCGGTTCGTCGTGGACTCGAGTCGATGTTCGAGGCGGAACTCCGTCGCACGATCGGTCATCAGGAGGTGGAGCCTGGTGAGGTGGCAGATGCCCTTCGCGCGGTCGCGTCGCCGCCGGGAGATGACTCGCTCTCCGCGTTCGTGGAACGCGAGGCGACCGTCGACCAGGCCCGCGAGTTCCTGATCCACCGGTCGGCCTATCAGCTGAAAGAGGCAGATCCGCATTCGTGGGTGATCCCGCGGTTGGAGGGCGCGGCCAAGACGATGGTGATGGAGATCCAGTACGACGAATACGGGAGCGGAGATCCGGCGTGGATGCACGCCGAGCTGTTCCGCTCGACGATGATCGCTGCAGGTCTCGACGGCTCGTACGGGGCGTACGTCGATCGCCTGCCGGGGACGACGCTCGCGACCGTGAATCTGATCTCCCTCTTCGGACTCCATCGCCGCTGGCGAGGAGCATTGGTCGGCCATCTCGCGGCGTTCGAGATGACGTCGAGCTTGCCGAATCGAGGCTATGGCAACGGGTTCCGTCGACTCGGATTCGATGCGGAGGCTCGGTGCTTCTTCGACGAGCATGTCGTCGCCGATTCGGTCCATGAGTTGCTCGCATGTGACCTCGCGGTCGAGGTTGCGTCGAGCGAGCCCGCCCTCGCATCCGACATCATCTTCGGGGCGACGGCGCTCGATGTACTCGAAGACCGATCCTCGACAGCCCTCCTGCACGCATGGCGCGCCGGGACGTCCGCGCTACTCGCGGGCGCGGCCGTCACGCGGTGAACAGCTCACTCGCCTACATCCTGCCGCTCCGATCTCGCCCGGGGGACGGGGGGACGGAGGAGCTGACGGGATACCTGGAGTGGCTCTCGCAGCGGGTTGAACTCGTGATCGTGGACGGTTCCGACCGGAGTTCGTTCCGGACCCATCGGGACCTGTGGAGCACGTTCGCCACCCACGTTCCGCCGGCCGACGACATCCGTTGCGCGAACGGCAAGGTGCGGGGCGTGCTCACCGGCCTCCGACTGGCGACGCGCGAGTGCGTCGTCATCGCGGACGACGACGTCCGCTACGACGACGATGGGCTGCGGCACATGGCGCGACTCCTTGCCGGGGCCGACCTGGTTCGGCCTCAGAACTACTTCGATCCCCTTCCGTGGCACGCGCGCTGGGATACGGCGCGCATCTTGTCGAACCGGGCGGTCGGCAGCGACTTCCCGGGCACCCTGGGCGTTCGACGTTCGTTCCTCGCGTCGGTCGGCGGCTACGACGGAGACGTCTTGTTCGAGAACCTCGAGCTGATGCGAACCGTTGCGGCGGCCGGCGGCCGGATCGTCGATGAGCCGACGCTGTTCGTCCGCCGCCGACCGCCGACCTTCGCCCGATTCCTCGAACAGCGTCCACGGCAGGCCTACGACGACTGGGCACAGCCGCTGCGGTTCGCGGTCTTCCTCGCCACGGGGCCTGCACTCGCGATCCTGGCATGGCGGCGACCCCGTGGACTCGTCCTCGCGGCGGGAGCCACGATCCTCGTCGCGGGGATCGGCCGAGCCAGGAGCGGGGGTCGGCGGGTCTTCGACCGAGCGTCCCCGTTGTTCGCTCCGTTCTGGGTCGGTGAGCGGGCGATCCTCGCCTGGGTCGCCCTGGCCCGGAGGTTGTTGGGTGGGGGATACCCTTACGCGGGAACGGTCATCAACAGGGCGGCGACCCCGGCCCGCGTGCTGAGGCGGAGGCACCGCGCACCGCTCTCGGACTGAAGGGAACGATCTTGTGGGTGCCGTCGCAGAAAGGCTGCGCGGCGGACCGCCCGCAACGGCAGAGTGCATTGACCTTCCGCCGCGTCGACACCTCGTTCCCCTGCTCATCCAGCAAGCGGAGCGGACCCCGCACGAGGAGAGGCCCTTCGGATGTGACGCGAACGATGGTGATCTCGTCCTTCCGTCTCATACGTTCACCCCGCTTGGACCTCGCGTTCCGCTCCCTGCTGGTCCTCGATGCAGAACCAGGTTGCCGGTCGAGCGGCGAGTCGCGCCGCGCCGATCGCCTTGCCGCAGGCCTCACAGGTTCCGTAGCTGCCATCGGCCAGCCGTGCCTTGGCGTGCTCGATGTCGCCAAGCTGGGCTTCGAGGTCCTGGACGATCGAGAGGTCTCGAGATCGCTCGAACATCTCCGAGCCCGCATCGGCGAGATGGCCTCCCGCGCTGGGGTCTCCGGTCTGCTCACGCAGGACATCCTCGGTCGCCTCCGTCAGGCTCTCCTTCAGCCCCAAGAGGCGCGACCGTTCCTCATCGAGGTGCTCTCGATCCCGGTCGCTATCGGTCATCCCATCCTCCGATCAGATCGCCGTTCGGCGTGTCCTTGCTCCTTTCCCCGGCGGAGGCGCCTCCATGCATCGCTGCTTGATCTCGAGATGGGCTTTCGCCCGGAACGGTGCGAGTCGCGACCCTCGGCCGTTCGGGTGACGGGTCCGAGGCGACAGGGGTCACCCTTCGTCCGCTTGACGGGAGGAAACACAGCGCGCACGCTCATCTCCTCCCGGGAAGGAGGGTTCCCCGAAGATGCGTCGTGTCGTTGTCGTGTGCACGCTGGCGTTGTCGCTGGCGGCTCCGTCGACCGCGGTTTGGGCCGCTCCGCGCCCGGACGACGCCGGTTCCGGTCGGGCACGACTCGCCGACACGGATGGGGATCGCCTCGACGACGTGCTCGAGCGTCGCTTGCGTAAGGCCGAACAGGGCGGTCGACATGCGGTGGTGGTGGCGACGGACGGTTCCGTGACGCTCGCCGGCGTCCGCCGAAGCATCGGACCATTCTCCGTCTCGCGCAAGCTCGGCATCGTCAACGGCTTCTCAGCCCAACTGACCGACGGGCAGATCCACCGGCTCGCGTCGACGCCGGGTGTCGTCCGCATCGATCACGACGCGAAGGTCGCGATCACCATGGATGCCGCGAGGTCGGACTACGGCGTGGAGGCAGCTCGTACGGGATCCGGGCTCACCGGGGCGGGCGTGAACGTGTGCATCCTCGATACGGGCGTCGACGCGTCGCACGAACAGCTGGATTCCAAGTCGATCGTCTGGTCTGACTTCATCGCCGACTTGGCGACGCCATACGACGATCACGGGCACGGGACCCATGTCGCCTCGATCGCTGTGGGCGACGGCGTGGGGGGCTCCCAGGCCGCGCGGTTCGCGGGTGTGGCTCCGGCAGCAGGGCTGTGGGCCGGCAAGGTGTTGGACGGCCAGGGCTCCGGTGACGAGAGCGGGATCATCGCGGGGATCGAGTGGTGTGCGGCGGCTCCTGACGTGGATGTCATCTCGATGAGTCTCGGGACCCTGTTCCCCTCCGACGGTTCCGATGTGCTCAGCCTCGCCGTCAACGCCGCCGTCGCCGACGGGAAGGTCGTCGTCGCGGCGGCCGGGAACTCCGGCGACATGCCCGACAGCATCGCGGCGCCCGGCGCCGCCGCCGACGCGATCACCGTCGGAGCGGCTTCGGAGTGGTCGGCGGCGCCGGGCGCCGCGAACCATTCGGAGGGGATCTATCTCGCGCACTTCTCGAGCCGCGGCGGGGACACGTTCGCGGGCGACCCGAAGCCGGACATCGTGGCGCCGGGCGTCACGATCCAGGCCGCGGATGCCAACACCGATGACGGGTACATCGTGCACAGCGGGACGTCGATGGCGACGCCGTTCGCCGCAGGCTCGATCGCGCTCACGCTGCAAGCCGCTCCGGTGTGGTCGCCGGAGGAGGTCCAGGCGGCGATGGAGGCGACGGCCGAGGACGTCGGTGCTCCCGGGAAGGACGCAGAGTGGGGAGCGGGCCTGATCGATGTGCTCGCGCTCACCGCTCAGGCCGCGGGACAGACAGGCGAAACCTCCTTCCCCGCGCACGCGCGCGTCTCGGGTCTCGTCCCGGACGGTGGCGACTGGACCTACCATTTCGACGTCTCGGCCGCCGATCTGGGCGTCCCGATCGGCGCCTCCATCGTGATCGACGGCGAATGCCAGTTCTTCTTCCCCGACTTCGGGTGCCTGGACAGTCAGTGGTCGCCAGACCTCGACGCCGAGCTCTTCGACCCCAACGGCGTGCGGATCGCGTTCAGCCAGTGCATGGACGGCGACGAGTGTGGCTTCGGTCGCCAGGAGACGCTCCACGCGATGCCGACGGTTGCCGGCACCTACGAGATCCATGTCTATGCCTACCTGGGCGCGCCCAACGACGGGACCGGAGGAAGCTTCGAGCTCGACCTCTCCACCGGTCCCGCCGGCGACGGGTCGCCGCCCCCACCTCCGCCACCGCCGAACTCGATGCACGTGGGCGACCTGGACCGACGCTCGGTGAACCTCACCTCGACCCGCTGGCGGGCACGCGCGACGATTCGGGTGCACAACGGAGACCACGGCCTCCTCCCCGGTGTTGTGGTCCGCGGAAGGTTCGGTCCGAAAGGCGCGGTGCTCAAGTGCACCACCGGCCCAGGTGGCGCGTGCACCCTGAGGCGGGATCTCAGGAGGTCACGCGCGAGCATCGTCTTCGTGGTGCTTGGACTCTCGAAGACGTCGTACGTCTACGCCGCCAGCAGCAACCACGACCCCGACGGTGACAGCGATGGCACCAGGATCACTGTGACCCGGCCGTGAACGGCCGGGTCACAGGTCCTTCCATCTGAGACGTCCTGAGACGTCGACGTGGGTGTCGGTCAGTCGTCGTCGTGGTGATCGTCGTCGTGGTGATCGTCGTCGTCACGGTGGGAATGGGTCGTCTCATCGTGGTCGGTGTCGTTCACGGCGGTCGCAGCGGCAACGACCCGCGTGGCGGGGAAGAAACCACCGACGAGCGCCAAGATGCCTCCGGCGAGCACCAGCCACAGGCCGATGCCCACGTTTTCGAGCGAATCCAGTGAACCGGAACGCCCGAGCTGTATCACCACGAGCGTGAACGCCACGAGCGCGACCGCGCCGGCGAACCGGGTGAGCCAGCCGCCCCTGAACGCCAGGCCGAGGATGATGACGGCCCCACAGACGGCGGTGACCAGTCCGGCGGAGGACAGGAACCCGGCGGTGCCGGCGTCCGTCTCCCACAAACCTTGTACGGCAAGGGCCGAACCGTCGGTTCCGTCGAACCATTCGAGGAAGCTGCCGACCAACAGGAGCACGGCGGCCCCCACGGAAAGGATCACGCGGACCGCGAGCCAGGGCGAGGGCGCCTCGCTCACGGCCCTCGTCTCCGTAGAAGTCGCGTCCGCGTCGTGGTGCTGATGGATCGCACGCATCTTTCGGCCTCCTTCCGGCCTCGTCTGGGGAGGGCTATACCCAGAGGGTGGGGGGTCCAATCACCCAGGCGTGCTGGTCCGCGCGCTCCTCAGGCGGGAACGGGGATGCGGATCCGCACCGTGGTGCCGATCTCCGCGTCGGGGAAGAGTGCTCGGATCAGGTCGAAGCGTCCGGTCCAGCCCTCGTCGTCGGGCTGAGCCGCGTCGTCGGGAAGCACACCGTCCGCTCGAAGTTCGATCTGTGTGTCGTCGGAGGCGAGCTCGAAGGTCACGGGATCTCCCTCCCCGGCCTCGACGGCGCCGGAGAAGAGCTCCGAGGCGGCCAAGCGGAGGTCCTCGCGGGCGGGTTCGGAGACCTCCCAACGCTCCGTCACGGAACCGACGAAGATACGAACGATGAGCGCGAGTGCGGGGTCTCTCGCGACCCTGAGTCGGGAGCTCGTCATCGTGCGCTTCAGTCTCGCGGGATCTCTTCGGTGGTCGTGTAGAGCGTGAGCACTCGATCGAGACCGGTGAGGTCCAGAAGCCGTCGGAGCCCTGATCCTTCGGGAGCGGCGAGCGCGAGGTCTCCACCACGCTCTCGGAGGTGCTTCAGGCAGGCGACGATGGCCCCGAGCCCCGATGAGTCGATGAAGCCAAGGCCACGGAAGTCCACGATCACCTTGGGAGGATCGTTGTCGCCGGCCGCCTCGAGCACGGACTCCCGGAAACTGGGAGCGGTGTAGAGGTCGAGCTCCCCCGCGACATCGATCACGGCCCAGGTCCCGTGCGTCCGCCTGTCGAGGGACAGGTCCAACGTGTGATCCTCCTCCCGGGTCAGTTGCCCGGAAACTCGCCGCTAGTATAAGTCGTCACCGTGACCGATCTCCCCACTGCAGTCTTCGTCGAAGTTCCCGCGACGCCTGGTTCCGTACAGGTGTTGCGCAACGTAGTCGCGGGCGTTGCCGCGCGCCTCGACATGCCCATCGACCAGATCGAAGAGGTCCGTCTCGCAGTCACGGAAGCGGCCTCCCTGCTTCTGGACGAGGCGGAAGCGACGGTGCTTCGGATGACGATCGGCAGCGACGCCGAGGCCTTGGAGGTCACGCTCAGCTCCGACGGGGAAACGGAGCCCTGGCCGTCGGAGGGCGCGCTGGCCTCGTGGCCATGGCTCGTCGTCAAGGGGCTGACCGATGAGATCAGAGCTGAGCGGCCCGACGGCGAGGGCCCGTCCATCCGCTTCACCAAGCGTCACGAACGTGTGGATCGGTGAGCAACCGCACCCGACCCTCCCGGCCGGATGAAGAGATCGCGGAGCTCTTCCGACGACTCCCCGACTCGTCCGCCCGCGAGGAGCTCGCGAAGGAGTTCCTGCCCCTCGCCGAGTACTTCGCCCGCCGCTTCGCAGGCAGAGGGGAGCCCGTCGACGACCTCACCCAAACGGCCTCGCTGGGCATGTTGAACGCGATCGATCGGTTCGACCCGGAACGCGGTGTGCCGTTCTCGACCTACGCCGCCGCCACCATCGTCGGCGAGCTGAAGCGCCACTTCCGGGATCGAGGGTGGGCGCTCCGCGTGCCTCGCAACGTCCAGGAGACCGCGATCCTGGTGAACCGAACCGTGTCGAGCATGTGGCAGGACCTCGGAAGAGCGCCGACGGTCGCCGAGATCGCCTCGGCAGCCGACATCGGCGAGGACGACGTCCTGCAAGCGCTCGACGCACTGCAGGCGTACACGACCGATTCGCTCGATGCCCCGACCGGCGACGGCACGTCGACCGCGGCCGAGTCGATCGGGGGCGTGGACCGGAGCTACGAGGTTTCCGAGGAATGGTTGAGCGTCGCACCGGCGCTCCGTGACCTCCCGGAGCGAGAGCGCACGATCCTGTATCTCCGCTTCTTCGAAGGCAAGACCCAGACCGAGATCGCGGACGAGCTCGGGATCTCGCAGATGCACGTCTCCCGGCTCGTGTCGCAGTCGCTGGAGAAGCTCCGGAAGCAGACGGGGACGTGAGTTCGGGTCGACGAGGCGTCGTGATGCGATTCCCTAGGGTCGCTGCGGGGTAAGCGAGGGGCCGTGACCGACGAACAGGCGGATGATCCCACCAGCCGGGAGGCGACCTCGGCGCCGGAACCCGACGAATCACCGAAGGAGCGCGTCGACAGGGAGCTCATCGAGCTGCTCAACGGCCTCCGCGTGATCTTGCCGGGCGTCCAGGTCCTTCTCGCCTTCCTGCTCACCGTCCCGTTCTCGGCGCGCTTCCCGGAGGCGTCATCCGTGGATCAGGGCCTGTACTTCGTGACGGTCCTTCTCACGGTGGCGGCGACCGGTGCGCTCACGATGCCCGCCGCCTTCCATCGCATCCGGTTCCGGCGAGGGGACAAGGAGCGGATGCTTCGCATCTCCAACGTTTTCGCGATCGCCGGGCTCGTGCTTCTCACCTTCGCGATGGCGTGTGTGGTCTTCCTCATCACGAACGTCATCTACGGGCTCGCCGCCGCCCTGCCGGTCGCTCTGATCGCCCTCGCCCTCCTGGGGTTCTCCTGGTTCGCCGTCCCATTGATCTGGAAGGGCGACGAGGACGACTGAGGCGTCGCGACCCGGACAGGGTCCGCACGAGCAACCGGCTTCCCTACGGCGCGCCGGTCCCTTCGCGCCGTTCGAAGAGGTCGGTCTCATCCTCCTCATCGATCGCAGGCTCCGAGAGCGGGTGCCCCGTGTCGGAGGGTTCCCGTCCCGGATCGGGAGACTCGAGGCCCGTGAAGGACCCGACGAGGGCTCCGTAGAGCAGTCCGGCGATGACGCCACCCAACCCGCATGCGACGATCGCGGGCCCGCGTCCGTCGAACGCGAGGAAACCCACGACCACGCCGAGGATCCCTCCGACCAGCACACCGAGAAGGAGGCCGGCGGACAGTCGTTCCTTCAGGCGTCGTCCGAAGCGCCCGTGGGTGTGTTGACGGTCAGGCATCGGTGAGGTGTGGGATTGAGCCGGGCCCGCCCGCATGGAGGGCGGGCGGGCCCGGACGGTTCAGAAGATGCTGACTCCACCGGGGCCGACGAGCAGCCCGACGATGATCAGCACGATCCCGGCGAGAACCCCACCGCGCACGATGCTGACGATCCCCATGATCACCAGCACGACAGCGAGGATCCAGAGCAGGGTGGCGGCGCCACCCTGAAGCGCGAGGATGCCTGCCATGACTCGCTCCTTTCCTCAGGTGAGCTTCGGGATCACGACCCAGGCGAGGAACGCCAGGATCGCGAGTGTGTCCAACGCGAGGATCGCGCCGAACCACCAGCGGTGGTGCGACGAACGCGCGTACTCATCGCGGAGGTCGAGGTCGGGCGAGAGCCGATCGCGTCGGGATGTCGTGTCTTCGAGTATCTCCATCATGTTGCACACCGTTCCCGGTGGACCTTTGGTGCAAACTCGGGGAGCAGGGAAGGGTTGAGGACCGAGGGAGAAAGATGACGCGGGTGCCGCCTTCGCGGCACCCGCGTCATTTCCCTACTCGAGCGAGGGGATCAGGCCTTGCCCGTCGTGCCCTTCGTGTCCGTGGCGTTCGTCGTGCCCGGCGTCGTATCGGCCACGATGCCGTTCCCGTCCCCGTTCTGCTGGGTCACCGAGCGGGCCCAGCCTCTGATCTGCTCGTAACGGGCACGTCCGGCCTTCGCGCCGAGGACGTAGGCGCCGCCTGCGAGCACAAGCCACTTCATGCGGCCGGGTCGCCGGGTCTTGGAAAGGGCCTTCAGGGTGTCCTGAGAGCGCCCTTGCGCGTCATCGAGATCCTCACGGAGCTCCTCGACGGCCTCGCGGAGTTGGTCGTTCTCCTTCGCGAGCTTCTCCACGCGATGGTCGAGCCACCGTTCCTTGACCATCGACTTTGCCTCTTTCACCGTTGTCGGCTGTTTCACTGCAGATCCCTCCTCGGGGTCGAGCGTTATCCGCTCCTTACCCAAGACCGTCCGAAGCTACCCTCGGCGAGAGGCGTTCCGGGCGCGACGTCTACAGCCGCTTCGCCACGATGAGTGCCGCGTCATCCCGCAGCTCGCCGCGCGGATCGAGGAGGGTGCACTCGACCGTCTTGACGATGCCCGCGGCGTCGTCCGAGGCAGCCGCGACGAGCGCCGACCGGAGCATCGACTCACCCTCGTCGGGACGCTCGACCGAGAGCTCCGTGACCCCGTCCGTGAACAGCGCGATGGAGTCGCCTCGATGGATGTCCGCGCGCGCCTCGTGGAGCGTGATGTCCTCGAACAGCCCGAGGAGAGAGCCGGGAGTGCCCACCGTGTCCAGGGAACCATCGGCCCGCACCAGCAGCGGCGGGGGATGGCCGCCGAGACAGGTGGTCACCGTCCCTTCTGCGTCGGAGATCTCCAGCCAGGCCACGCACACCGTGCAGAAGCGATCGCCCATCAGCTCGCTGTCCAGGAGGAAGCCGTTCAGGAGCTGCAGCACCTCCGGGAGGGGACGTCCGTCGTCTTCGCGTGCGAGGCTCCGGAGGGCGATCCGGGTCATCCCCATGATCGCGGCCGCTTCGGGCCCCTTGCCACAGACGTCGCCGATCGCGAGGTACCAGACGTCTCCGTCGCCGAACACGTCGTAGAAGTCGCCGCCGACCTCGTCACCGAATCGTGAAGGGCGATACATCGTCGCGATCTCGAATCCGGGGACGTGCGGCAGCGACATCGGGAGGAGCGCCCGCTCCAGTGCGGTCGCCATCCGGTCGCGCTGATCGAACGAACGCGCTCGGTCGATCGTGACGGCCAGCGAGTCCGCGATGCTCTGCAGGAAGTCGGCGTCCTCTTCCTCGAACGCCCCCGGCTCCCGAGAGGACGCGTGGAGGACGCCGACCACTCGCCCGCCGACCCGAACGGGAACGCCGACGTAGGACCGCCGTTCCCTCAGTGCACGACTGATCACGTCGTCGGCGGCCAGCTGGTCGATCACGAGTGGCCGCCCGGTCGCCGCGATACGCCCTGATGCGCCGGCGCCGATCGGGATCGCGGTGTCGTCGCCCTCTTCTTCGACGCCCACCTTCCCTTTGACCCTGAGCTCCGTCCCATCCTCGGAAAACAGGAGGAACGAGGCACCGTGGGCCAACACCGCGTCACGCACGACCGGCAGGACCTTCTCGACGAGCTCGTCGAGCCCGGTGGAAGCGTTCGCCGCATCGCTCACGGCCTGGAGCTTCCGCAAGCGATCCTCGGCATGCTCGGCGGTCGCTCTCGCGCGACGCTCGTCCTCACCCGAACGGATGCGACGGAGCGCGATCGCCGCCTGATGCGCGATCGACACGAGAAGGCCTCGTTCTTCCGGAGGCACCATGTGATCGCGATGGAACCCGAGACTGAGCGCACCGAGCACGTCCGATCCCAGGGGCACCGGCACGCCCACGAACCCGCCGAAGCGCTGGTCCTTCTCGATCTTCCTCACGATCGGGAAGCGGGCGAGCAGCTCTCGGCGGGTCTCGATGAAGATCGATCGTCCCGTGCGGACGATCTCGGGCCCCGGGGCGGGCGCGTCGACGGGATGACGACGCCATCCTGCGAGGGCGCCGTCGTCCCACGTCGACGTGGCAAGCACCTGCAGGGTGTGGGGATCGTCATCGGAGCGCACCGTGAGCCCCCCGCATCGGCTCGCAGGGCGGACATCGCGGCGCCGACCGTTGCCTGCGCGACCTCCTCGGGGGTCGTCGCGCCCGCGAGGACCTCCGTGATCGCTTGCAGCCGATGCAGCCGGTTCCCCGCGAGACGCTCGCGCGCAACCGCCTCGGAGCGGTCGGCATCCGACTGGCGAAGCCTCCCTGAGATCACCCCCGCGCCGACGGAGGCGATCAGCCACAGGAAGATCGAGAACTGAGAGCCGCGCCCGAAATCGGTGACGAGCGGCACGAAGACCAGGCCGCCGACGAGGCTGACCAGCGCTCCCGCGATGGGTCCGCACATGATCGCCGCGGTCACCGAGATGAGTGCTCCCAGGCCCCCGGGGACACCTTCGTAGTTGCCAGGAGCCTTGTCGGCGAAGAGGAGCAGGACCGCCACCTGGGCGAGGATGAAGCCCGGGATCCAGCGCTGGTTCCAGATCCACGGTGCGAGCGGTCCCGGGGTACGCGGCCGGCGGACCGGCGTCCGCTCCGGCGCGAGGCTCCTGTCGGCCGTCACCCTTCGCCATCACATCGATCTCGAACCAGACCTCGTTCCGATCCTTCGAGATGACCCTCCACCGATCCGCGATCCGGTCCACCAGGTACAAGCCCCAGCTGGAGCTCCCGGAGGCGGTCGGGAGCCGGGGCGTTACCACGAACCCCGCACCGGGGTCGGAGACGACGACCCGGACCCGTTCCGGGCCCAGCTTGAGACGAAGCTCCACCTCCGGCGCCCCTCCTTCGGAGCGTGCCGGATCGCGTTCGTAACGAGCTCACTCACCAACAGCGTGGCATCCTCCAGGACCTTGACCGAGACCGCGCGGCCGAGCTCGTCGTTGAGGACCGCCCGCGCCCGAGAGGCCGCCTCGGGGACCAGTCCGAAGGTCACTCGATGTTCCATATCGAACATGGTCGCCCGCGAGCACGGTCCCGGCAACCCTTTCCCGCCGATCGTGGGAACGATCGGCCGCTCCACTTCTCCACGGCTCATGTTCGCGCCGGGAACGACCGATAGCAGGGACGGTCCGACCCGAACTGGGAGGTACGTGATGCAGGTCGAACAGAAGCGCGCGTGTGCGTCCTGCGGCTCCGGCAACGCCCCGGACGCCAGCTTCTGCTGGCGATGCCTCGTCCCGTTCACGCAGATCCCTCCGCCGCCCGGCACTGTCTCCGGTAACTCGAGACCGAGCGTGCCGCCCGCACCCCCCGCGTGGTCGCCGCCGATCCGGGAGCAGGCGAAGCCGAGGTCCTCCCGCGCGACCGGCATCATCGTCTCGATCCTCGCCGCCGTCGTGGGCTACCTGGGCGTCGGATACCTGATGGGTCCGAGCCTGTCCCTGCCGGACTCGATAGCGGGTACAGAGCGCCTGACCGATCCGGAATCCCTGCGGTTCGAGCGGTACACGGCCGACGAAGGGGATCGTTACGGCATCGACGCCGAAGCCGGGGTCTACGGAGCCCCGCTCGCGCCGGAGTTCTTCGTGATCTTGGTCGACGCGGCCGCGGTGGAGACCACGGATCAGCTGTTCGATGCCCTCGTCGCCGGGTTCTCACAGGCCGGAGCAGTGGTCGACGAGACGCAGGCCAAGAGCGGCACGCGTCGCGGCAGCGACTACCGATGCCTGAGCGCGGTGGCCGGCGCGGAGACGGCCGTCGCCTGCATGTGGCGCGACGACGACAACGTCGGGATCGTCATCGAGATGTCCGGAGATCTACGAGGGACGCGGCAGCTGCTCTGGACGGTGCACGACAGGGTCGTCAGCTGAACGGCGTGGACCCGTGTGCTCGTCGGATGGCCGCTGCTACCGCCGGTGATTCCGGAGTGGCGTGACCCGCTCCATCGGGCGATGCGCCCAACAACACGAGCCGTCGTTGTAGACGGACAGGACCGTGTGGCAGCTGGGCTCGTCGCAGGTACGTCCTTCATCGAAGCGGGTGATGGGCGGCCCGTCCAGAACGGTCTCGGTTCGCACAGCGGCAGGTTCCACTTCGACGGACAATTGCATCGGATCCTCCTCGTGGGTTCCTGTCCCGTTCTGGTCCCGATCTGGCTGGCCGGCAGATACCCGAGAGCCACCCCCGCCAAACGCATCTGGGGGAGGTGTGGCGCTCGCGCGACCGGGGTACGACGAAACCGGGACAACGGGGAGGGTATGGACATGCCGCAGCAGGCGTGGAGCGAGAAGCGGGAACGCCAGTACGAGCACATCAAGGAAGGTCTGCTCGACCAGGCACGATCCGAAGACAAGGCGGAGGAGATCGCCGCCAGGACGGTGAACAAGGAACGGGCGCGTTCGGGTGAAGCACGGACCGCGAGCCGCACGTCGATCGACGACATCTCGTCGGGGCGCCGAGGCGGTCTGCGATCGCACCGAGGACCGGGCGGGCGAACCTACCGGCAGCTCTACGAGGAAGCGAAGGACCGTGGGATCGACGGTCGTTCCAAGATGTCGAAGGCGCAGCTCGAGAGAGCGATCGCGCGCCGAGCGTGACGGATCGACACATGGATGCGTGGCCGACCGGCCACCCGAGACATGGAGGTGATCTCGCTGACCGCGACGATGATTCGGAACGTACGACGCGAGCCTGAGCCCGAGCCGCAACCTCCCCAGCCGCCGGAGCCCGTCCCGCCGGGACCACCTTCGCCGGTCCCTCCGCCGCAGCCGGATCCACTGCCGCAACCGGTGCCGCCGCCGCAACCGGACCCTTCCCCTGCGCCCCCCACCGGGCGCCGCTAGGGCCCGGAGAAGGAGGGTTTGCCGCCCGAGACGTCTTGGGTACCGCTTCTCTGTGCTCCTCGACATCGACATCCGCCTGAGGCCGGACGCACGTTCACCGGCCGAAGCACGCAGGAGTCTCGAAGCCCTGAGGCCCTCGCTGGACGATCACCTGGTGGACGATGCGGTGCTCCTCGTGAGCGAGATCGTGTCCAACTGCGTTCACCACGCGAAGCTGGACCCGACCGATGCGATCCAGGTGCGGATCCGGGGAACCAGTTCGATGCTCCACGTCGACGTGGTCGATCCGGGCCGGGGCTTCGACCCGGACGCCCTCCCATCCGCCGGGACGAATGGTGGGTGGGGGCTCCGGCTGCTCGACCGGCTTTCGAGCAGGTGGGGCGTCGAGCGGAATCACGTCACGCGGGTCTGGTTCGAGCTCACATCGCCGGTTTCCACCTCCACCGCATCGGGTACGTGAACCACAACCGAGAGCAGGAGGTGTCCCATGGGTGAGAACACGGACAAGGCCAAGGGCCACGTGAAGGAAACCGTCGGTGACCTGACCGACAACGAGCGTCTCGAACGCGAAGGGAAGCTCGATCAGGCGAGTGGTGATGTGAAGGGCGCCGCAGAGGACGCCAAGGACAAGGTCGGCGAAGGCGTCGACGCGGTCCGCGACCGGTTGCGGGACGACAGCTAGTCACATCCGACCCTCGATCCAGGCGCGCCCCCGGTGATCACCGGGGGCGCGCTGTTCGTTTCTACGACCCGATCTGTCGCAACTCCTCCTCGACCGTGGGGTCCGGTTCCGGCCTCTGCAGGCCAGGGACGAACAGGGTGGAGAGGCCTTCTACCGGGGCGGAGGCGAGTTCCTTCACGGAGGACCGCTCGATCGTCGGACGTCCGACGGAAAAGGGGGTCGCCTCGTAGATGACGACCTCGTGATCGGCGCCGTACAGCTCTTCGATCCGGTGGGCGAGGAGTGCCAGGCCCTTGCGATTGACGGTCTCCGTCGTTCGCGTCTCGCCGATCACGCTGATCTGCCACAGCACGAGAGGCACCGATACGTCGAGATCCCGACGATGCAGGAGGAAGTCCGTCGCTTCGAAGAGCTGCAGCCCGTCACGGCCTGGATCGACGCCCAGATCCGCGAGCAAGCAGTCGATGGCAGAGACGGCCGGGAGGAGTTCCGCAGGGAAGCCCTCGGCCCGTGCTCGCCGGACCGCCTCGTGGCACGAGTCGTCGAGAACGGCGGGATGACCGTACGTCACCATGCACACGTTTCGGCCTTGTCGCACACGCTGCAGGACGCGGTCGACGAGCTCCTCGTACACCTCGCGCTGATCCCGACCGGGACGGTAGATCCCGATCATGGATTCGGCGGACGGGTTCAACTGGTGGATCCATGACGTCGGCGCGAGCTCGGCGAGGAGGTATAGGACGTCGTCCGCGCGCTCGATGCGCTTGCGCGTCTCCCGGGTGAGATGGCCACGTCGGATGCCGGTCCCGACGACGACGAGCGAGCCCTCGTCGCTGGCGCCCGGGGGGGTCACCGATCAGTCGTTCCCGGAGGCCTCAGCTCATCCTGATGACGTAGGCGACGTGGGTCTTCATCTCTTCCTTCAGTGCGGCCCGGATCTGCTGGTTGGTTCCTTCCAGGAGGAGCTGCTGCTGCTCCGCGTCCAGACCGTAGGACTCCATCGCGACCCGGTGATCGGAGTCGTAGAGCTGCGAGAGCTCCTCGTCGGCTTCGAGCTCGTTCAGGAACTCGTGGATGAACCGTTTCCCGGCCATGCGTGGATCCACCCCCTTCACCACAGAGGCTGACGCTACGCCGAGGGCCGACGCCGGTCAACTCGACCTCAGCCCCTTTGTCGTGAAGTCCCGCTCTGGCGGTCGCCATACACTCCAGCCGTGGCTACCTGCACGATCTGCGGCGAGGCCAATCTCGACTCGGCGAGGTACTGCTCGTCGTGCGGTGCCGAGCTCAGGCCCGGGGAGGATCGGCGCGAGGATCGGGAGGAACGGCGTGTCGTCACGGTCCTGTTCTGCGACCTCGTCGATTCCACCGCGCGCTTCCACCTTGCTGACCCGGAGGATGTGCGCGCGACCCTTGCGGACTTCCTCCCGCGCGTCCAGCGGGAGATCGAGCGGTTCGGTGGCACCGTCGAGAAGTTCGTCGGTGACGCCGTCCTTGCCGTCTACGGCGTTCCGTCCGTCCACGAGGACGATGCCGAACGGGCCCTCTTCAGCGCCCTCCGGATCCTCCCGGTCGTCGAGCAGATGAACGAGGATTCAGAGATCCCCGTGGCGGTGCGACTGGGCATCGAGACGGGGGAGGCGATCGTCGACCTCGGAGCCGGTACGACGCGCCAGGGGATGGTGTTCGGCGATGTGGTGAATACCGCCTCGCGGCTCCAGACCGCGGCGCCCACCGGGGGGATCCTGGTCGGGGAGCGGACCTATCGGCTCACCAGCTCTGTGTTCGACTTCGAGTCGTTGGGACCCGTGCGAGTGAAAGGGAAGGCCGAACCCCTCCCTGTGTGGCTCGCCAAGGGCGCGCGGAGCAGGTTCGGCACCGATCTGGGGCGACCCGTTTCGACGCCATGGGTGGACCGAGACGACGAGCTGGAGCTGCTCAAGCGGACGTTCGCGCGCGCGGTCCGTGAGCCCTCGGTGCAACTCATCACGCTCATGGGCGAGCCGGGCGTCGGGAAGAGTCGTCTGGCGGCCGAGTTCTTCGCCTACCTCGACGACCTTCCGGAGACGACGTCGTGGCGGCAGGGGCGCTGCCTCCCGTACGGGGAAGGGGTGACCTTCTGGGGCCTCGGCGAGATCGTGAAGGCCCAAGCCGGGATCCTTGGCTCGGATGGGGCCCGGGAGGCCGACGAGAAGCTGGCCGCCGCTGTGTCCGCCGTCGTGCAGGATCCCGCGGAGCAGGGCTGGGTCCACGCGCGTCTCGCACCCTTGATCGGCCTTGCCGACGCCAACCCCGAAGGGATCGAGAGGGGGGAAGCGTTCAGCGCATGGCGCCAGTTCATCGAGGCGATTGCGTCGGTGCGGCCGCTCGTTCTGGTCCTCGAAGACATGCATTGGGCGGATGCCGCCTTGCTCGCGTTCATCGAGCACGTGGTCGAGTGGTCCTCGGGCGTGCCGATCCTCGTGATCTGCACCGCGCGTCCGGAGCTGTTCGACCGCGAACCGGGGTGGGGAGGCGGGAAGCGCAACTGGAGCACGATCTCTCTTGCGCCGCTGGATGACGGTGATACTCGCCAGCTGATCTCGGGACTCCTCCCCGCGGGGGCTCCCCCGGATCTGGCGCAGGTGGTGGTCGAACGGGCCGGCGGCAACCCGCTGTTCGCCGAAGAGCTCAGTCGCATGCTCGGAGAACAACAGAGCCTTGGACCGGAGATCTCTCGTGGGACGGAGCCTCCCCGTACCCCCGAGAGCCTCCACGCGATCATCGCCGCCCGACTCGACACCCTCCCGGCGCCGGAGCGATCGCTGATCCAGGACGCGTCCGTGGTCGGCAAGGTGTTCTGGGCAGGCGCGCTTTCCTCGATGGGCGGCGTGGATCGCGCGTCGGTCGACTCAGCCCTCCACCAGCTCGTACGGAAGGAGATCGTGCGCCCATCCAAGCTCGTTTCGATCGAAGCAGAGGTGGAGTTCTCGTTCTGGCATGGGCTGATCCGTGACGTCGCGTACGGGCAGATCCCACGCCGACGCCGCGCCGCGAAACACGCGGCGGCGGCGGCGTGGATCGAGGCGACCGCCGGCGAGCGGGTCTCGGACCAAGCCGAGCTCCTCGCCTACCACTACGGCGAGGCCCTCGAGCTCTCCAGGTCCGCCGGCGTGACGGACGAGGTCGCCTCGCTCGAGGACACGACCCGTCGCTATTGGGTGCTCGCGGGGGAGCGGGCGATAAGGCTCGACGTCGCGCGAGCCGCCGAGTGCTTCCGCCGGGCCCTGTCCATGGCGCCCTCGACGCACCCCGATCGGGCGAGCATCCTGGCACGGCTGGCGGCGGCGGCGTTCGACGGCGGCAGGTATCGGGAGGCCGAGCGAACGTACGAACAGGCGCTCGACCTGTTCCGCGAGGCCGGAGATCAGCTCTCGGTCGGAACCTGCCTGGATGCGCTTGCGACCGTTCTGTGGGAGGAGGGAGATCCCGCCGGCTGCCGGGCCCGGCTGCACGAGGCGCTCGAGATCCTCGAGGGGCTCCCACACGGCGCTGAGCTGGCCGATTGCTACGCGACGCTGGCTTCGGAACGCACCGTGAGCGGTCACCTCGAGGAGGCGATCGCTTGGGCGGAACGGTCGCTCGAGCTTTCGGCCCGAGCCGGGGCCGAGCACCTACGCCCCCGAGCCCTCAGCTACCGAGGGGTCGCGCGGTCCTTCCGGGGAGATCTCGACGGCGTCGAGGACCTCGAAGAAGCTCTGCGCATCGCGGCGAGCCTCGGGCTCGCTCGGGAGAGCCTGATGCCGCTGCTGATCCTCGCCGAGATCGCGTGGTCGACCCGCGGTCCGTCGAGCGCCCTCGAGACCGCGGACCGAGCCGAGCACCTGGCGGATCAGCGGGGTCTCGGCGAGATCGCGATCGCGAGCCGAACGACGCGGCTCGGTCCGCTCTTCGACCTCGGCCGCTGGGACGAGCTCCTTGACCTGGCCGGCGAAGTGATCGAGTGGTCAGCGGGAACCGGAGCGGGGTATGAGGTCGTCTCGGCCCAGCCCTGGGCGGCACAGGTCCTCCAGCTCCGCGGGAGGGTCGAGGAGGCGTCGGTCGCCGCCGCCCACTTCATGAAACCTGCGCGGGAAGTCGGTGATCCCCAAGTCCTCGTTCCGGCTGCGGTCGCTGCCGGATGGATCGCACTCGCGGAGGGGAGGACCGATGAAGCGGCCCACCTCATCGAGGAGGTGGATCGAGCGGCGGACGTCAGCGCTTGGTACCGAGAGCATTTCCTCGCGGACCTGGTTCGCATCTGTGCCGGCATCGGGAACCTCGCCGCTGCGGAGCGGCTCGTCGGGCTGGCGAACGCGTTCACCGACCGGCATCGGCTTGCGCTCGCGACGGCCCGAGCCGTGCTCCATGAGGCGAAGGGCGAGCTCGACCCGGCAGCGCAGACATACCTCGAGGCCGCGCAGGGATGGGCGTCGTACGGCCACGTGCTCGAGGCCGCCCGAGCCTGGCTGGGCGCGGGGGGCTGCCTCGCCACGACCGATGAGGTGGAGGCCGCTTCTCACCTGGAGCGAGCGAGGGAGGCGTTCGGTCACCTGGGCGCGGTTGGTCTCCTGGCTGACGCCGAGCACGAGTTGCGAGCCATCGGGAAGCCGGACTGACACCGTCGTCCGTCCGGTGCGTGGCCTCTCTCCGTAGAGTCCTCGGGCGTTCCACGAGAGGGAGGCGGGGCTGGAGAGTTACGACGCGATCGTGATCGGCGGCGGCCACAACGGGCTGACCGCCGCCTACTACCTGGCGAACGCGGGTGTGCGGACCCTCGTGCTGGAGCGACGGGAGATCGTCGGCGGTGCGTGCGTCACAGAGGAGATCGCGCCTGGGTGTCGCGCCTCGACCACCTCCTACATCGCCTCGATGCTCCGGCCCGAGGTGATCCGCGACCTCCGTCTCGAACGCCACGGCCTGCGCATGGTCCCGTGCGAACCCGGACTGCAGGCCGCGTTCGAGGACGGGACGGTCGTGCCGTGGTGGTCCGATCACGATCGCGCGGTGAAGGAGTTCGCATCGAGCATCTCGGAGAAGGATGCGATCTCGTTCGACGGGGTCCATCGCCGGCTGCACGCCCTCGCCCGTTACCTCCAGCCCTTCTTCCTCGAGGAGCCACCCGACCTGTATGCGCGCGGCTGGGCGAAGGTGCGGGAAGGGAGTCGTGCCTGGCGACGGTTCCGGAAGATCTCCGGTGCCGAGCTCGCGGATCTCGTTCGGTTCACGACGGGATCGCTCGGGGAGTTCGTGGAGCGACACTTCGAGACCGACCGCATGCGGAGGATGTACCTCGCGAACAACGTGTACGGGATGCACGCACCGCCGTACATGCCCGGCACCGCGATCGGCCTGTTGTTCCATCTCCTGTCGGGCGGTGCCGAAGGCGTGCAGGGGTTCTACGGGCACGTGCTGGGAGGGATGGGGTCGGTGACCCAGGCGATGGCTGCGGCGGTTACGGAGGCCGGAGGCGCGATCCGCGTGTCGTCGCCGGTGGCGAGCGTGAAGGTGCGAGCGGGTCGTGCGACCGGGGTGGTGCTCGAGTCCGGAGATGAGCTCGAGGCGAAGGTGGTGCTGTCCAACGCCGACCCCAAGCGGACGTTCCTCGGGATGATCGAGCCCGGCGCGCTGCCGGACGACTTCCGCGACGACGTCGCCGCGATCAAGATGGCCGGGCCGTGCGCGAAAGTGAACTTCGTGCTATCCGCGGAGCCGTCGTGGACGGGGATGCCCGCGGACGCGGACGCCAACCGCCGTTCCCTGGCCACGCTGGTGCCCACGCTGGAGGAAGCCCAGCGGATCTACGACCGCCATCGGGAGGGCGAGATCCCGGACCGCCTCTGGGTGGATTGCGTCACGGCCTCCAACGTCGACGACACGCTCGCACCCCCGGGCGTCCACGTGATGACGGCGTTCGTGCAGTACGTGCCCTACGAGCTCCGGCGGGGAACGTGGGACGAGCGGCGGGACGAGCTGCTGCGGAAGGTCGTGGCGAGGATCGAGGAGCACGCTCCCGGCTTCTCCGGCACGATCGAGGCCGCGCAGGTGCTGACGCCGCTGGACCTCGAGCGAACCTACGGACTGACCGAGGGGAACATCTTCCACGGCGATCTGCACATCGGACAGCTCTTCTCGATGCGTCCGCTGCCGGCATGGTCACGCTACCGGACGCCCGTCGAGGGCCTCTATCTGTGCGGAGCGGGCGCGCATCCCGGTGGCGGCGTGACCGGCGCGCCCGGTTACGGAGCTTCGCACGCCGCGTTGCGTGACCTCCGGGGTGGACGTGGACGGCGGCGTTCGTGGCGCTGAAGGTCCCGTGCCCGAACTGCGGATGGCGGCCGTCCACCGAGTTCGCCTGGGGTGGTGAGCTCCGGCCCCTCGAGGCGGCCGACGTGGAGTCCGACTTCGAGCGTGTCTTCCTGCCGGAGAACGTCGCGGGCGCGCAGGCCGAGCGCTGGTTCCACCTCCTCGGGTGCCGGCGCTGGATCACGGTGACCCGCGACACGACGACGAACGAGGTCCGGTAGGTGGGGGGAAGGCTGCGGCTCGGCCGGAAACGTGTCCCGGTCGAGGGCGGCGACACGATCGCGTCGGCGATGTACCGAGCGGGGATCCGCACGTTCTCGAGGTCCCTCAAGTACCACCGCCGGCGAGGGTTGTACTGCGGGACGGGCGAGTGTCCGAACTGCCTCGTCACGGTCAACGGCGTGCCCGGCGTCCGCTCGTGCGTGACGCCGGCTCGAGACGGGATGCGCGTGCGCCGTGAGGGTGGTTGGCCGTCGGTCGAGCGCGATGTCCTCTCGGTGCTCAACCGGCTGCACGCCCTCCTGCCGGTCGGCTTCTACTACAAGACGTTCATCCGGCCGCGGTGGATATGGACGATCGCGGATCGGGCGATCCGGCGGTCGGTCGGGCTCGGACGCTTGCCGGCCGGTCCGGTGGGGGCCGGCACGTCGCGGCATCTCGATTGCGACGTGCTGGTGGTGGGCGGGGGCGATTCGGGCCGGGCGGCCGCCGTGTCGGCGGCCGCCCGGGGGGAACGCACGGTCCTGTGCGACGAGGGCGAAGTGCCGGATCCGCCGGAAGGGGTCGAGGTCCTCGCTCGGCACGCGGCGATCGGGACGTACGAGGGCCCGATGGTGTCGCTCGCCTCGACGGAGGGCCTCGTGGAGGTCCATCCGGAGCGGGTGGTGATCGCGACCGGCGCGACGGAGCTGCATCCCGTGTTCCCCGGGAACGATCTGCCGGGTGTGATGCTCGGCCGGGCAGCGGCCGGCCTCGTCCGCCGAGGCGTGAAGCCGGGCGCCCGCGCGGTCTTCGTCGTGGAGCACGACGAAGGCTTCGAGCACCTGGAAGCGCTTCGGTCCGCAGGGGTCCGCATCGCCGCGGTGGTCGTGCCCGCGTTCCTCGAGAGCGCCGTTCCCGACGGCCTTCGGACGTTGGTGGCGGCCGCCGTGCTGCGCGCGGAGGGGAAAGAGCGGGTCCGATTCGCCGTGCTCCGGGACGCCGAAGGCGTGACCCGCGGGATCGGATGCGACGTATTCGTCCTCTCGACGGGGCGCTCGCCACGGGACGACCTCCTCCGGATGTCCGCTCAGGGGGAGCCGATCGAGGTCGTCGGCGACGCCGCGGCAGCGGCGTCGCCGACGGGCGTGCCCGCCACGGGCTACGTGTGCCTGTGCGAGGACGTCTCCGTCGCCGACCTGGAACGAGCGTGGGACGAGGGCTACCGCTCCTCGGAGCTCTTGAAGCGCTACACGACGGTCACCATGGGTCCGTGCCAGGGTGCGATGTGCGGCCGCCACCTGGCGGCGTTCGCGGCGGCGCGGGGCGCCGCCACGAACGCGGCCGGCAGGACGACGGCGCGGCCGCTCGCGCGGCCGACGCCGCTCGAGATCCTCGCCGCCCCCGTCCACGAGGTGATCGACAAGCGGACTTCGCTGCACGACCTGCACGTCTCGGCAGGAGCACGGATCAGCTGGTCGGGTTCCTGGCTCCGCCCCTTCGCGTACGGCGAGCCGGAGCAGGAGTATCGAGCCGTCCGGGAACGTGTCTCGGTGATGGACGTCGGCACGCTCGGCAAGTTCCTCGTCACCGGTCCGGATGCGTCGGATCTCATCGACGAGGCGTTCCCGACTCGGGTCGACGATCTCGCGCCCGGACACGCTCGTTACCTGCTCGCGCTCGATGAGGCTGGGTACGTCTTCGACGACGGATTGCTGTGCTCGCTCGGCGCCGAAGGTTGGTATCTCACCTCGACGTCGGGCGGCGCCGATCGGATGGAGGCGTGGCTCCGCGACCGGGCCGACCGGCGGGGGTTCGGCGCCCACGTCGTCGACCTCACGGCGGAGCGAGGGGCCATCCTCGTCGCCGGTCCGCTCGGTCGCGAGCTCCTCGCCGAGCTCACCGACGATCCGATCGATCGCGAGGCGTTCCCGCACATGGGCGTGCGGGAGGTGACGGTGGCCGGCGTTCCGTGTGGTGCGATCCGCGCAGGGTTCGTCGGGGAGGTGGCGTTCGAGCTCCATCATCCGCGTTCGCGCGGTCCGGAGCTCTGGCGCGCGATCGCGGAGGCCGGCGCTCCTCTCGGTCTCGTGCCGCACGGCCTGGACGCGCTCGAGGTGCTTCGCCTCGAGAAGGGTCACCCCTACGTGGGACAGGACACGTTGCCGGACGACACCCCGGCCAAGCTCGGGCTCGAGTGGGCCGTGCACCGGGGGAAGCGGTTCGCCGCCTCGCGCGCTCTCGAGCGCCTGGGCGAACGCATGCCGGAACGGAAACTGGTCGGGCTCGAGTTCGATCGCGGGGGCGCGGAGCTCCGCGGTGTCCCGCTCCGCGTCGGCGCACGGATCGTCGGCCGCGTGACCTCGGCGGCCCGGAGCCCGGTCCTCGACCGGTCGATCGGCCTCGGCTGGATCCGGCGCGAACCGGAGGCCCCATTCCCCGAGGAGCTCCGTGCGGACCGCGTCGGCGCCCGCGTGGTTCCGACTCCTTTCTACGATCCCGCGGGGGACAGGCTGCGTGGCTGAGCTCTGGAGCGTCCACGCGAGCGAGGACGCCTGCGACCTCGCCATGCGCGCGCCCGAGGCTGGGCGGGTCGCGCCGGACGAGGTGATGGTCCGCGGACCCATCGCCGAGGATCTCCGCAGGGCGGTGCACACGGTCGATCCGGAGTCGCTGATCCGCGAGGCCGGGGAGGGGTGGGCGGAGGTCGCGCTGGGCGGGAGCGACGCGCGCGACGTCTTCGCGCAGGTCTCGGCGCTCCGGCTCCCGGACCGGCCCGGCTACGTACAGGGGGATGTCGCGCGCGTCGCCGCCCGGGTGTTCGTGGGCGATGAGGCGATCCGCGTGCTCGTCCCGGCGTACTGGGAGTCTCATCTGCGACGGAGGCTCCACGCGGAGCCGGGCGCATGACCGGTCTCTTCCGCCGACGGACGTACCTGCCCGACCGCGAGCGGAAGCGCGCATACGACGTCGTCATCATCGGCGGGGGCGTGAGCGGACTGTCGCTCGCCTATCACCTCGCGGCGAAGCACCGGATCCGCGACGTCGCGGTGATCGAGCGCTCGTACATCGGGAGCGGAGGCAGCGGCCGGAACACCCAGGTGCTCCGGGCCAACTACAACACGCCCGAAACCGTGCCTCTGTACGCCGCGAGCCTCGCGATGTACCGGAGGCTGTCGCAGGAGCTCGACTTCAACGTCATGTTCACGAACCAGGGCGAGCTCGACCTGTGTCACACGGAGGACTCGCTGCAGGTCGAGCGCGAGAAGTCGGCGCTGAACCGCGCGCTGGGGGTGCGGACGGACATCCTCGGGCCCGAGGAGATCCTCGAGGTGTGTCCGCAGGTGGATCTCAGCGGCGGCGGCGAGCTGCCCGTGCTGGGCGCGTCCTATCACCCGCCGGGCTCGTTCGCGCGACACGACGCCGTCGTCTGGGGGTACGCGCAGGCCGCCGCTCGGCGTGGCGTCGACGTGCACCAGGGGATCGAGGTGACCGGCATGCGGATCGACGGCGACCGCTGCGTCGGCGTCGAGACGTCCCGAGGTCCGATCGGGGCGGGACACGTCGTGAGCGCCGTCGCGGGGTCGTCCTCGTTGGTCGCCGCGATGGCGGGCGTTCGGATGCCGATCGTGACGCACATGCTCCAGGCCTTCGTCACCGAGCCCTATCGGCCGGTATTGCGCGGGCTGGTCTCCTCGATGGACCTCACGATCTACGTGTCGCAGACGGCGCGCGGGGAGCTGCTGGCGGGCGCCGAGATCGCCCCCTACAGCACGTACTCGACGCGTTCGACCTTCGAGTTCCTCTCCGAGGCCGCCAGACGATCGGTCATGATCCTTCCGTTCATGGCCAAAGCGCGGGCGATGCGCCAGTGGGGAGGGCTCTGCGACATGACGCCGGATTCCTCCCCGATCCTCGGTCCCACGGGAGTGGATGGCTTCGGTGTGATCGCGGGCATGGGGACGTGGGGGTTCAAGGGGGCGCCGATCTTCGGCGCGACGATGGCCGAGTACGTCGCGACCGGCAGCGTCCCGTCGTTGATCGAACCGTTCGGCCTCAGCAGGTTCCGCGAGGACCGCATGGTTCCGGATGCGGCCTCGGCGGGTACGCATTAGCCGGGCGCCACGGAGCAATACGAAGGGATGGACCGGTGCGACAGATCGAGCTCAGGCGCCACGCGAAGCGCGATCCGAACCGCGACGCCCTCTCGCCTGCGGGGCGTGCGCAAGCAGAGGACGTGGGACGGGAGTCGGCGCGGGGCTACGACGCCGTGTTCGTCTCGCCCGCGGAACGCGCCGCGGAGACGGCGGCGTGGATCGTCAGGGGCTCGGGACGGCAACTGCCCGAGCACGGCGTCATCCCCGGACTCGCCGGCAAGGACGAGACGGGCGGCAGCGCGGAAGGGATGGCCGCGGGAGTCCGGGCTCTTCTCGCATCGGTGCCCGAAGGCGCGGTCGGGCTGGCGGTCAGCCACACGCCGTTCGTCGAGCGGGCGATGACGGGCTTGACCGGCCGCGATCCGAAGCCGTTCGCCGAGTGCGAGGGGATCCGCGTGACGATGCAGGACGACGGGAGCCTCGACGTGGAGGAGATCAGGCTCTAGTTGTAGTTCCCACTCACGTTGTTTCCAACCGTGAGATCGGCGGAAGTCCTCCCAGCGCGGTGTGGGGCCTGCGGCGATTGTAGGTGTCGATCCACCGCGGGAGGGCGTTGAGCCGAGCCCCGTTGGACCGGTAGAGCTTCAGGTAGGCCCACTCCTCGAGCATCGTGCGGTTGAACCGTTCGACCTTCCCGTTGGTCTGCGGCCGATATGGGCGGGTGACGATGTGTTCGGCCTCGATCGCCCCGAGTGTGGCGAGGAACTGCCTCGACAGCGTGTAGTTCATCGCTCGGTCGGTCATGACCGCTTCGATCTTGACCCCCACCGAGGCGAAGTGCTCGGCCGTCCGACGCAGGAACCCGGCGCAAGTGGGGCCCTTCTCGTCGGCATGGATCTCGACGTAGGCCCACCGCGAGCGGTCGTCGATGGCGACATGGATGTAGTCGTAGCCGTCGCCTCGGTGGTTGGGTCTGGCCGCCGCCCGGCCCCGCATCTTGTGCCCACCCCCGGCCGGCACCCGGCCCAGCTTCTTCACGTCGATGTGCACGAGTTCACCCGGGCGCTCGCGCTCGTAGCGGATAGGGATGGCCGTTGGCCGATCGGTGAACGTCAGCCGCGACAGACCCTGGCGACGAAGCACAGCGTAGATGGTCGAACGAGGGTGCCCGAGCACAGGAGCGAGCTGGTGCGGGCCGCGCTTGAGGCGTCGGCGAGCCGCCACGATCCGGCCGACCTCGCGAGCAGGAAGGGCGTGAGGCGAGCGGTGGGGTGCGGAGGACCTGTCCTGAAGGCCCGTCGGTCCTTCCTCGCGGAACCGGCGGAGCCACTTGTGAGCCGTCGCCCTGGAGACCCCCATCGACTCCGCGGTGGCCGCGACCGACCACCCCTCCTCGATGACTCGGGTCACCAGCAACAGACGGCCGAACGGGGTGAGACGAGCCCTACGATGGGCCACGAGAGCCTCCTTCTCGGTTGGGAGCTTTGGTCAGCCCCAAACCGTGCAGGGAGGCTCTCGCCAGTCAACAACCCTGATGGGAACTACA
>DATKDI010000002.1:0-16150 GCA_035512775.1 Actinomycetota bacterium | reverse complement strand
GCGCGGCGCCGCCGACGATACCCGCCCCTTCCTTCAGGTCGACGGCCACGTCCTGTCCGGCCGCCAGCCGCTTCTCGAGATCGAAGCGCCACGTCGCCCACGAGTCGATCCAGCCCTCGACGCGGAATCGGTACGTTCCCTGATACTCGATCGCCACGACGCAACGCCAGTGGTCGTTCCCGAGGGGAACCATCGGGACATCCGCTCGGTCCGCATCTTCGTGACGGATCAGCACGCGGGCGGCGGGCAAATCATGACCGTCGGTGAACACGTCGGCTTCGATCGGCACGACGTCCCCGACCGAGGTCTTCGCGGGGAAGAGTCCACCGTCGACGGCGGGCGACACATGCTCGATCACGACCCTCGTCAGCTGCTTACCCGTCGTCCGCTCCTCGTCCGCCCCGTCGCCACCACGTATACAGCTTCCGGGCCCGTTCCGGATGGGAAGATGGAGGCATGCCTCGGTTCGTGACGGTCTCACTGTGCCTCGTGCTGGCACTTGTCGCTTGCGGCGGAGCTCCCCCGGAGCCCGTTCCGGTGATGCAAGGCTCCCCCAGCGCGGAGCACTCGAGCCCGTCACCCGCCGCGTCCATGCCCGCCTCACCTGCTCCCGCAGCGGAGCCCGGGTTCGAGGGTGGGGTGACGTCGATCGGTCCGCGGCTGCGCGAGGTCCTGATCGGCCGGAACTGGACGCCGGGATGCCCGGTGCTCTTGGAGGACCTCCGCCTGGTCAAGGTCAGCTACTGGAACTTCCACGGGGAGGTAAGGACGGGTCCATTCGTCCTCCACAAGCGTGTGGCGGAGGACGTGCTGTGGGTTTTCAAGCGGTTGTTCCGCGCGAAGTTCCCGATCAAGGCGATCAGGCTCGCGGCGAAGGATCGCCCGATCACGCCCGAGGACTACTGGGACAAGAGCAGGCGGAGCGTTTCGGCGTCGTTCAACTGCCGGCCCGCGACCGGCAGCACCTCGCTTTCCCACCATTCCTACGGATGGGCGCTCGACATCAACCCTCTTCAGAACCCGTACGTGCGTGGCGACGGCACGGTGCTCCGACACATCGCGATCCCGTTCAAAGACCGATCGCTCCACCGGAAAGGCATGATCCACGACGGGGACATCGTGGTGCGGTCTTTCGCCAGGATCGGGTGGGAGTGGGGCGGCCACTGGCACACGCTGAAGGACTACATGCACTTCTCGCTGACCGGACGCTGACCTGCAAGTATAGTGGCCTCTGGGTAACAGGGTGTTACCCGGGTCAGGCTCCGTAGGCGGTTCTTCCACAGGTTCAGGGCCACCTTGCGCAGGTACGGCGCTGTGTGTTCCGGGTCAACCGCGGCGAGCTTCGGAGCGACTCGGACGAACGCGTCCTGCACGATGTCCTCCGCTACCTGCCGGTTTCCGGACAGGAGGATGCAGAGCCGCAGCAGGGACCCGTAGTGCTCCTCGCGCTGCTCGACTGATGTCCTGGGCGGAAGGTGTAAGCATCGGAACCCGCGAGACATCTCCCTCTATGAGGAAGGGGTCGGGTGGCGGACGGCGACCGACATGAGCGATTCGAGCGGCTCTTCGTCGAGCTGTCGCCCCGCGTGCTCGGCTACGCCCTTCGAAGGACCGACCCGGAGGAGGCGCGCGACGTGCTGGCGGAGACGTTCACCGTGGCGTGGACCAGGCTCGACCGCGTGCCACCCGGCGAGGAGGCCCTCCCCTGGCTCCTGGCGGTGGCTCGGAAGGTCATGGCGAACCGCCGACGTGCCGCCGATCGGAGGTCCCGCACGACCGACCGGCTCGCGGGAGCGCGCACGGCCGTACCCGATCATGCGGAGGCCGTCGCGGGCCTCGCCGAGCTCGCGACGGCGTTCGCGACCCTGTCGCCCAAGGACCGCGAGACCCTGGCGCTCGTCTCCTGGGACGGCCTGACGCCGGCCGAAGCCTCGACCGTGGCCGGTTGCTCCGCGGGCGCGTTCTCCGTTCGCCTGCATCGCGCCCGGAGGCGACTTGCCGCCCTACTCGATGACCCGCTGCAGGTCACGCGGCGCGGATCTCCGGGAGGTGCCTGATGCACGACGATCTCCTCGACCGACTCCGACTGCTGAACCCGGTCACGGACGAGCACGCCGCGCGGGAGGCCCGGCGGATGCACGGGTTGCGCGAATCGATCCCTCGGTCGACCCGGACGGCGCGCTGGCTCCCCTCGAGGAGATCGGTCCTCCTGACGGCCGCCACCCTTGCCGTGGTCGCCCTCGTCGCCCCGCTCGTCTTCGTCCTCGCCACCCGCTCCGGACGGGTCGTACCCGGTGACGAGACGGACCAGGGCTGGGTGGACGCGGGGCGGCTCGAGGACCTGGCGGCGGCGGGCGTGGTCTACCTCGAGGACGCTCGAGTCTTCGTGCTCGCTCGCCCCGGCGGCGAGCCGTACGCGCTCTCAGCGGTCTCGCCGCACTCGCCCTACGGTGTCGAAGAGTTGCTGAAGTACTGCCGGCCGTTCGGCGGTTTCCGTGAGGGCGAACACGGCGCGCAGTTCGACGATCACGGTGAATACATGACGGGACCGGCCTCCTCGGGGATGCTCCCGGTGCGGATCCGCATCACGGCCGATGGCATCCTCCAGGTCCTGCCGTTCCCGGTCGGAGACCCCCCGCCGCGCGGAACGGCATCGCACCTGGACCCCCAGGGGATCTGCACCGACAGGACGGTCGAGGTCTCCCCCGGGATGCTCGACCTCGGCGACGTGCCGTACTGGGGTACCGGCGATCTCCTGGCGGAGCCGACGGTGTGGTTCGGGCCGGACGATCGACCCCTGGTGCCGGCGACCCTGTCGACGTTCGCACCGATGTACTGCCGGGACTGGCCTCCGGCGATCCTCCAACTGATCGAGCCGCTCGGCACGGAGCCGTCGGACGACACGGTCGAGCGGATCTACGTCGCGGACCCGACGAGCGTGTGGGCGGATCGGAGTCAAGCCGAGTACTCAGCCTCGCTCGAGCTCCCGCCGTCGGCCGAATTCACGGGCTTCCGGAGCGTCCTGTACGAGCTGTGGATCGACCCCGCGACGCTCGACGACGAGGTCTACCTCGTACGGAACATCGATGGTGATGACTGGGTGCAGCGCCTGCCTCGCGTGCTCGACCTGCCCGTCTGCCTCGACCCGGGCGAGGAGGACACCGCGACCTAGCAGAGACTCGCGAGGGCGCGCCGGACCAAGGTGAGGGCGACGTCACGCCGGTAGTCCGCGGTGGCGCGGATGTCGTCGATCGGGGTGAGCGCGTCGACGCGATCTCGGAGCGCTTGTTCCAGGTTCGGGATGCTCGCCACGGTAGGCCCGACGCTAGCACCGGGCGGTGACCTCATGAGTTGCCCAGTGGCGATTGCTTACGAGCGTCCGCGGTGACTCACTCGCAGCCGTATCCGTCGCCCTCGCGGTCGAGGTCGTGTGGATCGAATCCCGTGACGCGATACGTAACTCCAGGCTCTGTGAAAGGTCCATTGCCTTCACCGCCGAAGCAGTCGTAGTCGGAAGGCCCCTCAGGAAGACACGGCGAGTAGCCCGGCGTGCAGATGTTGTTGATGACGACCAGGCGAACCGTGCGGCCCGGGCGGAGCCCAGTCCCGGCGGCCGGAGTCTGTGTGACGAGGTCGCCGTCGCGGGCAGTGGTCGAGTTCTGTTGCCGCACGTCGACCTTGTAGCCCGCGTTACGCAATATCCGCTTTGCCTGAGCGAGGTTGTTCGCGATCACCCTCGGAACGCGTGGCAGCGGCTGCGCGACGACTCGGGCGATGGTCGCTCCCTCGTCGACCATCCGACCCGGCTTGGGTGTCTGCTTGAGGACGACTCCCTTCGGCTCCTCCGAGTACCGCGGAGTGACGGACACCGCCAGCGCGGAGGCAGCGAGATCCGTTCGAGCTGCCTGCTCTTTGAGACCTTGGACCTCTGGTACCTCGACCGATGGTGGAGGTGGCGGGGGGGTTGGGGAGGTCGACCCCGTGGGGTCGGTCGAGGTCGGACCGGTCGGGGGCGTGCCTTGAGTCGGCGTGGGAACACCATCGCTCGAATCGCAGGCAGCCAAGGTCACAAGCAGCGCGGCAAGGAGTAACGCTCGTCTCACGAGGGTGTGGAGCCCTCCCGTTCGGCCTCTCCCGGGGAATTGTGCACCGGGGCACCCTTGGCTGTCGACCAAGCCCGATATCCACACCGTCCACACCGTCTCTGGGTAACACTCTGTTACCCGCGACCCCCGAAACACGTACTCTGGGCTGCATGTTTAGGACCCACGACTACATGCACTTCTCGCTGACCGGACGCTAGCGCCTGAAGGGCCTCGCGATGAACCCAGAGGTTCGTACCATCGTGAGGTGATCGATCGGAGCGGGGTCAGGCGATGCGCGCTGGCGCTCGTGGCCACCGCCATCGTCTCCTCCGCGTGCAGGGGCACACCCACGCCACCGGGAACGACGAGCCCTTCCGCGAGTACCCCATCTGCGACCGCCGAGTCACCCTCAACCGGGCCTACGCTCGCCGACGTGCGGATCCGTCTCGTGCAGGTGGCGACGCTCGAGCAGCCGTTCGCCATGGCGGTGCGACGCGGAGATCCTGCCCTCTACGTCGCGGAGAAGATGGGAAGGGTGGTGGCGATCCGCGGCGGGAGCGTGGATCCGGACCCCGTGTTGGATATGACCGGACAGGTGTCGCTCGGCGGGGAGCAGGGACTCCTGGGCCTCGCCTTCGCACCGACCGGGAGGTTCCTCTACGTGAACTACACGGACCTCAATGGCGACACGCACGTCACGGAGTACGCGATGGGGGACGTGCGGGCGGATCCGGAAACACGGCGCGACGTTCTGTTCGTAGACCAGCCCTACGAGAACCACAACGGAGGCAACCTCGCGTTCGGGCCGGACGGGTACCTGTACATCGGGCTCGGGGACGGGGGGAGTGGAGGCGATCCCCACGGCAACGGCCAATCTCTTTCCACGCTGCTCGGCAAGATGCTTCGGATCGATCCCCGGCCCTCGGGCGGGCGCGCCTACGGGATCCCGCCGGACAACCCGTTCGCTGATCGCGAAGGAGCCCGGCCGGAGATCTGGGGATACGGCCTGCGCAATCCGTGGCGCTACTCCTTCGACCGCGAGACCGGGGACCTCTGGATCGGAGATGTCGGTCAGAGCGAGTGGGAAGAGGTGGATCTTCAACCGGCCGGATCCCCGGGAGGAGAGAACTACGGTTGGAACCGGATGGAGGGGGATCACTCCTACGACGGCGCGGATCCGCCGGCGGACGCGGTCCCTCCGGTCTTCGAGTACTCGCACGACGAGGGAGGCTGCACGGTGGCGGGAGGCTACGTGTACCGAGGCGAGTCCATCCCCGATCTGTACGGCGCGTACGTCTTCGCCGACTACTGCATCGGCAGGCTCGAGGCGCTCCGATCGCGGGACGGCAGGGTGAGCGGTCATCGCGCCCTCGGCCCTGTCGTCCCTGGCCTGAGCTCGTTCGGAGAGGACGCGCAGGGCGAGCTCTACGCGATGTCCGTCGACGGAGGCGTGTACCGGCTGGCGCCCCGCTCCTGACACCCGATGCGCTCGCACCCCGCGGTACGCTCCGGTCCGATGTCCGAAGGGATCCGGCCCTCGCAGAAAGCAGTCTCGTTCACGGAGTCCGTGATCCGCGAGATGACGCGGCTCGCGATGCTCCACGACGCGATCAACCTCTCGCAAGGCTTCCCGGACTTCGCGGCGCCCGAGGAGGTCAAGGAAGCAGCCCGCAAGGCGATCGCCGACGACATCAACCAGTACCCGATCACGTGGGGGGCCGAGGGGTTCCGCCGAGCCCTCGCGAACAGCTATCGCGAGCGGTACGGGATGGACTGGGTCGACCCCGAACGGGACATCACGGTCACCTGCGGCTCGACCGAGGCGATGATCGCGGCGATGCTGGGTGTCCTCGACCCTGGTGACGAGGTCGTCGTCTTCGAGCCGTTCTACGAGAACTACGGACCCGACACGATCATCTCCGGCGCCGTGCCCCGGATGGTGACGCTCCACGCGCCGGACTGGACGTTCGACGAGGGCGAGCTCGCCGCCGCGTTCAACGAGCGCACGCGCGGGATCGTGATCAACACGCCCAACAACCCGACGGGCAAGGTGTTCTCCCGGGAGGAGCTCGACGTGATCGCGGGGCTCTGCCAGAAGTGGGGCACGATCGTGTTCACCGACGAGATCTACGAGCACATCGTGTACGACGGCGCCGTCCACGTGCCGCCCGGCGCGGTGCCGGGACTCGAGGACCGGACGGTCACGATCAGCGCGCTGTCGAAGACCTACGCCGTCACCGGCTGGCGCGTGGGGTGGGTGGTGGCGCCGGCGCCGCTTTCCCGGGGCATCCGTTCCGTCCACGACTTCCTGACGGTCGCGGCGCCGGCGCCGCTCCAGGAGGCGGGCGAGACCGCGCTCGGGCTCCCCGAGGAGTACTACCAGCGGACCGCCGACGAGTACCGGGAGCGACGGGATCTCTGGATCGGGACGCTCCGCGAAGCAGGGTTCGGTGTGGAGCCTCCGGCGGGCGCGTACTACGTGATGGCCGACACGTCGGCCTTCGGGTTCCCCGACGACGTGCGGTTCGCTCGGCACATGGTCGAGGACGTCGGCGTCGCGGTGGTACCCGGGTCGTCGTTCTTCTCTCGACCGGAGCTCGGCGCGCACCTCGTTCGCTTCGCGTTCTGCAAGAGGCTCGAGACGTTGAAGGAAGCGGGCGAACGCCTCCGCGCCCTCCGACCTCGCCACCTTCGTCCCTAGAGCCCGCCCCAGAAGCGGCCGGGGGCCAGGATCCCGGCCGGGTCGAACGCGGCCTTCAGTCTTCGATGGACCTCGAGTGCGGCGACCGGCGCATCGCCGAGGCCGCCTGGACCACGGATGACCGGTGCGATGCCGCCGGCCTCGGCAACCCGACCGCGAAGGGCAGTCAGGCGCTCCCCTGGATCGCCCAGGCCCACCCATGCGATCCCGACGCCCATCAGGGCTCGCCAGTCGGACTCGTCGTCGAGGACTACCGAGAGCTTGGATGGCGGTACGGCCACCTCGACCACGATCGGTCCCACGATCGCCTCGGAGCCTTCGATCTCCTCGTCTTCGACCACCTCTACGTCTCCCGCCGCGCTCCGGATGGCGTCCGTCTGTTCCTCGAGTGCCTGAGGCCAGCCCTCGAGCGCGACCTCGACCCGCTCCGGGGTTGCCACGACGCCGGAGGGAAGCGGGATCGCGTCGAGGACCGTGCGTCCCGCGAGCAGTCCGCCATCGAACGTTCTCACCACCCGTCGCGCCTTCGGAAGCGGCCGGACCTTGACGGCGACCTGGACGATCGCGCCGAGCGTTCCGAGCGATCCGGTCGCCAGCCGATGCACGTCGTAGCCGGCGACGCTCTTGACCGTCCGCGCGCCACTCCGGACCAGCCGGCCGTCGCCGGTCACGAGCTCCATCTCCACGACGGTGTCGCGGAGGGGACCCATCCGGAGACGGCGGGGTGAGGAGGGAGCGGTGGCGATCGTCCCGCCGACGGTGGCGTCATCTGACACGTCGGCGGGCCACTCCTGCCTTCCTTCGGCGAGGACGCGGCGGAGGTCGCCGATCCGCATCCCCGCTTCGACGACGGCGAGCATCTCCGCGGGGTCGTACGCGATCACGCGATCGAGCCCGCCCATCGCGAGCTCGATATCGAGCTCGGTCGGGTTGCCCTTATCGAGGTGGGTCCTGCTGCCGACGATCGAGACCCCTCGCCCGCCTTGGCTCGCCTCATGAAGCGCCTCGCGAGCCTCTCGGGCGGACGACGGTTCGATCAGATCCACGTGCCCTCCGGTATGGCGGATCCCGCACGACGGGCATCACCGATCCCGGCCGCGTCCGTGCCGGCTGCGGCCACGGCGAAGTCCCCGCACCGCGCACCGTCGGGAAGTACCTTCTGCGGGTTCATCCGTCCCGAGGGATCGAACGCGCTCCGGACGCATGCCTGGGCTGCGAGGTCGTCGTCCGTGAACACGAGCTCCATGAAGTCGCGCTTCTCGAGGCCTATCCCGTGTTCGCCGCTCAGAGAGCCTCCGGCATCGACGCAGAGCCGGACGATCTCCTCCGACGATCTGAGGACGCGCTCCAGCACGCCCGGCTCGCTCCGGTCGAAGGACAGCAAGGGGTGCAGGTTGCCGTCGCCCGCATGGAAGACGTTGGTGACGGTGATGTTCTCGCGGCGGCAGATCGCGTAGACGCCGGTGAGGACCTCGACCAACTTCGTCCGCGGCACCACGCAATCGTGGAGGTGGTAGTGAGGGGCGATCTGCGCGATCGCGCCGAACGCCGACTTCCTGCCCTTCCAGAGCAACGCGCGCTCATCCGGCGACTCCGCTTCGCGGATCGTCCCGACGGAGTGCGCTCGGGCAGCTTCCTCGACCTCCCGAGCTTCCGCGTCGACGCCTGCCTGGATCCCGTCCACCTCGACGAGCAGCACGGCGGCGGCGTCGGTCGGGTAGCCCGCGTGCGCGAACGCTTCGACCGCGCGGACGATCCCCTGATCCATCATCTCGAGCGCCGCGGGCACGACGCCCCCGGCGATGATCGCGGACACGGTGGCCGCGCAGTCCTCGACCGTGGCGAAGTCCAACAACATCGTCCTGATCGCCGGCGGTTCGGGCGTGAGCCGAACGCAAGCCGCGGTGACGATCCCCACGGTCCCCTCCGAGCCCACGACCACTCCACGGAGGTCGTACCCGGCTGCCTCCGGGCCTTCGGCGCCCACCCGGGTCGCGGTTCCGTCGGAGAGCACGAGGTCGAGGGCAAGCACGTGCGCGGACGTCACACCGTAGGCGAGGCAGTGCGGTCCGCCGGCGTTCGTCGCGACGTTGCCGCCGATCGACGACACCTGCTGCGAGGAGGGATCGGGCATGTACGTGAAGCCGGTCCCTCGGAGCGCAGCACCGAGATCGAGGTTGAACAGTCCGGGCTCCACCCACGCGAGGCGATCCTCCGGCCGGATCTCCAGGATGCGGGTCATCTTCGAGGTCACGACGACGAGGGCATCGCCGATCGGCGTGGAGGCTCCCGCGAGGCCCGTGCCGCTCCCTCGAGGAACGAGACCCAGGTCGTGGGCGGCGGCGGCGCGGACGCAGGCCACCACGTCGTCGGTGGAGTGGGGGAAGACCACGAGCCCGGCGGACCCCTCGACCATCGATGCGTCGCGGGCATAGAGGCGAAGAGCGAGCGGATCGGACAGGACGGCGTCGGCGCCCAGCGCCTGCTGCAGCTCGACTCGCGCCGCGTCCAGGTTGGTCATCGAGGCTAGGGTAGGCCGCGATGGCCACCTGGGCCGAGTTCGAGCGCGCCGACCCCGAGCTCGCGGCGTTCGGTCGCGAGCGGTTGGACGGGACGGTGTGCTTCCAGGCCACGCTCCGACTCGACGGCTCGCCTCGGGTCCATCCCGTCGAGCCCTGGATCGCGACTGGCCTCCTCCTCGTTCGCTTCCGTGCTCGGAGCCCGAAGGTCCGCGAGGTGGCGCGCGACGCCCGGTATGCGTTGCACTCGCCCATGGACAACCCGGAGGGGATCGGCGGAGAGTTCCTCGTCAACGGCTGGATGGAGCAGGTCTCGCCGGAGCTTCCCGCAACTCGTCGGTTCGCCGAAGAGGCTTCCTACCCGCTCGCGTTCTATGCGATGTGGGTCGAGGAGTCCGTGGGCACAACCTATGAGGAGGATGAGCCGATCTACCGTCGCTGGCGTGCGAGCGATCAGGCCACGCGGCCCGGCGACCCGTCGGGGGCGGAGAACTCGTAGCCGGCTGAGGCCCACGCCTCCATGCCGCCCTCGACGTTGGTGGCGTCGTACCCCCGCGCTTGCAGCATCATCGCAGCGAGTTCGCTCCGGTTCCCGCTCCGGCAGATCACGGCGACCGGCTTCGCGAGGTCGAGGACGTCGGTGCCTACCCCGGCCATGACGTCGTTCAGCTGGATGTGGAGGGCACCCTGGATGCGCCCCACATCCCATTCGTACTGCTCGCGGCAATCAACCAGCTGCACGTCGTCGCCCGACTCGTGAAGACCTTCGACGGTGCTGAGATCGGCCATCCGGCCGATGCTAGCAGCGGTCGCGCGAGTGCTTCAGTCGCCGAGCGCTCTCTCGAACGCCACGAACGCGTCGCGACCGAAGAGCACGAAGCGAACCTCGCGGACCGTCGTCTCCGCGGACCCGATCGCGTCGACCGCGACCCGTGCGGCCTCGTCCAGTGGGTAGCCGTAGGCACCGGTGGAGATCGCCGGGAACGCGATCGTCTCGGCGCCCAGCTCCACGGCGACGCGCAGCGACTCGATATGGCAGCCGGCGAGCAGCGCCGAGGGATCCTCCTCGCGCGCGTACACGGGGCCGACCGTGTGGATCACCCAGCGAGCCGGGAGGTCACCGGCCGTCGTCGCCACCGCTCGCCCGGTCGGGAGCCCGTCCGGCCAGTCGGTCGCGCGGATCCGCCGGCACTCCTCGAGGATCGCCGGGCCGCCTCGGTCGTGGATCGCGCCGTCCACGCCGCCACCGCCGAGAAGCGTCGAGTTCGCCGCGTTGACGATGGCGTCGACGTTCTGCTCGGTGATGTCGCCTTCGAGGAGGACGATCCGAGGCATATCGCCATCGTAGGTCGGTGACATCGGGGCCGTCGCTACACTCCGCCGCATGAAGAGACCGGTGGCCGCGGACATCTCACCCGCGGCGGCCGTCCTCGGTCTGTTCCTCACGTTCGGCCTGATCGTCGCGTCGTTCTTCCCGTTCCTCTCCATCTACTTCGCCGGTCGTGGCTTCGACCCGAGTCAGATCGGATTCCTGCTCGGAGCGATGGCGGCCGTGAGGATCGTCGCGATGCCGATCTGGGGCCACGTCGCCGACACGCGGATCGGGCGGAAGCGGGCGCTGCAGCTGGGGCTCGTGGGGATGGTCGTGTTCGCGATCGTCGCGTCGGTGCTCGACTCACTCGTCGGTGTCGCGTTCGGCGCCGTCGGGATCGCGCTGGCGATGGCGGCGTCGGGCCCGAACATCGACGCCCTCGCGCTCGTGCAGCTCGGCGAAGAGCGGATGGCGGACTACGGCCGCATCCGTGGATGGGAGAGCCTCTCGTACGCGGCGGGATGCCTCGCGTTCGGGTGGTTGCTCGACCTCTTCGGTGTGCCGATCGCCCTCCCGTTGTACGCGGCCGCAGGCGCGATCATGCTCGTCTGGACCACGATCGCCGTGCGCCCGGACCGCCCGAAGGAGCATGTGAAGCACGGCCGGTTGGGCGCGGTCGGCGCGGTCTTCCGCACGGCGCCTCGGATGTGGGGCTTCCTCGTCGCGACGTTGCTCGTCTGGACCGGCTTCAACGGCGCCTGGAACTTCGTCGGGTTGAAGATCGAAGAGCCGCTGCTGATCGGCGTCGGCACCGCGTTGGGGGGATTGACCGAGGTCGGTGTCATGCGGCTCTCCTCGCGCTTGCATCGGAGGCTGGGTCTCCGCAAGGTCTACGCCCTCGGATGCATGGTCTACGCGATCGGGTTCCTGCTGTGGGGCCTCGTCGAGAACCGCACGATCGTGTCGCTACTCGCTGTCTTCGAGGGCGCAGGCTTCTCGCTGCTGTTCACGACTTCGATCCTCGTCGTCGGCAAGCTTCTGCCCTCCTCGCTCTACTCGACGGGCAACTCGATCGGCGCCATGGTCGGCTTCGGGATCGGTCCGATCATCGGAGCGGGGCTGGGTGGCGTGGTCTACGGACGGCTCGGCTCCACGACGCTGTTCATCGGCTCTGCGGTCCTTGCGGTGCTCGGCGGGCTCGCGGCGATGGTCGCGCTCCGGACCCCCGAGCTGGATACCCCTCTGCAGGAGCAGCTTCCGGCGGGCGATCGGGTCGCTCCCGAGCCCGGCCGGCTCTGACACGCCCTGACCTGCGCGCTTTGCGGCGGGGTGCTCGAGCGTGACACGATGAACGTTCGCCGGCCCCACCGGGAGGTACGAGGTATGACGGAGAAGAAGGACACGACGAACCAGGGTTCCAGCGACGAGCCGGTCTCCGCGTTCGTCGACAAGGCCAAAGAAGTCGCGGGCGCGGTCGCCGAGAAGGCGGAGCCGGTCGTGGAGAAGGCGAAGGAGATGGCCGGTACCGTCGCCGAGAAAGCCGGCCCCGTGGTCGAGAAGGCGAAGGAAGTCGCGGGCACCGTCGCCGAGAAGGCGGGACCTGCCGTGGAGAAGGCGAAGGAGTCCGCCGGCGAGCTCGTCGACAAGGCGAAGGAGTTCCTCGCGAACAAGGACGACGACGGGAAGTGAGGGGGAACTGATGGTCAGCGCATACATCCTCATCCAGACGGAGGTCGGGAAAGCGGCGCAGGTGACGCAACAGGTCAGTGGCATCAACGGCATCGTCGCCGTCGACCCGGTGACCGGCCCCTACGACGTGGTCGCGCGAGCGGAGGCCGACGACCTCGACGGGCTGGCCAAAGGGACCGTGATGCCCATGCAGGAGCTCGACGGCATCACGCGAACGCTCACCTGTCCGGTCATCCAGTTGTGACGCGCGGGCGAGAGCCCGCCGCACGATGACCATCAAGATCCGGCGCGACGCCGAGATCTCCGATGTCGACGGTGGCTGGTTCCGTGCACGCTGGCACTTCTCGTTCGACACCTACCGCGACCTGGAGTACATGCAGTTCGGCACGCTCCGCGTCTTCAACGACGACCGGCTCGTGCCCGGTGCGATCTGGCCGATGCATCCGCACAAGGACATCGAGGGCCTCACCTACGTGGTCGAGGGCATGTTCCGTCACGAAGACGACGTCGGCGGGCCACCCGGGCCGTTGCCCGCCGGATCCGTCCAGCGGATGACGCTCGGTCGCGGGGCATGGCATTCGGAGCAGAACGCGAGCGAGACCGAGCCGATGCGGTTCATCCAGATGTGGATCATGCCGGCCGAGCGCGGGCTCGAGCCCGGCGTGGAGCAGAAGGTCTTCACGGAGGAGGACCGCACCGACCGACTCTTGAAGGCGATCAGCGACGGCGACGGCGAGGTGGTGCTCGTGCATCAGGACGCGCACGTGTTCGTCTCTCGCTTGCACCCGGGCGTCGAGGTTGCGCACGAGCTCGGTGCAGGGCGGGGTGTGTACCTCTACGTGATCGAAGGGGACGCGGACGTCGTCGGCGAACGCATGACGACGGGTGACGCCGCGGAGATCTGGGACGAGTCGTCGATCTCGATCCACGCCGACGCGTTGACCGAGCTCATCGCGGTCGACGTAGCCCTCGACGCTCCTTGACGCAGGCTCGCCCCCGTCTGTACGGTCCGCCGATGCGCGCTCGGGCAACCACCGTTCTCGTGGTCTCCCTCCTCCTGACCTCCGTTCCGTCGGGAGGAGAGGCGATCGCCTCACCGCCTGCTCGCGGCGACGAGGTGTCCTCGTCCGATCGGCTCGGGCCACCTGCCGGTGTGAAGCGGTTGCCCGCGCTCCTCGTCCCGAGGGCTGAGGACGCGCTCTCGCGCGCGCTGCGTGGAGGGCGGATCTCCGCCGGTCGATATGCGCTCGAGCGCGTCCTGTCGTTGTTCGATCTCCGGGAGGTTCGTTCTCGGTACGGCTTCGTCGCGCGGCCCGATCCTCGGTCCGCCACGTTGTTGATGCGGGATCTGGTCGTTCGGCTGGATCAACTCTCGCCGGCCGAGCGGACGAAGGCTCGGAGGATCCTCGCCCGTCCGACCGACGGGATGCACGATCCCGGCGGGGACGGATACGCGACGGCTGAGGCGCCCCCGTTCTGCGCGACGAACACGTGCGTCCACTACGTCACGACGACGGTCGATGCCCCGCCTCTGGAGGACGAGGACACGAGCTTGGTCCCCGATTACGTGGAAGCAACGTCCGGCGTGCTCGAGGACGTGTGGGATGCAGAGGTGGTCGGTCTCGGGTATCGCGCGCCGAAGTCCGACGTCACGTCGGACAACAACGGGGGCAATGGGCTGCTCGATGTATACCTGGCAGACATCGGGGCCGACGGAGGGCTCTACGGCTATTGCACCACCGACGACCCGAACCTCGATCCTTCGTACCCGTACTGGGACATGTCCGCGTACTGCGTGCTGGACAACGACTACGACATCTCGCAGTACGGATACCCCGATCCGATGGACCCGCTCCAGGTGACGGCCGCCCACGAGTTCTTCCATGCCATCCAGTTCGCGTACGACATCGGAGAAGACGCCTGGTTGATGGAAGGCACGGCGACCTGGGTCGAAGAGCATGTCTACGACGACATCAACGACAACCGCCAGTTCCTGGCAGACAGCCCGCTCTCGAAGCCGACGAGACCGCTGGACAAGAACACGGGGTTCCAGGTGTACGGGGGATGGATCTTCTGGCAATTCCTCACCGAGTACCTCGGGGGAACGTCGCCGGATCCCCGCATCGTGCGCGCGACGTGGAGGCGGGCCGACGGAAGTCCGGCCGGCCAGGACATGTACTCCACGCAGGCGGTCGCGTCCGCGGTGGGGGCTCGGAGGATCGGAGGGACGCGTTGGCGCTTCCGCTGGGCATTCGCGGACTTCGCGGTCTGGAACGCGAGGCCCTCCGCCTTCTACGACGAGGGCGCGGCGTACGCGGCCGCGACCGTCGCCAGGAGCGTCTCGCTCACCAGGGCGGCTCCATCCGTGAGGTCGACCGCCCAGCTCGACCACCTCGCGAACCGTTTCGTGGTCGTGCGGAGAGGCTCCGGGTTGAAGGCGACCGCAAGGCTCCGGATCACCGTGGACGGTCCGAACCACGGGACGGGGCCCGAGGCGAGCGTCGTCGTGATACGGAAGTCGGGTGCCGTTGCGTACAGGGTCGTGGACCTGAACAGCTCGGGGAACGGAGCGATCACGGTCGCCTTCGGGACGACGGTCGCGAGGGTCGTCGTGATCATGACCAACGCGAGCACCAGGTACACGAACTGCTACTCGGGCTTGACGCCGTTCGCCTGCGATGGTGGGGTGCCCCTGGATCAGAACCGCACCTACGCGTTCCGCGCAGCCGTCATCTGACGCACCTCGCTAGTCGGCGTCGGTGCTGACCGGGAACGGGAGGGCGATCGGATCGTAGGAGGGCGACCGGCCCTCGTCGTCGAAGCGATCCATGCCCCAGCCCGACACGTCGGTCACGTTCGTGCTGCCCTCGAGCGCCAGGTCGGCGCCGATCTTCGCCACGCCGGGTCCCCACATCATGCCGTGGCCCACAGCGGTCGCGACGGTGACGCCGGGCAGCGGCGCGCCGTCCGTGGTGGAGACCGGTCCGACGACCGGCAGGTGGTCCGGGCAGTACTCGATCGTCGCCGCCCACGCCTTGCGGATCCCCAGGTCCTTCGCGACAGGCACGTAGCGGTGCATGCGCTGTTCCATCTTCCGCAGGTACGGCCAGTCGACCTCCCGCGCCGGCCCGGGCGCCTCGTCGGGGTTCGACATGCCGAACAGGAGCCCGCCCTCCTCCAGGCGCCAGTAGAGGCCGATCGCGTTCTCGAAGACCATCGGCTGGCGTTCGACGTCGAAGGCCTCGTGTGGCTCGGTCACGGCGACCTGGTGTCGGACCGCGCCGACGAAGAAGCGCGCGTCCACGAGCTTCCCGACCGCACGGAGCGTCGGGCCGCCGGTGAGGAGCAGGCGCTCGGTCGCGATCGTGCCATCGGGCGTCTCGACCCCGATGACGGTGCCGTCGTTCCGCGAGCGCACACCGAGGAACGGCGTCCGCTCGCGGAGCTCGACCTCCGCGTGCTGCATCGCGAGCGAGTAGGCGCGCACGTTCCGCGGCGGGTCGACGCATCCGTCGCCGGGGGAGTACGTCGCACCGAGGAACGCGGAGGGGTCGAGCGTCGGGTTCAGGCGTGCCGTCCCCGCCGCGTCGACGTATCGAACGTCCTCGAGCCCGGCCGCGCGTTGCATCTCGACGCGCGCGACCGCCTCCTGTTCCTGCGCCGCATCCGTCGCGAGGATCAGATAGCCCAATTCCCGGAAGCCGCTGTCGGTCCCGAAGCGCTCCCGCTGCGACCGGTAGAAGTCGATCGACCACATCCCGAGGGCGACCGTCTCGGGCGTCCCACCCTGCGCGCGGACGATGCCGGCCGCGCGCGAGGACGCGCCCTGGCCGGCCTCGCCCTT
>DATKDI010000001.1:0-72724 GCA_035512775.1 Actinomycetota bacterium | reverse complement strand
TGCGGGAGGCACGCCGGCGGGAGGTGGCCGTGTGTCGCGAGCGCCGTGGGGAGGGGTTCTGTACTTCCACCTCGTGGCGCTGATCTCGATCGCGATCGCGCTCGGGGGGGTCGTGGCCGCACTGCACGGGCTGCGGGACGCTGTCGTGCCGTTCTGCTACGAGTCCCCCGGTTCCTCCGGGGGGCCCCTCGCCGGGGATCCGACCTTCGACCAGATTTCCCCGATCCCTCCGATCGAGCTCTTGGCCGACTTCGATCCGGAACTGCTTCGGTCCGAAGAGTGCTATCCGTCCACGTCCGAAGCCCTCCGGAGCGCATCCGACGGAGGGATCGTCGTCTCGGTCGCAGGTGCCGCCTGGGTGTGGCACCTGCGTCGAGGACGTCGGGCCGTCGACGGGCCGCTCGTCGAAGGCTGAGCATCCCACCCGGCTCCTATCATGGGGGCATGGTGAAGACGGGCGTGCTCGCGCTGCAGGGCGACTTCCGGGAGCATCTTCGGGTCCTCTCGGCCGCGGGTGCGGTGGCGATGGAGGTACGCACGCCCGCCCAGCTCGCCGACGTGGATCGTCTCGTGATCCCGGGCGGCGAGTCCACCACGATCGGCAAGCTGGCTCGGGCCTACGAGCTGGTGGACCCGATCCGGGAGCGGGCCCGCGACGGGATGCCGATCCTCGGCACGTGCGCGGGGATGATCGTGCTGGCGGAGCGAGTGGTCGACGGTGAGCCACTGCTCTCGCTGATGGACATCACCGTTCGCCGCAACGCCTACGGGCGGCAGGTCGACTCGTTCGAGGCCGATGTGGACGTCGACGGTATCGACCATCCGGTTCGTGGGGTGTTCATCCGGGCGCCCTGGATCGAAGACGTCGGGTCGGACGTCCGCGTGCTGTCGACCTACGAGGGCCGGCCCGTCGTGTTGCAGCAGGGAAGCTTGCTGGCGGCCTCGTTCCACCCGGAGCTGGTAGGCGAGACCGCGCTCCACGACTACTTCCTCTCCCTCGCGAGGTAGGTGCGATGTCGGGTCATTCGAAGTGGGCGACGATCAAACGGAAGAAGGCCGCGAAGGATTCGAAGCGGTCGGATCAGTTCGCGAAGCTCCTCCGCGCTGTCGAGGTTGCGGCCAGGGAGGGTGGGGGAGATCCGGCCGCGAACATGACGCTCGCGTCGGCGGTCGAGAAGGCGAAGGCGTCCTCGGTCCCGAGTGACAACATCGATCGCGCCATCAAGCGCGGGAGCGGCGCCGATGCCGACGGCGCCAGGTACGAAGAGATCACCTACGAGGGCTACGCGCCGGGCGGGATCGCACTGTTCATCGAAACGCTCACCGACAACCGGAACCGGACCGCGCAGGATGTGCGGCACGCCTTCACACGCAACGGCGGGAACCTCGGGGAGACGGGCTCGACGGGATGGATGTTCACCCGCAAGGGCGTGATCGTCGTCGAGAAGTCGGCGGCGCCGGACGTCGAGCGCCTTCTCGAGCTGGCACTCGAGGCCGGTGCCGAGGACCTCAACGACTCGGAGAGCTCGTGGGAGATCGTGACGGACCCGGCGGCGCTCGCCGCAGTCCGTGACGCGCTCCGCGAGGCCGGCATCGAGGTTTTCTCCGCGGAGCTGACGATGCTGCCGCAGTCGACGATCCCGGTCGACGGCGGCGAGGCACGCAGGGTCCTCCAGTTGATCGACGCCCTCGAGGACCTCGAGGACGTCCAGAGCGTGTACGCCAACTTCGACATCCCCGAAGAGGTTATGGCCTCTCTCTAGAGTCATTGCCCGGGGCCGTTGCCCACCCTAGACTCGGGCGAACGGATGTTCGAGAGGCGCGTGCTCGGTGTTGACCCCGGCCTGGCGAGGCTCGGCCTCGCCGTCGTCGAGGGCAACGGACGCAAGGGGGAGCTGATCTGGGCGGGGGCGGTCGAGACGGCGGCCGGCTCCCAGGAGTCGGAGCGGCTCCGGCATCTCTGCCTGGCGGTACGCGAGGCGATCTCGGTCTACCGGCCGGCGTCGATGGCCCTGGAGCGGGTGGCCTGGAACAAGAACCAGGTGAGCGCGCTCACGGTCGCCCGCGCCACGGGCGCCATCATGGTGGTCGCCGCCGACGCGGGGTTGTCGGTGACCGAGTACGGTCCGAACGAGGTGAAGATCGCGGTGACGGGGATGGGCAACGCCGACAAGCAGCAGGTGCGACGGGCCCTGGTCAAGGTGCACGGCCTGAAGGAGGTGCCCGTCCAGGCCGACGCCGCCGACGCCGTCGCCGTGGCGCTCACCCACCTCGTGGGAGCCCGGATGCGGGACCTCGCCCGACTGGGGTCGCGGTGATCTCGTTCCTGGAGGGTGAGGTCGTCGAGAAGGGCGCGACGCGCGCGGTGATCGGCGTCGGCGGGGTCGGCTACGACGTCCTCGTACCCACCTCCGTGATCGCGAAGCTCCCTGCCATCGGGAAGACGACTCGCCTCCATACCCGGATGGTCGTGCGAGAGGACTCGATGACGCTCTACGGCTTCTCCGCCGTCGACCAACGCGACCTGTTCGACCTGCTCACCGGCGTCACGGGCGTGGGACCGAAGGTTGCGCTCGCCTTCCTGTCGGTGCTCCGGCCGGCAGTACTCACGCGTGCGATCGTGAACGGCGACGCCGCGGCTCTCACCGTCGTGCCCGGCGTGGGGAAGAAGGTCGCGCAGCGTGTAGTGCTGGACCTGGCCGAGAAGCTGGGCGGCGACGCCGACCTTCCTTCAGAGGGACCGATGGCGGACGTGCGCGACGCGCTCCTGTCGCTCGGGCTCACCGGGACGGAAGCGGGAGAAGCGATGCGAGGCATCGAAGCGGATGGGCGCGAGGCCGACGACATCCTCCGCGAGGCTCTGAAGAAGGTTGGTCGATGATGCCAGAGCAAGCGCAGGACGAAGGGCGGGTGGAAGGGATCGACGCGGACCGCCCCGTCGATCCCGACGCGCTCACGGAGGAGGACCGCGAGTTCGACATCGCGCTCCGTCCGAGGACACTCGGCGAGTTCGTCGGTCAGGATCGCGTGAAGGAGCAACTGCATCTGCTGATCGACGGGGCGCGCAAGCGGGGCGAGGGCGTCGATCACCTCCTGTTCAGCGGGCCGCCCGGCTTGGGGAAGACGACGCTCGCTCGCATCGTCGCCCACGAGATGGGCGCGGGGTTCCAGCCGACCTCCGGGCCGGCGCTGGATCGGCCCAGCGACCTGGCGGCGATCCTCACGAACCTCGAGGAGGGCGACGTTCTGTTCGTCGACGAGATCCACCGGATGCCGCGGCCGGTCGAAGAGGTGCTGTATCCGGCGCTCGAGGACTTCAACCTCGACGTCGTCCTCGGGAAGGGCCCGACCGCCCGCTCGATCAGGCTGGAGCTGCCACGCTTCACGCTGGTGGGCGCCACCACCCGTCCCGGTCGGCTGACGCTGCCGCTCCGGGAGCGATTCGGCTTCTCGCCCCGCCTGGACTACTACTCGGCCGATGACCTGGCAAAGATCGTGACGCGCTCCGCCGGGATCCTCGCCGTGCCGATCGACGGTGAGGCGGCCGCGGAGATCGCCCGGCGCTCGCGCGGCACCCCTCGGATCGTCAACCGTTTGCTCCGCCGCGTCAGGGATTTCGCCGAGGTTCGCCACGACGGCTCGATCACCCTGGACATCGCCGCGGCGGGCCTCGAGGTCTTCGAGGTCGACGACCAGGGCCTCGATCGGCTGGACCACTCGATCCTGAAGACGCTGATCGATAAGTTCGGAGGCGGTCCCGTCGGACTGTCGACGCTCGCGGCCTCCGTCGGGGAGGAGACCGACACCGTGGAGGACGTCGTGGAGCCGTACCTCTTGCAGCTCGGTTTCCTCCGGCGAACGCCTCGCGGCCGGGTTGCGACCGAGCACGCGTATCGCCACCTGGGCGCGTCCGTCCCGGGAACCCTGCCGCTCTAGAAAGGCGAGGTAGACTCCTTTTTTCCCTCAACGGAGGTCTGCATGCTCGCCATCCTTGCCCAAGAGACTCAAGCCAATCCAGTCGTGGCGTTCCTTCCGCTCCTGCTCATGGGGGTCGTCTTCTACTTCCTGCTGATCCGGCCACAGAGCCAGCGTCGCCGGGCTCAGATGCAGATGCAGTCCGACGTGGAGGTCGGGGACGAGATCGTCACGACCGCCGGGATCTACGGCACCATCACGGAGATCGACGACGATTTCGGCATCGTGACCGTCGAGGTCGCGCCGAACACCGACATCCGCATGGCGCGCGCTGCCATCGCCCAGCGGCTCGTGGACGACGAGTTCGTGGACGAGGACGAGGTCGAAGGAGCCGGGCCGGGGTCGTGAGCGACCCGCTCCAGCCTCGCGATCCGGAGGAACGCGCGACCGCCGTCCGGAAGCCGGACGAGCCGGCTCCTCGGATGCCGGTCGAGCCCATCCCGTCCCGTTTGGCCCCGACCCCTCCGGGTCCGGACGACCTCGCGACCGTGACGCTCGAGGACGTGCAGGCGAACGAGGAGCTCTCGCTCTACATCGCGTCGGCAGACCGCGTCATGGAGGCGATGGGATATACGGAGCACGGGTTCCGTCACGCGAACCTGGTGGCGAAGATCGCCTACCAGGTGCTCAGCCGGCTGGGGTACACGGAGCGGGAGGCGACGCTGGCGTCGGTCGCCGGGTATCTGCATGACGTGGGGAATGCGCTCGCGCGCGACGCCCATGGGCAGACGGGCGCGGTCCTCGTGAACCAGTCCCTCCGGAACTCGGTGCATGGCGCGGACCTGATGCCCGTCCTCGCGGCGATCGCCAACCACGAGGAGACCGAGGGAGTCGCCGTCTCGCCGATCTCGGCCGCGGTGATCCTCGCCGACAAGTCGGACGTGCACAGGAGCCGCGTTCGGAAGTCGGGCCGGATCGAGTTCGATGTGCACGATCGCGTGAACCACGCCGTGGAGCGATCGTTCCTGACGGTAGACTCCGGCGCCCGCACCGTCAGCCTCGAGCTGACGATCGACACCGAGATCAGTCAGGTCATGGAGTACTTCGAGATCTTCCTGGGACGCATGCAGCTCTGCCGCCATGCCGCCGAGCTGCTCGATGCGCGCTTCCGACTTGTCATCAACGGAGCAGAGCTGGCGTGAGACGCAACCGCGCCCTCTGGGCGTCCATCATCTTCGTGCTCGTATTGGTCGGTGCGTCTGCGATCGGACTGGTGAGCGGCGGTCTGCGGCCGACGCTGGGACTCGACCTGCAGGGTGGTGCCTCGGTGATCCTGACGGCCCCCGAGGACACGCCGCAAGACGTCATGGAGCAGGCGCTCGAGAACATCCGGAACCGGGTGGACGCCTTCGGCGTCGGGGAGCCGGACATCGCGCTCTCGGGGACCACGATCGAGGTCCAGATCCCCGGTGCCGCAGAGGCGAGTGTGCAGCGCCGGGAGGCCGACCTGTACTGCCTGGAGGGCGAGGACCTGATCCACGGGTGCTCCGAGGAGGAGGACGACGTACGAGACGTGTTCGAGAGCCTGGAGGTGCAACCGCGGCCGTCGGAGGTGTGCGTCGTGGACGGGAACGGCGAGCAGGTGGAGTGCTTCTCGAGCCGGACGCAGGCCGAGACGTTCCTCGCGGGCATCCAGGTCGGACCCAGGGAGGCCGGGTCGCCCAGCGCCTCCGCCACCCCGTCCGCCTCGACGAGTCCCTCTGTGTCGCCCTCGGCCGGCCCCTCGGCTGCGGCGAGCGCCTACTGCCTGACCGCACCGACGGGTGACCGGATCGGGTGCTTCCAGAGCCGTGCGAAGGCGGAGGACGCGAAGGACGCGATGGAGATCGAGGTGACGGAACGCACGTTCTGCGTGCTTCCGACGCCGCCTGAGCCCTCGCCCACACCCAGTCCTTCGGCGACTGCGACACCCACTGCGTCTCCATCGGTCTCCTTGTCTCCATCTCCTTCGCCGTCTCCGTCTCCGGCGGCCGCGACGTTCGCCGACCTCGACCTCGCCGGTGCCGAACCGCTTCCTTGTGAGCTGGGATCTCCCGAAGAGGCCAACGACGCACTCGCGGCGATCGACGTGGTGCACGAGGAGGAGCAGTTCTGCGTGGTGAGCTCGACGGGTCAGAGGCTCGAGTGCTCGGTCAGACGTGACCAGGCGGAGGACCTTCGGCGGCAGTCGGGCCAGGAACGACTGCTCCGCGTGATCGGCGAGACCGCTCGCCTGGAGGAACGCCGGGTCCTCGAGATCGTGCCCGGCTCGGACCCTCGCCCCATCACCTGTGGGACAGAGGAGGAACGTGACCTGCCCCGCTGCTCGTTCGATGCGCTCGCGAGCGAGGAGGTGGTCTACCCCGGGCCGGTCGGGAACGGCCAGGTGGCGAAGTTCGTGCTCGGCCCTATCGTGATCAGCGGCGAGGACTTCAACCGCGCGGCGGCGGTCCTCTCGACTCAGGGTCAGCTCGGTGGGGTCTCCCAATGGACCGTCACGTTCGACCTCGCCAGCGACGGCGCCGATCGGTTCGCCGACGCGACCACACAAGCCGTCGGGGCTCCCCCTCCCACCGACCAGATCGCGATCATCGTCGACCGGGTGGTGATCTCCTCTCCGACGGTCCAGTCCGCGATCACGGGCGGGTCCGGCGAGATCACAGGGGGCTTCGGGGAAGCAGAGGCGAAGGACCTCGCGACCCAGTTGAACGCGGGAGCTCTGCCGGTCGAGCTCACGCGGCAATCGGTGCGAACGGTGAGTCCGACGCTCGGTGAGGAGTCGCTCCAGCAAGGGATCGTTGCCGGGATCGCCGGGTTGGTGCTCCTCTTCCTCTACGTGCTCTTCTACTACCGGTTGCTCGGGGTCGTCGCGTGGCTCGGCATGACGATCTGGGCCGTGCTGGCCGTCGGGCTGGTCTCGATCGCGGGCGACCAGTTCGGCTACGCGCTCTCGCTCTCCGGGGTCGCCGGCCTCGTGATCTCGCTCGGTGTCACGGCCGACTCCTACATCGTCTTCTTCGAGCGTCTGAAGGATGAGGTCCGCTCCGGCAAGTCGCCGCGCTCGGCCGTGCAGCCGGCCTTCGCGCGCGCGTACAGGACGATCGTCGCCGCCGACATCGTGGCAGTGCTCGCAGCGGTCGTGCTGTACCTCACGGCGGTGAGCTCGGTCCGCGGCTTCGCGCTTACCTTGGGCGTGGCGACGCTTCTCGACCTGTTCGTCGTGTGGTTCTTCAAGAGGCCGACGGTCTTCCTGATCGCCAAGAATCCTCGGCTCGTGGAGATGCGAGGGTTCGGCCTGACGAGCGGGGTGGCGGGCGAGACCACTCGCGAGGGAGCAGGCCTGTGAACCTCCGTGACGCGATCGACACGTACCGCGGCCATACCATCCCTCACGTCCGATGGGTGGAGCACCGCAACCGCTGGTTCGCCCTCTCCGGGATCCTGATCGTGCTGTCCCTCGGCGGGCTCGTGTTCCGCGAGCTGAACTTCTCGATCGACTTCGAGGGTGGCGCTCGGATCACGTACGAGTTCGCGGAACCGGTGAGTGTCGAGCAGGTGCACACGACGCTCGAGGACAACGGGATCGACGATGCGGAAGTCCAGATAGTGAACAACGAGGCGATCTCGATCCGGACGCCTTCGCTCACTGGTGACGGTATGAGCGACTCGGAGGCGATCCGGGCGGACCTTGCGGATCAGGCCGGCATCGAGCCGGTCGACGTGAACATCGAGGACGTGGGGCCAACCTGGGGTGGGGAGATCTCCCGCAAGGCGGCGCTCGGGCTCGTGATCGTCCTCGCGGCGATCACCGGCTACATCACGCTCCGGTTCGAGTTCAAGATGGCGATCGGGGCGATCGTCGCGCTGATCCACGACGTCTTGATCACGATCGGCGTGTACGCACTCAGCGGACGAGAGGTCACACCGGAGACCGTGATCGCCGTGCTGACGATCCTCGGATTCTCGCTCTACGACACGGTCGTCATCTACGACAAGATCAAGGAGAACCTGGAGACGCAATCGCTGGTGGCGCGGCTCGGATCGGATGCGACCATCGATCTGTCGCTCAATCAGGTGTTGATGCGATCGGTCAACACGTCACTGGTCGTCCTCCTGCCGATCCTGTCCCTCCTGCTGTTCGGGGGCGACACGCTCAAGGACTTCGCGTACGCGATGTTCATCGGCGTGGCGATCGGCGTCTACTCTTCCGTGTTCCTCGCCGCGCCGCTCCTGGCCGTGCTGAAGAAACGGGAGATGCGATTCCGTCAGCTCGAGCAGAAGCTCTCGGATCGGGAACGGGTCGTCGCCAGGCGGGCGGCGGCCGCCACCAGCGCGATCCCGAGCGCGGCGACCGGCGAGGCGGCCGCCGCTCGCGCCATCCCTCGGACCGGCACGGGCGAGCGGCCACGATCGAAGTCGAAGCGCCGGAAACCGCCGGCCAAGCGCAAGCGGAGGTGAGGCCGTGGAGATCGAGCAGATCAAGGCGCTGATCCGGGACGTCCCCGACTTCCCCGAACCCGGCGTCGTGTTCAAGGACATCACGCCGGTGCTCGCGCACCCCGACGCGATGCCGACGATCATCGATCTGATCGTCGTGCACTTCGGCAGAGGGACCGTGGACAAGGTCGTCGGGATCGAGGCGCGCGGGTTCATCCTCGCCGCGCCGGTCGCCTACCACTTCAACGCCGGTTTCGTGCCGATCCGCAAGGAGGGCAAGCTGCCCTGGGAGACGGAGTCGGAGCAGTATGAGCTGGAGTACGGCACCGCGACGATCGAGCTGCACAAGGACGCGATCGAACAAGGTGAGCGCGTCTTGATCGTGGACGACGTGCTCGCGACCGGGGGGACGGCGAAGGCCGCCGCGGCGCTCGTCGAGCGGTGCGGCGGTGCGATCCGCGGGATCGCCTGTTTGATCGAGCTCGACTTCTTGAAGGGTCGCGAGAAGCTCCCGGAGTACGAGGTCCACAGCTTCATCCATTATTGAGGGGCCCGTGTCGGAGCCTGAAATCTCGATTCGACTGGAGTTGATGTCCGATCGGGTCGACCCCGATCAGATCACAGAGGCACTCGGGCTACAGCCATCCGAGACGTGGCGCCGCGGAGACGCGTGGGGACGGCGGACACGCCCTCGCTCCGAGAACGGCTGGGTCCTCGCCACCCCGTACCGGGCAACGTGGGACGCGGATGAGCCGCTTCGCCAGCTGCTCGAGTGGATCGAGCCATCGCGCGCCTCGCTTGCCGAGCTCACGGACGGAGGGTCAGTTGAGGGCAGACTGAGCATCATCGGCTACCAGCGCGACAGAGGACCCTCGATCTATCTCGACAGCGAAACAGTCAGAGCGATCGCGCAACTCGGGATCGATCTGAATGTCGACTTCTACGTCGTTGAGGACGCCGATCGGGTGGAGCGGCAGGGGGATGAACCGAGCTGATGACGGCGTCCCCTACACTTCCGGGTAGGAGGCGAGCGTGGACACCACCGGGCGTGACGTGCGGATCGAGCAAGAGTCGCAGCCGGTGGCGCCTGAACGCGGCCGGCGCCTCCCAGGGATCCCTCGCCCCCGCCTCCGTCGCACCGATGCCGGGCCCCCCGACCGCCTCGCCCCGGTCCTGAAGAAGGTCCGTTCGTACAACCCCAAGGCCGATACCAAGCTGCTGGAACGCGCCTACCACTTCGCCGAAGACGCGCACGAGGGGCAGCATCGCCTCTCCGGCGAGCCCTACGTCGAGCATCCGGTGGCGGTGACGGGGATCCTCGCCGACCTTCGCCTGGACACGACGACGCTGACCGCGGCCCTCCTGCACGACACCGTCGAGGACACTACGGTCGGCCTCGGTGATATCGAGAGCGAGTTCGGCAACGAGGTCGCCCGCATCGTCGACGGACTCACCAAGCTCGACAAGCTGGAGTTCCGGAGCGGCGAGCTCGCGCAGGCGGAGAACGTCCGAAAGATGATCGTCGCGATGGCGGGCGACATCCGAGTCCTGCTGGTCAGGCTCGCCGACCGCCTCCACAACATGCGGACCCTCGACCCCCTGAGCGAGGAACGGCGCCGCAAGATCGCGAACGAGACCCTCGAGATTCACGCTCCTCTCGCGGACCGCCTGGGCGTCCAGGAGCTCAAGTGGGAGCTCGAAGACCTCGCCTTCAAGACGCTCAATCCCGGTCCGTACCGCGAGATCGCCAATCTCGTCGAGACGCGGAGAGGGGAGCGGCAGGAGCTCCTCGAAGTGGTCAAGAGCGACCTGCGCGGCAAGCTGAAGGAGCTCGGCGTGAAGGCTGACGTCGAGGGTCGCCCGAAGCACCTGTATTCGATCTACGAGAAGATGGTGATCCGCGGCAAGGAGTTCAACGAGATCCACGACCTCGTCGGCCTCCGCGTCCTCGTTCCGTCGCTCCGCGACTGCTACGGCGCGCTCGGCGCCGTGCATGCGCTCTGGAAGCCCGTCCCTGGTCGCTTCAAGGACTACGTCGCGATGCCCAAGTCGAACATGTACCAGTCGCTGCACACCACGGTCGTGGGTCCGAAGGGCGTGCCGCTCGAGATCCAGATCCGCACGCAGGACATGCACCGAACGGCGCGGTTCGGGATCGCCGCGCACTGGCGCTACAAGGAGGGCAGCAAGTCCTCGAAGGAAGCGCAGGACATGGCGTGGCTGGGTCAGATGATGGACTGGCTGAAGGAGATGGCCGACCCGCAGGAGTTCATGGAGGGACTCCGGATCGACCTCTCCGGTGGGCGGGTGTTCTGCTTCACCCCGAAGGGCGATGTGCAGAACCTGCCGCAGGGCGCCACGCCTGTGGACTTCGCGTACTCGATCCACACGGAGGTCGGACATCGCACGGTCGGCGCCAAGGTGAACGGGAAGCTCGTGCCGCTGGACTACGAGCTCCGCACAGGCGACACCGTCGACATCCTGACGTCGAAAGCGCAAGGCGAAGGCCCAAGCCAGGACTGGCTCCAGTTCGTCCAGACGCCGCGTGCGAGAACGAAGATACGTCAGTGGTTCAGCCGCGGCCGTCGCGAGGATGCGATGGAGTCCGGCCGCGACGCCGTGAAGGCGTTCGTCCGGAAGCAGGACCAGGCGTTCAAGCGGCTTGCGACCGAGGCCACGCTCAGGCGTGTCGCCGGGGACCTCACCTACCCCGACCTCGAGGCGCTCTACGTCGCCGTGGGGGAGGGCCACGTGTCGCCGCAATCGATCGTGGCGCGGATGTCGCGGCTGGTCTCCGGCACCCCCGACGAAGACGTCACCGAGGTGCCGCTCGCACGGCCCGTCAAGATCGGCAAGCAGGACATCTCCAAAGGCGTCGTCGTGAAGGGCCTCGGCGACGTGTGGGTCAAGCTCGGTCGTTGCTGCACGCCGGTGCCGGGCGATGCGATCGTGGGGTTCGTCTCACGCGGACAGGGGGTCTCGGTGCACCGCGACACCTGCCCGAATCTCCGGACCCTCCAACGGCGCGAGCCCGAGCGGATCATCGAGGTGGACTGGGCCGAGGGCAAGCCGACGTCCTTCTCCGTCGCGATCCAGGTGGAGGCGCTCGATCGGACGCGGCTGCTCTCGGATGTGGCGACCGTCCTTTCCGACAGCCACGTGAACATCCTCGCCGCCACGTCGAGCACCGGGCGGGATCGGATCACGCGCCTCCGGTTCACGTTCGAGATGGCCGACGTGGCGCATCTCTCGTCACTGCTGGGTGCGGTCAAACGCGTGGAGAGCGTCTACGACGCCTACCGCGTCGTCCCGAGCTAGCGCGTGACGGCTCGTGCGGACTGGATCGGCTACTACGACGCGCAACGCGAACGCAAACCGCGCGACCTGCTCCTACGAGCTCTCGCTTCGTTCGAACGGGAAAGGCGAACGGGAACGACGGTCGACCTTGGCTGCGGCACGGGCGCCGACACCGCTGAGCTGATCGCCCGGGGGTGGGACGTGGTGGCGATCGACAGGCAAGAAGAGGCGAAAGATGCTGAGGGGTGGGGCGAGATGAAGCATCGGCACGTGTTCCACGCGATCGCCCGCCGATGAGGGTCGTCCTCCAACGGGTGCTGCGGGCATCGGTCTCGGTGGACGGCGAGCGCGTCTCGGAGATCGGGCGCGGGTATCTGCTCCTCGTGGGTGTCGGACGCGGCGATCCGCCCGAGGAGCCGGGGCGGCTGGCGGAGAAGATCCTCAACCTGCGGCTGTTCGCCGACAACGAGGGGAAGACGAACCTGCCGCTCGCGGGCGTCGACGGCGAGATCCTCGTGGTCTCGCAGTTCACCCTGTACGCAGATCTTCGGAAGGGCAGGCGTCCGTCGTGGGGCCACGCGGAGGAGCCGGAGATCGCGGCCGAACGCGTGGAGGCGCTGGCGGAAGCCCTCGAGGCGCACGGCGTGCGCGTGGAGCGGGGGGTGTTCGGAGCGGTCATGGATGTCGACCTGCTGAACGACGGACCGTTCACCCTGGTGCTGGAGGGCTCCTCGCTCAACGGGGTGTAGCGCGCCGGCCGTTCCGTTCGGTCGGATCGACGACGCACGCCTGCTCGCCCAGCCGCCGGCCGAGCGTGTCCCGGTTGCGCGCCACCCACCGGTAGAGCCGGTCGGTCGACCGGGGGAACGCGTCCGCGAGGAACGCGACCGGCGCACCGGCGGGCAGCAGCCTCGCCATCGGGGCGACGGCGGCGCCACCCGAGTACCGGCGCCCGCCGGGCGCGACGAGGTGCCACGACGCGAGCCGGTCTCGCTCGCTGAGGTCGGCGAGCACCCTGTCGCCTTCCTCGCCCTGGATCGGTACTGCCCGGAGCCGGCCCTTCCGATCCCAGCGCAGCACCCGATCGAGCGACCAGCGGCAGAAGCCGCAGTCCTCGTCGTAGAGCACGAGGTGTCTGTCCATGCTCTCAGCGTACGGCCACGGCTCGCCGCATGAGGTCCCCGGTACGATGCCGCGGATGTACCTCGAAGTCTTCGATCGGAACCCGTTCGGCACCAACTGCTGGCTGCTCGCGGCCGACGGCAGCGAGGACGCCGTGATCGTCGATCCCGGCTTCGAGCCCGAGGCGCTGAGGTCGCTGCTCGAGCGCGCCGGGAAGCGGCCGGCTGCGGTACTCCTGACTCATGCGCACGTCGATCATGCTTACGCCGCAGGCGACTTCGCGGGAGACGACCTGCCCGTCTTCATCCACCAGGCCGATGCCGTCGCCTTCGAGGACATCGACGCATGGAACCCGGGCTTCGACAATCCGCTCAACCCCGTGAAGGATCTCCGCCGGCTCGTCGGGGGCGAGACGCTCACGTTCGCCGGGTTCTCGATCGGCGTGCAGCACACGCCGGGACACACGCCCGGTCACTGCTGCTTCGTGACGGATGCCACCGTGTTCGCGGGCGACCTCGTCTTCGCCGGCTCGATCGGTCGATCGGATTTCCCGAACTCCTCACCTCATGCCATGCGCGGAAGCCTCGACTGGTTCCTCACGCTGCACGACGAGACCGACGTGCTCCCGGGGCATGGCTCGCGCACGACCGTCGGACGAGAGCGCGCGTCGAACCCGTTCCTGGTGGATCTCGCCTGATGGATCTGCGGCCACCCCGAGGGACGCTCGATCTCCTTCCGCCGCGGGGGAGCCGGATGCGCGCGCTCTACGACCGCGCGGCCGAACTCGCCCACCTGTACGGCTACCGGTACGTGGAGACCCCGGTGTTCGAGGCCACCGAGCTCTTCGCCCGGACCTCGGGGGAGAGCAGCGACGTCGTGACCAAAGAGATGTACACGTTCGAGGATCGCAAGGGTCGCTCGCTCACGCTCCGTCCTGAGGGCACCGCGCCGGTGATGCGCGCGTATCTGGCGGAGATGCAGGAGCAGCCCTCGCCGTTCAAGGCGTACTACCTAACCCGCATGTATCGATACGCGCGCCCACAGGAAGGCCGCTACCGCGAGCATCGACAGTTCGGCATCGAGGTGTTCGGCACGGAGGATCCGGGAGCGGATGCCGAGGTGATCGCGGTCGGGGACGCGTACCTGCGGAGTCTCGGCCTCACGCGGATCGAGCTGCAGCTCAACTCGATCGGCGACGAGGTCTGCCGGCCGGCGTATCGCGACGAGCTCACCGCCTACCTCCGGGCCAACCGGGACCGCTTGACCGACGAGCATCGCGATCGCTTCGAAGACAACCCGCTCCGGGTCCTCGATTGCAAGGACGACGCCTGTCGCGCGGTCGCGAAGGAAGCGCCGAAGATCATCGACCGACTCTGTGACGCGTGTCGCACGCACTTCGACGGCGTCCAGACGGCGCTGAAGGACGCCGGTCTCTCGTGGGTGATCGAGCCCACGCTGGTTCGGGGGTTGGACTTCTACACCCGGACCGCGTTCGAGTTCGTGAGCCCGGGTCTGTCGCCGCAGCAGGGGACGCTGTTCGGCGGTGGCCGCTACGACGGGCTGGCGGAGGTGCTCGGTGGACCGCACGTGCCCGGTGTCGGATTCGGTATGGGACTCGAGCGGGTGCTGATGGCGATCGAGCAGGAAGGACTCCCGCCGCCCGAGGAGCCGGGGCTCGCGGTGTTCGTGGTCGGGGTCGGCGACGCCGGCCGCGCCCGGTCGCTCGAGTTGGTTCGGGAGCTCCGCGCGGCTGGCGTCCCGGCAGACATCGCCTTCGAGGATCGGCCGCTCAAGGCGCAGCTCAAGATGGCCGACCGCGCCGGCGCCGCGTATGCCGCGATCGTGGGTGAGCGCGAGCTCGAAGCCGGCACCGTGACCCTCCGGCGGCTCGAGGACGGGCAGCAGGAGGACGTGGCGACCGAGGCCTTGACGGCGAGGCTCGCCTCCGAGACGGGAGCCGGATGAAGGAGAGCATCTACCGGACGGCGATGCGGACCCACGCCTGCGGGGAGCTGACCTCCGAGCATATGGATGCCGCCGTGGTCCTCTGCGGCTGGGTCGCCAGCCGCAGGGACCACGGCGGCGTCACCTTCATCGACCTTCGCGACCGCGAAGGCATCGTCCAGGTCGTGTTCCATCCCGAGGACGCGGCGGCCGCACACGCCGCCGCGCAGCGGCTCGGCGCCGAGGACGTGGTCAGGATCGACGGCACCGTCCGCGCGCGCCCCCACGGTATGGCGAACCCCCAGCTCCCCACCGGTCAGGTCGAGGTCGTCGCCTCGTCGCTGGAGGTGGTCTCGGAGGCGGAAACGCCCCCGTTCCCGATCGAGGATCGGATCGAGTCCGGGGAGGAGCTCCGCCTCCGCTACCGCTACCTCGACCTGCGTCGTCCCGAGATGACCGCGATCCTGCGCGTCCGGCACCGGATGAACGCGATCACGCGCGATCACATGGAGTCCCTCGGCTTCCTCGAGGTCGAGACGCCGATGCTCACCCGTTCGACGCCGGAGGGCGCCCGCGACTTCCTGGTTCCGTCTCGTCTGTGGCCGGGCGGCTTCTACGCGCTCCCGCAGTCGCCGCAACAGCTGAAGCAGCTCCTGATGGTCGCGGGCCAGGATCGGTACTACCAGATCGTTCGATGTCTCCGGGACGAGGCGCCGCGCGCCGATCGGAGCTTCGAGTTCACCCAGCTCGACGTCGAGATGTCGTTCGTCGACCAGGAGGACGTCTTCGCCGTCATCGAGCCGCTCTACGCCCGCTACGTCCGGGAGATCCACGGCGTCGAGGTGCCCACGCCGTTCCCGCGGATCCCGTTCGACGAGATGCTCGCGCGGTTCGGCACCGACAAGCCCGATCTCCGCTACGGGATGGAGCTGACCGATCTCCGTGCCGTCTTCGAGGGGACGGGCTTCAACGCCTTCGCGTCCGTTCTGTCCATGGAGGATGGCGCGATCAAGGGCCTCGCGGCGCCCGGGGGCGGGCAGCTCTCGCGGAAGGAGCTCGACCAGCTCGTGCAGGACGCCAAGGGACGCGGCGCCGCGGGCCTCGTGTGGATGGTCGTCGAGGCCGACGGCGTGCGCTCACCGGTGGAGAAGCATCTTTCGAAAGAGGAGATCGACGGGGTCCTCGGGGCGACCGGCGCCACCGAAGGGGACCTCGTGTGCATCGTCGCCGACCAGATCGGCCGGGTGCATGTCGCGCTGGACGGACTCCGCCGGCACCTGGCGGACCGGCTGGGAATGATCCCCGAAGGGGAGTGGCGGTACGTGTGGTACACGGATCCGCCTCTGTTCGACTGGAGCGACGAGGAGGGCAAGTGGGTGGCCAACCACCACCCGTTCTCAGCCCCCGCGACCGACGACCTGGATCCGGAGACCGCGAAGGCGAAGGCGTACGACCTGGTCCTGAACGGGTTCGAGGTCGGCGGCGGCAGCATCCGGATCCACCGGCCCGAGGTGCAACGGAAGGTCTTCGAGGTGCTGGGCCTGTCCGAGCCGGAGATCGAGGAGAAGTTCGGGCACCTGATCCGAGCGTTCCGCTACGGCGCGCCGCCGCACGGCGGGATCGCGATGGGCCTCGATCGGATCGTCATGTTGATGGCCGGCAAGGACGCGATCCGCGACGTGACGGCGTTCCCGAAGGCACAGTCGGGCGCCGACCCGCTCACGGGCGCGCCTGCCCCCGTCGATGAGGCCCAGCTCCGTGAGCTCGGGATCCAGGTGATCGCGCAGCCGGCCGCGGAGGCACCCGACAGACCAGAAGACATGCCAGAGGACACCCAGGAGTGAGCATGGCGACCTTGAACCCCGACGACGTCGAGCTGCTCTCCGGGAAGAACTTCGCGCACTTCGCTGCGATCCGGCCCGACGGGACACCTCACGTGACGGTCATCTGGATCGACGCCGCGGACGGCTTCATCCTCGTGAACACGGCGGTCGGACGGGTGAAGGACCGCCACGTCCGTCGCGACCCGCGCGTGTCCGTCAGTGTGCACGACGAGCAGGACCAGTACCGGTGGCTGCGGGTCGACGGGATCGTCGCGGAGTTCGTGACCGGCCCCGAGGCCGACGCGCATATCGATTCCTTGAACCGGCGGTATCACGACGGCGAGGCGTGGACGTACACCCCCGGGCAGGAGCGCGTCATCTACCGCATCCGACCGCAGAGGATCCTCAGGCGCTACGACGGCTGAACCGAACAAGAGGTCGATGGCAACGAGCCGCACCATGACAGCCAGGTATCGGCATCCATCACTGCTGATCACGGTGGCCGTCTGACGATGGTCTTCCGAACTAGGTCACCGGTCGCTTCCGAGGCTTCGACGAAGCGCCTATCATCGATGTTTCGGCTTGACGGGGCCGAGGACTCGGATCGTCGGAAAGGAACTCCTCGCTATGGATCGACCTCTTGCGACTCGGATGCGCCCGCGCAATTTCAAGGAGTTCGTGGGACATCACCACCTGCTCGGACAAGGCAAACCCCTCACGAAGCTGATCGACGGTGGGCACCTGCCCTCCACGATCCTGTGGGGTCCCCCGGGCACCGGAAAGACCACCCTGGCCCACCTGCTCGCGGTGGCGGTCGGCGCCGACTTCCAACAGCTCTCCGCGGTCAGCTCCGGCGTCTCGGACGCTCGCCGGGTGATGGATCATTCGAAGACCACCCTCTTCCGGACGGTCCTGTTCGTGGACGAGGTCCATCGCTGGAACAAGGCGCAACAGGAGATCCTCCTGCCGGCGATCGAGGACGGCTCCATCACCTTGATCGGCGCGACCACCGAGAACCCGTACCACAGCCTCGTCAGCCCGCTGATCTCGAGGTGTCTCCTCCTCCGTCTCGAGCCCCTCGAAGCTGAGGAGATCAGAGGGCTGTTGGAGCTCGCGGTCGTCGACGCCGAACGAGGGATGGGGACGCTCGGCGTATCGCTCACGTCCGACGCGCTCGATCACCTCGTCGAGCTGTCGGCCGGGGATGCCCGTGCCGCGCTCACCGCGCTCGAGGCTGCCGTCCTGCTGGCCGACGCGGGCGAGACCCTGATCGACGGTGCGCGGGTCGCCGACGCCGTACAGAAGCGCATCGTCGCCTACGACCGCGGCGACAACCATTTCGACGTCGTCTCCGCGTTCATCAAGAGCATGCGGGGTTCGGACCCGGACGCGGCGCTGTTCTGGCTCGGCAGGATGGTCCATGCCGGCGAAGACCCCCGATTCATCGTCCGGCGGATGGTGATCTTCGCCTCCGAGGACGTCGGGCTCGCCGACCCTCGCGCGCTGTCGGTCGCCGTGGCGGCCGCCCACGCGCTCGAGCACGTCGGCATGCCGGAGGCGCGTTTCAACCTCGCGGAGGCGGCGCTGTATCTCGCGCGGGCCCCGAAGTCGAACTCGGTGATCGACGCCCTGGACAAGGCGATGGTCGACGCCGACTCCACCGACCCGGTACCGCCGCATCTGCGCGACGCGCACTACGCGGGCGCGGCCAAGCTCGGCCACGGGGAAGGCTACGAATATCCCCACGACTTCGAAGGGCACCACGTGGAGCAGGAATATCGGCCGGAGCGCTTCGACGACGTCATGTATTACGAGCCGTCGGGCCAAGGGGAGGACGTCGAGGTCGAGCCGGGGACCGGCGCGCCGATCGAGGGGCCGGCCGAGGACTGAAGCGTCTCCGATGCCGTGGGTATGCTGGGCCGACGCCCACCTACGATGAACAACGGAGGTAACGGATGACGCTCCTGGCTCTCACCGGCGGCGAGACCGCCTTGATCGTGTTGGCAGCGTTCTGGGGACTCCTGGTCCTGTTCCTCTGTCTCGTGCTGCTCAGCACGTTCCGGGTGCTCGAGGCGACCCGCCTCACGGTCGACGCGATGCGCGAAGAGACCGTCCCCTTGCTCCGGGAGATCAAGGGGTCCGTCGAACGGACCAACGGTCATCTCGACCGGGTCGGTGGCGTCCTGGACTCCGTCGGCGGCATCGTGGGACGGGTGGAGCGACTGACGGGTCTGATCGAACACGCGGCCGCGAGCCCGATCATGAAGTTCATCAGCGTCGGCGCCGGTGTGAAGAAGGCCGCCGAGTCGTTCGGCAAGAAGAAGTCGAAGGGCGCGCCGTCGGCGCCGGGCGCGACGGCGCCCTGACATGCGCCGGGGCTTCTGGGTCGCACTCGGGTTGGGCGCCGGCGCGACCGGCGCCGTCCTCACGTCCCGGTGGGCGAAGCGCCAGGCCAACAAGGTCAAGCCGGCGACCCTCGCGCGAGAAGCGAAGGGTGGCCTGATGGACCTGTCCAAGCTCGTGGCGGAGTCGATCGAGGAGGGCAAGAGAGCGATGGAGCAGCGGGAGCGCGAGCTGCGCGCGGAGATGGACTCCTCCACCGTCCGTGAGCCCGACCCCCACGAACCCACCGCCGCCTGAGATCCACGGGACCCCGTCGGTAGACTCGGCTCGTGGAGGGGGATCGCATCCGCGAGCTGTTCCTGTCGTTCTTCGAGGAACGCGAACACAAGCGCGTCCCCAGCTCGTCCCTGATCCCTCCGCCGGAGTCGGGACTGCTACTCACCAACGCGGGGATGAACCAGTTCATCCCGGTCTTCCTTGGGCAGGCCGATCCGGAGTATCCGCGGGCCGTCACCGTCCAGAAGGTGATGCGCACCAACGACATCAACAACGTCGGTCGCGACGCCCGACACGAGACGTTCTTCGAGATGCTCGGCAACTTCTCGTTCGGCGACTACTTCAAGGCCGACGCGATCCGGTGGGCGCACGAGCTCGTCACGGAGGGCTACGGGATCGACCACGACCTTCTATGGGCCACGGTGTTCGAGACGGACGAGGAGGCTGTGGAGGGCTGGGTCGACGGTGTGGGGCTGGCTCCTGAGCGGATCGTCCGGCGCGGCATGTTGGACGCGAACGGCGAGCTCGCGAACTACTGGCACACGCACACGGCCGGTCCGGGAGGCCCGTGCAGCGAGATCTTCGTCGACCGGGGCCCGAAGTACGGACCCGACGGGGGTCCCGACGTCGACGAGGAGCGTTTCATGGAGATCTGGAACCTGGTCTTCATCCAGGACCAGGTCGATGAGGAGCTCCGGGTCACCGGGGCGCTCCCGGCGAAGAACGTCGACACCGGCTCGTCGCTCGAGCGTGTGGCGATGCTCCTCCAGGGCGTGGAGAACGTCTTCGAGACCGACCTGCTCAGGCCGATCCTCGAGGTCGCCGAATCGATGTCCGGGAAGACCCACGGCGGTGATCCGACCGACGACATCTCGCTGAAGGTGATCGCCGAGCACGGCCGCGCCACCACGTTCTTGATCGCGGACGGCGTGCAGCCCTCGAACGGGGGGCGCGGCTACATCCTGCGCCGGATGCTCCGCCGCGTCGTGTCGCACGCCCGGCGCCTGGGCATCGAGCGCTCCGTGATGGATCCGATCATCGACGTCGTGGTGGATCGATCCGGCGACGCCTACCCCGAGCTCCGGGAGAACGAGGCGTTCATACGGCAGGTATCGGGATCCGAGGAGGAGCGGTTCGCCGCCACGCTCCGCCAGGGATTGGTGGTCTTCGAAGACGCGAAGTCCCGAGCCGAGGAGGGCGGGATCACCGGTGAGGACGCTTTCAAGCTCTCCGATACCTTCGGATTCCCTCTACAGCTCACCGAAGAGCTCGCCGCCGATGCGGGGCTGACCGTCGACAGAGACCGGTTCGCGGAGCTGCTCGAGGAGCAGCGGGGCCGCGCCCGCGCTGCTGCGAAGAAGGTGCCGATCGGCCTCGACTCGGGCGCGGCCCCGCCGTCGACCTTCGTCGGCTACGACCACCTCGAGTCCGAGGGAGAGGTCGTGTCGCTGCTGGACCCCGAGTTCCGTGAGCTGTCCGCGGCCGAGGAGGGCCAGGAGGTTCGCGTCTTCCTCGACCGCACGCCGTTCTACGCGGAGGGCGGAGGTCAGGTCGGCGACCGGGGGCTGATCCGCACGCCCTCCGGTGTCATCCGGGTGATCGACACCGTTCCGGCCGGCGACCGCTCGATCGTCCACGCCGGCGTCGTCGAGTCGGGCGAGGTCCGGCCGGGCGAGGAGGCCCACGCGGAGGTCGACGCCGATCGCCGCGAGGCGACCGCCCGAGCCCACACCTCCACCCACGTCGTCCACGCGACGCTCCGCGAACTGCTGGGGGAGCACGCTCGCCAGGCGGGGTCACTCGTGGAGCCTGGCCGTCTGCGCTTCGACTTCCCGCATCCGTCGGCCGTCCCCGCCGAGCAACTGCAGGAGGCGGAGCTGATCGCCAACCGCCGCCTCGCGAGGGACGACGCCCCGAGCATCTTCGAGACCACGATGGAGGAGGCGAAGCGGCTCGGTGCGGTCATGCTCTTCGGCGAGAAGTACGGGGACACCGTGCGCGTGGTCGAGATCGGGGAGTACTCCCGGGAGCTCTGCGGCGGGACCCACGTGGAGCGGACCGGGCACATCGGTGTGATCCGGCTCCTGCACGAGGGCTCGATCGGCGCCGGGATGCGGCGGGTGGAAGCGCTGGTGGGGCCCGACGCCCTCCGTGAGATCAACGCGGAACGCGAGCTGCTGCACGGCCTGGTGGACGCGCTCGGCAGCAACGATCCACGATCCGCTATCGAGCACGCCCGCAAGGTGATCGAGGAGAACAAGCGTCTTCGGAGCGAGCTCGGGAAGCTGCAGAAGGGTGATCGCGACGCGATCATCGCCTCGCTCGTCGAAGGCGCGCTGGACGTCGACGGGCTCGCGCTCGTCGTGTCCGAGGTGCCCGGCGAGGACGCGAGCGGCCTCCGCGAGCTCGCCCAGAAGATCCGGGACCGCCTGCAGGGCCGCGCGGCCGCGGTCGTCCTGGGCGGTGGCAGCGACGGCAAGGCGCAGCTGGTCGCCGCGTCCACCACCGAGGCGGTCGCGCGTGGCGTCACGGCGCCCGAGCTCCTCCGGGAGGCCGCCAGCGTCATCGGCGGGGGAGCCGGGGGCAAGGACATCCTCGCCATGGCCGGCGGTCGGGAGGCCGGCGCGATCCCTCAGGCGCTCGGCGGGATCCCCGCGCGAGCCCGGGAGCTCCTCTCGGCATCTTGAGGTTGACCATGTCGCGCAGCGTGGACCCTGGAACCGCGCCGTCCGGCGAGACGCCTCACGAGACTGTGCGTGCCCCCGTCCCCGGTCCCGTCCTCGGGCTCGATCTCGGCGACGCGCGGATCGGGGTGGCGGTCTCCGATCCGGAGCGTCGTGTCGCGGTGCCCGTCGGCACCGTGCACGTCGGGCAGCCACCGGGCGAGCTGAAGGCGATCGCGGCCCTCGCGGGGGAGCGCGGCGCGACCCTGATCGTCATCGGCCTGCCGCTCTCGCTGCGCGGGGAGCGCGGCGAGAGCGCAGCGCACGCCGAGTCGTTCGCAACCGCGCTCGGGGCCGTCGTCGACCTGCCCATCGAGATGCATGACGAGCGCCTGTCCACGGTCGAGGCGGAGCGCGCGCTCGCGGCCGCGGGGACCCGCGGCCGCGAGCGCCGCCGCGTCGTCGATGCCTCCGCCGCGGCCGTGATCCTGCAGGCGTGGCTGGATGGTCAACGAAGCAACGGCTGAAGCAGAGAGGCCCGGTATCCTCTGCGGTGATGTCGGCGGACCCGAGCCTCTCGGGGGCCGAGCGAAGCAGGCGCCCCCGCAGGCTGTCCCTCTTCCTCGCGCTCGTGCTGTTCCTCGGTGTCGTCGGCGCAGGCGCGTGGGGGGCCAGCTACTACCGCCGATGCCAGGAAGCCGCGGATGGTCCTCCGAAGCCCGTCAGCATCACCGTCGTCGAGGGAGCGACCGGCGAGCAGGTGATCGAGGAGCTGCACGCCCGGGGAGTGATCCCCTGCGGCGGGTTCGTCGGCAGCATCCTCCTTCGCGGGACGGGGAAGGCGGACCGGATCCGCACCGGCTCCTTCGAGCTCACGACCGGGATGACGCTCGACGACGCGGTCACGGTGCTTACGACACCGCCGCCCAAGGTTCCCACCGTCGAGCTGGTGATCCCCGAGGGATATCGTCTGACTCAGATCGCCGAGGAGGTCCGCGAGCACCTCGGCATCCCGGAGAAGCGGTTCCTGGAGGAGGTATCGAGCGGACGGTACGTGCTCCCTCCGTACCTGCCGGAGGGAACGGCATCGCCCGAAGGGTTCCTCTTCCCGAAGAGCTACGAGTTCGTGAAGGAGGGCCTATCAGCCAGGGTGGTCGCGGAGCAGCTGCTCGAGCAGTTCCGAGAGGAGGCGGAGAAGCTGCCCTTCGACCGTACCGAGGAGCTGGGCGTCACACCGTACGAGCTCGTGATCATCGCCTCGATGATCGAGGAGGAAGCCGGCGTCGATCGGGATCGGAAGCTGATCGCGGGCGTGATCTACAACAGGCTCGAGATCGGGATGGCGCTCGGGATCGACGCGACGCTCCTGTACGACGACCCCACCCCCGACGGCGAGCTGTCGACGCCGGACCTGGCGTTCGACAGTCCCTACAACACCCGGATCAATCCCGGATTACCGCCGACGCCGATCGCGAGCCCGGGGGAGGAATCCCTCCGCGCCGCTCTCGAGCCGGCGGACACCAAGTTCCTCTATTACGTGCTCTGCGGCGCGGACGGGCACCACAAGTTCGGGCTGACGCTCGCGGAGCACAACCGGAACGTCGATGAGTGCCTCGGCTGAGCGACGGGTCGGCGGCAGCACGCATGTCGTCGGGATCATCGGCTGGCCGGTCGCGCACAGCCTGTCGCCGGCGATCCACAACGCCGCCTTCGCCGCGGAGGGCCTCGACTGGGTGTACCTCCCCCTGCCCGTCCGCCCGGAGTGGCTGCAGCCGGCTCTCATCGGGCTCGTCCCCTTGGGGCTCGCCGGCGCCAACGTGACGATGCCGCACAAGACGGAGGCGGCCGAGCTGATCCAGCGGCGTTCCGACGACGCCACGCTCCTTCGGGCAGTGAATACGATCGTCGTTCGGGGCGGCGAGCTCGAAGGACACAACACCGACGTCGCGGGCTTCGACCGGTTCCTTCGGCGGGACGCGGGGTTCGACCCAGAGGGCAGGTCTGCGCTCCTCTACGGGTCCGGCGGCGCCGCTCGCGCCTGCGCCCTGGCGCTCGCACGGGGCGGCCTCCAGGCGCTCACGGTCGCGGCGCGCGACGAGGTCAGGGCGGCGCCGCTCGTCAAGATGGTCGAGCCGCTCGGGGTGCCCGTCACGCTCGTCGGACCGGCCGACACGGGGGGGCTGGTGGTCGACCTCGTGGTGAACGCCACTCCCGTGGGAGGAGCGGGGCAGGAACCGGGCCACCCCAGCCTTCCGCACCTCGGCCCGGATGTCCTGGTGATCGACCTCCTGTACGACCCGGTCTCGACCGACCTCCAGCATCGAGCGCGGGAAGCCGGCGCCGCCGCGTTGGGGGGCCTCGGGCATCTGCTCGAGCAGGCCGCCCTCTCTTTCGAGCTGTGGACGGGTCAGCCGGCGCCTCTCGAGGTGATGTCGGCCGCCGCTCTCGCCGCTTTGGCCGACAGAGAGCACCTCCGATAGCAACGTCGATTCAAGCGTCATCCCTGCACGGTCGATGCTCGCAAGAGGGATGAACGACTATTCGGCGCTCGCCCAGCGGGTCTCCATGAGCATCGATGGGGTCCGCGGTTGCTTGTTGCTGTCTCGAGACGGCATGATCCTGGGCGCCCACCCGGAGGGCGACGCAGAATCGCACGTCAGGTTCGCATGGGTGCGTTTCGCCGCCGTCGGTGACCCGGAGCGCTCGTACATCGAATTCGCCGACCAGATCTGGGCATTCGTCCGCCGTGGCGGATACTCGGCCTTCGCCGTCGCGGACACGGGCGTGCGGCCCGGCGTGCTCGTGGATCTCCTCGAACAAGCCCTGATGATGGCGGAGCAAAGTCGCTCGGACGACCGGGAGACCATGCGGTTGCCCGAGATGCCCTCCGCACCCTCCGGCAAGCCCCGGACCAGCCTTCACAAGCAGGAGCGGGCACCCGCGTCCACTCCGGTTACCGCTCCCCCTCCCGCTGAGGTCACCGCATCACAGGAACCCGAGGCACGAACGGCCCCTCTCGTGGAAGCCGTGTCCGATCCGGCCCGGTCCGAAACGGCGAAGGCCCCGGCGGGAGCCGAGTCCACCCTTCGGTCCGATCCCGGAACGGAGACCCCGAGCCGCCCTGCGAGCAGGGCGGACGAGCCCGAGGTCGACCGGGTCCTCCTCGCCAAAGAGTTCGCCGGGCTGCTTCAGGTCCCGAAGGAGGATGACGAAGCAAGCAGATAGCCCCATTTGCGAGATGCGTGGGCGACAGACCTAAGACGAATGGACCCGGCGATGACGACCGTCAAGCGGAAGTCGAAGCAACTCGGGCAGATCTTGATCGAGCTCGGCTTGATCACGCCCGAACAGCTCGACACTGCCCTCGAGGAACACCAGAAGACCCCCAAGGCGCTCGGACGGGTGCTGATCGACCTCGGCATGATCAAGGAGGCCGACCTGGTCCGCGCGCTCGCAGAGCAAGTGGGCCTGGAGTTCGTCGACCTCACCGACACGCAGATCGACCCCGCATCCACCGCGCTGCTCCCCGAAGCCCTCGCACGCCGGTACCGGGCGTTGCCCATCGGCGACCGCGACGGGAAGTTGCTGGTCGCGATGTCCGATCCCGCGAACGTCTACGCCCTGGACGACATCCGAACGATCACCGGCCGGGACGTGCAGCCGGTGGTCGCCACCTCCGCCGACGTCGAACAGGCGATCGCCAAGTTCGCCGGTCTCGACTCCCATGTCGAACAGCTCGCGGCCGAGGCAGCGGAAGGGAGCGAGGGGGAAGAGCTCGACCTCGAGGCCGCCCTCGAGGACGCGCCCATCGTCAAGCTCGTCAACGCGATCATGTCCCAAGCCGTCGCCGAGCGGGCGTCCGACGTCCATATCGAGCCGGGGGAGCGCGACGTTCGGATCCGGTTCCGGGTCGATGGTGTGCTCCACGAGCCGATGCGCGCCCAGCCCAAGAACCTCCAGGGCGGGCTGATCTCGCGACTGAAGGTCATGGCGGACCTCAACATCGCCGAGAAGCGCGTTCCGCAGGACGGTCGCATCTCGATGAAGGTGGGCATCAGGCAGCTCGACCTCCGTGTCGCCACGCTGCCGACCGTCCACGGCGAGAAGGTCGTGATCCGCGTGCTCGACAAGAGCAACGCGATGCTGGCGCTCTCGGAGCTGGGCTTCATGGAGGAGTCCTACCGGCGGTTCGAGACCGCGTTCCGGAAGCCGTACGGCGCGATCCTCGTGACCGGCCCGACAGGCTCGGGGAAGTCGACCACGATGTACTCGACGCTGAACATCTTGAACGAGGAGTCCAAGAACATCATCACCGTCGAGGACCCGGTCGAGTACCGGATGGCAGGCGTCAATCAGATCCAGGTGAACCCCAAGGCGGGCCTCACGTTCGCCTCGGCCCTGCGGTCGATCCTGCGTGCGGACCCCGACATCGTGCTCATCGGTGAGATCCGTGACAAGGAGACGGCGACGATCGCGATCGAGGCTGCGCTGACGGGCCACCTCGTGCTGTCCTCGCTCCACACCAACGACGCCCCGTCGGCGATCAGCCGGCTGGTCGAGATGGACGTCGAGACGTTCCTCGTCGCCTCCGCGATCGACGCGGTGGTTGCCCAGCGTCTCGCCCGGATCCTCTGCGAGAGATGCAAGCAGCCCTACCGACCCGACGTGGCCGAGCTGCAGCAGGCGGGTTTCCCGGAGGACCGGTGGGAGGAGATCGGTGAGGTCTTCCGCGCGCCCGACCTCCGGATCGCCAAGAACGACTGCAAGGCGTGCTCGGGCACCGGCTATCGGGGCCGGCTCGGACTCTACGAGGTGATGCTCAGAAGTGAGGAGATCGAACGGCTCACGGTGGAGCGTGCATCTGCCGATGCCATCAGGGTTGTCGCGATCGAGCAGGGGATGCAGACCCTGCGTGAGGACGGTTTGGCCAAGGTTCGAGCAGGTGTCACGTCGATCGAGGAAGTCGCGAGGGTGGTGAAGTGAGATGAGCTCAGTGGTCCAACAGGAAGAGGACGTACAGATCCCGATCCCCGAGTTGCTCGGTGCGCTCCTGGAGAAGGGAGGGTCCGACCTGCACCTCACGGCGGGTTCCCCGCCGATGGTGCGTGTCCACGGCGAGCTCGAAGCGGCGGGGGAGTACCCGCCGCTCACGCCGCGGGCGTTGCAGGGCATGGTCTACGCGATCTTGCCGCAGAAGCTTCGTGAGCGGTTCGAGCAGGAGCTCGAGCTCGACATGTCCTACTCGCTGCCGGGGCGGTCCCGCTTCCGCGTGAACGTGTTCCAGCAGCGCGACGCCGTGGGCGCCGTCTTCCGGGTGATCCCGTTCGAGATCATGAACGTGGATGACCTTGGGCTCCCCAGCGTCGTGATGGACCTCGCGCGCTTCCAGCGAGGCTTCGTCGTGGTCACGGGCCCGACGGGCTCCGGCAAGTCGACGACGCTCGCCGCCATGGTCGACATCGTGAACCGAGAGCGAGCCGGTCACATCATGACCGTGGAGGATCCGATCGAGTTCCTGCACCGGCACAAGAGCTGTGTGGTGAACCAGCGAGAGGTCGGAGCGGATACGCACGGCTTCGCGCAGGCGCTCAAGCACGTGCTCCGCCAGGACCCGGACGTGATCCTCGTCGGCGAGATGAGAGATCTCGAGACGATCGGCACGGCGATCACGGCGGCCGAGACCGGTCACCTCGTCTTCGCGACGCTGCACACGCAGGACGCGCCGCAGACGATCGACCGGATCATCGACGTGTTCCCGCCCCACCAGCAGCAGCAGGTCAGGGTCCAGCTGTCGACCACCCTTCAGGGCGTGGTCACCCAGCAGCTGATCCCCACGCACGACGGTCAGGGACGTGTCGCCGCCGTCGAGGTGCTCGTGTGCACGCCCGCGGTTCGCAACCTCATCAGAGAGGGCAAGACCCACCAGATCTACTCATCGATGCAGGCGGGCGGTCGCTACGGGATGCAGACGATGGACATGGCTCTCGCGCAGCACATCAAGGCCGGCCGCATCTCGCAGCAGGTCGCCTTCGAGCGCTGCCACGACCCCGAGGAGCTCCAGCGGCTCATGGGCGGTTCGGCCCCGAGCGGCTCCCTCTCCGACGGCTACGACGCGCCAGTGGGCTCGTACGGGAGCTCGTCGGGCGGCATGCTGATGGGAGGCTGAGATGGCAGATACCTTCCAGTACAAGGTTCGCGACCGCACGGGGAACGTCACCACGGGGTCGCTCGTCGCCGACAGCGAGGCCCTGGTCCTCGCGCGACTGCGCGAGCAGGGGCTCACGCCGCTGGACGTCCAGCGCCAGAAGCGGGGTATCGGTCAGATCGAGTTCGGCGGCAAGAAGGTCAAGCTCAAGCAGGTCGCGCTCTTCTCCCGCCAGTTCGCCACGATGGTCAACTCCGGACTGCCGATCCTCCGTGCCATCGGGATCCTGTCGGATCAGAGCGACAACAAGGAGCTGGCACGCGTCTTGAGCGAGGTTCGCCTCGACGTCGAGCAGGGTTCGTCGCTGTCCGGGGCGATCGGGAAGCACGACCACGTCTTCAACAACCTGTACGTCTCGATGGTGAGGGCAGGGGAGACCGGTGGGTCTCTGGACTCAACCCTGACGGCCCTGGCCGACATGATCGAGCGCGAGGTCCGGCTGCGCGGCAAGATCAAGTCGGCGATGACCTACCCGGTCGCCGTGGTCGCCCTCGTGGTCCTCATCATGTCCGCGATGCTGTTGTTCGTTGTCCCGCAGTTCGAATCGATCTTCGGCCAGCTCGGCGGGACGCTCCCGCTGCCCACTCGCGGTCTGTTGTGGATGTCCGAGACGTTCAAGTCGTATTGGTACATCGTCCTGGGAGGGTCGCTCGGCGCCCGGTTCTTCCTCCGCCGGTACAAGAAGACGGAGAAGGGCCGTGAGGTCGTCGACGCCGTGAAGCTCCGGGCGCCTGTGTTCGGCGCGTTGTTCCACAAGACCGCGCTGTCCCGGTTCTCGAGCACGCTGGCGATGTTGATGAAGTCCGGCGTGCCGATCCTCCAGGCCCTCGAGATCGTGAGCGACACCGTGAACAACAAGGTCGTCGGGAAGGCGATCACCGAGGTGCAGCTGTCGGTCCGCGACGGCGAGTCGATCGCCAAACCGCTCACCAAGTACCCGGTCTTCCCGCCGATGGTCGTCCAGATGATCGCGGTGGGAGAGGAAACGGGCCAGGTCGATCTCATGCTCGAGAAGATCGCGCAGTTCTACGACCAGGAGGTCGAGGCGGCGGTCGACTCCCTGACCTCTCTGATCGAGCCGATCCTGATCGCGGTCATCGGCGGCTGCGTGGGCGCCGCGGTCGTGGCCTTGTACATGCCGATGTTCAACATCATCAAGCTGATCGAGTAGAGCTCCGTCATCGCCGGACGGAGATGGCGGGCCGGCGGTACCTTCGGGCGCCGCCGGCCCCCGTCGTTCCTGGCGCCCCGTAGAAGCGGGTACTCCTTCTCGGGTAGTCCATCTGGTCTATTTCGATGTTCCTGCTGCGAAGAGCTTCAGTTCGTGACCCGGGCGGCCGACATCAGTGGAGAACGCGCACCGCTGTGGTGCGCAAAAACAAAGGAAGGGAGGCGAAGGCAGAATGCTCAAGCGTTTGCGTGAGCGTGAGGAGGGTTTCACCCTCATCGAGTTGATGGTGGTCGTTCTGATCATCGGCATCCTGGTCGCCATCGCTCTGCCGACGTTCCTCGGCGCCCGTGAGAGGGCGCAGAACCGGGCGGCTCAGTCGAGCCTCCGGAACGCTCTGGTCGCTGCGAAGACGGCCTACACCGACAACAGCGACTACAGCGGGGCCGACACGGCCGCCGAGCTCACGGCGATCGAGCCGTCTCTGAGCTACGTCGTCGACGCGGCCCTGTCGACGGGGCCCACATCGGTGAGCCTGACGGTGACGGACGCCGCCGGTCCGGTGGTCGATCAGGTCTGGTCGGCCGCGTCACTGTCCGAGTCCGGGGATTGCTTCGAGATCTCCGACAACGCGACCGGCCCCGGTACCACCTTCGGGGTGGGCGTGGCTGCGACGTGCAACGGCACGAACGCGGTCGCTGCCGCGGGCGGCTGGTAAGCCGAACCGCGATAGCACGAAGGCTGGAAGGGCGGCCCCTCGGGGCCGCCCTTTCCGCATCTTGTGTCGTCGCGCCTGTGAGGCAGGCTCTTTGAGCTCTCACGTGCTCGGCCGGACCTCAAGTGAGGGGCAGAGCCTGCCGACATCGTGAAGGGAAGCTTCTCTAGGTATCTCGAAGGACGGACATGAGTCGACGTCATCTCAGCCGGCGGATCCGTGTACGCCTCCATGGCGAACGTGGGTTCACCATCCTCGAAACGGTCATCGCGCTGATGGTCGTCTTCGCATCGTTGACCGCGCTCGCGTACACGGCCTCGATCGGCTTCCGGTACACGGGCTACGGCCGGGACCGGATCCAGGCGACCGGGATCGCGAATCGCGTCATGGAGGACATCCGAGGCCTCGCCTACACGAAGATCACGAGCGGGATCCCCACGTCGGAGCTGGCTTCCGATAGCCGGATCGTGGGCTGTTCCGGAGAGTACCGATTCCAGTCCTGCACCGGCGAGGAGATCGTCTCCTCGACCTTCGACGCGAGCTACGAGGCCGCCTGGCTCGTCCCGCACACGGATGCGCTGACGGTCGGGAATCTCGACGTGACGTACTGGACGTACGTCACGAACGACGATCCGAGCTCGAACCCCTACCGCGTGACCGTGATCGTGGAGTGGGCGGGCGGCGCGATCGCCAACGCTCCGGAAAACTCGGTGAGGGTCCAGAGCCTCTTCTGGTCGCCGGACGGGTGCGTCAACTCCACGACGCACCCCTTCGCGGCGCCGTGCCAGCCGTTCTTCTACGGGCAGGTGGACGATCCACGGGCGCGACTGGACGTCGAGGGCCAACTGTACGATTTCGCGATCGACTTCACCTCGCTGGCCGTGACCCTACCCGGTGCGTCCGTGACGGCCCAGGAGGAACAAGCGACGGAGCTGGACGTCGTGACGACCCTCTCGGGACTCGAGATGGTCGACAGCGTGAGTACCGAAACCGCCGGGAACCAGCGAGCGACCAGCGACGCGGACGACAAGGTCGAGACCGCTTCAGGAACCACCGACGGCGGCTCGACGACGAACCTCACGAGCCACACCCTCGAGCGGGTGGTGACGGGACCCGGCACGGAGGTCGGTCTCCGTGCGACTGTGGCCTCAGGTGACACCGAGGGGCGTTCCACGAGCGTGGACGCATCTGGCGTCGACACGTACGCCTGCCCGACGACCGGCACGCGCGAGACGGATCTTCTGCCGTGCTCCGGCGCGAAGGTGCGTCAGGTCGGGGAAGTGACCGTCCAGGTCCTGCATTCGCAGCTGCTGTCCTCCGTCGGGCCTGCGAACCTCGTTCGTATCGTCGGACCGTCCAGCGACACCACATCGTCGATCGACCGCGACACGGCAGGCTCCGCCGAGGACGGGATCGTCGACGCCAACGCCTCGAGGACGCTTGGAACCGTCTATCTGGGCGGGTTCCCGACCTCCGGCATGACGCCGCCGTCGAACATGAGCGCGACGGCGACGAGCGACAACAACTACTGCGTCCGCCTCGTCGGCTACGGGGATTCGGTCCGGGCCGTGGCGGGGGAGAGCACGGCGACGGCGCCGTCCGCGAGCGTCAACGGGACGTTCACCTACTACACCGGGAGCGGGTCGGGGTACACGAGCAAGAGCGTGACGGACTCCTCGCTCGACTCGCTCAGCCTGAGCTCCTGTTCCAGGACCGAAGTGGTGGGGGCCTCGACCGCGACCTGGCGGGTGACCGTCGCGGCTGGCGGGATCCAACACGCCACCAACAGCACATCGCAGACCACGGATCCCACGGACGGCGACGTTCGCTGGGACGTCCAAGCCACATCCCAGCCGATCGAGATCACGATCCGCTACCAGTTCATCGTCGACGGGATCACGCAGATCAACCTGACGGCCTCCCTCGATCCCGGCGACCTTTTCGCTCGCGCCATCTACGGGCCGCCGCCGGCCGCCCAGGGAGCCTAGGCCTATGCCGCGGTTCACGTGGATGCTGCGTCGGCTCCGTGAAGAGCGTGGCATGACGTTGGTCGAGCTCGTCGTCGCGATGGCGATCCTCTCCATCGTGATGCTGGTCATGACCACCACGCTCTCGAGCATCCAGCGAGCGGTCGTGGAGGAAGAAGTGCGTGGACAACTGAACGATCAGGCTCGCCTCACTCTGCAGTCGATCGACCGGTTGGTCCGTTCCGGGAACATCCTGTATGACCCGGTCGACGAATCGGGGAACGATCCCTTCGACGCCGCAGCCACCGGCTATCTGTTCCGGATCTACACCCAGGCCGAGCAGGCCGAGAACGAGGATCCCCGATGCGCCCTCTGGCTGGTGAACGACGAGCAGCAGGTGCTGTACCGGACGTGGCCTGTGCTCGACCCGAACGCCGCGTCCGATTGGACGGTCGTCGCCGACGGGGTCGTGAATCGTACCCTCGCCCAACCGGCGTTCTCCCTGGACCCGGCTGGACGGACCATCGCCGTCGCGTTCCACGTGAACCCCGACCTGCAGAACCGTCCCCAAGCCACCCAGCTCTTCGAGGCATCGCTGACTGGCCGCAACACGTCGTTCGGCTATCCCATCCAGCTCTGCGAAACGCTCCCGGACCCACTCATCTGACGCCAGATCAAAGGAGACGACACCGATGCTCAAGCGCCTGCGAGACGAGGAACGGGGGGTCGCGATGATCGTGTCGCTCTCCGTCGCGTTCGTCGTGCTGATCCTCTCCACCGTGGTGGTGGCCCAGTCGATCCATTCGCTGGATTCCAGCGGGTACGACCGGGAGCGGCTCCTGTCGATCAACGCGGCAGAGGCGGGAACGAATCACTGGTACGCGTACCTGCAGACCACGCCCTCGCTGTCCATGGCCGTGGATCCCGGATGCGACGGCGGGACTGGCCTGCTCACCATCGGTGACGTCGTGCAATCAGGGCCGTCCCAGGCGGCCTTCGACTCTATCGGGACGTTCTACGCGGCCGACGGCACGACGCAGATGAAATGCTCCACCTTCACCGACACGACCTACCCCGCTTTCGCGAAGGTGGAGTCCACGGGAACGATCAACGGAGCGCCGGCACGGACGATCGAGACGTACATCCGGCTCACGCCGAACTTCGGAGGCTTCGGGGCAGCGATCCTCGCCGTGAACGGCCCCGACTTCCAGGGGAACTTCACGGTGAACGGGAACACCGGGAACGACGGTGACATCTACGTCCTGAACGGGAACCTCAACATCCAGAACTCGATGACCGTGTACGGGAACGTCTATGTCCCGTTCGGATCCGCCACCCTGAACAACGGTGCGATCATCAAGGGGAACCTGTGGGCCCGCGACGACGTGGATGTGGGCAACCCTGCGACCGTCGAGGCCGCCGCCCTCTCGTCGGAGGGCGACATCTTCGGTACGGGTTTCGTCGACGGCGACGCGACCGCCGGCGGTGATGTCGACGATTCGAAGCTCACGATCGGCGGCACGATCACCGAGTTCGTGAGCATGCCGGACGTGCCCACGCAGAGCTTTCCCCAGATCACGTCGGATACCGCCCCGTGGATCTCCGCCGGCTACACGCTGGTCGATCTGAGCACGGCCACCGGGACCACGAAGTGCACCAAGGCGCACGACTGGATCAAGAACCGCTGGGCGACGAGCGGTATCACCAACGCGCTGATCCGCATCGACGAGACGTGTACCCTCGCGCCCCCCAACAACACGATCTACACGCTCCCCGGGCACCTGGGGATCCTCTCCGACGGCGGCTTCAACTTCGCGCAGCGTTCGACGTGGAACGGGACGTCCGGTTCGATCAAGAACATCCATTTCATCAGCGTGTACTCGGACAGCCCCTGCGACGGCACGAAGGACATCTCCGTCGGCAACAACACGAGCTTCAACAGCTGGACGAACGTCTCGTTCTACACGCCGTGCAAGGCCACGATGAGCAATCAGAACGCGTTCGCGGGCCAGGTGCTGGCGAAGGACGTCACGATCGGGAACAACTTCAAGATGTCCTACAAGCCGGTGCTGGTCCCCGGGATCACCGGTGTCACCGGCTTCAAGCAGGACATCTCCTACATCCACGAGTGAGGCGGCACGCTTCCACCACCGCGGGCACGCCTGCGGGTAGGGTTCGGCCCCGTGGATGACGCTTGGATCCGCGCGATCGTCGCCCTGCCGTTCGGACTCGGCGTGGGCAGCTTCATGACGGTCGCGGTCCACCGGCTCCCGAGGGGCGAGTCCGTCGTGCGGCCCCGATCGAGGTGTCCTTCCTGTGGAGCGGAGATCGGCGCTCGCGACAACATCCCGGTGCTCTCCTGGTTCTTGCTCCGGGGCAGGTGCCGGCGATGCGGCGCACGCATCTCCGTCGAGTACCCCTTGGTCGAGCTGGCCACGGCCGGACTCGTGGTCCTCGTGGCGATCCGGCACCCGAACCCATGGCAGGCGGTGTTGATCGGAGGTCTCCTCGCGCTCATGCCGGGGATCGCCCTCATCGACCTCAGACATCGGATCATCCCCAACCGCTTGATGTACCCCTCGCTCGTCCTGTTCTCCGTGCTCATCGTGCTCGCCCGGTTCATCGGCGAGGCGGCAGACCCGGCCCGTGCGGGCATCGGGCTCCTGCTGTACGGGGGGATCCTCTTCGTCGTCGCTGCGGTATCGGGGGGGATGGGGATGGGAGACGTGAAGCTCGCCGCCTTGATCGGGCTGGTCTTCGGGTCGCTCGGCCTGCGCTTCGTCGGTGTGGCCGCAGGCGCGGCGATCGCCTCGGGCGGTCTCGGGGGACTGGTCGCTCTGGCGATGGGGAGAGGCCGGAAGAGCGCGATCCCGTTCGGGCCTTACCTCGCCGCGGGCGCGGTGGTGGCGGGCCTGTGGGGCGAGGAGATCGCCTCCTGGTACATCGGCCGCTTCCTCTGATCACGGATCTCTGAGACTCCCTTCCCCGACCACGAGTTCCCGGCCCCCTCCTCCGGACCATCGATCCTCTGACTGGGGCCCCTTCGGAGCAGTACTCCAGCGCATCCGTTCTTAGCGGTCCGAGATGTTTGACTTCGCTAGTTGCCTGGTGTTTCGTAACACCCCCAACGAGGCAGGTGTGCCTCAAAGAATCTGATGTGGCTGATGTGCTTCATGTGACATATGAGATGCACCGAAGGAGCGTGGTGAGCGGCTCAAGGGCGTTCGTGACGGGGAGGCTCTTCACCGTGGCCGAAGTCGCCTCGGCGATGCGCGTCTCCAACATGACCGTCTACCGCCTCATCCGGTCGGGTGAGCTCCCGGCGCTCCGGGTGGGCAAGGGTTACCGGATCTTCGAGGCCGATCTCGAGCGGTTCCTGGAGGGACGATCCGTGCACGTGGAGGGCGGCTAGTGCCGAAGACGAGGATCGGGCTCGACGTCGGCTCGACCGCCGTTCGGGCGGCCGAGCTGGCTGAGGGTTCGCCCCCGACGATCATCCGCGCGGCGCAGGTGCCGCTTCCGGTGGGTGCTGTCGAGAACGGCGAGGTTCGGGACGTGGAGGCGGTGTCCGAAGCACTGAGAGAGCTCTGGTCATCGAGCCACGGCGGGTTCAAATCGCGAAAGGTCTGGATGGGAGTGGGGAACCAGCGCGTCGTCGTTCGGGAGATCGCACTCCCGACGATGCCCGAGAAAGAGCTCCGACAGTCACTCGGGTTCCAGGTCCAAGAGTTCATCCCGATGCCTGTGGATGAGGCGGTCCTGGACTACCACCTGATCGAGGAGATGGAGGTCGAGGGCCGGCAGATGCTCCGTCTGCTGCTGGTGGCGGCGCAGAAGGCGATGGTGGACACGCTCATCGCCGCCGCGACAGGCGCGAAGCTCGAGCCGGTGGGGCTCGACCTGGTTCCGTTCGCACTGGTCCGGGCCGTCGGGGCCACCGGCGCCGGGATGGAACTCGAGACCAGCGGGGGCGAGGCCGTCGTCGACGTCGGAGCCCACGTCACCAACATCGTCGTGCATGCGGCGGGGGAGACCCGGTTCGTCCGGATCCTCCCGTCGGGAGGCCGGGACATCACCGTTGCGATCGCTCGGGGCATGTCCGTGGAGGACGACGTCGCCGAGCGGTTGAAGCGGGGAGACGTCGGGGGGGACGCCGAGCCCACAACCGAGGAGGCGAAAGAGATCGCGAAGCAGCTCGCGCAGGCGAGCGAGATCGCGATGCAGCGTGCGACCCAGTTCGTCGACGAGATCCGATCCTCGCTCGAGTTCTACACGGCGCAGACCCAGGGCGCCCGCATCGAGCGACTGCTCATCTCCGGTGGCGGATCGAAGCTCGACGGCTTCATCGACATCTTGCGGCAGCGGATCCCCGTCACCGTCGAGCCCGGCCGCGTGTTCAGTCGGGTCGGGTCGAAGTTGTCCTTGTCCGAGGCGGCGCAAGCGGAGGCCGAGCCGCTGCTCGCGACCGCCGTCGGCCTCGGCATCCCTTGGAGCGGCTCGTGAGCCAGGTCAACCTCCTCCCGCCCGAGATCCTCGCCTCCCAGCGTCAGCGACGGCTGGCCGGCGTCGTCGCGCTTGCCGGTATCGGGGTGATCGGACTCATCTTCGTCTTCTACGTCCTTCAGCTGGGGAACCTGGGTGCCGTCAGGAGCGACATCGACCAGCAGCAGCAGACCAACCAGGGTCTGCAAGGAGAGATCGAGAGGCTCCGTGAGTTCGAGGAGCTGCGCGCGCGAGCCCAGGCGAAGCAGGAGCTCCTGGACGCCGTCTACGCCAACGAGATCTCTTTCTCGGGACTGCTCATGGATGTCTCTCGTGTGATCCCGAGCACCGCGGCGCTCACCGCGATGACCGCAGCCGCCCAGGAACCCACCGCATCCGTGGGAGGCGACACGACGTTCACCGGGCGGATCGATGTCGCCGGGCTTGCCCTGGACTATCAAACGGTCGCCTCGTGGCTCACGCGACTCGAACGGGTGCGCGGCTGGGTCAACCCATGGGTGAACTCCATCGCGGATCCGGAGAACGGGCCGATCACCTACACGTCGGGAGTCGACCTGACCGGGGCCGTGGTCACGGAGCGGGGACGCCGAGCCGGAGGGGTGGTCGCCGATGCAGGGTAGGCGAGCCGTGATCGTCGCCGGCGCGGGAGCCGCGATCCTCGGGTTGCTGCTGGTCTTCTTCCTCGTGCTTCCCAAGATGAATGAGGTCGCCCAGGCGAGAGAAGAGCTCGAGGACACGCGTGCGCAACAGCAGACGTTGAGCGCGCAACTGAACGCGCTGGAGCAGGCGCGCGACGAGGCGCCCGAGAACGAGGCAGCCATCCGGGAGGTCGACGGGAAGGTGCCGCCCACGGCCGATCTCCCGGGCGCGATCCTCTTCCTCCGGAACGCCGCGTCGGTCTCCGGCGTGACGGTGCTGAGCCTCACGCCGGCCACACCCGCCACGTCGGTAACGGCGCCTTTCTCGAGCATCTCCATCTCTGCCAGCGGCGAGGGCTCGTATTTCGCGCTCGTGAAGTACCTCCACGAGATCGAAACGCTCCCTCGCGCCGCGACCGTCCAGTCGATGGATCTGAGCCCGATCGAGGGGGCGGCGCTCTCGTTCGCCGCCACGATCACGCTGTACACGAGCGACGTCAGCTCGGGACCGGGCTCCGAGCCCGGCCCGACCGAGCAGGGTGCGATCCCGGGGGCATAACGATGGCGCTATCTGAACGAGATCGACGAACAGTGACCATCGGCGGCGTCGTCGTCGGCGTGCTGCTGGCGGGTTTCGTGCTGTTCTCCGTCCTCGGAGGGGGCGAAGAGGCCTTCCCGCCGATCCCTCCGACGACGCCCGGTGCCGAGTCGCCCAGTCCCTCACCCGGGGGCGCCGGCCCTCCGATCCAGAGCTTCACCGGGCGGGACCCCTTCTCCGTCCCGCCCTTCCTGTCGCCGTCCCCGTCACCGACGGTTCCTGGTGGTGGCGGCGGCAACGGGAACGGGACCCCTTCGCCGTCGAACGGCGGCGGCGGCACGCAGACGCCCTCCCCGACGGCGCCGGGTGGTGGGTCGAGTCGGAACGTCGGCGGGTCCACGGTCGTCCTGCTCGACATCTTCGAGCGCGACGGTGCGACCCACGTCCAGGTGGAGGTCGACGGCACGGTCTACGACGTGGTCGTCGGGGAGCAGTTCGCGGGCGGCAGGTTCGAGCTGCGCTCGGTGGGAGGGAACTGCGCGACGTTCCTCTTCGGGGACGAGCAGTTCACCCTCTGCATCAACGCGCAGAAATAGCCCGGCGACCCGCCCACGGGGGGAGCGGTCGCCGGTCGCGGGGGCGGCGCTTGCGCCGCCCCCGCACCCTCAGGTCGGCGTGATGGGGTCCGATACGATGCTTCCGTGCTCAGGATGCTCACCGCCGGGGAGTCTCACGGGAAGGCGCTGGCGGCCATCCTCGAAGGCATGCCGGCGGCCGTGCCCGTGGCATCCAAGGAGATCGCGGCGGAGCTCGCTCGGCGTCGCCACGGGCACGGACGCGGTGGGCGGCAACGCCTGGAGACCGATGCCGTCGACATCCTGAGCGGCGTCCGTCACGGAAGGACCCTCGGTTCGCCGATCGCGATCACGATCCCCAACAACGAGTGGGAGACGAAGTACCGGGACCTCATGGCCGTGGAGGGGCAGGACGATCCGGCCGACCGGCTCACGAGGCCACGCCCCGGTCATGCCGACCTCGCGGGAGCGATGAAGTACGGGTTCGACGATGTCCGCAACGTCTTGGAGCGTGCGAGCGCGCGTGAGACGGCGGCCCGGGTGGCGATCGGCGCCGTCTGCAAGGCCTTCCTCGCGGAGCTGGAGATCCGGATCGTCTCGCACGTCGTCCGCATCGGGAAGGTGACCGCGCGCGCATCCGGCCGCCTGCCGGCACCGGAGGACCTGGACGCCGTGGACGCCTCGCCGGTGCGCTGCTTCGACGATGCCGCGGCGGAGAAGATGGTCGCCGAGATCGACCGGGTCCGGAAGGCGAGGGACACGGTGGGGGGCGAGTTCGAGGTGATCGCCTACGGGTGCCCGCCTGGACTCGGCTCGCACGTGCACTACGACCGGAAGCTCGACGCGCGCCTCGCACTCGGGTTGATGAGTATCCAGTCGGTCAAGGGCGTCGGGATCGGCGATGGATTCGCGTCGGCCGCACGGTACGGCTCGACTGCGCACGACGAGATCGTGCGGCGCGAAGGCCGGATCGCCCGGGCGACGGCGCGCGCGGGAGGGATCGAGGGAGGGATGAGCACCGGGCAGCCGATCCGCGTCCGGGCCGCGATGAAGCCCTTCTCGAGCCTGCCGAAGGCGCTCGCGACCGTCGACCTGGCGACGGGCCAGGACGCCGTCGCGATCAAGCAGCGGACCGACGTCTGCGCGGTGCCCGCCGGGGGCGTGGTCGGCGAAGCGGTCGTGGCGTTCGAGCTCGCGAACGCGCTCATGGAGAAGTTCGGGGGAGACTCGCTCCCGGAGACACGGCGCAACCTGGACGCGTTCGTGGGGGCGCTGCCGTGATCGTCTATCTCGTGGGTATGCCGGGGGCCGGCAAGTCCACCGTGGGCCGAGAGCTTGCGGGGCGCCTCGGCGTTCCATTCGTGGACCTCGATTCGGAGATCGAGCGGGCGGCGGGGGCGGCGGTCACCGACATCTTCCGGGACGAGGGTGAGGCCGCCTTCCGAGCGCTGGAGGCCGCGGCCCTCGTGAAGGCGTCGATGCAGGACCCGGCCGTGGTCGCGTGCGGTGGCGGCGTGGTGCTCGAACCCGCCAACCGGATCACGCTGCGGAACACAGGCGTGGCGGTGTACCTGGACGTGCCGCTCGAAGAGCTGCGCCGCCGCGTGGAGCCCGCGAAGGATCGGCCGTTGATCAGGCAGGAAGGAGACCTCGAACGTCTGCTCGCCTCGCGGGGACCTCTGTATCGCGAGTTCGCCGCCCATGTGGTCGATGCGAGCGGCGATCCGGCAACCGTGGCGGACGCGATCGTCGAGGAGCTCCGTTGGTCCGTGTGACCGTCCCGGTGCCGGGACATCCCTACGAGGTGACGATCGGGCCGGGGATCATCGGAGACGCGCACGAGTACCTGCCCGATCTGCCGGGAGCGACGACGGCGTTCGTCGTGTCGGATCGGGCGGTCTCGGATCTCCATCACGAGCCGCTCGCGAAGGCGATCGAGGATCGCGGTCTCGCTTCGGTGCTCCTCCTCGTCCCGTCGGGAGAGGTGGCGAAGTCTCTCAAGGGCTACGAGAGCCTCCTGCGGCAGCTGGCGGGACGCGAGGCACATCGAGACGACGTGATCCTCGCGCTGGGCGGTGGCGCCGTGGGGGACCTGGCGGGCTTCGTGGCTTCCACGTACATGCGAGGGATCCCGTTCATCCAGATCCCCACGACGCTGACCGCGCAGGTGGACGCGGCGATCGGGGGCAAGTCGGCGGTGAACCTGCCGGAGGGGAAGAACCTCGTCGGAACGTTCGCGCAGCCGCTCGCCGTTCTCGCCGACATCGACGTCCTCGCGACCCTCGCCGAGCGGGACTACCGATCCGGGCTGGCCGAGGTGGCGAAGTACGCGCTCACGCTCGACGAGAAGCTCCTCGCACTCCTGGAGAGCGATCCCGGTCCGGTCGTCGCCCGCGACACGGTCGTGATGGAGGACGTGGTCGCCCGGTGCGTCGCGGCCAAGGCACGGATCGTCGCGGAGGACGAACGGGACGCGAGCGCCCGGCTGGTCCTCAACTACGGCCACACGCTCGGCCACGCGTTGGAGAGGCTGGACGCGTTCCGGGGCCGGACCCACGGAGAGGCGGTCGCTCTGGGGATGGTCTTCGCAGCGTCCCTGGCGGAGTCGCGAGGTCTCGCGCCGGGTCTCTCGGCGCGAACGATCCGGCTGCTTCGATCCCTCGGACTGGACCCCGACGGGACCCTGCCGCCCGCGGAGGACGTGCGGCGATGCCTCCGCCTGGACAAGAAATATCGGGGTGGAGTGAGATTCGTGCTCCTGGAAGAAGTCGGCCGTCCCGTCGTCGTGGACGATGTGTCGGACGAGGAGGTGCGATCCGTCCTGCACGAGATGGGAGCCCCAGCATGAAGGTGCTGTTCCTGTTCGGTCCGAACCTCGGAGCCCTCGGACGCCGAGATCAGTCCCTGTACGGCTCCGAGAGCCTGGAGGACATCATGGGCTCCGTGGGGGAGCGCGGCGCGGGCCTGGGCCACGAGGTCGCCTGGCGGCAGTCCGATCACGAGGGAGATCTGGTGGGCTGGCTGCTCGGCGCTGCCGCTGAGGGTGTCGGCGCGATCGTGATCAATCCGGGCGCGCTGACGCACTACTCCTACGCACTCCGCGATGCGGTCGAGGCCAGCGGCCTCCCCGTGATCGAGGTGCACATGTCCAACACCCAGGCGCGCGAGGACTTCCGTCACCGATCCGTGGTGAGCGACGTCTGCCGCGCGTCCATCATCGGCCTCGGGGCCGGTGGCTATCATCTCGCTCTGGAGGCGATGCCGTGGATCACGTGACGAGAAGGAACCTGCTGACCCAGCGCTGTGCGGAGCTCGACGTCGACGCGTTCCTCGTGACGAAGCTCGCGAACGTCCGCTACCTCACGGGGTTCACCGGCTCGTGGGCGACGGCGCTCCTCAGCCCTGCGGAGTCGGTGTTCATCACGGACGGTCGATACGGGGAGCAGGCCCGGCGCGAGGTGCCCGACCTGGACCGAGTGGCCTCGATGGAGGATCCCGCGGGGGCCGTCCTGGACCACATCCAGCGCCTCGGGGTCGGCCGGCTCGGCTTCGAACGGCATGCGGTCACCGTGGCGCAGCTCGAGCGATGGCAGGAGGCTTTCGACGGGGTAGAGCTGAGGGGGATCGACGAGGAGGTTGAGCGACTGCGGTGGGCCAAGGACGCCGAAGAGATCGCGCTGCTCCGGTCGGCGCAAGAGGCCACCGACGGGGCCTTCGAGGACATCCTCGATCTGCTCGTCGTCGGGATCACGGAGAGGCAGGCGGGCGCGCAGCTCGAGCTGGCCATGGCGAGACACGGGGCCGACGCTCTATCGTTCGATCCGATCGTCGCCTTCGGTGAGCACGCAGCCGAACCGCACCACCAGCCGTGTCATCGCGCGCTCTCAGAAGGCGACGTGATCAAGATGGACTTCGGTGCGCTTGTCGGCGGGTATCACGCCGACATGACGCGGACGGTGGCCTTCGGCGAGCCGGTGTCGGAACTCCGCAAGGTGCACGACCTCGTGGCCGCGGCCCAGCAGGCGGGGATCGACGCGCTCCGCCCGGGCGTCTCCGGCGGTGACGTGGACCGGGCGGCTCGACGCGTGATCGACGACGCCGGGTACGGGGACCGCTTCACGCACGGCCTCGGTCACGGCGTCGGTCTCGAGATCCACGAAGGCCCCTCGCTCCGTCGCGATGGTGAGGACGTCCTTCCGGTGGGCGCGGTGGTCACCGTCGAGCCGGGTATCTACCTCCCCGGCATGGGCGGGGTACGGATCGAGGATGCCGTCGAGGTCACGGAGGAGGGGCCGAGCGTACTCGGCGTCTCCACGCGAGAGCTGATCGAGCTGTAGCGATGGGATGAGCGTCTCTACCAATGACCTCAAGAACGGGATGACCCTGGAGCTCGACGGCACCCTGTTCCAGGTCGTCGAGTTCCAGCACGTGAAGCCCGGGAAGGGTGGCGCCTTCGTCCGCACCAAGCTCCGCAACGTGAAGACGGGCGCGGTGGCGGACAAGACGTTCAACGCCGGCGTCAAGGTGGGGCTCGCGATCGTCGAGCGCAAGGAGATGCAATACCTCTACGCGGACGGCCCCGATCTGGTCTTCATGGATCTCCAGAGCTACGAGCAGGTGCACGTCCCCGGCACCGTGGTGGGTGAGGCGGGTCGCTACGTCACCGAAGGTGGTCAGGCCACCATCGCCACCCATCAGGGCGTCCCGATCTCGGTCGACCTCCCCGCGTCGATGGTGCTCGCCGTGACCAACACGGATCCGGCTGCCAAGGGCGACACACGCACGAACGCGCTCAAGCCGGCGACGCTCGAGACCGGTGTCGTGGTGCAGGTTCCACTGTTCGTCGAGGAAGGCGATCGGGTCAAGGTGGACACGCGCTCGGGCGAGTACATCGAGCGCGTGAAGGCGTGACGTCGCGGCGCGACGCTCGCCGGCACGCGATCGACATCCTCTACCAGTCGGACGTCACCGACGCGGACCCCACCGTGGTGCTCGCGGAGTGGATCGACGCCGGCCGTCTCCTCTCGCCGTTCACCGCCGAGCTCGTCGATGGCGTGGACGAGCATCTCCCGGAGATCGATCTGCTCCTCGAGGAGCACTCGGAGGGATGGACGGTGTCGCGCATGGCGGCGCTCGATCGGACGATCCTGCGCGTCGCCGTGCACGAGCTCTGTCACCGCCCCGACATCCCCCCGTCCGTGGCCATCAGTGAGGCGGTGGAGGCGGCGACAGACCTGTCCGCGGAGGGAGCGCCGAGGTTCGTGAACGGGATCCTCGGGAAGATCGCGAGTGAGCTGCGGCCCGCGGCGGCCGAGGATCCGGGCAGGGGCTAGAGGGTCGTTTCCCGGCGCTCGTCACCGTCCGAAGCGAGCCCGGGCGGCGGCGCGGCGGGGGCTGGTCCCGCGCCCGAGGCGGGCGGCTCCTCCGTCTCCATGTCGTCGGCGACCTCGTTGCCCTCTTTGAGACCCTTCTTGAACTCGCCCGACGATCGGCCGAGGTTCCGCGCGATGTCGGGCAACTTGCTGGCGCCGAAGACGACGGCCACCGCGAGTACGATCCATCCCCAATCAGGCATCTCCAACGCTCCTTGTCCGTCCGATGTCCATAGTGTACGCCGGGCCCCGTGACCGACCGGCGCTCCCTCGTTGCTCGGCCGCCGCTGCCGGGGTATCCTGTGACGGAACTTCCCCTTTAAGTCCGGTCCCGTGAGGCCGGGAAGGGAGCCAACCGATGCTGCACAACCTGCGCGCCTCCTCGCCTGCTCGAGGAGGCGTTCCCGTATGAGCAGGATCCTCGCCCCCGACGACGTGCGACGGGCGCTGGCCCGGATCGCCCACGAGATCGTCGAGCGGGAACGAACCGACGGCTTGGTGCTCGTGGGGATCGCCGATCGAGGGGACCACCTCGCCTTCCGCCTGTCGCGTGAGATCGCCAAGATCGAGGATGCGGAGGTCCCGGTCGGCGTCTTGGACATCAGCTTCTATCGCGACGACATCGGTCTCACCGCGGAGGCGCCGGAGGTCCACGAGACGAGGATCCCGTTCGACGTCACCGGCCGCACGGTGGTGTTGGTCGACGACGTCCTCTATACGGGTCGCACGATCCGCGCGGCGATGGACGCGCTGATGGACCTCGGGAGGCCCCGCCGGATCCGCCTCGCTGTCCTGGTCGACCGGGGACACCGCGAGCTGCCGATCCGAGCGGACTTCGTGGGGAAGAACGTGCCCACCCAGCACGGGGACGACGTCCGCGTGATGGTCACCGAGGTCGACGGCGAGGACGGTGCCGTCGTCCAGGAAGGATCGACGGGACCGACGCTCACGGAGTCCCCGGCCGTCGCCGGTCGAGAGGAGAGCGCGTGAACGAGCATCTGCTGTCGATGCACGACGTGACCGCGGAGGACGTGGTCCGCATCCTCGATACGGCCGAGTCCTTCCGCGAGGTGGGCACCCGGGTGATCAAGAAGGTCCCCGCCCTGCGCGGACGGACGGTCGTGAACCTCTTCTACGAGAACTCCACGCGGACGCGGATCTCCTTCGAGTTAGCTGCGAAGCGCTTGTCGGCCGACGTGATCAACTTCGCCTCCGGCGGCTCGAGCGTCTCGAAAGGGGAATCCCTCAAGGACACGGCCCTCACCCTGCAGGCGATGGGCGCCGACGCGATCGTGATCCGGCACTCGTCCTCCGGTTCTCCGTACCAGCTGACGAAGTGGGTCCGCGGGCATGTGCTCAATGCCGGGGACGGCACACACGAGCATCCGACGCAGGCGCTCCTCGACCTGTACACGATGCGTGAACGTCTCGGCCGGCTGGAAGGGCTGCGCGTGGCGATCGTGGGCGATGTGCTGCACTCGCGGGTCGCGCGGTCGCTGTCCTTCGGCCTGGTGAAGATGGGCGCCGACGTGACCCTGGTGGGTCCGGCCACGCTGATCCCGCCTGACGCCCCGGTGTGGGGGGTCCAGGTCAGTCACGACGTCGACGAGGTACTGCCGAAACTCGACGTGTGCTACCTGCTGCGGGTGCAGACGGAGCGACAACGCCTCGAGTACTTCCCGTCCGTGCGCGAGTACGCGCGGCTGTTCGGGCTGAACCGCTCGAGGGTGGGGCTCCTCCCCGAGGGTTCTCTGATCATGCACCCCGGCCCCATGAATCGCGGTGTCGAGATCGACTCCGATGTCGCCGACCTTCCCCAGAGCGTGATCGAGGACCAGGTCACGAACGGCATCGCGGTCCGCATGGCGCTCCTGTACCTGCTCGTGGGCGGTCGAGGAGAGTCCGGCGAGGAGGTGCCCGGTGGATAGCCAGGGATTGCTCTTCCGGGGAGCCCGTGTCGTGGATCCGGCGGCGGGTCGTGACGAGGTGGCGGACGTCCACGTGCGAGACGGGGTCGTCGCCGACGTCGGCCGAGGTCTCGACGCGGCGTCGGCGGAGATCGTCGATGCTGACGGGTTCGTCCTCGCACCGGGACTGGTGGACATGCACACGCATCTCCGGGAGCCCGGCTTCGAGCAGAAGGAGACCATCGAGACCGGCACGAGGGCGGCCGCGGTCGGTGGCTACACAGCGGTCTCGCCGATGGCCAACACGGACCCCGTCGCCGATGACGCATCCGTGATCGCCGAGGTCCGGGCCGCGGCCGCCCGCGCGGATCTCGCCGACGTCTTCCCGGTCGGGGCGATCACCAAGGGTCTCGAAGGCGAGGTCCTCGCCGAGATCGGCGAGATGGTCGAGGCGGGCGTCCGACTGTTCAGCGACGACGGTCGCTGCGTCCCCACGGCGCGGACGCTCCGGAACGCGCTCACCTACGCCCGGGCGTTCGACGACGTGGTCCTCGCGGATCACTGCGAGGACGCCTCGCTCTCGACGGGCCAGCAGATGCACGAGGGGATCAGCTCCTACTCCCTGGGGCTGGCCGCGCAGCCGGCCGCCGCAGAGGACGCGATCGTCTTCCGCGACATCGAGATGGCCCGCCTCACCGGCGGACGACTGCACATCTGCCACCTCTCCTCCGCACGATCGGTGGAGCTGGTGCGCCGTGCGAAAGCCGACGGCCTCCGGGTCTCGGCGGAGGTGACGCCGCATCACCTCGTGTTCACCGACGAGGACCTCCGCACCTACGACACGAACCTCAAGGTGAGTCCCCCGCTCCGTTCGGCGGAGGATCGGGATGCCCTCCGAGAGGGGCTCGCAGACGGCACGATCGATGCGATCGCCACCGACCATGCGCCGCATGCGGTGGAGGAGAAGGAGGCAGAGTTCGATCGCGCTCCCCACGGCACGATCGGGCTCGAGACCGCGCTTGCGGCGGCGTTGACGGAGCTCGTCGCCCCCGGCCTGCTCAGCCTCTCACGGGTGCTCGAAGCGTTGTCCTCAGCCCCGGCGCGCCTCATCGGTGCGAGGGACCATGGCGGCCCGATCGCGGCGGGACGGCCCGCCAACCTCGTGCTCTTCGACCCCGAGGAGCGCTGGACGGTCGAGCCGCCGTTCGTGTCCAGGTCGCGGAACAGCGCCTTCACCGGGCGAGAGCTGGTCGGGCGGGTCCGGCACACGGTGCGGCACGGGGTCCTGATGGTTTCGGAGGGGAAGGCCACGCGGTGAGCGAGCCGCCCACGCTGCTCGCCCTGGAGGACGGGACCGCCTTCCGAGGTTCGGGCCTCGGAGCACAGGGAGAGGCGTTCGGCGAGGCCGTCTTCAACACCGGCATGGGCGGCTACCAAGAGGTCCTCACCGACCCGTCGTACGCCGGTCAGATCGTGACCATGACCGCTCCCCAGCAGGGCAACTACGGCATGCATGCCGGTGACGCAGAGAGCGGAGGCATCCACGTTTCCGGCTTCGCGGTCCGCGAGGCGTCCCGGCGAGCGTCGGGTCCGAAAGCGGAGAGCACCCTCGGCGAGGCTCTCCTGGCGGCCGGGGTGATCGGGATCGAGGGGATCGACACGCGGAAGCTCACCTTGCGGATCCGCGACGCCGGGGCGATGCGGGCCGCGATCTCCACGACGGACCTCGAACCGTCGTCCCTGGTCGACCGGATCCGGCAGACCCAGGGCATGGCCGGTGCCGACCTGGCGCGGACGGTCACGACGGGGGAGCCGTATCAGGCGAGCGCGGTGGTGGGACCCGCGGACACCTCACGTGGCCGGGCACTGCGGATCGCCGTCTACGACTTCGGGGTCAAGCGGAACATCCTGCGCATGGCAGCGGCGACCGGATTCGACGCCACCGTTGTCCCGGCGGAGACGCCGCCCGCCGACGTCGCGGCCGGCGGCTTCGACGGGGTGCTCCTGTCCAACGGACCGGGCGACCCGGCGGCGACCGCTTACGGGGTCGCCGCGACCGCAGGGCTGCTCGGACGGATCCCGCTCTTCGGCATCTGCCTCGGGCACCAGCTGCTGGGCCTCGCGCTCGGCGGCCGGACCTACAAGATGCCCTTCGGTCACCGGGGCGTGAACCAGCCGGTATGGGACACGCGGACGGGCGAGGTGCACATCACCAGTCACAACCACGGGTTCGCGGTCGATCCCGCCGGGTGGGAACGCGGTCCGGACGGAGCGGTCCGTACCGCGTTCGGCCGCGTGGAGATGAGTCACCGCAACCTCAACGACGACACGTTGGAGGGTCTCCGCTGCCTCGACGTCCCCGCCCTCTCCGTCCAGTACCACCCGGAGGCGGCGCCGGGGCCGCACGACGCCCAGGGCTTGTTCCAAGAGTTCCGGAGCCTCATCGAGGCGGGGGGTTGGGCGGGCTCAAGCAGCGAGCTTGCGAGCGGTAGCCCGATGGGAAGGGGCTCACGGAGCGAGCTTGCGAGCGGTAGCCCGACGGGAAGGGGCTCAAGGAGCGAGCTTGCGAGCGGTAGCCCCCCGGGAAAGAAGTCCTGATGCCGAAACGCACGGATCTGTCGTCGATCCTGGTGATCGGATCGGGCCCGATCGTGATCGGCCAGGCGTGCGAGTTCGACTACTCCGGCACGCAGGCATGCCGGGTCCTTCGCCAGGAGGGGTATCGCGTCGCGCTCGTCAACTCCAACCCCGCCACGATCATGACCGACCCCGAGTTCGCCGACCGGACGTACATCGAGCCCCTCACGCCGGAGTCGGTGCTCGCGGTGATCGAACGGGAACGACCCGACGCGTTGCTGCCGACGATCGGGGGTCAGACCGGATTGAACGTGAGCGTCGCGCTCGCGGAATCGGGCGACCTCGAGCGACTCGGCGTCGAGCTGATCGGGGCCAGCCTGGAGACGATCCACCGCGCGGAGGACCGCAGCCGATTCAAGGAGACGATGGCGAAGGCGGGTCTGGACGTGCCGCGCGCCGGGATCGCACATGCCCTCCAGGACGCGCTGGCCCTCGGAGACGAGCTGGGATTCCCGGTGATCGTCAGGCCGTCCTTCACCCTCGGCGGGGGAGGGAGCGGGTTCGCGGCGTCCCGGGAGGAGCTCAGCGTCCTTGCGAGACGGTCGCTTGCCGCGAGTCCCATCTCGGAGATCCTCGTCGAAGAGTCGATCGCGGGCTGGAAGGAGTTCGAGCTCGAGGTGATGCGCGACCACGCCGACAACGCGGTGGTCGTCTGCTCGATCGAGAACATCGATCCCATGGGGGTCCACACCGGGGACTCCGTCACGGTCGCTCCGCAGCAGACCCTGACGGACCGCGAATACCAGGGGATGCGTGACGACGCCCTTGCGTGCTTGCGAGCGATCGGTGTCGAGACGGGGGGCTCCAACGTGCAGTTCGCGGTGGATCCCGTCACCGGGCGTCGTGTGCTGATCGAGATGAACCCGCGTGTGAGCCGCTCGTCCGCACTCGCCTCGAAGGCCACCGGGTTCCCCATCGCGAAGATCGCGGCGCTCCTGGCGGTGGGCTTCCGACTGGACGAGATCCGCAACGACATCACCGGCGCCACACCTGCCTCGTTCGAGCCGACGCTCGATTACGTGGTGGTCAAGGTCCCGCGATTCGCGTTCGAGAAGTTCCCCGAGGCCGATCCGGTCCTCACGTCGACGATGAAGTCGGTGGGCGAGGTGATGGCGATCGGGCGGACCTTCAAGGAAGCCCTCGGGAAGGCGTGGCGCGGCCTCGAGAAGATCGGCTCGGATCTCGGCGCCGCGTACGTCGAAGGCAACGTCGACGCGCTGACCGCACTTCGCGAAGGGAGCGAGGGCCGGTTCCATCTGATCGAGCGGGCGCTCGATGCGGGTCACGGCGTGGACGAGATCGCCGCGGCATCGTCGGTCGACCCGTGGTTCGTCGACCAGATGTCCCAGGTGTGGGAGCGTGCCGAGGACCTCCGTGGGACGGCGCTGGATGCGCTCGAGCGCGATCGCTTCCTCGACGCGAAGCGCGCCGGCCTGTCGGACGCACGGATCGCGTTCGAAACGGGGTCGACGGAAACGGACGTACGGGCACGGCGGGAGGAGCTCGCGCTCCTGCCCGTGTTCAAGTCCGTGGACACGTGCGGCGGCGAGTTCCCCGCCCAGACCCCGTACCACTACTCGACCTATGAAGAGGAGTCCGAGGTCACGGAGGCCACGCGGCCTCGCGTCGTGATCCTGGGGGCGGGGCCCAACCGCATCGGGCAGGGGATCGAGTTCGACTACGTCTGCGTGCACGCCGCGTTCGCGCTGGAGGATGCCGGCTTCGAGTCGGTGATGATCAACTCGAACCCCGAGACCGTCTCCACGGACTACGACACGTCGAGCCGGCTCTATTTCGAGCCCCTCACCGCCGAGGACGTCCTCGCCGTCTGCCGAGCGGAGCGACCCGTCGGGGTGATCGCGCAGTTCGGCGGCCAGACGCCGCTCGAACTGGCGCGGATCCTCCAGGGTGCCGGGTTCACGATCCTGGGGACGTCGCCGGACGCGATCGACCTCGCGGAGGATCGCGGACGGTTCGCGGAGCTCCTCCAGGAGATGGAGATCCCCGCCCCCCCGCACGGGGAGGCGCGAACGATCGAGGAAGCTCGCGTCATCGCGCGCCGGATCGGCTATCCGGTCATCGTCAGACCTTCCTACGTCCTCGGGGGGCGCGCGATGGAGATCGTCTACGGCGACGACGAGCTCGAAACGTTCGTCCGGTCGGCGGCCGCAGCATCCCGCGAACACCCGGTCCTGATCGACCGCTTCCTCGAGGGGGCGATCGAGGTCGACGTCGACGCAGTCTGCGACGGCGTCGACGTCTTCATCGGCGCGGTGATGGAGCACATCGAGGAAGCCGGAGTGCATTCCGGCGATTCCTCGTGCCAGATCCCACCGGCGACGCTGTCCGACGAGGAGCTGGACCGGATCGAGGACATCGCCCGCCGGCTGGCGCGCCGGATCGGTGTCGTGGGCCTCCTGAACCTGCAGCTCGCGGTCAAGGACGAGAAGATCTGGGTGCTCGAGGCGAATCCTCGCGCGTCGCGTACCGTGCCGTTCGTGTCCAAGGTGATCGGTGTCTCGCTCGCTCGCGTCGCCACGCTGGTGCTCGCCGGGAGGATGCTCGCCGAGCTGGAATCCGAGGGAGTCATCCCGGCGGATGCAGGGCACTACCGCGGTCTCCCGTTCACCGCCGTCAAGGCGGCGGTCCTTCCGTTCGGCAGGTTCCCGGGAGTCGACACGGTGCTGGGGCCGGAGATGCGCTCGACCGGAGAGGTGATGGGGATCGACGCGGACCCGGGTGCGGCACTCGCCAAGGCGATGGTGGCGGCGGGGCATGCGCTCCCGACATCCGGGACCGTCTTCGTGAGCGTGGCCAACCGGGACAAGCGCGCGATCGTGTTCCCCGCGAAGCGCCTCGCCGACCTCGGCTTCGGCTTGTTGGCGACGACGGGGACCGCCGGCGTGCTCCGACGGGCGGGTATCCCGGTCGAGGTGGTGGCGAAGATGAGTGAGGCCCCAGAGAGCGCGGACAACGTGGCCGAGATGATCCGCGCGGGCCGGGTCGACCTCGTGATCAACACGCCGTTCGGGCGGGGCCCGAGGACCGACGGCTACCACATCCGAACGGCGGCGGCGGCGGCGGGCGTTCCCTGTCTCACCACGATGCCGGGCGCGTTCGCGGCCGTCCGCGGGATCGAAGCCCTGCTCGCGGGCACGACCGAGCCCAAGTCGATCCAGGAGCACCACGCCGGCGCGCGGGCGCGGCCGGTTCAGGAGCGACTCGGGTTCGAGGCGGACCGCGCCCGCGCGCGTGGAACCGGGGCGGCATGAAGCGCGTCCGCGCCGAGGTGCTCTCGACGCGCAAGCTCGGGGCATATCACCAGCTCACGGTCGTGGCGCCCGAGGTCGCGGAGAAGGCGAGGCCCGGACAGTTCGTCGCCGTCCAGATGCCGGAAGGGCGGGAGTTCCTGCTCCGACGCCATCTCGCGATCCACGACGCGTCTCGCCGGGGTGGCTGGGCGGGCACGCTGGAGTTCGTGATCGACCCGGCGGGGCCGGGGACCTCGTGGCTCGCGTCCACCCGCGCTCACTCTTTCCTCGATCTGATCGGCCCTCTGGGCAAGGGGTTCTCCCATCCGCGGCGCTTGTCGAACTGCCTCCTCGTGGCGGAGCGCCACGGGGCCGCGACCCTGTACTTCCTCGCCCAGGAGCTCGTGGCCGCCGGCAAGCGGGTCGACATGGTCGTCGGTGCCGAGACGCTCGAGCGCGTGCTGAAGCCGATCGATGCGAAACGGCTGTCGCAGACCGTCGCGATCGTCACGGCGGACGGGACCCTCGGTGATCGTGGCGGGGTGATGGATGTCCTCGCGGAGGCCGCCGAGCGGAGCAAGGCACAGGTCGTGTACGCGGCAGGCCCCGCGCGAACATTGGAGCGCATCGCCGCCTTCTGCAAGGAGCGAGGGCTGCCGGCGCAGATGGCGCTCGAGGAACGGATGGGATGCGGCTACGGCCTCTGTCAGACGTGCGTGGTGCCGGTGGCGCGCAAGGACGGGAGTGGCTACGACAACCTCCGCACCTGCATGGACGGTCCGGTCTTCAACCCGGCCCGCGTGCTCTGGGACCGGTGGCTCGGTGAGCGACCCACGATGCTGCCCACCCCGCCCGAAGGCCTCCCGGTGGTTCGAGCGTGGCCTGGATGAGCGAGCGAAGGACATGAGCCCCGCGAAGCGCACGCTCGCGGTCGATCTCGGGGCCGGCCTCGTACTGCCCACCCCCGTGATGGTCGCCTCCGGATGCGCAGGCACAGGTCGAGAACTGAGTGGGCTGGTCGACCTCCGCAAGGTGGGCGGCTTGGTGACCCGCAGCATCACGCTGGAAGCGCGGAAGGGATCCCCGCCTCCGCGGATCGCCGAGACGCCGTCCGGAACGGTGTGGACCACGGGACTCCAGAACCCCGGGATCCACGTGTTCTTGGACGCGGAGCTGCCGCGCCTCGCGAGAGGAGGGGCGCCGGTGATCGTGTCGATCGCCGGCGGATCCCTGGAGGAATACGTCCGGCTGATCGGGGCGCTGCAGACGCGGCCGGAGGTCGTGGCGATCGAGCTCCACCTGTCCGGACCGGACGAAGAGCTTCGGCGTGACGTACTGGGGGCGCACGTTGACCGCACCGGCGAGATCGTGGGCGCGGTGGCGCGGATGTCGCTGGTACCGGTCTTCGCGAAGCTCCCGATGTCGGCGTCGGACCTGCCGGAGCTCGCCCAGGCGGCCGTGCGAGCGGGGGCGCACGGCCTGACGATCGGCGGTCCGCCGCCGGCGCTCGGCGTACGGTCGGCGACGCTCCGCCCCGCGCTCGGCGCCGTCACGGGATGGATGTCCGGGCCCGCCCTGAAGCCGCTCACGCTCCGAGCCGTGTTCGAGGTGGCGCGTGCCGTCCCCGAGGCGCCGATCATCGCGGTGGGCGGGGTCCGGAGCGCCGAGGACGCGGTGGAGATGCTGCTCGCCGGCGCCTCGGCCGTCCAGATGGGCACCGCCGTGCTCGTCGATCCGGCGTCGCCGGTCGACGTCGCGAGGGGGATCGCGGGCTATCTCAAGGCGAAGGGCCTCGAGTCACCTCGGGACCTGCGGGCGCGCCTGCGGGTTCCCGCGGGGTTCGGGACGGCCGACGAGCCGTGATCCCGCGCCCCGCTGATCCGCTCGTCGCGGCCCTCGACGTCTCCACGCTCGAGGAGGCCGAACGCCTGGCGGCGCTCCTTTCGCCCCACGTGGGCATGCTGAAGGTCGGCCTCGAGCTCGCATGGGGTGTCGGCCCCGAGGCGGTACGCGGTATCGCGGCGCACGGACCTGTGTTCGTGGACTGCAAGCTCCACGACATCCCGAACACCGTGGAGCGAGCCGCCGCGAACGTCGCCCGCCTCGGGATCGCGATGCTCAACGTGCACGCGTTGGGAGGCGAGGCGATGATGCGGGCCGCGCGCAGCGGGGCGGACCGTGGCGCGTCGGCGGCCGGCGTGGACCCGCCACTCGTGGTGGCCGTCACGGTGCTATCCAGTCACGCAGGGGAGGGGCTCGCCAGCCCCGCTTCGCTCGCGTTCGAAGCGAAGACGGCGGGTCTGGACGGCGTCGTCGTCTCCGGCGAGGACGTCGAGGACGTTCGAGCGGCGTGCGGCGAGGAGTTCTGTCTCATCGTTCCCGGGATCCGTCCGGCCGGATCCAACGGACACGACCAGGTGCGGGTGCTGACTCCTGTCGAAGCGATCGAGAAGGGCGCCGACTACTTGGTGATCGGTCGTCCGCTCACCGAAGCTGCCGACCCGGTCGGTGTCGCGCGAGGGATCCTTCGCGATCTTCGCTGACGTCTCGATCGACGAAAGCGCAGGCCACACGCGATAGCGCGGCTTGTCACGCCGCCGCGAGCCGTGCGTATACTCGCGCCCTCACGCCTCACCGAGCAGAAGGAGCATGGGCATGGCACTCCCGATCCTCACCCCGGAACAGCGCGCGCAGGCCCTCGCGAAGGCTGCGGAGGCGCGGAAGAAGCGCGCCGAGCTCAAAGGAGAGCTCAAGTCCGGGAAGCGGACGTTGGGTGACGTGTTGATGCGGTCGACGGAGGACACCGTCGGGAAGATGAAGGTGTCGGCGGTCCTCGAGTCGCTCCCGGGTGTCGGCAAGGTTCGGGCGCAGAAGCTGATGGAAGAGCTCGACATCTCTGCCAGCCGCCGTGTTCGGGGACTGGGTGCGAAACAGCGCGCGCAGCTCCTCGACCGATTCAAGAAGTAAGCCGGTCATCCGCACGGGGAAGCTCTTCGTCCTCGCGGGTCCCTCCGGGGTGGGCAAGGGGAGCATCGTTCGGGAGCTGGTCACCCGCGATCCGGAGGGACTCTCGCTGTCGGTCTCGGTAACCACGCGCGCTCCTCGGCCGGGGGAGGTCGACGGGGTCGACTACTTCTTCATCGACGACGACGCATTCGAGCGGATGATCCGCGCTGGCGAGCTCCTGGAATGGGCGGAGATCGTGGGGCATCGATCGGGAACCCCCCGTGGCTTCGTCGAGGACCGGCTGGCCGCCGGCCGAGACGTGGTCCTGGAGATCGACGTGGTCGGCGCGTCCCAGGTCCGGGAGCGGGTTCCCGGATCGGTCCTGATCTACATCGAGCCGCCGTCGATGGAGGAGCTCGAGCGCCGTCTCCGCGGGCGAGGCACCGAGACGGAGGAGCGGATCCGTCTCCGGCTGGAGACCGCGGCATGGGAGTTGGAGCAGCGGGGCTGGTTCGACCACGTGGTCGTCAACGACGACCTCAAACGAGCATCTGCGCAGGTCGCTGCTATCATCGAGGCATCCCGCTCCCCTTCCTAGGGAAAGGCCTCTTCTGTGATCGAGCCCAAGATCGACGACCTGCTCGCCGCCGTGGATTCGAAGTACTCGCTGGTGATACTTGCTGCCAAGCGCGCGCGCGAGATCAACTCGTACTACAACCAACTCGGCGAGGGCCGTGGCGAGTTCGTGCCGCCCCTGGTGGAAACCGGCTTCTCGAACAAGCCGCTCTCGATCGCCCTCCAGGAGATCGCCGAAGGGAAGATCGACTACGAGCGACCCGAGGAGCCCGAAGCCGAGTAGCGACCCGCTCACCGGGCGACGGGTGTTGCTCGGAGTTTCCGGTGGGATCGCCGCGTACAAGGCCGCCCTCGTCGCCCGCCTCCTCGAGGCCGCCGGCGCGGACGTGACCGTCGTACTGACGGAGAACGCCACTCGGTTCATCGGCCCGGACACGTTCTCGACGCTCACGGGAGCGCCGGCGCACACATCCCTTTGGGAACGGCCGGGCGAGGTGCTGCACGTGCGACTCGCGCGGGAAGCCGACGTCGCGGTCGTGGTGCCTGCGACCGCCAACGTCCTGGCCAAGCTCGCACACGGACACGCCGACGACCTGCTCTCGGCCACGTTGCTCGAGGCCACGTGTCCGTTGGTGATCGCGCCCGCGATGCACTCGGGGATGTGGGAACACCCCGCGACGCAGGCGAACGTCGAGATCCTCCGGGATCGTGGCGTCACGTTCGTCGGCCCGGCCATCGGTGCGCTCGCGCACGGAGACGAAGGGATCGGCAGACTCGAGGAACCAGAGGACGTCGTCGCCGCGGTGCGAGGTGCACTGGCACCCCAAGACCTGGCCGGGCACACGCTGTTGCTCACGTCCGGCCCGACCCACGAGCCGATCGACCCGGTCCGCTTCGTCGGCAACCGTTCGACCGGCAAGATGGGGGCCGCGCTCGCGGCCGAGGCGCTCGGTCGTGGTGCGTCTGTGACCGTGGTCCTCGGTCCCGGCGCGGTCGTGCCGCCGGGCGTCGAGGTCGTGCCCGTCCAGACCACGGAGGAGATGCGCGATGCGGTCCTCGCGCGCTTCGACGACGCGGACGCGGTCGTGATGGCCGCGGCGGTCGCCGACTTCCGTCCGAAGGCGATCGCCGATGCGAAGCTGAAGAAGGACGCGGGAGTTCCCGAGTTGCTCCTCGAGCCGACGCCGGACATCCTGGCGGAGCTGGGTGAGCGGCGGGGAGACCAGGTGCTCGTGGGGTTCGCGGCCGAGACCGAAGACCTCGAAGTTGCCGGGCGCCAGAAGCTCACGTCCAAGCATCTCGACCTCGTCGTGGTCAACCTCGTCGGGCGCCCGGATACGGGGTTCGGCGCGGACACCGATGAGGCCATGCTGCTGGCGACAGGCGGCGAGGACGAGCCTCTCCGCCGGTGGACCAAGCGCGAGCTCGCCGCCGCCGTGATGGATCGGGTGGCGGGTCTGCTCGGTCCCGGTGCGACGAGCCTCGGACCCGGCGGCTAGACTCCCGCCCGCATGAGCGGGTCCTACCTCTTCTCATCCGAGTCCGTTACCGAGGGACATCCGGACAAGCTGGCCGACCGGATCTCGGACTCGATCTTGGACGCGATGCTGCGTGAGGACCCCAACTCCCGCGTGGCCTGCGAAACGCTGGTCACGACCGGCCTCGTGATCGTCTCCGGCGAGATCACGACGGAAGGGTGGGTGGACATCCCGTCGGTCGTGCGCACGACTGTCACGGACGTCGGCTACACCAACGCGAAGTTCGGTCTGGATGGCGAGACGTGCGGCGTCATGACCGCGATCCAGGAACAGTCACCCGACATCGCGCGCGGGGTCGAGGATTCGTACGAGCATCGCGAAGGTCACTCGGGCGACGCGCTCGACATCCTCGGCGCGGGCGACCAGGGGATGATGTTCGGATTCGCGTGCCGCGAGACCGAAGAGCTGATGCCGCTCCCGATCGCGATGGCGCACCGGCTATCCCGGCGCCTCGCCGACGTCCGCAAGGCGGGCGTCGTTCCGTATCTCCGCCCCGACGGCAAGAGCCAGGTCTCCATCGAGTACGCGGACGGGAAACCTGTGCGTGTCGACTCCGTCCTGATCTCCGCCCAGCACCGCGAGGAGGTCGACGTCGAGACGCTGCTCAGGCCCGACATCATCGCGGAGGTGATCGACCCGGTGCTCCGGGAGTTCCCCGAGATCGACGCGAACGGGATGAAGCCGCCGATGGTCAATCCCACCGGCCGGTTCGAGATCGGCGGGCCCAAGGCAGACACGGGACTCACCGGTCGAAAGATCATCGTCGACAGCTACGGTGGGATGGCGCCGCACGGCGGCGGCGCGTTCAGCGGCAAGGATCCCACCAAGGTGGACCGGTCGGCCGCGTACATGGCCCGGTACGCCACCAAGAACATCGTCGCCGCCGGCCTCGCCGACCGCGCACAGCTCCAGGTCGCGTACGCGATCGGCACGGCGCATCCCACGAGCATGAACCTCGACACGTTCGGGACCGAGCACGCGGATCCCGACGCGATCCTCGCCGCCGTCCGCGAGGTGTTCGACTTCCGGCCGGCGGCGATCATCCGGGACCTCGATCTCTCCCGGCCCATCTACGCGGAGACCGCTGCCTACGGACACTTCGGGCGCAAAGAGTTCCCCTGGGAGGGGACGGAACGCGCCGATGACCTCCGCCGGCTCGTCGGCTGAGGGCCTGTCGGGCCCGGTCGACGTCTGCATCGACCGGCCGCTGCTGTCGCTCGACCGACCGTTCACCTACGACCTCCCCGCCGAGATGGGTGCTGGCGTGGGCTCGCTCGTCCAGGTGCCGTTCCACGGGCGCGCGACGCGCGGCTGGGTCCTCGGACCGAGCGAAGACCTACCGACGCGGATGCTGGCCGTCAAGAAGGTCGTCTCGCCGGTCCGATTCTTCGACGAGCGCCAGCTCGCGCTCTTCCGCTGGGTGAGCGAGAGGTACGTGGCGCCGCTCGCCGCCGTGATCGCACGTGCGGTGCCTCCTCGGGTGGCGTCCGAGGAGGTGGAGAGGGATCTGCCCGACGCCGGCACGACGAACGAAGCGGGAGGTCCGTCGGCCGGGTTCGTGCTCGCCGGGTATCGCGGCGGGGACCGAGCGCTCGAAGCGCTGGGTGGCGGGCATGGTGCGTTCGTGGCCCGCCCGGCTCCGGATGACGAGCAGTCCCTCGCCGTCGACGCGGTGACCGCTTGCCTCGGGGGCGGACGCCGCGCGATCGTGATCGTGCCGGAAGCGATGCCGGTGCCGGCGACGGCGCGCGCGCTCGCCGACACCTTCGGTGACCGCGCGGCGCTGTTCCTCGGCGGGGGGAAGCGCTCCCGCTACCGACTCTGGCTCGAGATCGGCGCGGGCCGATACGACCTGGTGATCGGCACGCGTCCGACGGTGTTCGCGCCGCTGGATGGGTTGGGCTTGATCTACCTCGCGAGGGAGAGTCATCCCGCGCACCGGGAGGACCGTGCCCCTTACTACCACGGCCGAGACGTCGCGCTCACCCGGTCTCGCCTCGAGGGAGCCGTTTGTGTCCTCACCTCCGCGTGCCCGTCGGCGGAGGCGTCGGCGCTGGGATTGCCGACGGTCTCGCCCGCCACGCGGCGTTGGCCCCCCGTCGAGGTCGTTCGGCCGGGACCCGCCGGGCGTGCCCCGAGACTCGTCAAGGCGCTCGCGACCACCCGCCGCGGGTTCGTGTTCTCGCCGCTTCCGGGTTATGGGGTCGCCCAGGTCTGCAGATCGTGTGGCGAGCCGGCGGCCTGCGCGTCGTGCGGAGGGCTCCTTCGCGCCGCGGCGGGGGGAGTCACCTGCGTCGTCTGCGGTGCCTCGGGGCGATGTCGGTCCTGTGCGGGCACGTCCTTCGGGGTCCGGCGCGGCGGCGCGGAGGACGTGGAGGCGTGGGCCGGCCGGGCTGCTCCCGTACCGGTCCGGCGGCTCCGCGACGACGAGCCCGCTCGCCTCCCCGGCCCGGACGAGATCCTGGTCGGCGGGGCGGACGGCGTCCGGGACCTGGGGGCGGGAGCTCTCGACCTCGTGGCGATCCTCGACGTCGATCTCGCCGATCGGAGGCCCGGGCTGGCGGCGCGCGAGCGCAGCCTGACGACGTGGATGGAGGCGATCGGCTGGGCCCGCCCGCATGGACGGGCGATCGTCCAGGCTTCCTCGCCGGGAGACCCCATCGTGCAGGCACTGGTTCGAGGGAACCCCGACCGCTTCCATGCCGAGGAGACGCGGAGACGACGTGAGGCGGGGCTTCCCGTCGGCGCCGCGGTCTTCCGTATCACGGGGTCGGCCGGCCTCGAGGCCGAGCTGCGCCTGTTCGATCCCTCGACCCTCCTCGTCTCCCCGTCCGAAGGACGGACGGTATGCTTGCTCGCCCTCGACCCCAAGCGGGTGACCGCGTTCGGGGCGAGGCTCCGGGAGCTCGCAACCGACGGCGTTGTCGATCGCGTCGAGGCCGAGCCGCACCTGTAGGAGACCGACGTGATCCTGCGTATCCGAACGCTTGGCGACCCGGTGCTTCGCGAGCCGGCGAAGCCGGTCACCGAGTTCGGTCCGTCCCTGCGCACGCTGTTCGACGACATGGTCGAGACCATGGTCGCGGCGCCCGGCGTCGGCCTCGCGGCTCCCCAGGTGGGCCTGTCGCTTCGGCTCTTCGTCTTCGACGACGGGGAGACCGGTCCGATGTTCATGGCCAATCCTGAGCTTTCGGAGCCGGTGGGCGAGCTTCTCGAGGACGAAGGATGTCTCTCGATCCCCGGCCCGTACTACCCGACCCCTCGTCACGCCCGCATCCGGTGCGCCGGGCAGGACCTCGAAGGCACGCCGTACGAGATGATCGGTGAGGGACTGCTCGCACGGATCTTCCAGCACGAGACCGATCACCTGGACGGGATGCTGTACATCGACCGCCTGGACGAAGAGGGACGCCGAGGTGTGATGGCGCAGCTCCGGCGGATCGAGATGGGTCTCTCCGCGCCCGGGCGAACCGAGCCGGACTGACCCGCCGTATCCTCGCCGCATGCGGGTCGCGTTCCTCGGAAACGATGCCTGGTCGGTCGCACCATTGCGGGCCCTCCCGCAGGCGTCGGACATCGACGTCGATCTCGTCCTCACGAACCCGCCGCGTCCCGCCGGGCGAGGTTCGGAGCTGACGCCGACGGCCGTGGCGGACGCCGCGCGCACCCTGGAGCTTCCTCTCCTCGAGGTGGATCGGGTCAGGGACGGCGGGGGCTTCGACGCCCTCGACTCGCTCGAGCCCGACGCGATCGTGGTCGTTGCGTACGGCGAGATCCTCACCCCGGACGTCCTGGATATCCCGCGGCTCGGCGCGGTGAACCTGCACTTCTCGCTCCTCCCTCGCTGGCGAGGGGCTGCGCCTGTGCAGCGGGCGATCTTGGGAGGTGATGAGACGACCGGCGTGACGGTGATGCTGATGGACGAGGGCATGGACACGGGACCCGTCCTCGCGTCCCTCGAAACGCCCATCGGTCCCGACGAGGACGCGGGTGCACTGGGTGCGCGGCTTTCAGAGTTGGGTGCGCCTCTGCTCGTCCAGACGCTTCAAGGGTTGGACGAGAGCACCGTGGAGCCGCGGTCGCAGGACCACACCATCGCGACGTACGCGCCGAAGCTCCTCCCCGAGGAGCGGACGATCGATTGGGCTCAGCCCGCCGAAGCCATCGTGAGCAGGGTCCGTGCGTTTGCCCCGGATCCGGGAGCTTTCACGACGTTCCGCCAGGGACGGTTGAAGGTGCTCGTCGCACGAGTCCATCCGGGAGGCGGTCGGATGGCGACGGAAGGATCCGGTCCCGGCGTGATCGTCGGATGGGATCGCGATCCATGGGTCGGCACCGCGTCGGGACTCGTGGAGCTCGTCGAGGTCGCCCCGGCCGGTCGCAAGAGGATGTCCGGGGCCGAGTGGGCCCGCGGAGCGCGGATCCAGCAGGGAGAGGGCCTGACGTGAGTCCGAGCGCCAGGGCTGTCGCGCTCGAGGTGGTCCGCCGCGTGGCCGACGAAGGCGCGTACTCGAACCGTTTGCTTCCCAGCGCCCTCGCGCGTTCGGGTCTGGACCAGCGGGATCGCGCGCTCGCCACCGAACTCGCCTACGGGACGCTCCGCCATGTGCCCGAGCTCGACGCGGTGATCGGCGCGCGCGCAGCGAGACCGATCGCCCGGATGACGCCGGGCGCGCGCGCCGCCCTCCGTCTCGGCGCGTACCAACTGCTCCACATGCGGATCCCGGCTCATGCGGCGGTGGGGGAGACGGTGGGCGTCGTCGTGCCGAGGGAGCGCGGGTTCGTGAACGCGATCCTCCGACGACTGGCGAAAGAGCCACCCGCGCCGCCTGCGGGAGTGGACGACCAGGCGATCGGCCTCCGCACCGGCTTGGCTCCGTGGGCCGTGAAGGAGCTTCGCACGATGCTCGAACCCGACGAGGTGGAGCGCGCGGCGCTCGCTTTCGGCGAGCGCGGCGCGCTCTCCCTCCGAGTGAACACCTGCCGGGCCACGGTCGACGGGGTGATCGAGTCGTTGCGGCAGGCCGGATATCGACCGGAGATCGGCGGAGTGCATCCGGAGTGCATCCTCCTCCCGGGCGGAGACCCCACGTCGCTCCCGGGTTGGAACGAGGGGCGGTTCGCCGTCCAGGATCAGGCGTCCGCGTTCGTGGTCGAGACGCTCGGGCCCCAGCCGGGCGAGCGTGTGCTCGACGCCTGCGCCGCGCCGGGAGGGAAGGCGGCTTTCGTCGCGTGCCGGGTGGGCGAGGAGGGCCGAGTCGTCGCCGTCGATCTCCACGCGGATCGCACCGCGCTGATCCCTGCGAGTCTGCGACGCCTCGGGTTCCACGCACTCGTCCTCGTGCAGGACGCCATCACACCCGCCGTACGGGGTCCCTTCGACCGGGTGCTCGTGGATGCGCCGTGCTCGGGGATCGGCGCCGCGCGGCGGCGGCCGGAGCTGTTGTGGCGCGGACATCGAGAGGAGCTCTCCCGTCTGGCGCGGCTCCAGGTGGCGATCGCGGCCGCCGCCGCCGACCTGGTTGCCCCCGGCGGCCGTTTGGTGTTCTCGGTGTGCACGTTCCCGAGAGCGGAGACCGACGCGGCGTGCGACGCGATACTCCGGCATCGACCCGACCTGCAGCCCATCGAAACACCGGGGCCGGAAGGCTCCGATCCGGCCTTCCGGCACCGTCTCTGGCCGCATCGCCACGGGACCGACGGGATGTTCGTGGCAGCGTTCCAGAAGTCCGGCTGATCGCGGCATCGGTGTCCACCGCTACAATCCGCCACCATGGGGAAGTTGGCGGCATCCATCCTCTCAGCGGACCTCGCCCATCTGGCCGACGAGGTCAAGCTGATAGAGCCCTATGCCGACATCATCCATATCGACATCATGGATGGTCATTTCGTACCTCCCATCGCCCTCGGCACGGTTATCGTTGCCTCGCTTCGCCCTTGGACCACGTCGGATCTCCACGGCCATCTCATGGTCGACGCGCCGGGGTCGTATCTCGAAGAGCTCGCGGAAGCGGGACTCGACACCGTGTCGTTCCACCACGAGGCGGTCGACGATCCCGAGCCCGTGATCTCGAAAGCGCGGGCGACAGGCATGCGTACCGGTCTCACGGTCAACCTGGAGACACCGGTGGAGGCGACGTTCCCCTACCTCGAACAACTCGACGACCTCATGCTGATGAGCATCCGGCCCGGATGGAGCGGTCAAGAGCTGAATCCCGACGTCTACCCGCGGATCGAGGCTGCTCGCCGTGAGGTGGACCGGCAGGGGCTCTCGGTCGACGTCGAGATCGACGGCGGCGTGAAGGTCGACAACGCGCAGCGCGCGGTGGATGCCGGCGCGACCGTCTTGGTGTCCGCTTCCGGGATCTACAAGGCCCCCGACAAGGTGGAGGCGGCTCGTGCCCTCAAGGAGATCGCCTCGCGCGGCCGGTCGCCCCTTCCCGCTCGTGAAGGGACCGCCTGATGCCCGAGTCGATCCTCGTCGTCGACGACGACCCGGATATCGCCCGGTTCGTCGAGGTGAACCTCCGGTCCGCCGGCTACGAGGTGTCGGTCGCGGGCGACGGTGAGGAGGCGCTCGAGCGGGCAGCGGAGATCCGGCCCGACCTCGTGCTCCTCGACGTGATGATGCCGCGCCTCGACGGCTTCGAAGTGGCGCAGCGTCTGCGCAAGAACCCGCAGACGGCCAACACCAGCATCATCATGCTCACGGCGAAGGCGTTGTCGTCGGACAAGGTCACCGGTCTGCAGTCTGGAGCGGACGACTACATCATCAAACCGTTCGACCCGATCGAACTGCTCGCACGCGTGAAGGGAACCCTCCGGCGGGCCAAGGAGATGCGCAACCTGTCGCCGCTCACGGGGATGCCCGGCAACATCCGGATCCAGGAGGAGATCGAGCGACAGGTCAGGGAGCACCGGCCGTTCGCGGTCCTGTATGTCGACCTCGACAACTTCAAGACCTACAACGACAAGTACGGCTTCGTTCGGGGCGACCGGCTGATCCAGGGCACGGCACGGATGATCCAGGACGCGGTGATCGCGAACGATCAGGACGGGTTCGTCGGCCATGTCGGTGGAGACGACTTCGTGGCCGTCGTGGAGCCGGATACGGCCGAGGACGTCGCCAAAGCCGTCTGCGACCGTTTCGACAAGGATCGTTCCCTCTACTACGAGGACGAGGATCTCGAACGAGGCTTCGTTCGGATGGAGGACCGGAAGGGCGTCGAGCAGGACATCCCGCTCGTGAGCGTGTCCGTGGGCATCGCGACGACCTCGAAGAGAGCGTTCGCTCACTACGGGGAAGCCGTGGCGGTGGCGACGGAGATGAAGCAGTTCGCCAAGCGCGACGGCGGCTCGTCCTACGCCGTCGACCGCCGCGCACCCTAGGCCACCCCTCCGCTCCAGGCAGGGAGACGGCCTTCTCACGACCTCAGGTGCGGTCCTATACTGGCGGAAAGCCTGTTTCCGGGGCGGGGTGCGAATCCCCACCGGCGGTGATAGTCCGCGACCCTCCGCGAGCCACGTGGGGGTGGACCCGGTGCGATTCCGGGACCGACCGTGATAGTCGGGATGGGAGGGAACAGGCGCGGGGGCCGCCGCGTGCGGTCCTGCAGCGCCTTTCCACCTGTGTCCCGCTCCGGAAGGACGGAGGAGCGTGGACAGGGAGCGGCACATGCGGAGGGCGCTCGAGCTCGCGGCGCGGGGCTGGGGGCGCGTTTCGCCCAATCCACTGGTCGGTTGCGTGCTGGTTCGCGACGGCCGGGTGGCCGGCGAGGGGTGGCACGAGGGTCCCGGGACCGAGCACGCCGAAGCCATGGCCCTTCGCGTGGCCGGCGACCGTGCGGTCGGCTCGACCGCCTTCGTGACACTCGAGCCCTGCGATCATCACGGTCGCACCCCTCCGTGCGCCCGGGCGCTGATCCAGGCCGGCGTGGAAGGGATCATCGCGGCCACGGGCGACCCGAACCCCGTCGTCGACGGCAGCGGGTTCCGCGCGCTCCGGGACGCGGGCCTCACGGTCGAGGAGGGACTCCTCGGCGCGGAGGCGATCCGACAGAACGTGGCCTTCCGCACCCACGTCCGCACCGGTCGGCCGTTCGTCGTGCTGAAGATGGCCTCGTCCCTCGACGGGAAGGCCGCCGCTCGCGACGGGTCCTCCAAGTGGATCACGGGTGAGGAGGCGCGCGCGGACGTCCAGCGTCTGCGCGCGTGGTCCGACGCCGTGGTCGTCGGCTCGGGCACGGCCCTCGCCGACGATCCACGGCTCACGGTCCGCGACCCCGCGTTCGCGTCGGCGCGACCCCCGGTCCGGGTCGTCGTCGATCCGTCCGGTCGCGTTCCCGGCGATCGACGCGCGCTGGATGCGAGCGCACCCACGCTCATCGCGACGACTGAGCAAACGCCCACGCCGAGACGTCAGGAATGGGTCGACGCGGGCGCCGACGTCGCGGTGCTGGATCGCGATCCCAACGGCGGTGTGTCCTTGCCGGCATTGATCGACCTGCTCGGGAAGCGGGACCTGCAGGGTGTCGTGCTGGAGGGCGGTCCGACGCTCGCCTGGAGCGCGATCCATGACGGAGTCGTCGATCAGCTCGTGCTCTACGTCGCGCCGATGGTGGTCGGCGGTCGCGAGGCCACCGGCTGGCTCGCGGGAAGCGGGTTCGCCCCGATCGGGCGAGCGGCGCAGGTGGACATCGTGTCGATCGAGCGTCTCGGAGCAGACGTGAAGGTGGTGGCGGATGTTCACCGGGATCGTTGAGGAGCTCGGCCACGTCGTGTCCAGGGCGGGGTCGCGCATCGTCGTGCGGTGCCCGATCGCCGCGTCGGAAGCGGCGATCGGCGATTCGATCTCGATCGACGGCGTCTGCCTCACGGTGGTCGGTCTCGACGGAGACGAGGCATCCTTCGACATCTCCCCGGAGACCTTCGACCGCACGAGCCTGGGCGGCCTCGCGCCCGACGATCGAGTGAACGTGGAGCGACCGGCCACCCTCGTCTCCCGTCTGGGGGGACATCTCGTCCAGGGCCATGTGGACGGCGTCGCGCTCGCGACGGCCGTCCGGCCGGACGCCGAGGGCGGCGCCCGCCTGTCCGTCCGCCTGCCCGGGGATCTCTTGCGGTACGTAGTCGAGAAGGGGTCGATCACCCTGAGCGGGGTCAGCCTGACCGTCGCGGCGATCGACGACGACGAGATCGACGTGGCGCTGATACCGCACACGCTGGCAGTCACCACGCTCGGCGCGATCCGCACGGGTGATCCGTTGAACGTGGAGGTCGACGTCGTTGCGAAGTACGTGGCCAGGAACATCGAGAGCCTCATCGGCGACGGCGTCGCCGTCGAGTCCGGAAAGGAACGAACGACATGAGCACGTTGGCGGAGGAGAAGGTCTTCGCCTCGATCCCGGAGGCGATCGAAGAGATCCAGGGCGGCCGGATGGTGATCGTGGTCGACGACGCCGACCGGGAGAACGAGGGCGATCTCATCATGGCGGCGGAGCGCGTCACCCCCGAGTCGATCGCATTCATCGTCCGGCACACGAGTGGGGTGATCTGCATGCCCGTGATCGGGGATCGGCTCGACGAGCTGGAGATCCCGTTGATGGTCGCCTCCAACACCGACAGCAGGCGCACCGCCTTCACGGTCTCGGTGGACGCTCGCGAGGGCGTCACGACCGGCATCTCGGCCGCCGACCGAGCCCGCACGATCCGAGCGATCATCGATCCGACGACGCAGCCCCCGGATCTGTCTCGTCCGGGCCACATCTTCCCGCTGCGGTATCGCGAGGGCGGTGTCTTGAAGCGAGCAGGGCATACGGAAGCGGCCGTGGATCTGGCACGCCTCGCCGGGCTGTATCCGGCCGGCGTTCTGTGCGAGACGGTCAACGAGGACGGGACGATGGCGCGACTGCCGGATCTCACGGTCTTCGCTCGCACCCACGGCCTGAAGCTGATCTCGATCGCGGATCTGATCGCGTACCGCCGGCAGCATGAGGTGCTCGTGACGAAGGTCGCGGAGGCGAAGATCCCCACGCGGCACGGCGAGTTCCGCTCCATCGCGTACGAGAGCGTCGTGGACGGGCGTACCCACGTCGCCCTCGTGGCGGGGGAGATGGGTGAGGGCGCGCGCGTCCTCACCCGCGTGCACTCGGAGTGCTTGACCGGCGATGTGTTCGGTTCCCTCCGGTGCGACTGTGGTGAGCAGCTGGATCGTGCGATGGAGCTGATCGGGCGCGAAGGGCGGGGTGTGGTCCTCTACGTCCGCGGCCACGAGGGTCGTGCGATCGGCATCGCACACAAGCTCCGTGCCTACGAGCTCCAGGAGCGTGGGCGTGACACGGTGGAAGCCAACCTGGAACTCGGCTTCCCGGCGGACCAGCGCGATTACGGGATCGGCGCACAGATCCTCTACGACCTCGGGGTCCGGTCGATGCGGCTGCTCACGAACAACCCGGAGAAGCGAGCGGGACTCGAGGGCCACGGGCTGGTGATCGAGGAGCGGCTCCCGCTCCAGACCGATCCGACGCCGCAGAACGTCGGCTACCTACGAGCCAAGCGCGAGAAGCTCGGCCACCTGCTCGACCTGCCGGAGACCGACGCAACGGAGATCGAAGGTCCCGAGATCGACGGGCCGGCGATCGAAGGGGAGATCGGCGGCGTGGAGGCTCGGGCGTGAGCGTCTCCCGCGGTGAGCCGCTCGGCGAGGGGCGTCATCTCGCGATCGTGGTCGCGCGCTTCCACGAGCACGTGACCGCCCGGCTCCTCGAAGGAGCGCTCGCGGGGCTCCGGGCCCGCGGAGTCGCCGAGGAAGCGGTCGACGTGGCCTGGGTGCCGGGCGCGTTCGAGATCCCCCTGGTCGCCCAACGCATGGCGGCCACCGGCGCCTACGATGCGGTGATCTGCCTCGGGGCGGTCGTTCGCGGCGAGACGGCGCATTTCGAGCTCGTCGCCGCCGAGGCGGCTCGCGGAGTGGCCGAGGTCAGCCGTGAGACGGGCATCCCGGTCATCTTCGAGGTCCTGGCAACGGAGACCCTCGCCCAAGCCGAGGCCCGGGCAGGGGGTGCGCACGGCAACAAGGGATGGGATGCCGCGGAGGCCGCGCTCGAGATGGCGGATCTGCTCGAGCGGCTCCCCAAGGAGGCCCCGAAGGAAGGCCCGAAGGAAGCCAAGGAGAGGGAGGGGAGCTTGCGATGATCGTCGAGAAGCCCTGGGGTCGGGTCGTGACCTATGCCCTGAACCAGCCCTCGTCGGTTCGCGTCATCACCGTGGAGCCCGGTCAGGAGACCAGCGTCCATTACCACCGGATGCGGGACGAGACCTGGGTCGTCCTCGACCCGGGCCTCACCGTCGAGATCGATGACCGAGCCGTGGAGGCGGAGCCGGGCGAGGAGTTCGTGATACCCGCGGAGCAGGCACATCGGATCCGGTGCACCGGTTCCGGCCCGGGCCGCATCCTCGAGGTTGCGTACGGGTACACGACCGAGGACGACACACAGCGACTCCGCGACGCGTACGGTCGTCCCCTCGACCCCGATTGGTGAGAGCCCGTCGACAGGCGTCGGCATCGCCCTATACTCTGCGCACGTGTTCCGCCGTTGATACGCGACAAGCACCGGCCGGTCCGGTGCTTCGTTTTCGAAGGGAGTGATGCGGGGTCTCGACCGAACCACGCTTGAACGAAAGGATCCGATCTCCCCAGGTGCGCCTGGTCGGTGCTGACGGTGAGCAGATCGGGGTGGTCGCGTCCACAGAAGCGCTGCGGATGGCACGCGAGCTCGATCTGGATCTCGTCGAGGTTGCTCCGCAGGCGAACCCGCCGGTGTGTCGGATCATGGACTACGGCAAGTTCAAGTACGAGCGAGACATCCGTCAGAAGGAAGCTCGGAAGAAGCAGTCCCGGACCGAGCTGAAGGAGATCAAGTTCCGTCCCAAGATCGACGCGCACGACTACGGCACGAAGAAGGGCCACGTCGAGCGGTTCCTACGGGGCGGGCACAAGGTGAAGGTGACCATCATGTTCCGGGGACGCGAGATGACCCACACGGACCTCGGGCGCAAGATCTTGGACCGGCTGGTCGGAGACCTCGGCGAGATGGTGACGGTGGAGTCGATGCCCAAGCAAGAGGGCCGGAACATGATCATGGTGATCTCGCCCAACAAGCGGTACATGGAGCAGCTCGCTCGGGCGAAAGCGCTCGATCCACAGGTAGAGTCGGAGCAGGCACAGGAGCCGGAGCCCGAGCCCGAGCCGCAGCCGGAAGCAGCAGCGCAGCCGGAAACGGCCCCGGAGCCGGAGCCCGTCGCCACTGCGACGGCGGATCTGGACGAGGGATAGACAGATGCCGAAGAACAAGACCCATCGAGCGACCGCCAAGCGGTTCCGCATCACGCGGAACGGCAAGGTGATGCATCGTAAGGCGACGGGCAATCACATGCTCACCAAGAAGTCGGGGTCGCGCCGCCGCCGCGTCGAGGGCATGGCCGAGGTCGGCTCGAACGCGGCCGCCAAGACCATCAAGCGACTGTTGGGGGAGTAGGGATGGCCCGCATCAAGCGCTCCGTACACGCGAAGAAGAAGCGCCGCGAGATCCTCGAAGCGGCCAAGGGCTACACGGGCAGCCGCCGCAAGCGGCTCCGGGTCGCCAAGGAACAGGTCATGCATTCCGGCATGTACGCCTACCGCGACCGCCGGGACCGGAAGGCGCAGTTCCGGCGCCTATGGATCACGAGGATCAACGCCGCCGTCCGTCCGCACGGGATGTCGTACTCGCGCTTCGTGAGCGGACTGCACGCCGCGGGTGTCGAGGTCGACCGCAAGATCCTCGCGGACCTCGCGGTGCACGATCCGGGTGCGTTCGCCCAGCTCGTCGAGCAGGCCAAGGCCTCGTCTCCGACCGACTCCTAGGCGCAAGGGCGCCCGGGCCCCGCGTACACTCCGCCCCGTGCGAGATGCACCGTGCTGACGTCCGCCCAGAACCCCAAGGTGGTCGCGGCGGTCCGGCTCAAGAAGCGATCGATCCGCGAAGAGGATCGCCGCTTCCTGGTTGAGGGGGCGCAGGCGGTCGCTGAGGCGCTCGCGGAAGACGGACGACTCCTGTCCCTCTTCGTGCACGACGACCTCGATCCGCTCGCCGTGCGAGCGAGACAGGCCGGCGTGGCCGTCGACGAGGTCAGCGACCGCGTGATGGAACGCCTCACGTCGACCGTCACCCCTCAGGGCGTCGTGGGGATCGCTCCCTTCGTGGACGTCGGGATCGACGACCTGACGCCTCCCGGCGCGGTGGCGATCCTGCACGAGGTGCGCGATCCGGGCAACGCGGGCACGATCCTGCGGTCGGCGGACGCGGCGGGGGCGGCGGGTGTCGTGTTCGCCGGGAGCTCGGTCGACCCCTACAACCCGAAGGCGGTGCGGGCCTCGGCCGGATCGATCTTCCATGTCCCCGTCGTGCGAGGCGTCGAAACCCACCACGCGCTCGCGTCACTGCGCGCGAGGGACTTCGCCGTGGTCGCGATGGACATGCACGGCGAGGAGGACCTGTTCGAGTCCGAGCTCCCGAGGTCGACCGCGTTCGTGTTCGGCAATGAGGCCCATGGTCTGCCTCACGAGATCCTCGAGGCGGCGGACCACCGCGTCCGGGTACCGCAGGCCGGGCGCGCTGAGAGCCTGAACCTCGCCGCCGCGGCCACGGTGTGCCTGTTCGAGTGGGTGCGCCGCGGCCGCCCCGCCGCCGAGACGCTCGAGGAGCTCGTCGCCGCCGCGGCGCACGACATCCGGTCTCCCCTCACCGCGATGAAGGGGTTCGGGTATGCGCTCGGGAAGCGATGGGTCGACATGACGGAGGAGCAACGCGACCTGATGCTCAACGGCATCGTGCACGATGCCGATCGGATGGACACGATCGTGCGCCAGCTCGTCGACGTCGCGAGGGTGATGAGCGGCCGGTTCCACGCTTACGTCGAGCTCACCGACGTGGCCGACCTCGTTCGACAGATGGGAGAGCAGCTGGCCCGGGATCCCGAGCACCCGACGATCGAGTGGATCGGAGGCGGGGAAAAGGTCCTGATCGATGCCGCCCGCCTCAAGACGACGCTCCACGGGTTCGCCGAAGCGCTCGTGTGGTGGGGGAGCGAGGGTCCGATCCGCGTGAGCAGCGAGGTTCGCGACGGCCGGCTGCTCGTGTCGGCGTCTCGCGGAGCGGCGACGCAAGTGGACGTCGACGCGCTGTTCGAAGCTCGCCGGCCGGGAACGGGGGGAGGTTCCAAGATCGGGCTGTACGCGGCACGCCGGGTCGCGGAAGCGCAGGGCGGACGGGCGTGGGGCGAACAAGCGGACAGCCGTCTCACGTTGCATGTGGAGCTGCCGATCGCGGGTCCCGATCCGCTCACACCGTAGACTCGGCGGACTTCATGGACGCCAAGGAGATGATGCGGGTCCTCGACGAGCAACGCGAGCGAGGGCTCAGCGCCTTCTCCGAGGCAAGCTCGATGACCGAGCTCGAGGCCGCACAGACCGCGATCCTCGGACGCAAGGCCCCCTTCTCCGAAGTGCAAAGAGCAGTCGGGTCCCTCGCGCCCGACGAACGCAAGTCGATAGGCCAGGCCGTGAACCAGACCCGTTCCGCCCTGCAGCAGGCGGCCGATGTGCGGCGCGCCGAGCTGGAGGCCGTGGCCGAGGAGGTCCTCCTCGCCGCCGATCGGATCGATCTCTCTCTTCCCGGCAGGCGACCCCGGGCGGGCTCGCTCCATCCTCTCTCGCTCGCAGAGGACGCGATCGTCGACATCTTCCTGCGACTCGGATACCGGGTCGTGGAAGGTCCCGAGATCGAAGACGAGTGGCACAACTTCGATGCGCTCAACATCCCGCCGGATCACCCGGCGCGGACGATGAAGGATTCGATCTACGTCAGCATCCCCGGCCACCCGGAGCTGCTGCTTCGCACGGAGACGTCCTCCGTTCAGATCCGGACGATGCAGTCGCAGCCGCCGCCCGTCTACATCATCGCGCCAGGCCGCGTCTACCGGCGTGAGACGCCCGACGCCACGCATCTCCCTGTGTTCCACCAGGTGGAGGGACTCGTCGTGGACGAGGGGATCACCTTCGCCGACCTGAAGGGAACGCTCGACGCCGTGGCGCGCGAGCTGTTCGGCAGCGACCGGGAGACGAAGCTCGGCCCGGCGTTCTTCCCGTTCGTGGAGCCGGGGGCGGAGCTGGCGGTGACGTGCATGCGCTGCGACGGGGTCGGCTGCCCGGTCTGCGGGAACGGCTGGATCGAGCTCCTCGGGTGCGGCATGGTGCACCCACAGGTCCTCGAGAACTGCGGCTACGACCCGGAGCGGTATACGGGCTTCGCGTTCGGGCTTGGGATCGACCGGGTTGCGATCCTCAAGTATCGGATCCCCGACATCCGGCTGCTGGTGGACGGTGACATCCGATTCCTCGCGCAGTTCGGAGCGAGCTGATGAGGGTCCCCGTGTCCTGGCTCCGGGAGTTCGTGCCCGTCGAGATGGACGTGGAGACCCTCGCGGAGCGGATCGACGCCCGCGGGATCAAGATCGAAGGGGTCGAGCGACCCTGGGCCGGGCTCGATGGGGTGGTGGTGGCGCGGGTGCTCGAGGTCCGCGACCACCCGAACTCCGACAAGCTCTGCCTCGCGACCGTGGACGACGGACACGGACCGGTGCAGGTCGTGGTCGGTATCCGGAACATGTCCGCGGGCGATCTCGTCCCCTGGGCCAAGCCCGGCAGCCGGGTCCCGATGCTCGATGAGCCCCTCGGCGCGAAGCCTCTGCGTGGTGAGATGTCGAACGGCATGCTCTGCTCGCCGCGCGAGCTCGCGATCTCGCACGAGCACGAGACGGGGATCCTGCTCCTGCCGGAGGAGCTTCCCGTCGGCGCCGACCTGAAGTCGGCGCTCGGTCTCCACGATGCTGTCTTGGACATCGAGGTGGAGCCCAACCGGCCCGACTTCCTCTCGGTGTACGGGGTCGCGCGGGAGATCTCCTCGATCCTGGGCGTGCCGCTGGCCGAGCCGCAGACGACCGTCGAAGAAGATCCGGAGCGCGCGGACGAGGTGGCGACCGTGGAGCTGCGCGCGCCGGACGGCTGTCCCTTCTACCTGGCTCGGGTGCTCCGGGGCGCGTCGACGGGATCCACCCCGCTGCAAGCGCAGGCGAGGCTCACGGCTGCGGGGATGCGGCCGGTCGCGCCGATCGTCGACGCGACCAACTACGCGATGTTGGAGCTGGGCCAGCCGCTGCATGCCTTCGACATGCAGCGGCTCGCTGGTCCCGGGATCGTCGTTCGCCGGGCCGAGCCCCGCGAACGCCACG